>NZ_JAIFZR010000004.1:630000-1107500 GCF_020005195.1 Azospirillum agricola
GATGAAGTCGACCACGGTGGTCGAGCAGTTCACCGAACTGAGGATGCCGATGTAGTTGCGCGTCCCGACCCGTCCGTCGGCGCGGCGGAAGCCCTGGAAGGTCGCCGGCCCCTCGCCGGGCCGCAGGGGCTCGTCCGGCCGCGCCTCGGCGGCGAAGGCGTAGTCGCGCTCGAACTCCTGGAGCGCCACGTTGTGCTCGTGCACCCAGTCCCCCGCCGCGATGTCGCCCTTGGCGAAGCCGATCACCTGCCCGAACTTGCGGATCGCCGCGCCCGACGGGATGGCGGCGGTAGCGATCTTGTGCCCGCGCGGGATCGCCGCCCCGGCGGTCAGCCCTCCGGGCAGTTCCCGCCCTTGGGCGAGGCTTTCGACGGCGGTGGCGACGTTGTCGGCCGCGTGCAGGCGGAGGATGGGGAGAGCGGTCATGATGCCGTCAGACCTCCAGGATGGCCTTGATGACGCCGGTTTCCGGGCGCAGCCATTCCTTGAACAGCTCAGGCCCGTCGGCCAGCGCGCCCCGATGGGTGTTCAGCGCCAGCGACGGCACCTTGCCGGCCTCCATGAAGCGGACGACCTCGGCGAAATCGTCGGGCTGGGCGTTGCGGCTGGCGAGCAGCGTCGTCTCGCGCTTGTGGAACTCGGGGTCGGAGAAGGTGATCTCGCCCGGCACGACGCTGACCAGCACGTAGCGGCCGGCGTGCGCGACGAAGCCGAAACCACGGTGCATCGCCGTCGAATTGCCGGTGGCGTCGATCACCACGTCGTAGAAGTCGCCGCCGGTCAGCCGCCTGGCCTCCGCCTCCGCCTCGGCGTCGGCGCGCAGCAGATGGTTGGCGCCCAGCCGGTCGCGGGTGAAGGCCAGCCGGTCCTCGCGCATGTCCATGACGGTGACGTTCGCGCCGCGCGCCTTGGCGGCGATGATCGCCGCGATGCCGATCGGGCCAGAGCCGACGACGAGGACGCGGTCCTCGGCGGTCACGCCGCCGCGCTTGACGCCGTGGGCGCCGATCGCCAGGAACTCGATCATCGCCGCCTCGTCGAGCGAGGCGCCGCCGACCGGGATGACGTTCTGTTCGGGCACGCAGAGATACTCGGCCATGCCGCCGTCGCGGTGGACGCCGACGACCTGGATGTTCTGGCAGGCGTTGGTCACGCCGCGCCGGCAGGACACGCAGGTGCCGCAGGACAGGTAGGGCACGATGTAGACGTTCTCGCCGGCCTTCAGACGGCTGCCGTCCGGCGCCCGCTCCACCGTTCCCGACAGCTCGTGCCCCATCACGCGGGGATAGGCCAGGAAGGGGTGCTTGCCCTGGAAGATATGGAAGTCCGTGCCGCAGACGCCGACGCGGCGGATGCGGACCAGGACCTCCCCGGCGCCCGGCACCGGGTCGGGCCGGCTGATGACCGCCAAGCGGCCGGGTTCCTCGCAGATCAACGCCTTCATTGTCCTGAAACTCCTGTCGGATGGGGGCGGGCCGGCGCCGTGGCCGGCCCGGTTCGCGTCACTTCGGCATCTCGGCCGGCAGGGGCACGCCGTTGTAGGTCTCGTAGATCTTGCTGAGCTTGCCGTTGGCGAGGTTGGCCTGGATCCAGTCGTTGACCACCTTGCGCAGCGCGTCGTCGCCCTTGCGGAAGCCGGCGGCGTAGGGGTTGGTCTTCAGCACCAGCTTGACCTCGTAGGGGTCGTTCGGCCGGCGCGCGTTGACCGCCGCCATCACCTGCGGCGAGGAGGCCATGATGTTGACCTGACCGGAGATCAGCGCGGTGATCAGCGTCGCGTCGTCGTCGTAGCGCACCATCTCGGCGCCCTGGGCCTGGGCGGTGGCCTCCTTGTCGTTGGTCGAGCCACGCGTCGTGCCGAGGCGCTTGCCGACCACGTCCTTCAGGTCGGTGATCGCGACGTTCTTCGGCGCGGCGACGACGACCTGGATGACGCCGTAGGGATCGGAAAAGTCGATGACCTTCTTGCGCTCCTCGTTGATGCTGAAGGAGGCCATGACCATGTCGGCCTTGCCGGTCAGCAGGAAGGGCACGCGGTTCGGGCTGGTGACCTGGACGATCTCCAGCGCGTAGCCGAGATCGGCGGCCAGCGCCTTGGCGGTTTCGACGTCGGAGCCGGTCGGCTGCATGGCGCTGTCGTTCATGCCGAAGGGCGGCGAGCCGAGGTCGATGGCGACGCGGATCTTCTTGTTGGCCTTGATGGTGTCGAGGCTGTCGGCGAAGGCCGGGGCCGTCAGGCTGGCGAGCATGGCGACGCCGGCCGCGGCGATCAGGTGTCTGCGGTTCATGGTTTCCTCCGTTTGGATTTGTTGCGATTCGAATTGCCCTCTCCCGCCCCGGGAGAGGGAGAAACTCACAGCCCGCTGCCGACGAAGCCGCGCAGTTCCTCGGTTTGCGGGCGGTCGAGCATCGAGCCCGGACCGCTCTCCCACACCTTGCCCTGGTGCATGTAGATGACCGTCGAGGCGACGCGGCGGGCAAACGCCATCTCGTGGGTGACCAGGATCATCGTCATGCCGCCGGCCGCCAGGCTCTCCATCACCTTCAGCACCTCGCCGGTGAGCTGCGGGTCGAGCGCCGAGGTCACCTCGTCGAACAACATCAGCTTCGGCTTCATCGCCAGCGAGCGGGCGATGGCGACGCGCTGCTGCTGCCCGCCGGAGAGCTGCTCGGGATACTGCTCGGCCTTCGCCTCCAGCCCGACGCGCGCCAGCACCTCGCGGGCCAGCTCGCGGGCCTCGGCCTTGGACATCGACTTCACGCAGGTCGGCGCCAGCATGATGTTCTGCTCCACCGTCAGGTGGGGGAACAGGTTGTAGCTCTGGAAGACGATGCCGACGTCGCGGCGCAGCGCGCGGCGGTCCAGCGCCGGGTCGTGGACGGCGTGGCCGCAGACATGGATGCTGCCCTGCTGGATCGTCT
The DNA here is from genome assembly GCF_020005195.1 of Azospirillum agricola. Lineage (NCBI taxonomy): Bacteria > Pseudomonadati > Pseudomonadota > Alphaproteobacteria > Rhodospirillales > Azospirillaceae > Azospirillum > Azospirillum agricola. The sequence goes on from NZ_JAIFZR010000004.1 coordinate 632,923, forward strand.
CCAGCGCGTTGATGCAGCGCAGCGCCGTCGATTTTCCCGACCCCGACTGGCCGATGATGGCGGTGACCTCGCCGGGGCCGACGTCGAAGGACACGCCGTCCAGCACCTTCAGCGCGCCGAAGCTCTTGTGGACGTTCGACAGGCTGACGACAGCCTTGGCGGAAACAGGGGCATGCATGGGCTGTTCGTCCTCCCGGAGACGCGCGGGCTTAGCGACGGCTGACATTGAGCTTCCTTTCCAGGCTGCGGCTCCAGGTCGAGAGCGGGAAACAGAGGGCGAAGTAGAAGACGGCGACGACGATGAAGATCGTGAAGGGTTCGAAGATCGAGTTGTTGATCAGCTTGCCGGCCTGCGACAGCTCGATGAAGCCGACGACCGAGGCCAGCGAGGTGTTCTTGACGATCTGCACCAGGAAGCCGACGGTCGGCGCGGTGGCGAGGCGCAGGGCCTGCGGCAGGACGACCCGCGTCATCCGCTGCCAGCGCGTCAGCGCCAGGCATTCGGCCGCCTCCCACTGGGTCTTGGGCACCGACTGGATGCAGCCCCGCCAGATTTCGGCGAGGAAGCCTGAGGAATAGACGGTCAGCCCCGCCCCGGCGGCGATGATCGCCGGAACCGCGTCGAAGCCGGCGATGGCGACGCCGAAATAGATCAGGAACAGCAGGATCAGCAGGGGCGTGCCCTGGACGAGCTGGATGTAGACGATCGCGGCGATCCGCAGGGACCGGCTGGCGGAGACGCGGGCCAGCGCCACGACGAAGCCGAGCAGCCCGCCGCCGACGAAGGCGATGACCGACAGCCCGACCGTCCAGAGCGCCGCCCAGGCCAGGAATTCGAGATGGGTGAAGCTGAAACCGGGCATGACCTTTCCCCTCAGAGCGCCGTGCCGAGCTTGCGCCGGCGGACGAAGACGACCATGCCGAAGCCCCAGAAGGCGGCGCGCACGACGAAGGACAGCAGCAGGTAGAGGACGCCGACGACGATGTAGGTCTCGAAGCTGCGGAAGGTGTCGGACTGGATGCGGTTGGCGACCGCCGTCAGCTCCTCCGCCGAGATCTGCGAGGTGATGGAGGAGGCCAGCATCAGCAGCACATACTGGCTGGTCAGCGCCGGATAGACGCGCTCCACCGCCGGCCGCAGCACGACGTGCCAATAGGTCTGCACCCGGCTGAGGCCGAGGCAGTCGGCCGCCTCCAACTGCGCCTTGTGCACCGATTCCAGGCCGGCGCGGACGATCTCGCAGGTGTAGGCGCCGACGTTGACGACCAGGGCGATGACCGCCGCCATGTTGGCCGAGACGTGGATGCCCAGCGTGGCGATGCCGAAATAAACCAGGAAGATCTGCACCAGCAGCGGCGTGTTGCGGATCACTTCGACGTAGGTGGCGACCGCCCATTTGACGGCGGGCGAGCCGTCGGCCCGGCCGATGGCGCACAGCGTGCCGAGCACGAAGCCGAGCACCGTGGCCAGCGCCGACAGTTGCAGGGTCAGCCACACCCCGGTGGCGAATTCGCGCCAGAAAGGCAGGAGGACCGAGAAATCGAATTCGTAGGTCATGAGCGGATTCCCTCGGCAGGCCGGGCCAGCACGGCATCGAGCAGCGGGGTCGCGTGGCGGGCGGAACCGGCGCCATACACCCAGGCGAGGAAGGCGCCGATGCGCTTCTCGACCTTGGCCGGGTGGTTCTGGGCGATGTCGGCGATGCGGTGGTCGAGGAAGGGGTTGAGGAAGCGGTCGAGCGTGGTGGCGACGTAGGCTTCCGCCTCCCCCGCCATGCCGCGCGCGGCGAAGCCCGGCACCACCTCGGTGCGGTAGAGGCTTTCCAGCCGGTCGCGGACGCGGCCGTCGGCCAGGATGGCGCGCACCGTCTCGTCCGGGTCGCGCCGCTCCGCCATCCACAGGTCGGCCAGCACGCTGTGGCCGAGGTTGAGGATGTGCAGCTTCAGCCGCTCGAAGGGCTCCAGATCGTCGGTCATCACGATGGCCGGGTGCCCGCAGGGGGCCGGAAGGCCGGGCCGGCGCTCGATCGCCCACAGCGCATAGGGCTCGGCCACCGCGCCGATCGGCTCCAGCGGCTGCGAGACGATGCGGTCGACCAGCGTGTTGCCGATGATCACCGACCCCGCCAGCCAGCCGAGGAAGCCGGCCGGCGCGCCCGCATCCCGCGCCAGCCCGGCCAGGATGGCGGCGAGCACCTCGCCGTTGCGGCTGACCAGTTCGCAAGGAAGGATCGTCAGCGGCCGCCCGCCGTCGCGCCAGCGCCGGTGCAGCAGGGCCAGCAGCTTGCCGGGAAAGGAGTGCGGGACGGCGGTGCCGGACAGCAGCGCCGGATGACGGTCGGCGGCGGCGACCTCGTAGCCGGTGTCGCCCATGTTGGAGACCACAACGTCCGTCTCCCCGGCGAACAGCGCCGACAGTTCCTCCCAGTCGCGGGCGGCGGCGAGGCCGCGGTCGACGCTGGTCACCTGGATCCGGCGTTCCACCGGAGCGCCCCTCTCGATGCCGCGGATGATGACGGGAAAACCGCCGGGACGGCCGAAGGCGGCGACGCGCCCTGCCCGCTCCGCCGAGCCCGACGCCTGGACCACCGCGATCGGCCCGACCGGCTGGCCGGCCTCCCGCGCCTCGTGGACGAACAGATCCACATGGGCCTGAAGGAAGCGGCTGGTGCCGAATTGTAGGATGCGGCCGGTCATCGTCCGGAGATCTCCCCTCGACGGCGGAGCGGTGGCCGGTGCTCCGGCTCCCGCTGGAACCGTCCGCACCGCCGTTCGTCCGCCATCTTGATTGTTGACGTCACCTGTTCGTTACGGATAACAAACATAGGAGAAGAGAGAGGGTCAATCTGTTTTTTATGGGAAAAAACCAATGAGAAAAAACAGGGCGGACGCCACGGCATGAAGACCAACACCCTCTACAAGCGCAGCTACAACCAGTGCCTGGACCTGGTCGCCGCGCGCACCTTGGGCGGGGATCTGGGGTCGGAGAACGAACTGGCGGCTGCGCTCGACGTCAGTCGGACCACGGTGCGCGCCGTCCTCGACGGGCTGACCGCCGCCGGGCTGATCGGCATCGACAAGCGTGCGAAGCGGATCCTGCGCCACCCGGCCCCCGCCGACTACTACCCCGACACCGAGACGGAATCGGTCGCCACCACCGTCGAAAAGAAGTTCATGGCCTGGATCCAGCAGGGCGACTGCAAGCCGGGCCAGCACATCAGCGGCCTCGACCTCGCCCGCCAGTTCGGCACCTCAAACTCGGCGATCCGCGAGCACCTCAACCAATTCAGCTATTTCGGTCTGCTGGAGCGGCGCCCCAACAGCCGCTGGGTTTTCCGCGGCTTCACCGAGGAGTTCGCGGAGGAGTTGACGGAGGTGCGCGAGATGTTCGAACTCCGTTCGGCCCGGCGCTTCATCGAACTCGATGCGAAATCACCGCTGTGGCAGGAGCTGGACCGCATCGAGGAGCAGCATGTCGCCTTGCTGAAGGACATCGACCAGCGCTTCATGGAGTTCTCGGAGCTGGACCAGCGCTTCCACAGCCTGATCAACGAGGCGGCGCCCAACCGCTTCATGGAGATGTTCTTCGACGTGATCTCCATGGTCTTCCACTACCACTACCCGTGGAACAAGCGCGACGAGAAGGAACGCAACGCGGTCGCCATCCAGGAACATCTCGCCTACATCCGGGGCCTGAAAAGCCGCGACCCGGAGCGGATGATGACCGCCTGCCGCGCCCATCTGGACACCGCTCGCGCGAGCCTGCTCCGCTCCATGGAGGTGCGAAGGTAGGAATTGGACTTCCAGGCGGAACGATGGACGCCGGGTTATGGTGTCCCGTTCCGTGCGGACGCCAGATCGGACTCCTGACCCTCCTGGCCTCCCTTCTCGGCGTCTGGCCACTCGAAATTCAGGGACGCCTCGTCACAACGACGCCAGACCGTCCGGATCGCTGTCCACGATCGCGTGACTGCCGGGCGGCCATCCCGCCTCAGCGCTCATCAAGGGAGGGATCAAGCGGTTCCTGAACATCGATCGCGGCTGGTTCGGCGAAGCGGCGCCGCGGCATTCGCGCGCGACGATTTCCTGAGGGGCGACCGGATCAACTGGTACCGGGAGGCGACGGTCGGCGGCCTGAATATCGTCAGATCGAGACCGCGGTGCGGCGGTTCCTCCCGGCAGGCACTCCTCTCTTCTGCCACCGTCAAGGGGATGGGTGACACGGCGGAATCACCAGCCTTTAACCTGCGTTAAGGGCCGGCCGTCGGCGGCGGCGGACACTGCGGCCGGTATCATCGCGACAGGCGCTTCCAGGATTGTCACGGAGACCGTCATGACCGACCTCAGTCTGCGCAAGCTCATTCTCGACGAACTGGAGTTCGGGCGTTCGTCCCCAAGGACAGCGCTCAGGCCAAGGTTCAGGGCGGCTGGCTGACTCGCGGACGATCATGACGGAGAGCCCGCTGCCGGTCCCGATGGCCCATTGAATCCGTTCCATCCATCGAACAAGGACCGAAGCATGCCGCGGCACATGGCAACCGGAGTCGGGTCTTCGTGTTCGCCGTGACCGAAGCAAACGGAGACGATCATGCCGCGGGATCCGTCCACCGTCCCGGCGCGGTGCTGGCACGGCATCGACCCGTCCGCCGTCTGTTCCGAACTCCGCACCGGAGCCGACGGACTCTCGGAGCGGGAGGCGGCCGACCGTCTGCGCACCTGCGGCGCCAACGCCATGCCCGCCGCCTCGGTTCGCGGCCCGCTGCGCCGGTTCCTGTCCCAGTTCGGCAGTCTGCTGATCCGCATCCTGCTGGCGGCGTCGGCCGTCACCGCCGCCTTGGGGCATTGGACCGACGCCGTGGTCGTCCTGCTCGTCTGCGTCCTGAACGCCGGCATCGGCTTTCTCCAGGAGGGCCGGGCCGAACGCGCGCTCGACGCGATCCGCGGCATGCTCGCCCCCCAAGCGACCGTCCTCCGCGACGGCCGGAGGCGCGCCGTCCCGGCGGCCGGTCTGGTGCCCGGCGACGCCGTGCTGATCGAACCCGGCGACCGGGTGCCCGCCGACCTGCGCCTGCTGCGCGCCCGCGGGTTGCGGATCGATGAGGCGGCGCTGACCGGCGAGTCGGTGGCGGCGGCCAAGAGCGTGGAGTCGGTCGCCCTTGACAGCCCGCTGGGCGATCAAGCGTCGATGGCCTTCTCCGGGACGCTGGTCGTCGCGGGCCAGGGCCTGGGCGTGGTGGTCGCCACCGGCGCGGGCACGCAGATCGGGCGGATCACCAGCCTGCTCGCTTCCGTGCGGACGCTCACGACACCGCTCCTGGAGAAGGTCGGCACGCTCGCGCGCTGGGTGACCGGAAGCGTGCTGGCCGGCGCGGTCCTGGTCTTCGCTCTCGGCGTCCTGGTCCGCGGCCATGAGGCGGCCGGCACGCTGATGGCCGTGGTCAGCCTCGCCGTGGCGGCCATCCCGGAAGGGTTGCCGACCATCCTGACCGTGTCGCTGGCGGTCGGCGTCACCCGGATGGCGAAGCGCCAGGCCATCATCCGCCGCCTGCCGGCCGTGGAGGCGCTCGGTTCCGTGTCGATCGTCTGCTCGGACAAGACCGGCACCCTCACGCGCAACGAGATGACGGTCAAGGCGCTCGCCACGGCCTCCGGCCTGTACGAGGTCGACGGTGCCGGCTACAGCCCGCGCGGCGGCTTCCGGCAGGACGGCCGGCCCCTTGCCGATCCTGGCGAGGTGCCGGACCTGGACGGAATCGCTCGGGCGGCGGTGCTGTGCAACGACGCGTGCCTTCGGCGGGACGGCGGGGGCTGGCGGATCGAGGGCGATCCGATGGAGGGCGCCCTCGTCGTGCTCGGCTGCAAGGCGGGGATCGATCCGGACGAACTCCGGAGGCTGTTCCCACGCACCGACATCATCCCCTTCGAACCCGAGCACCGATTCATGGCGACGCTGCATCACGGCCATGACGGAACCGCCTTCGTCTGCGTCAAGGGAGCGCCCGAACAGGTTCTGGCCATGTGCGAGCGCCAGCCCCGCGACGGTCGGGCGGAGCTGGGTGACGGAACGGCCCCAGATGCCGCGTTGTGGCGGTCGCGTGTCGTCGGGATGGCTTCACGGGGGTGGCGCGTCCTGGCCATTGCCTGGAAGCCGATGCCGGCTGGGCGGCTGCTCCTGCGCTTCGACGACGTCGAGGGTGGTCTGTCGCTGCTGGGCCTGCTCGGGATCGCGGATCCGCCGCGCGACGAGGCCGTCGCAGCGGTCGCGCGCTGCCGGTCGGCCGGGATCCGCGTCAAGATGATCACCGGCGACCATGCGGACACGGCGCGGGCCATCGCCCGCGACCTCGGGCTTGCCAACCCGCAGGACGTCCTGACCGGATCGGACATCGACCGCCTGTCCGACGAGGCGCTTCGCCGGACCGCGCCGAACGTCGACGTGTTCGCCCGCACCAGCCCCGAGCACAAGCTGCGCCTGGTGCGGGCGTTCCAGGCGGACGGCTCGGTCGTCGCAATGACGGGGGACGGCGTGAACGACGCCCCGGCGCTCAAGCAGGCCGACGTCGGCATCGCCATGGGACGGAAGGGCACCGAGGCCGCCAAGGAGGCCGCCCTGATGGTTCTGGCCGACGACAACTTCGCCTCGATCGTCGCGGCGATCCAGGAGGGTCGGACCGTCTACGACAACCTGATGAAGGCGATCCTCTTCCTGCTGCCGATCAACGGCGGCGAGTCCCTCGGCATCGTGGCGGCGATCCTGCTCGACACCACCCTGCCCATCACGCCAGTGCAGATCCTGTGGGTGAACATGGTGAGTTCCATCGGCCTGTCGATGGCGCTGGCTTTCGAGCCTCCGGAGGCCGGCGCGATGACCCGGCCGCCCCGTCCGCCCGGTGAACCGATCCTGTCCGGCTTCCTGGTCTGGCGGACGGTTCTCGTCTCGCTTCTGTTCCTGCTCGGCATCTTCGGAACCTTCCACTGGACCCTGGACCGCGGCGCCAGCTTGGCCGAGGCCCGCGCCGTCGCGGTCAACACGCTGGTCTGCATGGAGGTGTTCTATCTCTTCAGCGTCCGTTACCTGCGCGTCCCCTCCTTCACGGCCATCGGTCTGCGGGGCACGCCCCATGTCCTGGCGGCCGTCGGCGCGGTCGTGACGCTCCAGCTTATTTTCACCCATGCCCCCATCATGCAGCGCTTCTTCGGCATCGGCACGGTCGGCATCGACGACGGCGTGGCGATCCTTGCCACCGGCGCCGCCCTGTTCGCCGTCCTCGAACTGGAGAAATTCGTCCGGCGCGCGTTGTTCCGGAGGAGGGATTGAAGCCGGGACAAAGAATGGCGGCCTATCAGCGGGCAGATGAGCGGCAGCCCACGCCCCCCGCATGGAATGATGAGGCACGGACCCGATCCGTCCGCTGACCGGACGGGAGGCTCGGCGCCTTTACGCGGATCATGCGGACCGGTGGCATCCCACGGAGAATGCCGATTCACCGCGGCCATCTTGACCCAGGTAAAGGCCGGCGCCGGCAAACGGCTCATCCTTCCCGCGAGAGAAGCCACGAAGCGGGAGACCCGTCATGTCCTACAAGGAAATCCTGGTCCATTTCGATCATTCCCCGGCCGGTGTCCGCAGGATCGAAGCCGCCGCGCGGCTGGCGGAACGGTTGGACGCGCATCTGACCGGGCTCGTGATCCGGGTCCAGCCGCAGTTCCGCTTCAGCGCCGAGATACCGCCTCCCGCGTCCGTCATGGCGGCGCTCGAAAGAGGCGCGACCGAAACGGCGGAGCGCGCGGCGGCGGCGCTTGATGCGGTGCTCGCGCGGCAGGGCTGCGCGACCGGGCAGCGCCTCATGGATTGCCCTCCGGCGATGATCGCCGACCGGCTGGCGCTGCACGCACGGTACGCCGATCTTCTCGTCCTCGGCCAGCCCGGAGGCGACGAAGCTTCCGACATCGACGACCATGACGCCGAACTGCTTCTGCTGTCGTCCGGCCGCCCCGTCCTCCTGATCCCCCATTACGGGACCTTCCCGACGATCGGCGAGCGTGTCCTGGTGGCCTGGGACGCGCGCCGGGAGGCCGCCCGCGCGGTGGCGGATGCCATGCCCCTCATCGAAATGGCGCGGTCGGTGCAGGTTCTCACCGTCAACCCGGAGGCGGCAGGGAGGCATGGCGAGGATCCCGGCGCCGACATCGCCCGCCATCTGGCCCGCCACAACGCATCCGTGGACACCCTGTCCCTTCGGAGCGATGAGCTCGATCCGGCCGACCTGACGCTCAACCAAATGGCCGACTCCGGGACCGATCTGCTGGTCATGGGCGCCTACGGCCATTCCCGGCTGCGCGAACTGGTGCTCGGCGGCATGACCCGCGCCATGCTCAAGCGCATGACGGTGCCGGTCCTTATGTCCCATTAGGCCGTCCCTCCAACGAGCTTGCGTTGGCGCAGGACCCGGTTCGACAGGCCGACCGCCGGCCTTGCGAGGTCGTGCCATGCCCTGGGCAACCCGGCCGACGGGATCGGCGTCCCCAGCCCCCCGATCAGCGCCATGGACCGGATCCTGTTCCGGAACCCGTACCGGCGGCGTTCATCGAGCGGAAACCGACGCCCCCGGTCGGGGGTCCGGCGTCGACCTTGATCGAGGCCACCCTTCAGCCGGCCAGGCTGGCGGCAGACCACGACATCGAAACACGGCTGGATGACGGCAACGGGTCTTCAGGCGGCCTCGGCCACCGCCGCGACCAGGAAGGAGAGTTGCAGGCTGGTGCCCGCGCCGACCGCCCATTCCGGTTCCGCGCCAACCTGCTGCGCCAGCAGCCCGATCAGTTGGAGACCGGACGACCGCGCGCGCTCGACCGGCAGGCCGATCCCGTCGTCGGCCAAGAGCAAGCGCACATGCCCCGTTTCCATCAGCGCCAGATCGAGCATGATCCGCCCCGGCCGTTGCGGAAAGGCGTGCTTGGCGCTGTTGGTGACGAACTCGTTGACGATCAGGCCGAGCGGAACGGCGACGTCATGGCCGACCTCGATGTCGTCGGCGTGCACCGCCAGCGTGATGCCTCCGTGATGGCTGCGGCCATACAGGGCGACGGCGTTGCCGCAAAGCTCCCGCAGGTACCCGCCCAGTTCGACCGTTCCGACCCGCCGGGCGTCGTAGAGCCGGCTGTGGACGAGGCGCAACGCCTCGATCCGCCCTTCCAGCTCATCGAGCATGGCGCAGCTTCCGGCGCAAGGGCTCTGGAAGCGCTCCATGGCGATCAGGCCCATGATGGCCTGAAGGTCGTTCTTCACCCGGTGCTGGAGTTCGCGCATCGCCGTCGTGCGTTCCTGTTCCACCCGGAGCAGGTACAGGCTGGCGTCCCGCATGGACTCGTACACCGACGCCAACTCCGCCGAGGCGGAGACCGGAGTCGGCGGCAGAGCGCCCCCCGGCCGTCGCAGGACGTCCACCGTCCGCACCAGCCCGGCCATCGACCGCGACAGCCGGCGGGCGTAGGCGAGCACGAAGACCAGGGCCGCCAGGATCGTGGCGCCGCTGACGGCCGCCGCCAGCCACAGCGACCGGCGCATCGGCTGCTCGAACAGGCTGGCCGGAGCGGCGAAGGCGAGGCTCCATCCCGACACCGCCGACCGGGAGAAGGCGAGCGACAGGGCTTCGCCCTCCAGAGCCGGGCCTTCGGCCCAGCCGTCCGGCGATTTGCCGATCGCGTCGAGAACCCAGCCCGGCGCCGGCTTGCCGACAAAGCGCTCGGCACCGCGCGTCCGCGCGACGACGATACCGTTGCGGTCGATGATCCCGGCCACCCAGCCCTCGGCGACCCCCTCCTCGCGCAAAAGCTCCTGCCATTTGGCTGTGGCCACCACCGCAACCAGCACATCGGCGGAACCATCCTTCCGCGAAACGGGTACGAGCACCGCCACAACGGGGGGCTGGGCGATCGGCCCATACAGGAGGTTCGAGATCTGCGGCCGGCCGGTGGCCACGGCCTTCTCCACCAGCACATCCATGGAGTTGTCGCCCTGCATGGGCGTTCCGAACGGGACGGCGGTGGTGAACAGCACATCGCCCGCAGCCGTGCGGAGCGTCACATGCGACCAATAGGGATGGCGGGCCTTGATGTCCTGCACCATGCGGTAGGCATGCTCGGGGTCCCGGTCGTCGGCCAGAGCGACCGCGAGGCTCTCCAGGGCGCTGGTGGTGACGAGCAACTGGCGGTCGAGCGCGACCGACAGAGCCCTGGCGGTTCTCACCATCTCCGCCTCGGCAAACCCGCGCTGGTGGGAAAAATTCCAGGCGATCAGGCCGACGGTGACCAGGGCCATGGCCGCCAGCGGCGGCCCCATCATGCCGAGGAGCACGGAGGCGATGTTGCGCCTTGCCGCAACGGGGGACGCCGGTCGAGCACCCGGGACTGTCGCCACATCCATCGGATTCCTCCGTGACACCGATTATCCAAAGACAAGGCTGCGCCATCGTCACGCTACGCCACGGGCACCAAGCGCACATGCAGTAAATTATCGTAGAATATAAAATGCATTTACTTCAATATCATATGACAAACAGAATATGCTGATTCCACTCTTGCCGCAAGACTCCCGCGAGAGTCAAAGCACGAGGAATCCGCGCCCACATTTTATTAAACACTTGCGATGGCATATTGCTGATTTTGCGAAACACTCTTTCCATGGCCGCGACTTGCGAACATACATTTAAGGAATTTTTGTGAGTATGGCAATTTTGCTTATGTCTTAATCTCGATCAATCCAGACGTGACCCGTGTCTGCTTTCTTCACTCCAACGGAACGCTGGCGGCTCTCCTGTCCGCGAGCGTCCGTCGCGAACCGCGATGGGGCGGTGAAAGGAGGCAGAATGTCGTACCATGTGATACTGGCACCGATGACCGGCAGCGACACGGACGGTCACGCCCTGCACGCAGCGCTCGCCGTCGCGCGGGAATTCAACGGGCACGTCGACGCCCTCTACATCGATCCGCGTCCGGAGGACACCTTGCCGCTCCTCGCCCAGGGCCTGCCCGAGCCGGTGATCCTGGACATGACGCGCACCGTGCGCGCCCAGAACGCCGCGATCCGCGAGCGGGCCCACGGCCTGTTCGAGCGGGCCACGACCTCCTTGAGCGGACTGGCCGTTTCCGAACAGCCCGAACGGGACGGACCGTCTGCGGCATGGCGGACGATCCGCGGCACGGCGGATGCCCTGCTTCCCCACGAGGGGCGCAAGGCCGACCTGATCGTTTTCGCCCACAGCACCCTTCCCGGACAGCAGGCGGCTGTCGAGGCGGCGCTGTTCGGCACCGGCCGACCCGTGCTGCTGGTTCCGCCCGAACACTCCGCGCCGCTCGGACGGTCGGTGTCCATTGCCTGGAACGGCAGCGTCGAAGCGACTCGCGCCGTCGCCGCCAGCCTGCCGTTCCTCCATCGTGCCGACAGCGTCTTCGTGCTGTCCACCGAACCACGATCGGTGGACCCGCATGACTGCGCGGGATTGCTGCGGTATCTGCGCTGGCACGGCGTGGACGCCGAGTTCGCCGCCGTGCGCACCGGGTTGGACGATTTGGGGGATGGGTTGATCCGCCGCGCCGACGAACTCGGCGCCGACCTGATCGTCATGGGGGCCTATGGCTACAGCCGGTTGCGCGAGACCGTGTTCGGTGGCGTGACCCGTTTCATGCTCCGTCATCCGAACAAGGCGCTGCTGCTGACCCACTGACCGGCCACCCGCGCCCGGCTCCGGCTTAACCTGCGTCAATCGCCGCCACCGGACACGCGCGCATTCTGCCCGAGCCGCAGACGCACCGACCTCCCGAGGGGTGAGCCATGGTCACCACGCGCATCGCCGAACAGAACTGGCCCCGCTATTTCGATGCCAACGCGCCCCTGTTTCGCGGCCGGCCAAGCTCGATCGAGGTGATCGCGCCGGACCTCGGAGCCCAACGCGTGGCCGATGGCGTCGTCCTGCTGGGAATAAGCTACGATCCGAGAGAGCGGCAGTTGGATGTCCTGCTCGAAGTCCTGGATCATCGCATCGAGAAACCGCAGGAGCTTCATGTCGCCCGTGCGCCGGACGGTGTCGTCACCATCGAGACGATCGATGGCGACGGCCGCAAGACCATCCTGCGGATCGGCACCCACGCGGTTCCCCATCGGTAGCCCCGAAGCCCTGCCATGCCCCTGGTAGAAGGCGCGGGAAAGGGCATGGCCGGTCCGAACCGGCACCGCCGCACGGCCGCGTCGCCCAACCCTTCGCCGACAAAGGGTTCCGGCTTCATCGAAACAACCGATGGCCTGCCCGTCCGCTTCCACCGGAATGCCGTCGCCGACGGCGGCTTCGGCAACCGCGGGCAACCGCCCCGGCCCGGTGGCAAGGCACCCGGTCAGCGAGGCGTGATGGCGACCTTCAGCACGCCGTCGCGCTGATGGGCGAACAGCTCTCGCAGGCCTGCTCGATCGCGTCGAGCGTGAAGCGGTGCGTGACCAGCGGCTTCAGATCGACGCGGCCCGAGGCGACGACGGCGAGCAGGCGGCGCATCCGCTCCTTGCCGCCCGGGCACAGGGTCGCCGCGACGGCGTGGTCGGCGCCCATGCGGCGGGCCATGGCCAAACGCTCGGGCACGGTATCGACCCCGATGATCGTCGCCGCCCCCTTCAGCCTCGCCCCGGCGGTGGCGCAGAGGCCGATCGGCCCTTGCGCGAACACCGCCACCGTGTCGCCGATGCGGAAACACGGCCGCCTTCATCATGACCATGGCACACCTCGCGTGATGTCCCGAATCCGGCGGTCGGGGAGCCCGGATCGGCGGAGACGCGTTCCTCACGGCCCGCTCCGCACGGCCGAGAACCCGACACACGCCGATGGGACGAAGGTGGCCGTTCCGACCGGCTGTGCATTGACCTGGGTTAAGCCCGGTCGGACCATCGGCCCCCGCGCGCGGGGCCTCGGCCACGGGACACGACGAAAGGCTGATCTCCGGCCTTGTCGTCCCGCCCCCGCTGCGCGGGCGCTGACTTGAAACAGACCCGGAAACGAAACAGCGGAAGGTTCGTGGAAAAATTTCACGAGCGCAGAAACGATGCCCAGCCGCCCTTCGGTCGATTTGTGGCTAGCATCGGATGGCAAAGGAAAATACTTGAAGAACATCAATGATCTTCCCCGATCCCGAAAAAACCTACCACGTCAGAGAGCTGGACGGGGCCGCCGGGCGTGTCTAGATGTTGCGAAGCAGCGACGCGGCCGGATCGTGGGGCGATCATGGGAAGCGATCGCTGGAACCGCGGCCCGCCGACGTCCAGCAGCCGAAGCCATCCACCGGTTGATCGGCGGACGGCAGACCGAGAGGTCTCAGCCATGAGCCACGACACAAGCCCCGCGGTTGGCGACGCCGACACACTCCAGCCCTGCGATCTCCTGAGCCGCTCCCCCTGCGCCGCCGGAAAACAAAGCCAATGCGCGCTCTGCCCCGCTCGCGAGTACAGCGTCTGCCGCCGCATCGACGACACGGATTTCGACCGCCTGTTTCCCCATGGTCCGCACATCCAGGCCCGCCGGGCCGGAAGCACGCTGTTCCATCAGGGGGAGCCGTTCGGATCCGTGCTGATCGTCCGGAGCGGCTGGGCGTTGACCCACAAGCATTTCGAGGACGGCCGCCGGCAGATCATCCGCTTCGTGCTGCCCGGCGACCTCCTCGGCTTCGAGGGGAACGAGGCGGACGGCATGGCCTATGGGGCGGAGGCGGTCACCGATCTCGCGCTGTGCAGCATTACCCATTCGGTCTTCTTCAGGACCTGCCTCGGATCACCACAATTGGCCATGAACTTCGCCGCCACGGTCACCCGCGAGGCGCTCGCCGCCTGGAATCATGTCAGCGCGCTGGGGCAGCAACCGGCGCAGGGCCGGATCGCCAACCTGCTTCTCGACCTTCACCACCGCATCATCGCCCGGCGGGGCAGCGACCCGGCGGCCATCCACCTTCCCATCAACCAGATCCACATCGCCGGCGCCACCGGGTTGACCTCCGTGCATGTGTGCCGCACCCTGAAGCGGTTGCGCCAGGCCGGGCTTCTGGATTTCCACAAGGGGCAGTTGGTTCTCCTCGACACCGAACGGCTTGCCGAGGTCGCCCAACTGGATTCCACCCTTCCCTTGGCCGGTCTGTCGAAGGCGGCCGGTTTCGCCGCCCGGCCAGCCTGAACCCGCATTGGGAGGGAATAGCGATGAACGGAAGGATCGGCGTCATCGCCGTGGCGCTCCTGCTGGCTTCGCCTGGCGTCGAGGCCGCCGCCACGGCCGACCCGGCCGCAGGGCGGCGGATCGTCGAGCGCTGGTGTTCGTCCTGCCATGTGTCCGGACCGCAGGGCAGCGGAACGGACACGGCGCCCACCCTGGACAGCATCGCCAAAGACCGCAGCCGCGGCCCGGACCGCATCCGCGGCTGGCTGGCCGATCCTCACCCGCCGATGCCCAACATGGGCCTCACGCGCAGCGAGATCGACGCGGTCGTCGCCTATCTGGAAAGCCTGGCGCGGTGAGCGATGCGGCACAAGGCGGCGGATAACCCAGGTTAAGGCACGCCCCCGTCGCGGCTGGTCGAATCCCCGTCGAGGAGACCCGCCGATGCACCGAGGCGACAGCACCTGGATCGTTCTGGCCAACCAAACCGGCGCCGTCCTCCTGCGCCGGCGGCCCGGGCCGGATCATGGCTACGAGGAACTCACCCGCGAGGCCGCGATCGACCTGCGGATGCCGGAGTCCGAAAAGCCGGACCACCCCGCGCCCGGCACGCCCGCGTACGCGGCAACGGGACAACCCATGACGGAGCGGGGAACCTCCGCCCAGGACATTGCCGCGACGGCCTTCGAGCAGCGCGTTGCCGCGCTCGTCAATCAGGCCGCCATGCAGGGAATGTTCGATTCCCTGATCCTCGTCGCCCCCTCCGCGACCTTGCGGACCCTGAGGCGGGCATTGAGCCCTCAGGCCCGTCTGCGCTTGACCCGGCAGGAGGCCAAGGATCTGCTCGGCACATCGGCCCAGACGCTTCCCGCACGCCTGAGGCCTCTGTTGCGCGGATGACGCCGGTCCGTCCCTCCCCAACCGGCCGGCACCAGCGCCGAACCGCGGAAGAGCCGAGGCCCGGCTCCCGTTTCGCGGAGCGTGCTCATGAGGGCGCAGTCTCTCCCGGTGCCGCAGCCCCTGCATGACCTGCGCAGCGGCCTGGCCCGTGGACACTTGAGGGAGGTCTACCCCCTCCTTGCCAGCCCCAACCGCCGACCCGCTTGATCCAGGTTAACCGGCGCCCCCGGCATCGGGCCGATACAGGAGGCGGCACACGAGTCACCCGAACCCAGGAGGACGACATGGCAGACGCAAACGTGACGGCAAAGCCTCAAGAGGAGAAGCCCCGGCAGGAGGTCGCCTCGACGGGCACAGCGGCGCAGCAGATCGCCGTCCACAACCGGAACCCGATCCTCGCCCTGCGCGACGAGTTCGACCGGCTGTTCGACGAAGCCTCGTCCATGCTCCACCTGCCCTGGAGCCGGCGGGCGCCGTTCGATCTGGAACCGCTGCTGCGCACCGGGCTGGAGGGCATGGCCTTCGCCCCGCCGGCCGAGGTCGATGACCGCGAGAGCGAGTACCGGGTGACCATGGAACTCCCCGGAATGGACGCGCAGTCGATCGACCTCACGGTCCAGAACGACTTCCTCTCCGTCAAGGCGGAGAAGCGGGAGGAAAAGGAGGAGAAGGGCGCGAGCCGCACCTTCTCGGAACGGCGCTACGGCCTGTGCGCGCGGACGTTCCGCCTGCCGGCCGACGTGGACCGCGACCGCATCGCGGCCAGCATGAAGAACGGCGTCCTCACGCTCACTTTGCCCAAAACCGCGTCGAGCCAACCGGCCAGGCGGCAGATCGACATCAAGCAGGCATGAGACAGCTGGAAAGGCGAACGCCGGCCCCCCGGCGCTCGCCTTTCCTCACCGGCAGGCTTCGCGGCGGAGCGCGCTGTCCGACCCCACGGTCTGCCGCACGGCGAACTTGAGAAGGTGGTGCACACGCCGCCCCGCGATGTGCGCGAACCAACCGACATACGGAGCCGGCAGCGGGGGAGGCCGCGTTGCCGGGGACGCAACTTGCCGAAGCCGGCTGATCAACCGGCCTCTTCAGCGTATGGGTGACATCATGGATTGCTATCTGCACCTGAACTATATCGTCGAACGGCAGCGTGAGGCGTGGACCGTGCGCATGCAGGGCGGAGATTGCGGCGGGAACTTCGGCTCCCGGCGCGACGCCCTGAAAGCCGCCCTCAAGGATGCCGAACGCGTGTGCGATCTCGGCCATCATGTGCAGGTCTTCGCCAGACGCGCGGACGGCAGCCTGAGACAGATCGCCGACCGCTCCGCCGCCCGGCCATAGCTGGTGTGCAATCGAGCAAGGGGCGAACTCGCGGTACGGGGCCGTCGGGATCGGCCGGAGCCCTTCAAAGCTTGCGGGGTGCGCCGATCCGGAGCAGACTCCAACGCCGGTTCGCGGGTTGGGAGGTCGGCGGACGCAGGCTTCCGCGGTCGCCATAAGCGGATCGCCGGTGTTGACTTCGGCACCGACGCGCCAGCAGCGCAGGCTGTTCAGCAGGCCGGCCCGGCGAGGCCGCGACAGGGAGGAACCGATGCGACAGGGCGGGTCCGGCGCAGGCCAGGAATTCTTCGGCTACACGGCGGTGGCGGTGTTCCTGCATTGGCTGATGGTGGCGTTGCTCATCGCCCAATACGCTCTTGGCTGGACGATGCCCGAAATACACCGGGGCACCCAGCCGGAAACCTTGATCAACCTGCACCTTTCGGTGGGGGCGCTGATCCTGTTCGTGCTGCTCTGCCGGTTGCTGTGGCGACTGACCCATCCGGCTCCGCCACCGCCCGCGGGCCTGCCGGGATGGCAGAACCTGATCTCGGCGCTCGTCCATTGGCTGCTGTATGCGCTGCTGGTGATCGTCCCGGTGCTGGGTTGGATGAACGCCTCCGCCCGGGGTTGGACGGTAACCTTGTTCTCGGCGGTCCCGCTGCCTTCGCTGGTGGCGGACGGCTCACCGCTGGGGCGATCGTCCGGGGATGTCCATGTGGCGCTCAGTTACCTCCTGTTGGCCGCGGCGGGGTTGCATGTTGTTGCCGCGCTCTACCATCGTTTCCTCCTGCGTGACGACGTGATGCGGCGGATGCTGCCAGGAAAGTGATTGCGGCGGGCAACCATCTCCCCCAGGCCATCTCCCTTGCGCTGCGGCCCGTTCAGGCGGCGTCCGTCAGGGCCTGGTAGATTTCCTCCTCCTGGGCAAAATGGAGGCGCAGGATGGCGTCGAGGCTGTAGAGAACGCGCTGGACATCGCGCAGAACCAAATCGTCGGGAGGGCCGCTTCCCAGATCCGCCACCATTCGGCTGTACACACGGACAAGCTGTCCGATCTCCCGATGTTCGCGGCTCATCGCCGCCATCGGGTCCTCGCCTCCGAGCAGCTTGGCCACCTGCGGGTACAAGGTGGCGTCGTCCTCCTGCTCATGCCGCAGCAGCCGATCCCGCAGCAGAGCGCCCAACCTGACCAGTTCCTCCGAAGGCGGCGGGGAGCCGCCCGCAAGCTGGTCTCCGGCAAAGCGTATCCGATCGAGAAGCGGCACGAGCTTGTCGTGCTCGGCCTTCAGGCGCTGCGCCTCCGTTTCGGACAGCGTGGCCCTTGCACCATGCAGACGGATAGGGCCGAGCGCGCGCAAGGCGTTCAGGATCACGACGACGTCGATGGCCTCCTGAAGCATGGCGCCGGCCAGCGGAGGCAGGAAACCGAACGCCGCGGCGCCCATGGCGGCGAACGACATCCCCATCCCCGCGAGCACGCTCTGAAGCGCGATGCGCCGCGACCGGCGGGCGATCCGCATCGCTTCGGCCAGCCGGTCGAGCCGGTCGACGAGAAGGACGACATCGGCCGTTTCCGACGACGCGGCCGCTCCCCGCGCACCCATGGACACGCCGATGTCGGCCGCCGCAAGCGCGGGCGCATCGTTCACGCCATCGCCCACCATCATGGTCGGACCCCGGCTGTGCTCCCGCGCGACCGCCTTCACCTTGTCGGATGGGGTGCATTCGGCGACCACGCCATCCAGACCCAAGGCTGCCCCGATGGCCTCGGCCACGTCGCGGCGGTCACCGGTCACCATGACCGTGCGCCGTACCCCGGCCTTGCGCAGCAGACGCAGGGACCGCGGGGCTTCCGGGCGGATCTCGTCGGCGAGAAGGATCGCGCCCGCCATCGCACCGCCCAACCCGACGAACACCCCGGCCACCCCCTCGTGCCCCATCCGGCGGAGAAGTCGGGTGGACCATGGGGGCTGGGACCCATGCCGCGACACATAATCGAAGCTGCCGAGCACGACACGGTGGCCATCCACCAAGCCCGCAATTCCGAAACCGGGATGTTCGACCACCTCCGACGGCGAGGCAAGCGGCAAGCCACGGGCGCGCGCCGCGGCGATGATGGCCTCCGCCAGGACGTGCTGAGACGCCTGGTCCAGGGATGCCGCCAGTCTCAGGACGTCGGACGAGGCATAACCGTCGCCAGTCTCGACGGCTATGACGCGCGCACGACCGCCGGTCAGGGTACCGGTCTTATCGAACAGGAGAGTCCGGACGGTGGCCAGAGCCTCCAGCGCGCCGGCTCCCTTGACGAGCACTCCACGTCGCGCGCAGCGCGACATCCCGGACGCGATCGCCACGGGCACAGCCAAAATCAGCGGGCATGGCGTCGCCACGACGATCATGGCCAGCGCCCGATACGCCTCGCCGGTCAGCAGCCAGACCAGCCCTGCGACAGCGAGCGTCAACGAAACAAACAGAAGGGCGTAGCGATCGGCCAGACGCGCGGAAGGCGCCTTGGAGGCCCGGGCGGCTTCGACAAGACGCACGACTCCCGCATAGGTGCTTTCGTCCGCCGTCGTCACCGCGATCAGATCGAAAGGGTCTCCGGCGTTGGTCGTGCCACTCCGCACCGTTTCTCCCGCAGCATGCCGGATCGGAAGCGGCTCGCCGGTGAGGGCCGACTCATCGAGCACGACCGGTCCGGCAGCCACGGTGCCATCCACCGGAAGCACATCCCCTGTGCGGATCAGAAGGCGGTCGCCTGGCTTGATCCCGTCGAGCGTCACCGTCTCGATCCGCTCGCCGACATACCGGCAGGCGGTGCGGGGGGCTCGCCCGAGCAGCGCCGTCATTTCCCTCTGGGCGCGGTTGCCGGCATACGCCTCCAGGGCCTGACCACTGGCCACCATCAGGGCGATGACGATGCTGGCGAGGTGTTCGCCCAGCACCAAGGCGCCCGCCATGGCCAGAACGGCAAGGATGTCGAGCCCCGCTTCCCGCCGGAGCATCGACTGGAGAATATGGATCGTCAGGGCGAGGAGGACCGGGATGGTTCCCGCCGACCATGCCCATAGGGTCAGGGCATTTTCCCCCTTCCACCAACCGAGGGCTCCCAAAATAAGTCCGCCCGCCGCCATCGCGAGGAGCGCGAGGCTTCTGGTCAAGGCACCAGCCATGGCACACTCCCTGGCGTCGAACCCGGCAGCGCTCGCATCATGCCGCCCAGCACCCGCTCAAGCGAAAAAGCGCCGGTCCCTTGATGAGAACGCCACGATGGCCACGATCAACGGCTGTCGGCGGATGCCACTGGGTCGCCATGGTTGATGTCCTCAGTCAGGCTGCGTTCGGGAACGCTTTTCGGGCCGGATCGAGCTTTCGGCCGGTGATTTCGGCCGGTGACCACCCGCCCCGAACCGGCCTCAGCCGCCGCTGGTCGATTCCGGTTCCCCGGACCCGAAGGCCGGACGCTCGTCGGCCTCGTGTTCGCTCAGGAAATGGCACAGCGCGAGTTTGAGCACGGCCGCGTGCCCATGGCGCCCCTTCGCCGTGGCCGCAGCGATGTCGTCCTCGATCATGCGCCGGATCCGGGTGCGGCCGGCGCTGTCTCGGACCAGATAACAGCCGAGTTCCGCGGCAACGATCTCCGGAAGACGCTCATGCTCGGCAATGGCGTCCACCTCGTCCTTGGTCAGGCCGCACATGCCGACGCAGTCGTCGATGGTGATGTTCATGCTGGTGTCCCCGAACGAGTGCCCTTCCGATCCGGCAGCAGTCTGCCGCACACGGCGCAGCCCTGACTTAACCTCGATCAAGGTCCGGCAGGCCTCACCCCCGCCGGCGCGGATATCTGGTCGCAGCGGATGGGAAAAGACGAGACCGCAACCGGCGGCATCCAGGTGCTTCGGCCGGGTTCGGCGGATGCGTTCTTGACCTGCGTCAAACCGCGACCGGACGCGGTGGAGGAAGGCGCGCAGATCGACGCCGACGCCATCACGGTGATGGTGAGGGACGGTCAGGTCACCCTGAACGGCAGGGGCCGCGCATGGCACGAGCGGCAGATCGCCGAACGTGCCGCCTGGTCGGCGCCAGGTGTGAAGGCCGTCGACGACCGGCTTGCGATCAGCGGACATTGATCAGTGGAACGTGGCGAGGTGGCGGCGGAAGCGGGCAAGGCTCCAGACGAAGAAGAGGGCACCGATGCCGGCCGTGGCAGCAAAGCGCGGCCAGACCGTCGCGATGCCCGCGCCACGGAACAGGATGGCCTGGGCGAAGGCGACGTAATGGGTGGAGGGCGACAGCTGCATCGCCGTCTGCAACCATCCGGGCTCGCTTTCCAGCGGGGTGAAGCCGCCGGACAGCATGTTCATGGGCAGCACGATCAGGATGAACAGCAGCCCCAATTGTGGCATCGAGCGCGCCACCGTGCCGAGGAAGATGCCGAGCGCCGTCGCGAAGAACAGGTAGAGCGCAGTCCCCGCCAGGAACAGCGGCACCGACCCGGCGAGCGGAACCCCCAGCACGCCGCGCAGCACACCCTGGAGCGCGACCACGGTCAGCGCCAGGATCACCGTCCCGTTCGCCAGCACCTTGGCGGCCATGATCTCCGCCGGGCGGACCGGCATGACCAGAAGATGCTCCAGCGTGCCGTGCTCGCGCTCACGGATCAGGGCGGCGCCAGCCAGAAGCACGGCCAGCATCGTCACGTTGCTCACCACCGACATGGTGCCGGTGAACCAGCGGGTGTCGAGCGCCTCATTGAAGGCGACACGGACCTGGAGGGAGATCGGCGCCGCCGCCGCCGGGGCCTCGCGCCGGACGAAGCGGCCGATCTCGTCGTCCAGGATGCCCTGGATGGTGCCGGCGCCGATCCCGGCCTGCATCATGGCGGTGGCGTCGATCAGCAATTGCAGGGCCGGGCTGCGGCCGGCCAGAACGTCGGCCTGGAAGTCCGGAGGGATGTCGAGCACGAAGGTGTAGCGCGCCGCCGCCATGGCGGGATCGACCTCCCCGTGGCGGAGAAGGACGGGGGTCTGGAACTCCGGCCCGTGGAAGCTGGACAGCAGCCGCTGCGACAGGGCTGAACGGTCCTCGTCCACGACGGCGATGGCGGCGTTGCGCAGCTCGTGCGAGATGCCGGTCGCCTGGCTGTAGACCGACAGCGTGAAGGAGTAGATCACGAAGCCCAACATGAAGCCGTCGCGCAGGAGGCTGATCCATTCCTTGCGGGCCAGGGTCAGGCTGTTGCGCAGGAATCGCTCCATGGCTCAGCGCTCCTGCTTGGGAAGGAACAGGACGCCCAGCGCCAGCAGCGCCGGGATGAAGGCGGCGGTCGCGGCGATGAAGGGCAGCAGTTCCGTGAAGCCCAGCCCCTTGGTGAAGGCGCCGACCGACAGCTTGAGGAAATAGGTGGTGGGGAACAGCGTGCCGATGGCGTGGGCCGGCCCCTCCAGCGTCGAAACCGGCTGCATCAGGCCGGAAAACTGGGTGGCCGGCATCATCGTGGCGATGGCGGTGCCGAACACCGCCGCGGTCTGCGTCGTCGTGAAGGCCGAGATCAGCAGCCCCAGCGCCGTCGTCGCGCACACATACACCAGCCCGCCCAGGAGCAGCCCGGCCAGACTGCCCTTCACCGGAACGCCGAACAGCGCCACCGCCATCGCGATCATCAGCAGCAGGTTGAAGCCGGCCAGCGCAATGTAGGGGAGCTGCTTGCCGAGCAGGAACTCCAGCCGCGTCACCGGAGTGACGTAGAGGTTGGTGATCGATCCCAGCTCCTTCTCGCGCACCACGCCGAGCGCCGCCAGGATCGCCGGGATGAAGACCAGCAGCAGCCCGATGTTGGCCGGAACCATCGCGTCGGCGCTGCGGAAGGCCTGGTTGTAACGGTAGCGTGTCTCCAGCACCGCCGCCCCCGGCGGGAGCGTCACCCCGGCCTCCCGCGCCCGGTCCTCGATAAAGCGCTGGTGCAGGCCGGCGACGTAGCCCTGGACGGTCTCGGCCCGGAAGGGCATGGCGCCGTCGATGCGAACCGACAGCTCCGGCGCCCGCCCGTCACCGCCGCCGAGGCCGCCGCGCCGCAGGTCCCGGCCGAAGCCGTCAGGGATCTCGATGGTCAGCGCCGCCTCGCCGCGTTGCAGCCGCGCCGCCAGTGCTGCGGGATCGGCGGCGGGCGGGGTGGCGACGAAGCTGCGCGAGCCCTCGAACTGCTCGACATAGGCGCGGCTTTCCGGCGAACGGTCGTGATCGAGGACGGCGAAGCGCAGATTCTCGACGTCCATGGTGATGCCGAAGCCGAAGACCAGCATCAGCAGCACCGTGCCGAGCAGCGCCACCGTCAGCCGCACCGGGTCGCGCCGCAACTCCAGAGACTCCCGCCACGCGTAGGCCAGCAGGCGGCGGAACGAGACGCCGCCGAGGCCCGGCCCGCCGGAAGGAAGGACGTCCGCCGGCGCGACCTCCACCGCCAGCCTGGCGGGCGGCTCCGCATCGACGGCACCCTCCCCCCTTTCCGCCTGCCGCATGAAGCCGATGAAGGCGTCGTCAAGCGTCTGGGCCTGCTGCTGCCGGCGCAGCGTGTCGGGCGGCCCCG
Source organism: Azospirillum agricola (assembly GCF_020005195.1). Taxonomy (NCBI): domain Bacteria; kingdom Pseudomonadati; phylum Pseudomonadota; class Alphaproteobacteria; order Rhodospirillales; family Azospirillaceae; genus Azospirillum; species Azospirillum agricola. Next base: position 655,912 of record NZ_JAIFZR010000004.1, read on the forward strand.
ACGCGATGACCCGGCCGGCGTTCATGAAGGCGACGCGGTCGCAGCGCGCCGCCTCGTTCATGAAATGGGTGGAGACGAAGATCGTCACCCCCTGGTCGCGCGACAGGGCGACCAGATCGCGCCAGAACTGGTCGCGCGCCACCGGATCGACCCCCGAGGTCGGTTCGTCGAGGATCAGCAGCTCCGGCCCGTGCAAAACGGCAACCGCCAGCGACAGCCGCTGCCGCACGCCAAGCGGCAGCCGGTCGGCCACGGCGTCGCCATAGGCCGCCAGCCCGAACCGTTCCGTCAACCGATCGAGACGGGCCTTGTCGGCGTCCAACCCGAACAGCCGGGCGTGCAGGGCGAGATTCTGGTTCACCGTCAGCTCGCCGTAGAGCGAGAAGGATTGCGCCATATAGCCGACCCGCCGCCGCGCCTCGCGGTCTCCGGCATCGACCGGGGCGCCGAACAGGCGGGCTTCTCCGGCGCTGGCCGGCAGCAGGCCGGTCAGCATCTTCATGGTCGTCGTCTTGCCGCAGCCGTTGGATCCGAGGAAGCCGAAAATCTCGCCCCGGCCGATCCGAAAGCTGACATCCTCCACCGCGGTGAAACCGCCGAAGCGGCGAGTCAGGCCACGCGCCTCGATGGCCGGCCCGGTGCCGTCGGCCTCGGGCGGGCGCGGCGGCACAACCAGCTTGGCATGGCCGCGCCGCGCGGCCTCGGGCAGCAGGGCGACGAAGACGTCCTCCAGCGTCTCGGCGCTATGCTGCGCCTTCAGCATGGCCGGCGTGTCGGCGGCGAGCAGCTGCCCGGCGTTCATCATCATCACGCGGTCGAAGCGCTCCGCCTCGTCCATGTAGGAGGTGGCGACCAGCACCGTCATGCCCGGCCGGCCGGCGCGGATGCGGTCGATCAGCTCCCAGAACTGGCGGCGCGACAACGGATCGACGCCGGTGGTCGGCTCGTCGAGGATCAGCAGGTCGGGGTCGTGCAGCAGGGCGCAGCACAGGCCGAGCTTCTGCTTCATCCCGCCCGACAGCTTGCCGGCCGGTCGGTCGGGAAAGGGGGCGAGGCCGGTCGCCGCCAGCAGCGCGCGGATGCGGGTGCGGCGGCGGCCGGCGTCCAGCCCGAACAGCCGGCCGAAGAACTGCAAATTCTCCGCGACACTGAGGTCGGCGTAGAGGTTGCGTCCCAATCCCTGCGGCATATAGGCGATGCGCGGTTGCAGCACCCCCCGCCCGCGCCGGTCGCGCGCATCGGTGCCGAGAACGCGAATTTCGCCGGCTTGCGGCTTCTTCGCTGTCGCGATCAGCCCGAGCAGCGTCGATTTGCCGACGCCGTCCGGACCGATCACCGCGACGGTCTCCCCTGCCGCAATCTCCAGCCCGACGCCGTCCAGCGCCAGGGTGCCGCCGTAGCGGTGGCTCACCGCCAGCAACTCGACCGCGGCGCTCATGATCCGGCCCTGTCCGCCTCCGGCCGGGTCAGGCGCGATTCCAGCCAGTCCGGCCACGCGGCGGCGGCGTCGAGCTTCACATAGGCAACACCGGTGACCCCGGTCTTGACCCGGTCGATGTAGCGGGCGACCAGCGCCTCGGGCACGCGGGCCTTGACGCGGAACATCATGCGGTCGCGCTCGGTCCGGGTTTCGACCTGCTTGGGGGTGAACTGGGCGCGCGGCGCGACGAAGGTGACCGAGGCCGGGATCGCCAGATCGGGCCGGGCGTCGAGCAGGAGGCGCGCTTCCGCCCCCAGCGCCAGATTGCCCGCCATGTCGGTGGGAAGGAAGAAGGTCATGTAGACGTTGCCGAGATCGAGCAGCGTCGCCGCCTTGCCGCCGGCTGCCAGCACCTCGCCCGGTTCGGCGAGGCGGTAAAGCACGCGCGCCTTGCGCGGCGCCCTCAGCACCCCTTCGCCGACGAGGTCGCGCAGTCGGTCGGCCTCGGCGGCAGCGGCGGCGATGGCCTCCACGGCGCTGGCGGCGTGGCTTCGGGCGGCGGCGAGCGCCGCGTCGGCGGTGCCGACCTGGTTGCGCGCCTGATCGACCCGTTGCTGCGCGACATGGCCCTTGCCGAACAGCACCAGCACCCGCTCCATCTCCTTGGCGGCGAAGGCAGCCTCGCTGGCCCGCTGGGCGACCAGCGCATCGGCCTCGTCGCAGGCCTGCCGGGACTGGCGCAGCAGCGCCTCGGCCGAGCGGAGCTGGGCTTCGAGATCGCGGGTGTCCAGGGTGGCCACGACAGCCCCGGCCTCCACCAGATCGCCCTCCTCGACGGGTATGGTCAGGACGCGGGCGGCGAATTTGGTGGCGACATCGATCTCGTTCGCCTCGATCCGCCCGTTTCCGGAGGCGAAGCCGCTTGGCAGCCGGTTGCCCTGCGTCGCCCGATAGCCGTAGAGCCCCGCCACGCCGAGCAGCACCAGCAGCACGGCAGCGACGACAGCGCGTTTCAGGATCATGGCCGTGTCCCTCCTGGCGTTCCTCTGGACGGGCCGGCGCCAAGCGCCGCCTGGACGTTGGCGAGGATGCGCTCGCGCGCCACGTCGTCGGGGGCCGTGTCGAGTGCCCGCCTCAGCGACAGCAACGCCTGGGCGTAGCGATTGTGCCAGTCGCTGCCGGCCAGGGCCGGGGGCGCGAGCCGGGCCGGCGCCGCGCTCCGGATCCGCGGCCGCGCCGCCGTCAGGTCGGCGGTGTCGTCCAGGGCGGGCAGGACGACCGCGTCATCCGCCCAGCCACGTTCCCGGAGAGCCTGCCGGATGGAGGCGCGCGCCTCCTCCTCGCCATGCACCAGGAAGAGCCCGCGCCCGACGCCCTGGCGCGCCGCGACCCAGGCCAGCAGGGCCGAGCGGTCGGCGTGACCGGAATAGACATCGATCGAGCGGATGCGGGCGCGGACCTGGATTTCCTCGCCATGGATGCGGACACGCGGCGCACCCTGCTGAAGAAGGGAGCCCAGGGTGCCGGGCGCCTGATAGCCGACCAGCAGCACGCTGTCCTGCGGCCGCCACAGCCGGTTCTTCAGATGGTGGCGGACACGGCCGGCGTCGCACATGCCGCTCGCCGCCATGATGATGGCGCCGCCATTGATGGTGTTCAGCCGCTGGCTCTCAGAGACGCTGCGCGCATGGTGGAAGTTGGTACGGGCGAAGGGGTCGCCTTCGGTCTCCAGATCACCCAGATGGCGGCGGAACACCCCCGTCACCGCATCGGCGAGCGGGGAATCGAGGAACACGTCCACCAGCGGCAATTGCCCAGTGTCGAACAGCCGGTCGAGGTCGTAGAGCAGTTCCTGCGTGCGCTCCACGGCGAAGACCGGGATGACCAGCGTCCCACCGGCGGCCAGCGCGGCCTTCACCTCGTCGCGCAGCAGGGACTGGCGGGCCGTCTCGTCCAGATCGGCGCGGTCGCGGTCGCCGTAGGTCGTCTCCAGCACCAGCCAGTCGGGCCGCTCCGGCCCCTCGGCGTCGGCGTGGAAGCTCTTGCCGCCGGGGCCGAGATCGCCGGAGAACAGGATGGTGGCCGGCTTTTCCCCCGATTCCCCAGCCACCTCGACCTCGATCGAGGCGGAGCCCAGGATGTGACCGGCGCGCCAGAAGCGGGCGCGCAGGCCGGGCAGGATTGCGACCCAATGGTCGTAATCGACCCGCCGCAGCCGGCGCAGCGACCGGATGGCGTCGTCCTGCGTGTAGATCGGCTGGACGGCGGCGCGGCCGCGCTGGCGGTTGCGGTGGTTCAGCCGTTCGACCTCGGTCTCCTGGATGTAGCCGCTGTCGGGCAGCATGAACTCCAGGAGGTCCGCCGTTCCGGCGGTGGCGTGGATCCGTCCGCGGAATCCCGAACGCGTCAGCTTCGGCAGCAGCCCGGAATGGTCGATGTGGGCGTGTGTCAGCAGGACCGCCTGCATCGCCGTGGGATCGAAGGGAAAGGGGCGGTAGTTCAGCTCCTTGATCGTCTTGGTTCCCTGGAACATCCCGCAATCGACCAGGATGGCGCCTCCGGGGGTGTCGAGACGGAAGCAGGAGCCGGTCACGGTTCCTGCCGCGCCGTGAAAAGTCAGAGCAAACGGCATGCGTCCTCTCCCTCCTCCAATGCCCGGCGTCCAATGCCCGGCGCGTCAGGTCACAAGGACGACCCCACACCCCTCGGCGGCCTGGGCCTGGGCGAAGGTGAAATCGGCGTTGGTACCGGCGTGGATGCGGTACAGCGGCTCCCCCTTGCGCACCGGGTCGCCGACCTTGCGCAGCAGGTCGATACCGGCCCCCTTGTCGTTCGGCGCGCCGGCCAGCCGGGCGATGCGGGCGATCCGGTAGCAGTCGAAGGCCCCGACGACTCCGTCTGCGGCGGCCGGCACTTCGGCCACCAGCGATCCGAGGCGGGCCACGGCGGGCGGTGGGCCCTGCATCGCCATGATGCGCTCCATTGCCGCCAGTGCCGCACCGGAATCGAGCAGCCGGCGCGCCAGCCCCTCCCCCGCACCACCCCGCACCGCCGGATCGAATTCGAGGATGCGGCCGGCGAGATGCAGCGCCCGCGCCCTCAGATCCGGCGGGGCTTCGGGAGCGCCGCGCAGCACCGCCATCACGTCGCGCGCCTCCAGCACCGGGCCGATGCCACGGCCGACCGGCTGGGAGCCGTCGGTGATCGCCACCTCCAGAACGAGACCGAGCTGGTCGCCGACATGCTCGAACAGCTTGCGCAGCCGCACCGCCTCCCCGGCCGACCGGATCTTCGCGGTGGGGCCGACCGGAATGTCGATCAGCAGATGGCTCGCCCCCGCCGCCACCTTCTTCGATAGGATGGAGGCGACCAGCTGTTCGCGGGTGTCGATGGCCAGCGGCCGTTCGACCGAGATCAGGATGTCGTCGGCCGGCGACAGCCGGACATGGCCGCCCCAGACCAGGCAGCCCTTCGCCTCGCGCACCAGATCCTGCATGCGCTCCATCGGCAGGTCGACGTTGGCCAGCACCTCCATGGTGTCGGCGGTGCCGGCGGGCGAGGTGATGGCGCGCGACGAGGTTTTCGGGATCGGCAGCCCATGCGCGGCGACGATCGGCACCACGATCATCGAGGTGCGGTTGCCGGGCACCCCGCCGATGCAATGCTTGTCGGCGATGGGGGTTACGCCCTTCCAGTCCAACCGTGCCCCAACCGCGATCATGGCGCGGGTCAGGCCAAGCACCTCCGCCGAAGTCATGAAGCTGGCGCAGGCGATCAGGAAGGCGGCGATCTCGATCTTGGCGTAGCGATGGCCGGCGATGTCGCGGATCACCGCCGCGACCTCCGCCTCGCCGAGCGGCCGGCCCTCAACCTTGGCGCGCACGAACTCGAAGCTCTCCGGCGGAGTCGGCGGGACGAGATGGACCTCCGTGCCCTCGGGCAAGCCAAGGTGGCGGAAGGCCGGCCCCGAAAGGCCGATCTCGTCGGGGCCGAGGATTGCCGGATCGTCGACGATGTTGAGCACGGCCAACAGCGACCGCGTCTCTCCGCGCACCTCCACCCGTCCGAGCCCGAGGAATTCCTCGGCGTGGTAACGGGTGCAGTTGCGGTTCAGGAAGGCGATGTTCTCCCGCACGGTGTCGATCGCCAGATGCCGGAGCGTCAGCATGGCCGGCTTCCGCCCCGGCGTCGCCGCACGGCCGGCCGGAGCAAAGGCCGGCCCTCCGGCTGATCCAGGACAGTCTCGCCACCCATGGGACCTCCCGTCGTCCCTGTGCACCGACCCTTCCAGCATGGGCCTCTTCCCCTGCGGCGGCATTGACCTGGGTCAAGATATGGGAATGGAAACTGTGGGGGCTCGGCTGCTCCCCTGGCTGGATGCACAATGGGCCGCCGGACAACACAACGCAACGGACCTCCGGCAACATTTGAAGAAGAGAATGGGTGTCGGAACAACCTGCGTGCCGTCGGTGAATGGGCGACCCGCCGATGGCTCTCCAACTAGGCGCCGACCGGAACGCTCGGCCGCACGCCGACGGAGCGGGCGATCGCGCGCTTGCTCACCATCGGCCGGAATGCTCTGACCAAAACGGAGACGGCGATGGTCGCGGCGGTCGAGGGTGCCGTGCCGCGGCTGGTCAAGGCACGCGAGGCCGTTGCGGTGTTCCAGTCGATGATCTGGGAGAAGCACGCCGCCGCCACGGAAAGCACGTTTTTATTTGGTGATATGTTTTGATTTATCTGTGACTAATTGCCCATTGAAGCCGAAGCCGCGATACCGGACCGCAATGGAAGGCCGGGCTGAAGAGCATGCACCGGCTGGAAAGCAGAGGCATCCATGAAAAACATTGGCCACCCCGAAGCCGGCTCTTGACCTCGCGTCATTTTCCTATTTTTCTATAGGCATTAATATAATTAAACGATGCCTATCTGTTGAAATATGCGCAAGCCGTTGGAAGGCGAACGGCCGACAGCCGGAAGATGCGACCGCCGCCTGCTTCCCACCATCTGATCAGGAGCTTTGCCATGAAGGGTTTGGATGATTTCGAGCGGATGGCGATGGCGTCGCTCTGCCCATCGGGTGCGTTGGTCCTGCCACTGTTGCCGCCTCCGGACAGCTTGGCGGAATCGCCGATCGATACCGCCGAGGCTGGCGGCCTGCTGCCTCTCGGCCTCGGCATCGTTTCGGTGATCCTCCTGGCGTCGCTGGTGGCCTTGGCCTGATCGATCGCGCGCTCCCATTCTTGAAGGAACAGACGAAAGTGGCGGTTCAGGACGACGACGCCTATTGGCACCCCGGACTGGAAACGCAAAGCCGGGCCGACTGGCGGCAATTGCAGCTCGATCTGCTGAAAGACCATCTGCGGCACGCCTATGACGGCTCGCCCTATTACCACGCGGCCTTCGATGCGCGCGGCGTGCTCCCATCGGACCTGCGCACGCTCGACGATCTGCGGCGCTTTCCCTTCCTGGACAAGGCGACCATCCGCGACCGCCAGATCGCGGTGCCGCCCTTCGGCGATCTGGTGGCCGTGCCGGAACGGGAGATCGTCTATATCTCCGCCTCCAGCGGGTCAACCGGGGTGCCGACCGCCTCACCCTTCACCGCCAAGGATTTCGAGGAGTGGATCGACTATGAGGCGCGGCAGTTCTGGTCGAGCGGCCTGCGCCCGACCGATCGCTACGCCCATGCCCTGAACTTCTCTCTGTTCGTCGGTGGTCCCTGCGTTCTGGGTGCGCAGAAGCTGGGCGCGCTCAGCATCCATGCGGGGACGCTGCCGTCGGAACGACTGCTGGCGGTGCTGGGCCAGTTCCGGGCGACGGCCCTATGGACCACGCCGTCCTATGCCTGGCATCTGGGTGAAACCGCCCAGCGCGAGGGCATCGCCCCTGCCCGCGATCTTGCCGTCCGCCGCCTGTTCGTGGCCGGGGAGCCCGGCGGTTCCATCCCCGAGACACGCGAGCGGATCGAGGCCCTGTGGGGCGCGGAGGTCTATGACTATTACGGCCTATCCGACATCTTCGGCTCCTGCGCCGGCATGTGCGTGGAGAAGGATGGGCTGCACTGGGCCGAGGACCATATCCTGGTCGAGGTGCTGGCCCCGGGGACGCAGGAACCGGTTCCGGAAGGCGGACGCGGCGAACTGGTGCTGACCACGCTGCGCAAGCGCGCCCGTCCGATCATCCGCTTCCGCACTGGAGACGTGGTGTCGGTGACGACGGAGCCCTGCCGCTGCGGCCGCACATCGCTGCGGCTGAAGGGGGTGCATGGCCGCCTCGACGACATGCTGATCATCAAGGGCGTCAACCTGTTCCCCGGCGACGTGGAGGCGATGGTGCGCCAGGATCCCGCCCTGACCGGCGAATACCGGCTGGTGCTGGAGCGGGTCGATCGGTTGGACCGCCTGACGGTCGAGGCCGAGCACCGCCAGGGCTTCAACGGCAACCTTGAGGAGCTTCGCGCCCGGTTGCGCCGCCAGTTGAAGGCCGCGACCGGCGTCGGGGCGGAGGTCGCGCTTCTGGCCCCCGACACCCTGCCCCGCGCCGTCCACAAGGCCAAACGAATCGACGACCGCCGCCAGCATGTCTGGTCCTGATCTCTTTTCCCTGAAGGAGCCTGCTTCAATGCCGGACACACCCCTTCCCACCCCCGACACCACAGAGCGGTCGCCGGACGATCTGACCCTGGCAGCCGACCGCCTGTTCCTCAGCGCCCGAACCCCTCAAGCCTGGTCCGACCGGCCGGTCCCGGCGGAAACGCTGCATCGGCTCCACGATCTGCTCCGTCTGGCACCCACCGCCTTCAACGGCAGCCCGGCGCGCTTCGTCTTTCTGACCACGCCGGGGGCCAAGGAGCGGCTGCGTCCGGCGCTGAGCCGCGGCAACCAGCCCAAGCTGACGGCCGGCGCCATCGCCATCGTCGCCTACGACACCCGCTTCTTCGACCATCTGCCGCTGCTGAGCCCGCATTACGACCCGTCGCCGCTGTTCGTCAACAACCCGGCGCTGGCCGAATCCACGGCATTGCGCAACGGCACCCTACAGGCCGGCTACCTGATCCTGGCCGCCCGCCTGCTGGGGCTGGATGTCGGCCCGATGTCCGGCTTCGACGCCGCCGCGGTGGATGCGGAATTCTTTCCCGACGGCCGCCTGCGCTCCAACATCCTGGTGGCGTTGGGCCATGCCGACAGTCCGCCCCCACGCCCGCGCGCCCCGCGGCTGGACGCGTTGGCAACAATGGTGATCCTTTGATCCAAACGCCGTAACCACCGGCCGAACCGGAGACTCATCATGAGCGTGAACGACACGGCCGCCGCCCTGCCGGCGGCCACCGGCGGAGCCTTGCCGAATGGCGCCTCCTTTCCCTCCGCCCTTCCGCTGCGTTTTTCCGCCGCCGCCCTGCTGTGGTTCGCTGCATCGGGCATGACCGCGCTGTGGCCGGATGCGCCCGACGCCCAGGAGTGGGAACGGACGGGGGAGTTTGCCAGCCTGCTGCTGGTGGCCGCCGGGCTGCTGGCGCTGGCAGCGCCGTTGAGCGCGATCCTCCGCCCCGCGCCGCGTGGCTGGCTGGCCGCCACCGCCGCCGGGCTGTCGGCATCCGTGCCCTGGCTGATCGCGCTGGCGCTGGGGGTGATCGGCTGGGAGATCCTGACCGCCAAGCTCAACCTTCTCCCGCGCCCCTTCTTCGTCCCGCCGCAGGCGCTGCTGGAGGTCTATCTCGACGATTGGCCACGGCTGCTCGACTGCTTCGCCGCATCGTTGCGGCTGCTGGTCACCGGCTATGCCGTCGGATCGGCTCTGGGGGTGGTGGCGGGGGTCGCCATCGGCTGGTCGCGCGCGGTCGGCTATTGGGTCCATCCGGTGCTGCGGCTGATCGGCCCGCTGCCGGCCACCGCCTGGTTGCCCATCGCCTTCTTCGCCTTCCCCACCAGCTGGAGCGCCAGCGTCTTCCTGATCGCGCTGGCCAGCGGCGTGCCGGTGACCATTCTCACCTGGTCCGGCGTGGCCGGCGTCAACAGCGCCTATTACGACATCGCCCGCACGCTGGGCGCCTCGCAGCGTTTCCTGGTGCTGAAGGTCGCCGTTCCGGCGGCGATGCCGCATGTCTTCGTCGGACTGTTCATGGGACTGGGCGCCTCCTTCGCCGTTCTGGTGGTGGCGGAGATGCTGGGCGTGAAGTCGGGAGTCGGCTGGTACCTGCAATGGGCCCAGGGCTGGGCCGCCTACGGCAACATGTATGCGGCCCTGCTGGTGATGGCACTGGTCTGCTCCGGTCTGGTGACGCTGCTGTTCCGCGTCCGCGACCATCTGCTCGCCTGGCAGAAGGGAATGCTGAAATGGTAGCGCTGGAGAACACCGACACCGCCGGAATGACCGCCGGAATGACCATCGACGTGCAGGCGGTCAGCCACAGTTTCGAGCTGCATGGCGCGCCGCTGCCGGTGCTGGACGGGGTCGAGCTGCGGGTGGAGCCGGGCGAGCTGGTCGCCCTGCTGGGGCCGAGCGGCTGCGGCAAATCCACCTTGCTGCGCCTGATCGCCGGGCTGGAGCCGCCCAGCCATGGCCGCCTCCTGGCCGACGGCCGCTCGATCGCCGGTCCCGACCCGTCGCGCGTCGTGGTGTTCCAGGACCCGACGCTCTATCCCTGGCGCACCGTGCGCGACAATGTCGCCCTCGGGCTGGAGGCGCGCGGACTGCTGCGCAGCCAAGGCCATCGTGTGGACGAGGCACTGGCGCTGGTCGGGCTGACCGGCTTCGAGAAGGCCTATCCGCACCAGCTGTCGGGCGGCATGGCCCAGCGCGCCGCCCTGGCCCGTGCGCTGGTCAACGATCCGCGCCTGCTGGTGCTGGACGAACCGCTGGGCAAGCTCGACAGCCTGACCCGGCTGGCGATGCAGAGCGAACTGGTCGAACTGTGGCGCCGCGCCGGCTTCACCGGCCTCCTGGTGACGCACGACATCGAGGAGGCCTTGTTCATGGCGACCCGCGTGATCGTGTTCAGCGAGCGACCGGCCCGCATCAAGGCCGACCTGCCCATCGACCGCCCCTATCCCCGCCACCGCGGCGACCCGGTTCTGACCGAACTGCGCCACCGCATTCTCGAACTGCTCGGCCTTGCCGAGACCTGGTGAGGCCCTGCGACCATGCCCGACGACAAGACAACCACCCCCAACCTGCCCCGCCTGCGCGGTTTCATCGCTGATTTCACGCGGCTGGTGGAGCGGTACGGCGACGACGAGGCCGCCGTGCTGGACGCCGGCCGCACCCTGCTGGCCGGGCTGATCGCCACCGACGACTGGCTGCCTGACGCCTATGCCAAGCCTGATCCGGTGCATTACCGGCAGTATCTGCTGCATTGCGATCCATATGAGCGCTTTTCCATCGTCAGCTTCGTCTGGGGGCCGGGGCAGCGGACGCCGATCCACGACCATACGGTCTGGGGCCTCGTCGGCATCCTGCGCGGGGCGGAACGCTCGCAACGCTACCACCTGCAAGCGGGCGGCGGCACGCCCATCGCCCATCCGCCCGAGATCCTGGAGGCCGGGGCGGTGGAGGCGGTATCGCCCCGCATCGGCGACGTCCATGCCATTTCCAACGCGCTGCCCGACCGGCCTTCAATCAGCATCCATGTCTATGGCGGCAACATCGGCGCCGTCCGCCGTTCGGTGTTCGATCCGTTGACCGGCCAGCGCAAGCTCTTCATCTCCGGCTACGCCAACAGCGCCCTGCCCAACCTGTGGGACCGCTCGCAGCCCGTCCCCCACGCCGCCTGAGGATTCCACGCACCATGACCGCAGCAGCACCGCTCGCCACCCGCCGCCCCGCCGACATCCGCCGCGCCTGGATCGAGCGCGACGAGGTTGCCCTGCTCGACGCGCGGGAGGAAGGCCCCTATTCGCTGGCCCACCCGCTGTTCGCGGTCTCCGTCCCACTCAGCCGGGTGGAGCTGCTGGCCTACGACCTGTTGCCGCGCCGCGATGTGCCGATCACCGTCTATGACGACGGGGAAGGTTACGCCGAACCCGCCGCCCGCCGTCTCCTGGCGCTGGGCTATGGCGACGTGACCTTGCTGGAGGGGGGGCTGGCCGGCTGGATCGCCGCCGGATTCGAGATCTACCGGGACGTGAATGTCCCCAGCAAGGCCTTCGGCGAATGGGTGGAGCATCACCGCCACACCCCGTCGCTGCCGGCGACGGAGGTCAAGGCGCTGATCGACGCCAAGGCCGATCTGGTCATCCTCGACGCCCGCCGCTTTGAAGAATACCGCACCATGTCGATTCCCGGCGGCATCAGCGTGCCGGGGGCGGAACTGGTCAAGCGCATCCATGACATCGCTCCAAATCCCGAGACCCTGGTGGTCGTCAACTGCGCCGGCCGCACGCGGTCGATCATCGGCACGCAGTCGCTGGTGAATGCCGGCATCCCCAACCGGGTCGCCGCCCTGCGCAACGGCACCATCGGCTGGACGCTGGCCGGGCTGGCTCTCGACAACGGGCGCGAGGGGCGTTTTCCCGAAACCTCGGCCGAGGGTGACGCCAAGGGCCGCCGGGCGGCGCGCGCGGTGGCCGACCGGGCCGGTGTCGGCAGGATCGATGCGAAGACGCTCGACCGCTTCCGCGGCGAGGAACGCCGCACGCTCCATCTCTTCGACGTGCGCACGCCCGAGGAGTTCGAGGCCGGCCATCTGCCGGGCTTTCGCCATGCGGCCGGCGGCCAGCTGGTGCAGGCGACCGACGAGCATGTGGCCGTGCGCGGCGCCCGCATCGTCCTGGCCGACGATCCGGCGGGCGGCGGCGGTCCGCGTGCCGACATGACCGCGTCCTGGCTGTCGCAGCTCGGCTGGGAGGTGCATGTGCTGGAAGGCGACGTGTCCGCGCTGGGCAGCGAAAGCGGCCCCGACAGCCGCCGCCTGCCGCCGGAACCGGAGGTGGGTGCCGAAACCATCGCGCCGCGCGACCTTCTGTCCCTGCTTGAGAATGGCGAGGCGTCGGTCATCGACATCACCCGCAGCCCGCGCTACCGCGCCGGCCACGTTCCAGGCGCGTATTTCTCCACCCGCGCCCGGCTGGCCGGGATCACTGCCCGTCTGCCCAAAGGGGTCCAGCCGGTGCTGACCTGCGGCGACGGCACGCTGACCCGCTATGCGGTCGCCGACTTTCCCGCCGGCCAACGACCGCTGCTGCTGGAGGGCGGCACCAAGGGCTGGGTCACCGCAGGGTTGCCGCTCAGCACCGACCTCGACCGGCTGGGAGGGGAACCCGACGACATCTACAAGCGTCCCTACGAAGGCACCGACAACAGCGCCGCCGCCATGCAGGGCTACATCGACTGGGAGCTTGAACTGGTCGACCAGCTGAAGCGCGACGGTGCCCACAACTTCCGCCTCATCTGAATGCGCCCGGTGAGACCCGTCATGACCAAGCCTCTTCCCATCCCGCGCCGGATCCTCCTGGGCGGCGCGCTGCTTCTCGCCACCGGAACCGCCGGCCTGATGCCGGCACCGGTGCGGGCGGAGGCGACGGAGGTCCGCTTCGCCCGCAATCTCGGCCTCGGCTACCTGCCGCTCTATGTCATGCAGGACAAGGGGCTGGTGGAGACGCAGGCGCGCGCCGCCGGTCTTGGGGAGGTGAAAGCCAGCTACACCCCGCTCGGCAACCCGACGACGATCACCGAGGCCACTCTGTCCGGCAACGCCGATTTCGGTGCGGCCGGGGTGCCCGCCTTCATCATCGCCTGGGACAAGACCAAGGGGAACGCCAACCTGCGTGGATTGGCGGCGCTGAACGCCCAGCCGGCCTACCTCAACACCAACCGGCCCGAGGTGAGGAGCCTGAAGGACTTCACCGACAAAGACCGCATCGTCGTCCCGTCCGTCCGCGCCTCCTATCAGGCCATCGTGCTGCAGATCGCGGCGGAGCAGACCTTCGGCCCCGGCCAGCACGCGACGCTCGACCCTCAGACCGTCTCGCTGGCCCATCCCGACGGCACCGCCGCCCTGCTCTCCGGCAAGACCGAGATCACCGCCCATTTCACCAGCCCGCCCTTCCAGGACCAGCAGTTGCGCGATCCGAAGATCCACAAGGTGCTGAGCAGCTACGACGTGCTGGGCGGTCCGGCCTCCTTCAGCGCGCTGTGGACCTCCACCGCCTTCCATGACGCCAACCCGAAGCTGGTCAAGGCGGTGCTGGCGGCGCTTGAGGAAGCGGTTGCGCTGATCAAGGCCGACCCGCAGGAGGCCGCCCGTGCCTACATCCGCATCGAGGGTTCCAAGCTGGGTGTGGAGGAGGTCGCGGCGATGATCGCCCATCCGGAGAGCTCCTACGATCTCGCCCCGCGCGGCATCGGCACCTTCACCGACTTCATGGCGCGCATCGGCTCCATCCGCAACCGGCCAGCCGACTGGCGCGACCTGTTCTTCGCCGACATCCACGACCGAGCCGGAAGCTGAGGTCCCGCCATGCCCGATGCAGACTTCACCATCCACCCGGTCTCGCCGACGCTCGGCGCTGAAATCCGCGGCCTCGCCCTGTCCCGGCCGCTCGGCCCTGCCACCGTGTCGGCACTGGCCCAGGCGCTGGACCGCCATCTGGTGCTGGTCTTCCGCGACCAGGCGCTGTCGGATGCCGACCTCGTCCGCGTCTCCCGCCATTTCGGCCCGCTCGACAAGGCGCCGATCACGGAGAATGGCCGCCTGCACGCGCCGGGCTATGAGGAGGTCTACGTCATCTCCAACATCACGGAGAATGGCCGGCCAATCGGCGCGCTGGGAGCGGGGGAGTCGGTGTGGCACGCCGACATGACCTATCTGGAGACGCCGCCCTACGCCAGCGGCCTCTATGCGCTGGAGATACCGGCCGAGGGTGGCGACACCGGCTTCCTCAGCATGTTCGCCGCTTACGACACCCTGCCCGATGCGCTGAAGCGGCGGGTGGAATGGTTGTCGATCAAGCATGACAGCACCACCAACAGCGGCGGCTGTCTGCGCCAGGGCTTCGCCCCGCCAACCGATGTCGCCACCTCGCCCGGCACGGTGCATCCGCTGGTCATCGCCCACCCCACGACCGGGGCCAGGGCGCTGCTGCTGGGCCGCCGTCCCCATGCCCACATCCCCGGCCTGTCCGTGGCGGAGAGCGAAGCCCTGCTCGATGAGATCTGGGAAGCGGCGGTACGGCCGGAGCTTGCCTGGCATCATCGCTGGCGGGTCGGCGATCTGGTGATGTGGGACAACCGTTGGACCGTGCACCGCCGGGATCCCTTCCCCGACGGCCAACGCCGCCTCATGCACCGCACCCAGATCGCCATGCCGGTGGACCAGCGGCGGACGGGGGCGGCATGAGCGTCATTGCCACCTTGCGCCCGCTGGCAAGGGCACCGACAGCGGCGCTGGCCCGCGTGCGCTTCGTCCTGACCGACATGGACGACACGCTGACCCACCAAGGCCGCCTGTCGGCCCGTACCTATGACGCCATCGAGCGGCTGCGGGACGCCGGCATCCCGGTGCTGCCTGTCACCGCCGCGCCGGCAGGCTGGGCCGACCAGATGGCGCGCATGTGGCCGGTGGACGGCGTGATCGCGGAGAACGGCGGCCTGTTCCTCCGCCGCACCGCCGACGGCGACGTCGAGCGCCGGTTCTGGCATGGGAACGCGGAACGGACGATTGCGACCGAACGGCTGGAGCGGTTACGGCAGGCCATCCTCGGCGAGTTGCCGGCGGTGGAGCTGGCCAGCGACCAGCCCTTCCGCCTGTGCAGCCTCGCCTTCCGCGTCCCGGCCGATTCGGGATTGCGGGCGGCGCTGGTCCAGCATTACCGCTCGGCAGGAGCGGAGGTGACCGTGAATTCGCTGTGGGTCCTCGGCTGGTTCGGCGGTTACGACAAGCTGGGCATGGCACGCCGGGTGATGCGCGAAATCCACCGCCTCGACATCGACGCGGAAGCGGACGCCATCGCCTATGCTGGCGATTCGATCAACGACGCACCGATGTTCGCCCATTTCCCGACCTCAGTGGGCGTCAGCACGGTGACCGACTTCCTGGCCGATCTTCCCAGACCGCCAACCTGGATCACGCGCGGTCCTGGCGGCGACGGCTTCGTCGAACTCGCCGACGCGCTGCTCGCCGCGCGGACAAAGCCCTTCCCTTTTTCGGAGCCCCGCTCCGCAGGAGACCATACGTGAGCCTTGGCAACCACATCGCCCTGTCGCGCCGCCATGCCCTCGGCCTCGGTCTCGGCGCGGCAGCCGCCAGCCTCCTGCCCCCGGAACAGGCGCGGGCGGCGATTCCGGCCGGCACCGTGCTGAAGGTCGGCGACCAGAAGGGCGGCGTGCAGTCGGTGATCGAGGCCGCCGGACTTCTCTCCGATTTGCCCTACCGCATCGAATGGAGCCAGTTTCCGTCCGCCGCCCCATTGCTGGAGGCGCTGAACGCCGGAGCCATCGAGGTTGGCTATGCCGGTGACGCACCGACCACCTTCGCGCTGGCCGCCGGCACCGCAGCCAAGATCATTGGTGCCGTACGATCCAACCCGCAGAGCACGACCATCCTGGTGCCGGGCGCCTCGCCCATCCGCAGCGTCGCCGACCTGAAGGGCAAGACCATCGGCACCGGGCGCGGCTCCATCGGCCATTACCTCGTGCTGGCGTCGCTGAAGGCGAACGGGCTGAAGCCGGATGACGTGAAGATCGCCTTCTTGTTGCCGTCGGACGCCAAGTCGGCCCTGGCCGCCGGCTCCGTCGACGCCTGGTCGAGCTGGGGCATCTATGTATCGCAGGCGCTGCTGGTGGACGGCGCCCGCGCGGTCGTCACCGGCACCGGGCTGATGAGCGGCCTGTCCTACCAATCCGCCACGCTGGACGCCATCGCCACCAAGCGCGAGGCTTTGGTCGATCTGATCCGCCGCTTCGCCGCCGCCCGGCTTTGGGCGCTGGAGAACAGCAACGCCTATGCCGACATTTGGGCCAAGACGGTCGGTGTCGATCCCGCCATCGCCCGTCACACCTTCGGCGTCGAACGGGCGCGGCCGGTCGCCCTCGACGGCGCCGTCATCGCCGAGCAGCAGGCCACGTCCGATCTCTGGCGGGAGTTCGGCATCATCCCGAAGCGACTGGATGCGGCGGCGATCTTCGATCCCAGCTTCAACGGCGCACTGCCGGCCTGACGGCAAAGGAGCGATCCGGTGGCGCTGCTTCCCACCAACCTCGACATGGATGTGCTGCGGGCGCTGGTGATCGCCATGGAGCATGGCGGCTTCGCCCGCGCCGCCGAACGGCTCGGCCGGACCCAGTCGGCGATCAGCCTGCAAATGAAGAAGCTGGAGGAGCAGGTCGGCCAGCCGCTGTTCCGCAAGGCCGGGCGCACGGTGGCGCTGACCGATGCCGGCGACCTGCTGCTGGGCTATGCCCGCCGCATCGTCGCGCTGAATGACGAGGCGCTGTCCGCCGCCCGTGGCCGGGCAATGGACGGCACGGTGCGGGTCGGCTTTCCCCAGGATCTGGCGGAGCGCTGGCTGCCCGCCGTGCTCGGCTCCTTCCACCGCGCCCATCCGCGCATCCATGTCGAGGCACAGGTCGGCCGCGGACGCGAACTGCGCGAGCGGGTGGCGCAGGGTGCCCTTGACCTCGCCCTGGCCTTCGGCGAGATCGGCGGCACTCCAGGCGGCTCGGCGACCGGCGCCGCCGCGACGCTGGCCCATCTGCCGGTGGCCTGGGTAGCGCTTGGCGGTTTCCGCGCCGACCCGGAAACGCCCGTGCCGCTGGCCCTGCTCGACGCGCCCTGCATGTTCCGCCAGCATGGCATCGAGCGGCTGGACGACGACAGGCGCCCCTGGCGCATCACCTTCACCAGCCCCAGCCTGTCGGGCCTGTGGGCGGCGGTGGAGGCCGGGCTGGGCGTGACCGTCCGCACGCCTCTTGGCCTGCCGGACTCGCTGGCAATCCTTGAGCCGCGTTATGGCCTACCGGAACTGGGATCGGTTCCCCTGGAACTGCATCGCGCCCCGTCGGCCGCAAACCCAGCCGTTGACCGCCTGCACGGCATTCTGGCGGATTCGCTGGCCGCGGTCCTGCGCGACGCTGGAATCAAATAATACACAAATTACTTGTTGTTTAAATTTTTCTCAACAATTCATTTTGTGTTTTTTGTTATTCCTATTTTATTAATAGAGATATTCTTTCTCCCGCAGCCACCGCAATCGAACGGCCTCGGGAGGAACCATGACGGCAGTCACCGCGACCAGGGGAACGGGGCGCCGGTCCCGCTCCCTGCCCCTTACGGCGGGCCTGCGCCGCTGTGCCGTGCCGCTGGCTCTTCTCGTCCTGTGGCAGGCCAGCGTTGGACTGGGCTGGATCTCCACCCGCTCCGTCCCCTCGCCCAGCCAAATCCTGAGCGCCTTCTGGGAGCTGACGGTCAGTGGCGAGCTGACGGTGCATCTGCTGGTCTCGCTCGGTCGGGTCAGTGCCGGGCTTGCCATTGGCGTGTCGGCCGGCACCGTCTGCGCCCTGATCGCCGGCCTGTCGCGGCGGGGAGAGGATGCGCTGGACGCCCTGCTGCAAATGCTGCGCACCCTGCCCCATCTGGCGCTGGTGCCGCTGTTCATCCTGTGGTTCGGCATCGGCGAGACGCCGAAGATCACCCTGGTGGCGCTCGGCACCGCCTTTCCGATCTACCTCAACCTGTTCGCCGGCATCCGCACCGTCGATGCCAAGGTTGTGGAAGCCGTCTCCACCCTTGGTTTGACCCGGTGGGAGCTGATCGCCCAGGTCATCCTGCCCGGTGCCCTGCCCGCCTTCCTGACCGGGCTGCGCTATGCGCTCGGGGTGGCGTGGCTCAGCCTGGTGGTGGGGGAGCAGATCAACGCCTCCAGCGGCATCGGCTATCTGGCGATGACGGCGCGGGAATTCCTGCGCACCGACGTGATCATCGTCGCCCTGATCGTCTACGCCATCCTCGGCCTGCTCGCCGACCTGATCGTCCGCGTCATCGAACGCTCGGCGCTGGTCTGGCGCCCGGCCTTCATCAAGGAGTGATGCTCCATGAGCCACGCCCTGCCCCGGATTTCCACGCCTTCCCAGTCCGACACCAAGCCTATCGTCAGCGTCCGCGACCTCGTCCGCAATTTCGGCACCGTCAACGTACTGGACGGCCTGTCGTTCGACCTCCAGCCGGGCTCCTTCACCGCCCTGCTCGGCCGCTCCGGCTGTGGCAAGTCCACGCTGCTGCGCACGCTGGCGCGGCTGGACCCGGCACCGGAAGGCGCCGTGCAGTTGCCGGACGAGCGCGCGGTGGTGTTCCAGGAGCCGCGTCTGGTGCCCTGGATGCGGGTGCTGCGCAACGTCACGCTCGGCCTGCGCCACCCCGACGCCGAGGCGCGCGGCCTCGCAGCGTTGGCGGAGGTCGGGCTGTCCCACCGCGCCCACGCCTGGCCGCTGACCCTGTCGGGTGGCGAGGCTCAGCGGGCGGCGCTGGCCCGCGCTTTGGTCCGCGAACCGCGCCTGCTTCTGCTCGACGAGCCCTTTGCCGCGCTGGACGCGCTGACCCGGTTGCGCATGCAAGGGCTGGTCGAGACGCTGTGGCACGCCCATGCCCCCGCCGTCCTGCTGGTCACCCATGATGTGGACGAGGCGCTGCTGCTGGCCGACCGCGCCGTGATGATGGCAAACGGCAGGATCGCCGCCGACATCCCGATCCCGCTGACTCGGCCGCGCCGCCACGGCGATCCCGGCTTCATCGCGCTGCGCTCCCGCCTGCTGGCCGAACTGGGCGTCGATGAGGATCATCTGGCCGCAAGGGAACCGCAACCCGCCGAGACCAGGGCGGCCAGCGCAAATCCGGCACCGGGAGGTTTCGCCCTGCCCGCCGGTGCGGCCGCCGCACCCAGCCTGTGACCCTCACCGCCGACGGATCCCGCCCGCCATGACGACCGACCTCCTTCGCCTTCCCTCCCCCCCCATCGGTCGCCGCCGCCTGTTGCGTGGTGCCGCAGGGGCCTGCGGTTCCCTGGCGCTCGGTGGCCTGCCCACCCTGTCGTTGCCCACCCTTGCACGGGCCGCATCCGGCCGGACCTCCCCAACCGTTCTGCGCATCGCCGACTACAAGGCGGCGGACGGGCTGGTGCTGGACGCATCCGGAAACACCCGGTCCAGCTACCAATCCCAGTTCGCCGAATTCGCGTCGGGCAACCTGATCGTCGAGGCGATCAATGCCGGCTCCATCGATGTCGGGTCGAGCAGCGAGATTCCGCCGGCCTTCGGCATCGCCGCCGGCGTCCGCCTGTCAATCGTCGCCGTCATCAAGGACGATGTGAACTGGCAGGTGGTGCTGGTGCCGGCGGGCAGCCCGATCCAATCGGTCGCCGACCTGAAGGGCAAGCGCGTCGGCTATGTCCGCGCCACCACCACGCACTATTACCTCGCCAAAATGCTGGGCGAAGCGGGCCTGCGCTTCACCGACATCCAGGCGATCAGCCTGACTCCGTCGGAGGGACAGGCCGCCTTCGAACAGGGCGCCCTCGATGCCTGGGCGATCTACGGTTATTCGGTGCCCTTCGCCATCAAAAAAGGCGCCAGGGTTCTGCTCACCTCCAACGGCTATCTGTCGGGCAATTACCTGTATCTCGCCTCGCCCGACACGCTAGCCGATCCGGGGAAATCCGTCGCCATCGGCGATTATCTCCTGCGGCTGCGCCGCGCCTTTGCCTGGCGCGCCGCCAATCTGGAGCGCTGGGCGCAAGTTCATTCCGCCGCCATCGGCGTACCGGCCGAAATCGACCTGGACATTCTGCGCAAGAACTCGCGCCAGCGCGATCTGGCGCCGATCACCGACGCCGACATCGCCTCCGCCCAGAATGTCGCCGACATCTTCCACCAATTGGGCGTGCTGCCGAAGCGCATCGATATCGCTCCGGCCTTCGACCGCCGCTTCACCGACATCCTATCGCGTCCGCTCAGCTGAATCCTCTCCCAACGCCCTCGTCACGCAAAAAGGGAACCGCCGCCATGACCGCCGCCCACAGCTCCGCCGCCCACCCGCTCCGCTTCATCGGTTTCGTCGGCAACCACAATTCGTCGGAGATCATCCCACGCCAAGGGCCGGTGGTCGACCGCGACTATATCGAGACGACGGCCAAGGCGCATGAACTGGGCGGCTTCGACGCCGTGCTTCAGGCCTTCCACGCCGACGCCCCCGACAGCTTGCAGGTCAGCCAGCACATCACCAACGTCACCGACCGGCTGGGCGTGCTGATCGCCCACCGCCCCGGCTTTCAGGCTCCGACCATCCTGGCCCGCCAGTTCGCCACGCTCGATCAGCTGAGCCGCGGCCGTGTCGCCATCAACGTCATCACCGGCGCCGAGCGCAGCGAGCTGGCCCGCGATGGAAATGTCGTGGAGGACAAGGACGACCGCTACGCCCGCACGTCGGAATTCCTCGACATCGTCCGCGCCGAATGGACCAGCGACATCCCCTTCGATTACGAGGGCAAATATTACCGCGTCGAAAAGGCATTCTCCCATGTGAAGCCCTACAACCCGTCGGGCATCCCGGTGTGGATCGCCGGCGCGTCGGCCGCCGCCGTCGAGGTGGCGGGGCGCCACGCCGACACCTATGCGGTGTGGGGCGAGACCCACGATCAGGTGCGCGAGCTGCTGGCCCGCGTGCGCGCCGCCGTCGCCAAGGCGGGCCGTCCGCAGCCGGCCTTCAGCCTGTCGCTGCGCCCGATTCTGGCCGACACCGAGGAGGCCGCCTGGGCCAAGGCCGACGCCATCTATGAAAAGGCCAAGGCGTTGCTCGACAAGA
Source organism: Azospirillum agricola (assembly GCF_020005195.1). Lineage (NCBI taxonomy): Bacteria > Pseudomonadati > Pseudomonadota > Alphaproteobacteria > Rhodospirillales > Azospirillaceae > Azospirillum > Azospirillum agricola. The sequence goes on from NZ_JAIFZR010000004.1 coordinate 677,121, forward strand.
CCGGCTTCAGCCGCGGCGAGCCGCCGAACAACGAGGGTGCCCGCCGCCTTCTGGCCATTGCAGATAAAGGCCACCGCCACGACAAGCGCCTGTGGACCGCCATCGCCGGCCTGACCGGGGCGAAAGGCAACTCCACCTCGCTGGTCGGGACGCCGGATCAGGTGGCGGACGCCCTGCTGGATTACCATGATCTCGGCGTCACCACCTTCCTGATCCGCGGCTTCGACCCGTTGCCCGACGCCATCGCCTATGGCCGGGAACTGCTGCCGCGCGTCCGCCAGCTGGTGGCCGAGCGCCAGCGCGCCCAGGCCGTCGCGGCGGAGTGAGAGCAAGGTGGCGACCCGCTCCCCGGTGATCCTCAACCAGCTTGGCCCCGTGGTGGGGGCGCGCATCGCCGCGCACCCCTGCCGGCCAACGGTGCTTGCGCATGGGGTGGGACGCGCCCCCTGGGATCTGCCGGCCGGAGTCGAGGTGCTGCTGACCCGGCCGCTGATCGGGTGGGACGCGGCCCCCGCCAAGCTGCCCCCGGGCTGGGGTGAAGGCCTGCGCTGGATCCAGTCGGCCTCCACCGGCATGGATTTCTATCCTCCCTGGTTGCTGGAAGGACGGCACATCGTCACCTGCGCCCGAGGCGTGTCGGCGGTCGCCATCGCCGATTACGTGCTGACCGCCATCCTGTCCTTCGAGAAGCGGTGGGGCGCCATCCGCCTGCGCGGGCCGGAGGATTGGCGGCACGAGACGCTGGGCGGCCTGTCCGGCAAGCGGTTGGGGCTGGCCGGTTTCGGCGCCATCGGCCGGGCCGTCGCCGAGCGGGCGAGCGCTTTCGGTCTGACCGTCGGGGCGGTGCGCCGTTCGGGGTGGGTGGTGCCGGAGCCGGGCGTCGAGCCGTTCGGCCGGCTGGAGGATTTGGCGGCGGCCAGCGACCATCTGGTTCTGGCCCTGCCGTTGACCGCCGTCACCCGCGGGCTGGTCGGCGCCGGGCTGTTGGCCCAGGCCAAGCCGGGGCTGCATCTGGTCAATGTCGCGCGTGGCGCGCTGATCGATCAGCAGGCGCTGCTCACCGCCATCGATAGCGGGCGGATCGCCGGCGCCACGCTGGACGTCACCGATCCCGAGCCGCTGCCCGCCGGCCATCCCTTCTACAGCCACCCCGACATCCGCCTGACACCGCATGTCTCATGGTCCGACCCCGATTTCGACCGGCGGCTCGGCGACCGCATCCTCGCCAATCTCGACGCCTACACGCGCGGCGGACCGCTGCGCGACGTGGTGAATGCCAGCGCCGGCTATTGACCCCTTTCCCGACGGAGCCTTTTTCCGATGACCCACATCCAGCCGAGACCGCGCAAATTCTGGCCGCCGGTCGATCCGGTCAGCCACAGCAGCGTCGAGGAGGAGCGGCAGCACCGCAAGCAGCGGCTGGCGGCCACCTTCCGCCTGTTCGGCCGCTATGGTTTCGACCAGGGGCTGGCCGGCCATGTCACCGCCCGCGATCCGGAACATCCCGACCGCTTCTGGATCAACCCGTTGGGCCAGCATTTCCGCACCATCCGGGTGTCGGACCTGCATCTGGTCGATGGCGACGGCGACATCCTTCAGGGCGACCGCGCCATCAATCAGGCCGGCTTCACCATCCATTCCGCCATCCACCGGGCGCGGCCCGACGTGATAGCCGCCGCCCATACCCATTCGACCTATGGCAAGGCGTGGTCGGCGCTTGGCCTGCCGCTCGCCCCGCTGAGCCAGGATGCCGCCGCCTTCTACGAGGATCAGGTGATCTTCGATCCCTATTCCGGCGTCGTCCTGACCGAAGGCGAGGGCAAGCGGCTGGTGGAGGCGCTGGGCGACAAAAAGCTGGCGATCCTCAAGAACCACGGGCTGCTGACCGTTGGCCCGAGCGTGGAGGCCGCGGCCTGGTGGTTCCTCAGTGCCGATAACGCCGCCCACACTCAATTGCTGGCGGAGGCCGCCGGCCGGCCCCAGCCCATCGATCATGAGACGGCCCTGCTCACCCGTTCCCAGGTCGGCACCCACCAGGGCGGCGCCTACAATTTTCACCCGCTTTGGGAGTGGATCGTCGCGGCCGAACCCGATCTGCTCGACTGACCCCGCCCCATCCTTCGCGAAAGCCCCTGACCGATGATTGCGAAACCGGCCCTTTCCCTGTCCCGCCGCGGCCTGATCGCCGCCGGTGCCGCCACCCTCGCCGCCCCCTTCGTCCTGCGCCGCCGGGCGGTGGCGGCGGAACCGCTGCGCCTGTCCTGGAATGCCGGGGCGGTCTGTTTCTCCGCCGTGCCGCTGGCCTTCCAGCTCGACCTGTTCAAGAAGCACGGGTTGGAGGTGGAACTGGTCAACTTCACCGGCTCCACCGACCAGCTGCTTGAGGCCATCGCCACCGGCAAGGCCGATGCCGGCGTCGGCATGGCGCTGCGCTGGCTGAAGCCGCTGGAACAGGGCTTCGACGTGAAGATCTCCGCCGGCCTTCATGGCGGCTGCATGCGGCTGTTCGGGGCCAAGGCGGCAGGGGTGAAGACCGTGCTCGATCTGCCGGGCAAGATCATCGGCGTCAGCGACATGGCGAGCCCGTCGAAGAACTTCTTCTCGGTCGTGCTGACCAAATTCGGCCTCGATCCCAACAAGGATGTCGAATGGCGCCAGTTCCCCGCCGACCTGCTGGGGCTGGCGGTGGAGAAGGGCGAAATCCACGCCATCGCCGACGGCGACCCGCTGGTTTGGAGCCAGACCAGGAATCCGCAGATGGTGGAGATCACCAACAATGTCTGCGGCGAATTCGCCACCCGCACCTGCTGCCTTGTCGGCGTGCGCGGCAGCCTGCTGCGCGACAACCGCCCGGCGGCCAAAGCGCTGACCACCGCGCTGATCGAGGCGCAGCACGCCGCCTATGCCGATCCGCGCGCCGCCGCCGCGGCCTACGCCCCCTACGCCCCGAAATTCCCGGTGGAGGAACTGGAGGCGATGCTGCGCAGCCACGCCCACAACGTTACCCCCATCGGCGACGAACTGCGCCAGCAGCTGGCACTCTACACCGACGAACTGAAGAGCGTGTCGGTCATCAAGCGCTCCACCGACAGCCAGCGCTTCGCCGGGCGGATCACGGTCGATCTCGCCTGATCTCCTTCTTCCCTCACCGCGGAGCCGCCCGCCATGCCCTTCGATGATCTGCCCTTCCCGGCTGCCCCGTTTGGCGCCGCCCTTGACGAGGCCGGCACCCCCCCTCTGGCCAATCCGTCGCTCATCGCCGATCTGGCCGCTGAGTTCGCCCTGCGCGCCGCCGAGCATGACGCCGCCGCCAGCTTCCCCTTCGAGAATTTCGATCGGCTGCGGGAATCCGGGCTGCTGGCGCTGGTGTCCCCCACCGCGTTCGGGGGCAAGGGCGGCGGGCTGCGCGACGCGCTGGCGGTGGTGAACGGGATCGCGCGCGGCGAGCCGTCCACCGCGCTGGTTCTGGTGCTGCATTATGTCATCCACAGCCAGCTCTGGCGCGGCCCCGCCTGGGCGGAGGCGCTGCGCGAGCCCATCGCCCGTTCTGCGGCGACCGATGGCGGTCTGATCAACATCCTGCGGGTGGAACCGGAACTGGGAACGCCCCACCGTGGCGGCCTGCCGGCCACCGTAGCGCGCAAGGTGCCGGGCGGCTGGCTTATCTCCGGCACCAAGATCTATTCCACCGGCATTCCGGCGCTGTCCTGGCTCGGCGTCTGGGCCCGCACCGACGAGGCCGAACCGCGGGTCGGCACTTGGGTGGTTCCGCGCGGTACTGGCCTTGCCGAACAGGGCATCGAGGTGCGCGAGACCTGGAACCACATCGGAATGCGGGCCAGCGGCAGCCACGAGGTGGTATTCACCGATGTCTTCGTTCCCGACGACCATGCCGGCGCGCTTCACCCGCCAGCCGGCTGGGCGGCTCCCGACGCGGTAGCCACCGCCTGGATGGCCACCCTGTTCAGCGGCGTCTATGACGGCGTCGCCCGCTCCGCCCGCAACTGGCTGGTCGGCTTCCTGCACGGGCGCAAGCCAACCGGCTTGGCCGGAGTTTCGCTGGCGACGGTTCCCCGTCTTCAAGAGGCGTTGGGCGGGATTGAGGCGCTGCTGCTCACCAACCGCGTGCTGTTGCGCTCCCTGTCGGTGGCGGTGGACAGCGGTACCCCGCCGACGTCCAGTGACAGTCTGCTGGTGAAATACACCGTCACCAACAACGCCATCGACGCGGTGGCGCGGGCGCTGGAGATCACCGGCAATCCCGGTCTGTCGCGCGACAACCCGCTGGAACGCCATCACCGCGATGTGCTGTGCGCCCGCGTCCATGCACCGCAGAACGACATGATCCTGACCGGCGCCGGCCGCGCTGCCCTTACAGGCCGAAGTCTCGGATTATAACAATATTTGCATTTGGAATATTCTCGGATTTCTCAGATAATCTGCGCCACCGAGCGGAAATACCCACTGCCGCCGGTGCGCCGCTCCCTGGCCGCACCAAGCCCATCGACTGTTCGCCTCTTCAGTAAGACGGTCGATGAGCAGCGAGCAATGCATCGCGACGGGGCTGATCGGCCTCTGCTTCGTCAATGTCGTCAACAGGCCACTGTGACGGCCCCCCATGGCGGCCGGCGGGCCTGCCGAGTTGGGAAGGAGACGGCGGCTCGGTCGCGCGACGGCCTGAAGAGCCTGCCCGACTTCCGCTTCGAGCCGCCGCACCCCACGACGGAATGAACCGCGCCGGGATTCCCGGAGACCCCATTTCCTGAGAGGATTGGGGTCATCATGACGAAGCAGGCATCCCCCAAATACGCCCCTGAAGTCCGCGAGCGCGCGGTGCGGATGGTGTTCGGGCACGAAGGGGATCACGCCTCGCAGGGGGGCGATGGGCTCGATCGCGGCGCAGATCGGCTGCAATCCGGAGACACTGCGCGGCTGGATCCGGCAGGCCGAGCGTGACCAGGGCAAGCGGCCTGGCCCGCCGACCGACGAGCAGGAGCGGATCAAGCGACGCTGTCGCGTCCGCATCGTCCTGGGTCTTTGCCATGCCCGGAAAACCGGCCAATGTCCGACGAGTTCCGCGCGGCAGCCTCCGGTCTTTCGGAATGGCACGTCGGGCCGCAATTGCGGTGAGCCAAGCCATTGCCTTTTCCTGTATGTTTCCCCGGCGCCACGCACCGCTTGAACCGCTTCAGGGAACCATGCGCAAGCTCGATCGCCTGCCCACCGGCATTGCCAGCCTCGATCTGATCCTCGATGGCGGGCTGCTGCGCGGTGGCGCCTATATCCTTCAAGGCTTCCCCGGCGCCGGTAAAACGGTCCTGGCCAACCAGATCGCCAGCCACCGCATCCGCGAGGACGGCCGCGTCGTCTACATCACGCTGCTGTCCGAGGGACATGACCGCATGATGGCCCATCTGGGCCAGATGACCTTCTTCGATCCGGAGATCGTGGCAGGGCGCCTCACCTACGTCAGCGGTTACCCCGAGTTGGAGAAGAACGGCCTGTCCGGCCTGTCGCGTCTGGTGCGCACGGAGGCCGAGCGGCACAAGGCGGAGCTGGTGGTGCTCGACGGCCTGTTCGCCGCCGAGGAGGCCGCCGGCTCCAGCCACGCCTTCCGCCGTTTGGTGCACGAGCTGCAAGCCCACGCCCATGTCACGGGGTTGACGCTGCTGCTGCTCACCAACGCCAAGCGTGAACCGGGCAGTCCGGAATACACCATGGTCGATGGCTGGCTCGAAATGACCGATGTCCGGGCCGAGGGCCGCGTCGTCCGAGAGCTGGAGGTGCACAAGTTCCGCGGCGGCAACGCCGTGCGCGGCCGTCACCACTACCGCATCTCCGAACACGGCGTCGAGGTCTACCCACGTCTGGAAGGGCTGGCCGGACGCAAACCGGAGCCCTCCTCCGCCCCAACCTTCGTCAGCACCGGCATCACCAAACTGGACCGCATGCTGAAGGGCGGGCTGGCCATCGGCTCCGCCAGCCTGCTCACCGGGCCCTCGGGGACCGGCAAGACCGTCGCCGCCCTGCAGTTCGCCGGCGCCGCCACGTCCGAGGCCCCGTGCCTGTTCCTCGGCTTTTATGAAAGTCCTGACCGGCTTCGCCACAAGGCCCGGGGAATCGGCGTGGACGTCGCCGCGCTGGAAGCCTCCGGTGTGCTGCACCTGCACTGGTGCTCGCCGACGGAAATCCTGGTGGACGAGGTCGCCGCCTGGCTGCTGGACGAGTTGGAACGCAGCGGGGCGCGGCGGCTGGTGGTGGACGGGATCGCCGGGTTCCAGCAGAACTTGGTGGAGAGCGGGCGGATGGGCCGATTCCTGACGGCGCTGGGCAACGAGCTGCGGGCGTTGGGGGTCACCACCCTCTACACCTCGGCGATGACGGGGGATGGGTACTACCCGGCGCCGGCACCCCTGGGTGTGGCGGAGCTGTCACCCTTGATCGACAATCTGTTGACCATGCGGCTGGTCGAGCGCAACGAGAACATTCACAAGATGTTGTCCATCGTCAAGGTTCCGGACCGCGATTTCGATACCCGACTGACCACCTACACCATCGGACCGACCGGCATCGTCTTGGCTGGCTGAGGGAAACGCGCGTGGCCAAGATTCTGCTGGCTGAGGACGAAGCGGTCATCCGGATGCTGTTGACCGAGCTGCTGGTCGAGGACGGCCATCAGGTGATCGAGGCGTCGGACGGCGCCGAGGCGCTGGCTCTTCTCGTCCCCGATATCACCATGATCGTCAGCGACATGATGATGCCGCGCATGGGGGGAGAGGAATGGGTGACAACGGCGCGGAACCGCCCCGGGATGGAGGCCGTTCCGGTCATCCTCATGAGCGCCTTGCCTCTATCGCCCTCGGCGCGCTCACTCTCCACGGCCTTTCTTCAGAAGCCTTTCCGACCGGTCTCGCTGGCCGCGGCGGTACGGCAGATCCTTGCCGGTGACGCCAACGAAGCCGGCGGCGCGTGACCCCAAGCCGACTGTCGGATTGCAGGCGGCTTCGATCGCCTCCAGGGCGATCAGCGGTCGACGGTGTCCTTGGAGAGGTGGATGAAAGCTTCCCTGATCCAGGAGTCCCGAACGGTCCGGCCGCGCCGCGCCCATGGGACATTCGTCGGATTTCCCGCCTCGTAAAGGCGTTGCGCCAGTGCCTCGACCACTGTCCGCCCGCTCAACTCGTCCTCGTGGGCAACGCGCTCGCGCCCGGCGGCGGCCGTCCGGAGCCCATACTGGCGTCTGCCACCGTCTGGCGGCAGAAGGCGTTCGATGCGGTGAGGTCCATCCGGCGCACCGTGCTTCACGGCCGGAGGGGCGAAATAGACGATCTGGCCGACATGGTATTTCGGGCTGTCCATGGATGGCCTCCATCCTTGCGGGTGCATCAGGCGCCTGACAGAGGAACCGCCGCCTTCCGGCCGCCGCGTGGAGCGCGCTTGACCGGCTTCAGAGCGAGACGCCGGACGAACTCGGCCCGAATGTCGGGCAGCATCGCCTGAGCGGCGTGCTGCTGCTTCGGCGTGCCGATCCGCACCAGACGTTCGGCGTTGGACATGAGACTGCCGAGATCGTCGTCGGTCATTGCGGGGAGCTTCTCAATCAGGTTCATCGTCATTGGGCCTTCATGCTGTTGGTGAGTGGAACCGGGCGCCCGATGCGGGGCGGATCGCCGGTCGGATGGGAATTCGGGGGGCACATGGTTCCAGCCGCCGCCAGCGCGCCGGTCGGAAATATGGCACGCGCCGAAGTGGCCGGGCTGGATGCCGAACGCGGCTTTCCGTCCTTTTCCGAAACCTGCGCCCCCAATCCTTCATGAAGCATACCTCTTCTTAAATTGGGCATTGCGCGATAAAATCAAACAAAAAGATGCACATCGTCCAAATAAACCCTCTAGCCACCTAAATTATCCCCAAACGAGGCAGGAGCGCTGTTTTTTCAAAATTCCTGAGCAGAAGGACACACGTTCTGGTCACGATGGCGCCCTCCACTGTTCGTGAGCGCGGCCAGCCGACCGTGAGGGGGACCAGCGGCCCTTGCAGCAGAAGAAACCTCGAACGGCGCGACGCAAAGAAGCGTTGCCCCTGCGCGACCGGACGCGGCGTTCGACTCTTGGCTGATGCAGGGCGGGTCTAGGAATCCGTCCACCCGAATCGTCCAGCCGGCGCGGGTTTTGAAGATGAAGAATGCAAGCCTCGTCCTGGCGTCCATGGGAGACCCCCCGATCCGAAGCGGAAGCCGCATCCGGCCAACCGGACGACCCATGATGGCGGCGCGGGATGGAATGGAACGTTTGAAACAGGATGGAACGGTTTTCCGGGGGCGTTCCACGTTCCATCGGCTCATCCGGCAGGCCCGCCGCCGAGCGGATGGCCGACGCCCTTGGCGCGGCGCTCGGGTGCCGAGGCGAGGCTGGGGCTTGCGGTTGGGGGGCGGCGTCCAGGCCGGCGAACAGGCCGAGGCGGTCCGCCGCCCACAATGGGGGATGGGGGGCGAGGTCGGGGCTGTGTCGAGGGGCTGTGTCGGGGGCATGACGGCTCCGGAGGATGGGAAGAGGGGCCGGTATATTATAGGAAAATTTTCCGCTTCGGGCGGTTTTCGGCAAGGCTCCGTCTCCCCACGGACGCCCTGCCGGACGCGCCCGAAGCCATGCCGGACCGGCCCACACGGATCAGCGGCTGACGCCCTCCCCGATCCGGACGGGGAGGAGCCACGCCCCGAGACCTCGGCACCGCATGCTTTCGGCTGGCGAACCGAACCGTGCTTTCGCTCGTCGTCATTTTCCGTTGGCGTCGGGCTTTCCGGGAAACGGCGACATTCCCACGGCCCCCGGGACCAGACAAGCGGCGGCGCGGCCGCCGCGCATGATCGCGCGACGGCCCGCGTCCCATCAATGACCGTCTCTCCCGGCCGCCCGCGCTGACCGGCGTCACGGCACGCCGGGCGGCCAGGGCGTTGATTGCTATCCAAATCCATCCAGATGTGCTGGTATCGGATCAACATCCCGCAAGAGGTGCCGGGAGGTCCGATCGTGCCGCGCGAGCCCTCCACCATTCTCCACGCCGCGGCTCTCGACCGTTGCCGGTTCGGGACCGTCATCCGAGATTTCATTGAAGGGCCATCATGCGCATACGCCTGGGTTACCAGCTGAACTTCGACTTTCCCGCCCCCACGCCGATGATCGTCATGCTGAACGTGCATTATTCGCGCGTCGGCGACCTGGAGCGGCCCGACCACATCGTCACCAGCGTGCCGGCGGCGATCCAGGGCTACCGCGACAGCTTCGGCAACTGGTGCAGCCGGCTGGTGGCGCCCGCCGGCTCCGTCACCATCGGCGCCGACAGCATCATCCGGGACAGCGGAACCCCCGACACGGCCGAGCCCGGCGCCGAGCAGCACCGCGTCGACGCGTTGCCGGCCGACACGCTGCTGTTCCTGCTGGGCAGCCGCTATTGCGAAACCGACGTGCTGTCGGACGAGGCGTGGCGGCTGTTCGCGGGCACCCCGCCGGGCTGGGCGCGGGTGCAGGCGATCTGCGACTTCGTCCACACGCATGTGAGTTTCGGCTACGAGCATTCGCGCCCGACCCGCACCGCCGCCCAGACCTACGCCGAGAAGCGCGGGGTCTGCCGCGACTACGCCCATCTCGCCATCGCCTTCTGCCGCGCCATGAACATTCCCGCGCGCTACTGCACCGGCTACATCAGCGACATCGGCCTGCCGCCGCCCTACGCCCCGATGGATTTCGCCGCCTGGATGGAGGTCTATCTCGGCGGCCGCTGGCATGTCTTCGACCCGCGGAACAACGCCCCCCGGATCGGACGCATCCTGATCGCGCAAGGGCGCGACGCGGCCGACGTGCCGCTCACCCACACCTTCGGCCCCAACACGCTGACGGGTTTCCAGGTCTGGACGGACGAGGTGGCCCCCTGATCGGCCGCCCGATCAGGCCCCGTGGACGGCGGCCCCCGACGCCCATCCCGGAAGGAACGGACCGCGGGATCAGCGCCGCGACGCGGCCCGGCGCGGCACGCCGGGCCGTGGCGCGACATAGCGGAAGAACAGCCGCTTGACGATCTCCACGAGGACCAGATAGGTGACGACGGCGGCCGCCAGGAACAGATAAAAGGACGCCGGCGGAGCCACGAAGCCGAAGAAGGACGCCAACGGGGTCAGCGGCAACAGCGCGCCGATGGCGGCCACCCCCAGCGTCAACCCGGCCAGCGCCGCGTTGGGCCGGCTGCGCCAAGGGCTGCGGCGGGTGCGGATCACGAAGATGACCAGGACCTGGGTGGCGAGGCTCTCCACGAACCAGCCGGTCTGGAACAGCCCCTCACCGGCGTCGAACAGGTGAAGCAGGGCGTAGAAGGTCAGGAAATCGAACAGCGAGCTGACCGGGCCCAGCACCAGCATGAAGCGCTGGATCAGCCGCAGGTCCCACTGCGCCGGCAGGGCCAGCGCCTCCGCCTCCACGGTGTCGAGCGGGACGCCGGCCTCCGACGCATCGTACAGCAGGTTGTTGAGCAGCACCTGGGTCGGCAGCATCGGCAGGAAGGGCAGGAACAGCGAGGCCCCCGCCATGCTGAACATGTTGCCGAAATTCGAACTGCTTCCCATCAGGATGTATTTGGTGACGTTCTGCACCGTCCGGCGCCCCTCCATCACCGCCTCATGCACCACCGACAGATCCTGTTCGAGCAGGATGAGGCCGGCGGCCTCCTTCGCGACGTCGGCGGCGCTGTCCACCGAAATGCCGACGTCGGCGGCATGGAGGGCCGAGGCGTCGTTGATGCCGTCGCCGAGGAAACCAACCACCCGGCCGGAGCGCTTGAAGGCCAGAAGCACGCGCTCCTTCTGCGCCGGGGTCACCCGGCAGAACACGTTGACCTTGGGAAGTCGGGCGCGCAACGCCTCCTCGCTCATCGCCCGCAGATCGTCCCCGGTGATCAGGCCGGTGACGGTCAGGCCCAGTTCGGCGCAGACATGCCGGGTCACCCGCTCGTTGTCGCCGGTCAGGATGCGCACGGCCACCCCGGCTCCGGTCAGTTCATGGAGCGCCGTCATCGCGCTCGCCTTGGGCGGATCGAGGAAGACCGCGTAGCCGGCGAAGGCCAGTTCGCTCTCGTCTCCCAGCGCGGCGGAGGTGTGCTCCGGCCCCATCGCCTTGGAGGCGATCGCCAGCACCCGGAACCCGTCCTCCCCCAGCCTCTGGAACAGGGCGTCCAACTCCGCCCGCGCCGCCGGGTCGAGCGGCCGCTCGACGCCCCCCTCCCCCTCGTAATGGGTGGACTGCCGCAGCACGTCCTCCGGCGCCCCCTTGACCACCAGCAGCCGCTCCGCGCCATCGCCGACCAGCACGGAGACGCGCCGCCGCTCGAAGTCGAACGGCACCTCGTCGATCTTGCGCCACTTGGACAAGTCCAGGTCGCGGAACGCGAGGATCGCCTCGTCCAGCGGGCTTTTGACGCCGCTCTCGAAATGGCTGTTCAGGTAGGCGAGACGGAAGACCCGCTCATTCTCCGCGCCGCGGAAATCCAGGTGCCGGACCATCCGGATCGTCGCCTCGGTCAGCGTGCCGGTCTTGTCGGTGCACAGCACGTCCATGGCGCCGACATTGTGCATGGCGGCCAGCCGCTTGACGATGACCCGGCGCTTCGCCAGCCGCATCGCCCCGCGCGCCAGCGTGACGGTGACGATCATCGGCAGCAGCTCCGGCGTCAGCCCGACCGCCAACGCCAGGGCGAACATCAAGGACTCCAGCCAGGGCCGGTGGAACAGCACGTTCACCGCCAGCACGAACAGCACCAGGAAGATCGTCAGGCGCAGAATGAGGAAGCCGAACTGGCGGATGCCCAGCTCGAAAGCGGTGGGCGGCGGAGGCGCCTGGAGCGTGCCGCTCAACTGGCCGAAGGCCGTCGCGTCGCCGGTCCGGCAGACCACGGCGACGGCGCTGCCGCTGATGACCGAGGTCCCCATGAAGACGGCGGCCGGCGCCTCGCCGGCATCGCCGGCATCGCCGGCCAGGGCATCGCCGGCATCGCCAGCCGGGGCATCGCCGGCCGGGGCGGCGGCGCGCTTTTCCACCGGGTAGGGCTCCCCGGTCAGCATGGCCTGGTTGACGAACAGGTCGCGCGCTTCAAGGAGGCGGCCGTCGGCTGGAACCAGATCGCCGGCGGCCAGGCGCACCACGTCGCCGGGGACCAGTTGATCCGCCGGCTCCGACACCTCCACGCCGTCCCGGCGCACCTGGACACGCACGGCGACCGTGCGGCGCAACGCCTCCACCGCGTTCTCGGCCCGCATTTCCTGAACAAAGTCCAAGGTGACGCTGAGCACGACCATGACGAGGACGATCACGAAGCTGGTGAGGTTGCCGGTGGCCGCCGACAGGCCGCTGGCGAACAGAAGGATCAGCACCAGCGGGCTCAGGAAGCGGGTCAGGAACCGCAACATCAATGGGCGGCGCCGGCGCGCCCGCGGCTGGTTCAAGCCGTGCCGGCGACGGCGGGCCTCCACCTCGGTTCGGCTCAGCCCGGCGGGGGTCGCGCCCAGCGTCTCCAGGACGGCCGCGATCGGCTGCCGGCTCCAGCTTTCGTCGGTGACGCTGTCCTCGACCAACGGCTTGCCCTCCGGGCCAGGCGGCGATCCCCACATTAGAGGAACGGCCGGGACAGGGGAATGCGGCGAATGGGCTAGGCCGCCGTCGGGCCTTCGCCGCCGACGGGACGGGGCCGTTCGCAGCACGCGGAACGCAAGGACCATGTTTCCATGCACGCCGCCAGTGCGTCGAAATGACCACCCCCTTCCAGGCAACCGTGGGCAACCGTGAGGAAACATCAGCGATACCGCTGCTTGATGCTTCCCGGCCGGGGCTGACGCGGGCCGTCCCGGGAACCGGCCACCCACACCACCACCAGCGTCGCCGCCAGCAACACCAGCAAGGCCGGCGCGAACGCACCGACGCCCAGCCGTCCGAGCAACAGGCCGCCAACGATGCCGCCGCCGGCGATCGCCGTGTTCCAGGCGGTGACCAGCATGGACTGCGCGACGTCCGCCGCGTCTCCCGCCGCTTTCGCCAGCGCCGTCTGGAACAGCGTCGCCGCGCCGCCGAAGGCCAGGCCCCAGGCGGCCACCGCCCCGAACACCACGGCCGGCGCCCCACCCGCCATCCCGAGCGCCAGCGCGGCCAAACCGAACACGGCCGTGCTGGCGAGCGTCAGCGCGCGCAGATGGCGGTCGATCAGCACGCCGATGATCCAGATGCCCAGCAGCGAGGCGACGCCGAACACCAGCAGCACCAGATCCGTCCGCTCGGCCATGCCCGCCGCCGCCAGGAACGGTGCGATGTAGGTGTAGAGGATGTTGTGCGCCAGCACGAAGGCCAGCACCGCGAACAGCACCGGACGCACACCGTCCAGGGTGAAGACACGCCCCAGCGAAAGCCGCTCCCCCGCCGCCTGCCCGGCGAAATCCGGCACCGTCACGCGCACCCAAAGGATGAGCAGCAGCGCCAGGGCGCTCATGAGGCCGAAGCACATCCGCCACCCCAGCAGTCCGCCGAGGAAGGTGCCGGCCGGCACACCCAGCGACAGCGCCAGCGGGGTGCCGACCATCGCGATGGCGATGGCGCGGCCCTTCTGCCGCTCGGGCACCATGCGCGCGGCATAGCCGGCCAGCAGCGCCCACAGCAACCCGGCCGACACGCCCGCCAGAAAGCGCGCCACCATCGTCAACGCGTAGCTGCCGGACAGCGTCGTGACGGTGTTGGCGACGGCGAAGCCCGCGATGGCCGTCAACAGCAACGGGCGGCGGCGCACGCCCTGCGTGGCCGCGGTCAGCGGAATCGCCGCCACCAGGGAACCGATGGCATAGATCGTGACCGTCTGGCCGACCCAGGCCTCGGACACCGCCAGCCCCTGCGCCATCCGCGGCAGCAGTCCGGCCGGCAGCGCTTCGGTCAGGATGGTGATGAAGGCCGCCATCGCCAGCGCCAGAAGGGACGCCAGCGGCAGGCGGTCATTGCCGGCGACCGTCATCACCGAGCCTCCAGCGCGCCGTAAACCGCATCGCGCAGATCCGTGACGAAGCGCCCGGACATGCCTTCGTACAGCGTGTTGGTGAAGGCGACGACGCTCAGGCCCCGCGCCCGATCCACGAACCAGGAATGGCCGTAGGCGCCGCCCCACCGCCAGGTGCCCGGCGACTCCGGCGAAGCGGCGAGCCGGGGGTCGCGCAGCACCGAGAAGCCCAAGCCGAAGCCGAAGCCCGGAGCATTGGGCAGCTCCATCCCGGCTGTCTGGTCCCGCCCCATCTCCCCGATCAGTTCGCCGGGCAGCAGCGCGCCGCCGCCCTGGCGCAGGGTTTCCAGCAGGCGCAGGAAATCCCCGGCGGTGCCCGCCATGCCGGCGCCCCCCGACGGGAACGCCGACCCGTCGAAGACGCGGGCCGGGCTGTAGGCGATGCCGACGGCGCCCTCGAAGGGCGAAACCGTTTCGCCCTCGGCCAGCCGGTGCGGTTGCGGCGCATCGTTCACATAGGCGGTTGCCACGCGCCGGGGATCGCGGACGGCGAAGCCGGTTTCGGCCATGCCAAGCGGGCCGGTCACCAGCCGCTTCACGGCCTCGTCCAGCGGCGCGCCGTCGACGCGCGCAATCAGCGCGCCCAGCACATCGGTTGCCAGGGAATAGCCCCAGGCCGTGCCCGGCTCGTACAGCAGCGGCTTGCTGGCGAGCCGGCGCAGATTTTCCTCAAGGGTGATGCCGGACGCATCCATGCCATCCGACACGCCCGCCTGGGCGTAGGGGCCATCCGCGTCGGCTTCGAGGAAGCGGTAGCCGAGCCCCGCCGTGTGGCTGAGCAGCTGCCGCACCGTGATGCGCGCCGGGCGGCCGTCGGCCAGCGAGGGGCGGAAGTCGGGCAACCAGGTGTCGATGCCGGCGTCCAGGTCGAGCCGTCCCTGCGCCACCAGAACCAGCGCGGCGGTGGCGACGATGGGCTTGCTCGCCGAGGCCAGCCGGAACACCGTCCCGACGGTCAGCGGCCGCGCGCTTTCGCGGTCGGCCAGACCGGCGGCCTGCTGGTGGATCGGTTCGCCGTCGCGGGCGACCAGGACAACGGCACCGACCAGTCGCCGGTCGTCGATCGCCTGCTGGACGACGGCCCGGACGCGGGCCGACAGACGGGTGGACGGAACAGCGTGATGCGAAGGAAAGGGCGGGTTCGTCATGGCGGGTGCCTCAATGCGATTGGCGACGCCCCGACGATAGAAATCTCTCGATTAAAGAAAAAGTAGGCTGTATTTCCTTGTTATGCGGAACAAGACGTCCGCAATCGCTCCGGAGAATCCGATCATGGACAGCCTGAACGGCTTCATGGTGTTCGTGCAGGTCGCCGAAACCCGCAGCTTCGTCGCCGCTGGCCGGCTGCTGGGCGTGTCGGCCTCGGCGGTGGGCAAGAGCGTGGCGCGGCTGGAGGAGAAGCTGGGCGTGCGGCTGTTCCATCGCAGCACGCGCAGCGTCACCTTGACGGCCGAGGGCACGCTGTTCCTGGAGCGAAGCCGTCGCATCCTGGCCGAGATCGAAGCCGCGGAGCTGGAGCTGTCGCAGCTCACGGCCGCGCCGCGCGGCCGCCTGCGGGTGAGCCTGCCGCTGGTCAGCTCGCTGGTGCTGCCGGTGCTCGGCGAGTTCATGCGCGCCTATCCGGCGATAGAATTGGACCTGGATTTCACCGACCGCATGGTCGACGTCATCGAGGAAGGCTTCGACGCCGTGGTGCGCACGGGCGAGCCGGCCGATTCACGGCTGTCGGCGCGTCGGCTTGGCAGCTTCCAGATGCATCTGGTCGCCTCGCCGGACTATCTGGCGCGGCGGGGCATGCCGCGAACCCCCGCCGATCTGCTTCAGCAGACCTGCCTGCACTACCGCTTTCCCAACAGCGGCAAGCTGGAGGTCTGGGCGCTGCGGCAGACGCCCGGCGAGCCTGAACCGCAACTGCCCACCTCGATGATCTGCAACAACATCGAGACGCGCGTCTGCTTCGCGCTGCAAGGGCTGGGAATCGCCTTCCTGCCGGACTTCGCCATCCGCGAGCCGCTGGCCGATGGACGGCTGGTGCCGATCCTGACCGATCACGTCGAGCGCACCGGCCTCTTCCACGTGCTGTGGCCGGCGAGCAAGCATCCCTCGCCGAAGGTCCGGGCGCTGGTGGACTTCCTCTGCGCCAGGGTGTTCCCGGCGAAGGGGGGCAGGACCGACATCACGAAACCGCAATTGTGATGTTCCATGCATCACTCCTACCGTCTAGAGTGGCGATACGGCAGCTCGGGACATGAAGAACGGACCATGATAACGGGACCGCAGTTGAGAGCCGCGCGGGCGCTCCTCGGCATCGACCAGAAAACCCTGGCCGAGGCCGCCGGCGTGTCGCTGCCGACCATCCAGCGCATGGAGGCGAGCGGGGGCAACGTGCGCGGCATCGTCGATACCCTGGTCAAGGTGGTCAGCGCGCTCGAAGCGGCGGGAATCGAACTGATCGGGGAGAACACGCCGAGCCAGGGCAGCGGGCGCGGCGTCCGTTTCAGGGCGGTGGACCGGAAACCGGCCGCCAAGATCACGGACGCGACCCCCGTGGAACCCATCACGGCGAAGCGTTGACCCCAGGCTCCATCCTCTCTGGAGATAGCGCATGACGGGAGCGGCCTCCAAACCCACACCGCATTGGCACCTGTTCGTGCCGAAGCTCATCACCGTGCTCCGCCAGGGCTATGGTCCGGCGGCCCTGCGGAACGACGTCGTCGCCGGGCTGACCGTCGCCATCGTCGCCCTTCCGCTCGCCATGGCCTTGGCGATCGCCTCGGGCACCACGCCCGACAAGGGGCTCTACACCGCCATCATCGCCGGCTTCCTGATCTCCGCCCTGGGCGGCAGCCGCTTTCAGATCGGCGGTCCGACCGGCGCCTTCGTCGTCGTCGTCTTCAACGTCATCGCCCAGCACGGCTTCGACGGGCTAGTGGTCGCCACCCTGATGGCGGGGGCCATGCTGGTCGCCGCGGGGCTCCTTCGGCTCGGCACCTGGATCAAATACATCCCGCAGCCGGTCGTGACCGGCTTCACCGCCGGCATCGCCGTCATCATCTTCTCAAGCCAGGTGAAGGATCTGTTCGGCCTGGACATCGGGACGGTCCCCGCCGAGTTCCTCGCGAAATGGCTGGCGTTCTGGGAGCATCGCGACAGCCTGGACCCGCTCACCCTGGCGGTCGCCGCCGGGTCGCTGGCCGTCATCCTCGGGCTGCGGCGCTTCGCCCCGCGGTTGCCCGGCTTCCTCGTCGCCGTGGGCGGCGGCGCCTTGGCCGTCTGGACGCTCGGCCTGCCCGTCGACACCATCGGCTCGCGCTTCGGCGGCATTCCCAGCTCATTGCCGGTGCCGGCCTGGCCCAGCGTGCCCTGGTCGCGCATTCCCGAGCTCGTCCCCAGCGCCTTCACCATCGCCTTCCTGGCGGGCGTGGAATCGCTGCTGTCGGCCGTCGTCGCCGACGGCCTGACCGGACGCCGCCACCGTTCGAACTGCGAGCTGGTCGCCCAGGGCATCGCCAACATCGCCTCCGGACTGTTCGGCGGGCTGCCCGCCACCGGCGCCATCGCGCGCACCGCGACCAACATCCGTTCCGGTGCGCGTTCGCCGCTCGCCGGCATGCTGCACGCGGTTTTCCTGCTCGCCTTCATGCTCGCCCTGGCGCCGCTGGCGTCCTTCGTGCCGCTGGCCAGCCTGGCCGCGGTGCTGGTCGTGGTCGCCTGGAACATGAGCGAGGTCGAGCGCTTCCGGCATCTGATGTCGGCGCCGCTGGCGGACCGGGCGGCGCTGCTGCTGACCTTCGGGCTGACCGTGCTGGTCGACCTGACCGTGGCCATCGAGGTGGGGGTGGTGGTCGCCGCCCTGGCCTTCATGCACCGCATGGCCCAGGCCGTCGAAATCCAGAGCCAGGTCAGGCTGATCGACGAGGATGCCGATGATTTCGATCGGCCCGCCGGCGATGTCTACGATCCGCGGACCGACCTGCCTGACGGCGTCGTGCTGTTCCGGATCACCGGCCCCTTCTTTTTCGGGGTGGCCACCCGGTTGAGCGAGGTGCTCGACCAGATCGGGCCCCCGCCGAAGATCTTCATCCTGGATCTGCGGGCCGTTCCCTTGATCGACGCGACCGGCGTCGGCGCGTTGTCCGATCTGGTCGAGCATTGCCGCCGCACGGAGACGGCGGTGATCCTTGCCGGCATGCCGAAGGAGCCCCGGCGTGTTCTCGACGCGATGGGTCTGGGCAACGCTCCCGGCGTCGCCTTCGCCCAGACCCTGGACGCGGCTGTCGCCATCGCCCGCCGCGATCTGGCCCAGCCCCCGGAGATCGCGTCCCTTCACGCCCGGTGACGGCCCGGCCCGGTGACGGCCCGGCCCGGCCCGGACGTGGCGAGCCCGGCGCCCTACGCCCGCAGCTTGAAACGGGAAACCATCTCGTCAAGCCCGGTCGCGAGGCGGCCCAGTTCATTGGCGGCGGCCGAGGTCTGGGTGGCGCCGCTGGCGGTGTCGCCGGCGATGCGGGCGAGAAACTCCACGGCGTCCTTCACCACCCGCGCCTGGCCCGACGTCTCCACCGTGTCGCGGGCGACCTCCTTGGCGGCGGTGGCGACCTGCGAGACGTTGCGGCCGATCTCGGCGGTGGCGGCGCTCTGCTGCTGGACCTCGTGGGCGATCGACGCGGCGATCTCGTCGATCTCGCCGATGACGTCGTTGATCGAGGCGAGCGTCCCGCTCACCCGCTCCATCATGCGCGCCACCTCGTCGATGGAGACGACGCTCTTCTCCGTCTGCTCCTGGGTCGAGGTGATCTTCTGCTCGATCTCCTCGGTGGCCCTGGCCGACTGGGTGGCGAGGTTCTTCACCTCGTTGGCGACCACGGCGAAGCCCTTTCCCGCCTCCCCGGCGCGGGCCGCCTCGATGGTGGCGTTCAAGGCCAGCAGGTTGGTCTGCTGCGCGATGTCGGAGATCACCTTGATGACCTGGCCGATCTCGGTGCTGGCCTGCGCCAGCCCGCGCATGTTGCCGACCGCCTCCTTGATGGCGCCATCGGCGGCCTGCAACACGCTGCCGGCCTGCGCGGCGGCGGCCGAGGCGCGGTGCGCCACCTGCGCGCTGCCGGCGGCGTGGCGGGCGACCTCGCTGATCGACGCGCCCATCTCCTCGGCGGCCGCGGCGACGGTCTCGGCGTTGGCGGCCAGCTCCTCGGCCACCGTCGACAGTTCGCCGACCGCGCGCACCACCTGGGTCACCGCCTGGGTGATGCTGTCGGCCTTCTCGTTCATGCGCTCGGCGTTGCGGCTCATGTCGCCGGCCGAAGCGTTCAGCTCCACCGAGGCGGAGGAGACCGAGGCGCTGGCCTCGCCAACCCGTGAAATGCTGTCGCGCAGCGTGCCGATCAGCCCGTTGAAGTCGCGGGCCATGGCGGCGATCTCGTCGTCGCCGTCGACCGCGGCGGTGCCGCTCAGGTCGCCGGCGCTGGCCGCGGCGATCGCCGCCTGCATGTTGGGGATCGGCTTCACCACCGCCCGCCCGATCAGCAGCGTCGCCAGGACACCGGCCAGCATCACCACGGCGCTGACGAGACCCTGGCGCCACGCCTCGGTGGCGAAGGCGGTGTTCACGTCGTCGATGTAGATGCCGGTGGACAGCGTCCAGCCCCATGGCGCGAAGGCGCGCACATAGGCCAGCTTGGGCTGCGGCGTGTTGGGATCGCCTCCCGGCTTGGCGAAGGAATAGCGGACGAAGCCGCCCTCCGGCGCGGCGCGGGCGGTGTCCACCATGGCGCGGACGAAGAGGACGCCGTTGGGATCCCTGGCGCCCGTCAGGTCCTTGCCGACCTGCTGCGGGTTGGCGTGCGCCACGGTGATGCCCTTGGCGTCGAGCGCGAAGAAATAGTCGGTGGCGTTGTAGCGGAGCTGCGACAGCGCCGCCAAGGCCGCCGTCCGCGCCTGTTCGTCGGGCAGGCGGCCGGCCTTCGCCTCGGCTTCGTAATGCGAGACCAGGGCGTAGGCGACCTCGACCAGGTTCTTCACCTTGGCCTCGCGGTCCGCGAACATCTGGTCGCGCATGTTGCTGAGCGCGATGCCGACCATCGCCGTGAGGCCGACCAGACTGACCGCCAGGATCAGGCCGATCTTACCCTTGATGCTGAGCTTACCGATCATGTACTCCCCACGGTTCCAATTCGGACAGGACCGACTGCCGGAACATGTGTGTCATACATACATTGATATTCCGTAACGGGTGACGGGATATTTTGCCGGCTTGCCCTGATTGTGGGATGGCCCCGTTTCCCGGACGGATTTGCGGCGGAACCCCACCGAATGTCCACCATGTTCGCGGACATCAGGCCGCTGATGGTGGCGCACGGCCGCGGCGTCGCCGCCCTGCCCCGCCGGCTGCTCGAGGAGCGTCGCCCCCGGTTCGACGTGCGCCCGGTTTGACGTGCGCCCGGTGCGGCTGGGCCGGAAGGGCGTCGCCAAGCGGATCGTCGGGGCTTCCACGAGGCAGCCGCCCGCAATGGGCGGGGCGGCGATGGTCCGCCCCTCCCGTGTCAGGCATGGCGCATCGCATCGAGGTCGGCGATGAGGCCCGGCCCCTCCGGACGCCAGCCGAGCCTCGCCTGCGTCAGGACGCTGGACGCCGCCATGTCGGTGCCCGCGAACATCGCCATCCAGCCAAAATGCTCGGCCGCCTTGTCCAGCGGGATGGAGACCGCCGGAATCCCCAGGCCGCGGGCCAGGGCTTCCACGATCTCGCGCATCTCGACACCCTCCTCGCCGACCGCGTGGTAGCGTGCGCCGGGCTCCGCCGCCTCGATCGCCAGCCGATAGAGACGGGCGACGTCGTTCAAATGACCGGCGGACCAGCGGTTGCGCCCCTCCCCGATGTAGGATGCGACGCCCTTTTCGCGGAAGATCGCGATCAGCGGAGTGATCAGCCCCTGCTTGCGCGTGTCGTGAACCTGGGGCAGCCGCATCACGGCCAGGTTGACGCCGGCATCCAGCAGGTCGTTGCCGGCCCGCTCCGAAGCGATGCGTGGATTGGGGTGGGCATCGTTGAAGACATCCTCGCGGGCCGGCTGACCATGGCCGCTACCGCCCATGCCGATCCCCGAGGTGATCAGCAGCGGGCGGCCCGAGCCCTTCAGCACCTCGCCCAGCGCGCCGATCACCCGGCGGTCTTTCTCGCAATTCTCGGCGAAACGCGAGAAGTCGTGGTCGAACGCGGCGTGGATCACGGCGTCGGCTCCTTCGGCACCGCTTCGGATGCTCGCCAAATCCTCCAGCGTGCCGTGGTGCGCCTCGGCACCGGCGGCTGCGAGGGAATGGGCGCCCTCCGCCGACCGGGTCAGGCCGACGACCTGGTGGCCGGCCTTCAGCAGTTCGGAAAGCACGGCCCGGCCGATGAAGCCGGTGGCGCCGGTGAGAAAAACGCGCATGGGGAAATCACCTTTCCAATTCCGTCGCCCCCACTCTGACGCCGCATGATATCCTGTTAAAGTAGTGACGTTTTCCTAGTATAGCGGCTACCAGGATCGCCATGCAGACCGGCTCCAGACAGACCAGCTCGCTCGCCGCCTTCCTGCGGGACCGCCGCACACGGCTTGATCCGGCGGCCTTCGGCTTCTCCGGACGCCGCCGCACGCCGGGACTGCGCCGGGAGGAGGTGGCGCAGCGCGCCAACATCAGCCCGACTTGGTACACATGGCTGGAGCAGGGACGGGGAGGAGCGCCGTCGGCCGACGTGCTGGACCGGATCGCCGGCAGCCTGATGCTCACCGACCTGGAACGGGAGCATCTGTTCATTCTGGCGCTCGGCCGGCCGCCGGAGATGCGGTACAGGCCGGCGCAAGGCGTCAGCCCCCGTCTACAACGGCTGCTGGACGCGTTCGACGCCTGTCCAGCCTTCATCAAGACGGCGACCTGGGACGTGCTGGCCTGGAATTCCGCCGCTGCGGTGGTTCTGACCGATTACGGCACGCTCCCCCCCGATCGGCGGAACATCCTGCGGCTGGTGTTCTGCAACCCGGCGATCCAATCCAAGCAAAAGGACTGGGAGGGCGTGGCCCGGTTTCTGGTCGGCGCCTTCCGCGTCGACGCCGCACGCGCCGGCGCCGTGAAGGAGATCGCCGAACTCGTTGACGAGCTGTGCAGGGCGAGTGCGGATTTCGCCAGGTTCTGGAAGGAGAACGACGTTCATGCGCCGGGCGAGGGGATCAAGCACCTCCAGCATCCGGAACTGGGCACCTTCGCGATGGAATATTCGGCTTTCGCCGTCGATGGCCGTCCCGATCTGGGTCTGCTGGTCTACAACCCGCTGGACGAACGGGTCAAGGAGCGCATCCGTGCGCTGATCGGTCGGAAAAATGGAATGGGAAGCCCTTGACCGACGCCGCCGCCCAACGGCGCCCAACGGCGCCTTGCCGAGCAGCGACCGATCGGCCAAGCCTTTCCTCGACACCCGCACCGCCACGGGTGACAACGCTCCGCCACGCCGTTAGACTCCACCCCGCCCAAGCCTCCGTCGGCTGGGCATCGCATTCCCCAGGCACGAGCCAATGGCCCCCGGATCCCAGACCCCGCGTTTTCGCGCCAAAGCCGGCCGCCGCCGGTCCGACGCCGCCTCCCCGCCCTCCTTCCAGCCGAGCCGGCCGCAGCAGCCACCGCGCGTCGGCGGATCGCCAGAGCAGAAGCAGGCGCAGTGGCTGTCGCGCGCCGAGGACGCGGCGCGCAACGGCGATCCGGTGGAGGCCGAATTCTGCCGCCAGCACGCCGAGCACTGGTACCGGGTGTCGCGCGGACAATCCTGATCGGAATCATCGGCGCAAGACGATGGACGCCGATGCGGGAAGCCGCCCACCCGCGTCCGGAAACGCCGTCAGGACAGCCCGTTTTCCGCCACGCCCTCCTGTTCGCGCTGGGCGTTGGCGTTCGCGTTGCCGATGGCGAGGTCGATGGCGTCGCGAAGCTTCGTCAGGCTGATCGGCTTGACCAGATAGCCATTGACCTGGTGCTCCTTGGCGAAGCGGACATGGCTGATGTCGGCGTCGGCGGTCAGGAAGACGACCGGCGTCCGGTTCACGTCCTTCACCTTGATGCCGCGCACCGCCTGGAGAAACTGGCGGCCGTTCATCGGCGCCATGTGGATGTCGCAGAACACGATGTCGGGCCGCGTCCGCACCACCTCCATCAGCCCGTCCTTGCCGTTCGCGCTTTCCGACAGGGACCGCACCCCGATGTCCTTCAGGACCTTGCGGATCAGGTCGCGGGTGAAGGCGTCGTCCTCGACGACCAGGACGCGGAGCTTCGAGTAGTCGATGGAGGCCATGATCGTTTCCGTTCCCTAACGCGTTTCCGTTTCCCGGCACGGCGCCATGCCGGCCGTGAATTCCCGCAAGGCGGCGGTGGCCTCGACGAGTTCCTCCTGCGTCGGCGCCAGCAGATCGACGAGAAGGGCGGCGGTGTCGGCATCGCCCGCGTCCAGGCAATCCTGCGCGTCGGCGGCCAACTGCCCGAGCCGGGCCGCCCCGATGGACAGGGACGCTCCCTTCAGAGTGTGGACCGCGTCGCGGGCCGCCGCCGTGTCGCCGTCGGCCAGCCGGCCGGCCGCCGTCCCGATCAGGCCGGGAACCATCTCGAGGAAGCGCTCCAGGAAGGCGATGGCGTCGGGATCGCCGGGCGTGAAGTTCTCGGCCAGTTGGGCGAGGTCGAAGATGGCCGGGTCGATGTCGGCGTCCCGCCATGTCCGGGCCGGAGCCGCCGTGGGGAAAGATGTCGTGGGGGAAGACGTCGTGGGGGAAGGCGGCGCAAGGCGCTCGGCCGGCCGCGCCCGGCGGCGCAGCGCCCGCGCCTGGGGCAGATGACGGTCGAGGACCGCCGCCAGCAGCCGCGAGTCGATGGGCTTGGTCAGGTAGCCGTCCATCCCGGCCTCCAGGCAGCGCTGCTCGGTGCCGGGCAGGGCGTCGGCGGTCAGCGCGACGATGGGCAGGCGATCCAGGCCCTCGCTCTCCTCGCGCCGCCGCAGCATCCGGGTCAGGGTGAAGCCGTCCATCTCCGGCATGTGGAAATCGGTCAGCAGCAGCCCGTAGCGGCCCGGCCGGTGCAGCGCCAGCGCCTGGACGCCGTCGTCGGCCATCTCCAGCGCGTAGCCGCGCTGGTTCAGCATGCGGCGGATCACCGTCTGGTTGATCGGGTTGTCCTCCGCCACCAGGATCAGGCAGCCCGCCGCGCGGGCCTCCTCCACCGAGGGGGGAGTCCAGCCGGCCGCGTCGTCGTCCTGCGCGCCGCCGCGCCGCTCCAGGCTGGCGCGGCCGAGGACGGCGGCCAGCACCTGCCACAGCCGCTGGCGGCGCAGCGGCAGGGTCAGCGTGCAGAACAGCCCGATGCGGTCGGCCTCGCCCAGGGAGGAGACCAGCAGCCGCGACGCCGTCAGCATCACCTTCGGCGCCGGCCGGATGCCGGCCTCGACGATCCGCTTGCCGCAGGCCATCGCCGCGTCGGTGGTCCCGGCGGTGTGGAGAATGACCGCCACCCCCGGCGTCTCCTCCGGTGCGCCCTCCGGTGCCGGGCCCGCCGAAACCGCCGCGATCCGCGCCAGCGGGTCGTCGTCGTAGCCCACCCAGGCGACGGAGCCGACGCCGCCGGCCCGCAGGATGCCCTCCAGGGCGGCGCGGCGGGGGCCGTCGAAGCCGACCGCGACGACGCGGGCGTCGGCGATGGCGACGGCGGGCGCCAGCGGTTCGGGCGCCACCATCGGGAAGGGCAGCTCGAACCAGAAGGTCGAGCCCTCCCCATGCACCGAATCGACGCCGATCGCGCCGCCCATCAGCGCGCACAGCCGGTGGCAGATGGTCAGCCCGAGCCCGGTGCCGCCGAAGCGGCGCGAGGTGGAGCTGTCGGCCTGCTGGAAGGGCTGGAACAGGCGGGCGCGCTGTTCCCCGGTCAGGCCGATGCCGGTGTCGGACACGGTGAAGCGCAGCCGCGCGCTCTCCGCCGAGTCGCCGCCGGGCAGGCGCCGGACCCGCAGCGCGACATGGCCGCTCTCGGTGAACTTGATGGCGTTGCCGGCGAGGTTGATCAGCACCTGCCGCAGCCGGGTCGGGTCGCCCAGCAGCTGGTCGGGAACGCCGTCGTCGATCAGCACCACCAGATCGAGCGCCTTCTCCTCGGCGCGGCCGGTGACCAGCTCGGCGGCGTCCTCCACCACCTCGGTCAGCGAGAAGGCGATGGATTCGATCTCCAGCTTCCCGGCCTCGATCTTGGAGAAGTCCAGGATGTCGTTGATGATCGTCAGCAACGCCCGCGCCGAGCTACGGATGACGCCGACCATGCCGCGCTGCTCGTCGGTCAGGTCGGTCTGGCCCAGCATCTCCGCCATGCCGGTGACGCCGTTCATCGGCGTGCGGATCTCGTGGCTCATCATCGCCAGGAACGAGGATTTGGCGAGCGTCGCCTCCACCGCCTGGTCGCGGGCCTGGTGCAGCGCGATCTCGCGCTGGCCGATCCCGGTGACGAAGAGCTGCACGGCGCGCGCCATGGCGCCCAGCTCGTCGCGGCGGTCGGTCTCGGCGATGGCCTCGGCGGGCTGCTGGCCGGCCAGCGGGCTTTCGGCCAGACGCACCATCTGCCGCTGGAGGCGCTGGATCGGCCGGGTGATCGAGCGGGCGACGAGGAGGGTTGCCGTCGCGGCCAGCAGCAGCCCCGCCGTCGCCCCCAGCGCCAGGATGCTGCGCAGGATGGCGCCGATCCGTTCGGCGTTGTCGCCGAAGGCGTCGTTCAGCCGGTGGGCGCCCGCCGCCATCGTCCCGGCGTCGGCGTCCATCTCGGCGATCATCGCCTCCTGCCGGGCCAGCCCGTCCTTCGCCAGGGTCAGGCTGCGGCGCCAGCTGTCCGTCGCGTCGATCATGTCGCCCTGGATCAGCGGCGGGATCGGCAGCCGCGCCATGGTCTCCTCCAGCAGGGCGGCGTCGCCGAGGATGCGGGTGGCGGCGGCCGTGTCGCGCTGGACCACGGCGTCGGCGGTGCGGCCGGTCAGCTTCAGCACCGCGACGGCGATGTTCTGGACCTCCTGCTCGGTCTCGTTGGCCTCCACCGCGTGGCCGGTCAGCTCGGTCAGCTCGTCCTGGACCGAGGCGTAGGCGGTGCTGTGGATGTTGATGATCTGGTCGATCCGCCCGTCGAGCGCCCGCGCCAGTCCCTGCACCGGGGTCCGCGCGGCGAGCGCCTGCCCCAGATCGGCCGTCACCGCCGCGAAGCTGTCCGGGGCCGCCGGCTGCCCGGAGTCGGTCTGGCCGGAGGCGGTTTCCCCGGTGACGGTTTGCCCGGCCATGCCGGCCATCGCCTCGTCCAGGGCCTTGGCGGTCAGTTGCAGGCGGGCGGTCAGGACGTTGATGTCGAGCTGGGTCGCCGCCTCGTCCACCGCCGCCAGCCGGGTGGCCTCGTAGCGCCACAGACCGGCCAGGGCGTTGCGCAGGCCGCGCGCGTGGTCCAGCACGTCCCGGTTCAGCCGCAGCCGCCGATCGGATTCGGCGATGCTTTCGGAAAAGCGGATGTTGGCGATGCGCTGGCGCTGGCGGGCGCTGTCGGTGATCTCGACCAGCCGCGCCGCCTGCTGCGCCATGGTGGCGATCAGGGCGTCGTTCCCTTCGGTGACCGCCTTGAACCGCTCCATCCGCTCGGCGTAGCCGCCCAGCGTCCGCCGGTTGGCGGCGACCGCCGCCGTCAGCTCGCCGTCGCCGGCCAGCGCCGCCAGCGCGTCCAGCTGGCGGCGGGCCTCCGCCGTCCGCGCGTCGAACAGCGCGGCCTGGGGCGCGCGTTTGGCCGGGGCCGCGTGCAGGTAGTCCGACCGCGCCGCCGCCGCGCCCATCAGCTCGCGGTAGACCGTGCCGGCGATGACCGCCGACTGCCGCGCCCGGTCGGCCTGGGCCAGCAGGAACCACGCGGCGACCGCGATGGCCGCCGCGACCAGCACGGGCACGCCGCCGACGGCGGCGATCCGTTGCGCGATGCCGGCGCGCGTCATCGGGCGCGTGTCATGGGGCGTGGATCAGGGGCACGGATCAGGGGCGCGCGGGCCACGGCGTCAGCGGTCCAGGTCGACGCTGCGGAAGACGTGCAGGCCGAAGGGATGCATCCGGTAGCCCCGGACCTCCTTGCGCACCACCATGAAGACCATGGAATGGGCGAGCGGCAGCCAGGGCGCCTCGCGTTTGAAGACCTCCTGGGCCTGATGGTACAGCGTCGTGCGCAGGGCGGTGTCGGTCGTCTGCTTGGCGCGGACGATCAGTTTCTCAAAATCGGGATCGCACCATTTCGCCATGTTGCCGCCGCCGGGGCGGGCGCCCTCGCAGCTCAGCAGCGTGTAGAGGAAGTTGTCGGGGTCGCCGTTGTCGCTGGTCCAGCCGATCATGCCGGCCTGGTGGTCGCCGTTCATCAGCCGCTTCATGTAGACCGACCAGTCGTCGGTCACCAGCGTCGCCCGGACGCCGATCTTGGCGAGGTCGTTGCGCATCATCTCGGCCGCGCGCTTGGCGTCGGGCATGTAGGGGCGGGTCACCGGCATGTGCCAGAGCTCCGTCGCGAAGCCCTCCGGGTAGCCCGCCTCGGCCAGCAGCCGGACCGCCTGCCGCGGGTCGTAGGGAAGATCGACGATGGCGTCGTTGTAGGCCCAGGTCGTGGGCGGCAGCGGATTCTTGGCCGTCCGCCCGGCGGTGCCGTAGATCGCCTCGACCAGCGTCGCCTTGTCGATCGCCATGCTGACGGCGCGGCGGACCCGCACGTCGTCGAACGGCTTCTTCTGGACGTTGAAGGTCATGAAGGCGACGTTGAACCCCTCCTGCCGCATCAACGTCAGGTTGGGGTCGGCCTCCACCTTGGGCAGGTCGGCGAGGTTGGGAAAGGGCATGACGTGGCATTCGCCGGACTGGAGCTTGTTCAGCCGGACGGCGGCGTTCGGCGTGATCGAGAACACCAGGCTGTCGAGCGGCGGCTTGCCGCCCCAATGCTCCGCGAACGCCTTGAAACGGACGGTGGCGCCCTTCTGGTAGGACACCAGCTGGAAGGGGCCGGTGCCCAGAGGCGCGCGGTCGAACTCATCCGGCGTGCCTTTCCTCAGCATGTGCTCGGCGTATTCCGCCGAGGCGATCGACGCGAACACCATGCTGAGATCGGCCAGGAAGGGCGCCTCCGGACGGTTCAGGGTGAAGCGCACCGTCCGCGCGTCGACCGCCTCGATGCTCTTCAGCAGCGCCGGCATCGACAGGTCGCGGAAGTAGTCGTAGGTCAGGCCGCTGACCCGGTGGTAGGGATGGTCGGCCCGCCATTGCCGCTGGAAGCTGAACAGCACGTCCTCGGCGTTCAGCGCCCGGCTCGGCTTGAAGTCGGCGGTGCCGTGGAAGACCGCGTCCGTCCGCAGCGTGAAGGTGTAGACCAGCCCGTCCGGCGACACGGTCCAGGATTCGGCCAGCCCCGGCACGATGGTCTGGGTGGCGGGATCGAAACGGACCAGCGTGTCGAAGACCGGCGTGATGGCGTCGAAACTGGTGGTGGTCCGCGCGAGCGGCGGGCTGAGATAGTCAGGGTTGCCTTCCGAACAGAAGACCAGGGTCTTCGCCGCCTGTGACGGCGCCGCGAAACCTGCGCCCAGCAACGCGATTACACCCAATGGGAGAATGGATTTTCTCAGACCATTGCGCTTCCCTTGCATGAATCCGCGCCCTTCTTTTCATTAAAAAAAGGCGATGCCCGGTGTCCAACCATCACCCTTGGTGGCGTTATGCGAAATAATGCCGTTCAATAATGGTGATTAACACATTTTGCTGCTCTCCCGCGACAGGTTTTATCCACAGCACGGGAGAGTTGGCACGGTGAAGCGGCCTCCGCATTCGGCGGCAGAAAACCGACCGGGGTTCGCCGGGAAGCGCGGCAACCGCTTCGAAGCCCTGGAGCCGGTCCGCCAAAGGCGTGCCGCGCCGGGACCACGGGTCCGGTCCGGGAAAAGCCCGCCTACAGGGGGGTGACGAACTTGAACCAGAACTTGTCGCCCTGCGGCCGGTTCTCGCTGGCGAACTCGTGCTGCCAGCGGCCGATCAGCGACACCCCGCCGACATCGTATTTCACCGCCGGCCCCGCGGCGAAGGCCCGGCCGCGGTTGCCGATGCCGACACCCGCCCGCCGGTCGTCGCCGGTCTGCCGGAACCAGTAGCCGCCGACGCCGGCCGTCCAGCCGCCGATGTGCTGGCCCACCATGTAATCCATGTGGAACGCCTGGCCCGAGCGGTAGTCGGTGGCCGTGTTCGTCGTGTTGACGGTGTACATCAGCTTGGCCGAAACCTCGAAGCCGTCGTCGGACAGGTAGGTCCCGGCGACCAGCGGCTCGAACCCCCAATAGTTGGCGCCGATGTTCAGCGGCTTGGTCTTGTCGTAGCGGCCGGTCGGCAGGATCACGTCGAGGCCGGTGGCGAGATGGAAGTTCTTCCAGTGCCAGGACAGGATCACCGGGTCGATGGTGATGTCGCCCAGCCCGAACTGATGGACGGAGTTCGGCCCCAGCTCATACTCCAGATTGACCAGCGGGGTCAGGATGTGCATGCCCCAATAGGCGCCCAGCACCTGGACGTCGCTGGTCCAGACGAAGCGCGCGACCTCCGCCGTGGCGTTCAGGCGGAAATGCACCGGCACCCTGTCGCCCGATCCGTCGTTCAGCCGGTTGGTGGTGTAGTGGGTCAGGTAGTTCAGGAAATAGACCCCCGGCGGCGGCACCGCGCCGGCCATGAAGCCTTCCGCCCCGTTGGGGTATTGCGTCTCCGCCTCGGTCGCCCCGGCGGGCGCCGCCGACGCCAGCGAGAGGGCGAGCGCCGCCGTGGCGGCCAGCGATGTCCAGGCCGATGTCCAAATCCTCACGATGCTTCCTCCGATGCCGTGCGCCGTCCCGTTCCGGCGCGCGGCATCGCGGCGCCGGCCGGGCGGCTGGTCTTCTTGTTCGTGGTGATCCCGCGCGCGCCGGGCCGGTCAGCCGGGAACCAGCGGTTTCTTGGGCGTGCCGGCGACGGCGAAATGCTCCGGCGGGATCTCGCGCAGCAGCACCCGCACCCCTTCGGGCGGCACGTCGAAGCTCTCCACCGCCGCCCTGGTCAGGGCCTGGATCAGCGCCAGCCGCTTCTCCGGCGGGCGCCCGGCCAGGATGGTCACGTCGATGATCGGCATGGCCTCACTCCCCCACCTGGAAGGACACGGACCCCAGCCCCTGCATGTCGGCGCGCACCGCCATGCCGGGGGCCAGCGGATGGGCGGCGGTGGCGCCGCCGGCCAGCACGATCCAGCCGGCCTCCAGCCGCTCGCCCCACTGGGCGACCAGACGCGCCGCCGCGACCAGCGAGCGCACCGGGTGGCCGAGGATCGCGGCGGTCGACCCCACCTGCACCGGCTGGCCGTCGGCCAGCAGCGCCAGCCCGAGATTGCCGACGTCGAGGTCGGGCCGGCGCCATTGCCCGACCACGAAGCCGGACGACGACGAATTGTCGGCGATCACGTCGGGCAGCGCGAACTTGAAGTCGCGGTAGCGGCTGTCGATGATCTCCAGCGCCGGGGCCACCGCCTCGACCGCCGCCAGCGCCTGGGCCGCCGTCACCCGCCCGGCCAGCGGGGCCTTCAGCAGGAAGGCCAGTTCCGGCTCGACGCGCGGGTGCACGTAGGCCGAGCGCCGGATCGTCCCGCCCTCCTCGACCTGCATGGCGTCGGTCAGGCGGCCCCAGATCATCTCGTCCACGCCGACCTGGGCCATCTTGGCCCGGCTGGTCAGCCCCATCTTCATGCCGACCCGCCGTTCGCCGCGCGCGGCGCGGCGCGCCAGCGACAGCGCCTGCACGGCGTAGGCGTCGTCCACCGTCAGGGCGAGGCGATCGGTGAATTGCGGGATCGCGTGGGCCAGACGCGCCGCGTCGTCGGCGATCCGCGCCAATTCCCCCAAACCCGTCACGATGCCGTTCATGCCGCGATCTCCTTGTCACGCGCCTTCAGCAGATCCAGCGCCACGTCCACGATCATATCCTCCTGCCCGCCGACCATCTTGCGCCGGCCGAGCTCCGCCAGGATCGCGCGGGTGTCGAGGCCGTAGGTCCCGGCCGCCCGTTCGGCGTGGCGCAGGAAGCTGGAATAGACGCCGGCGTAGCCGAGCGACAGGCTCTCGCGGTCCACCCGCACCGGCCGATCCTGGAGCGGGCGGACCAGATCGTCGGCGGCGTCCATCAGGGCGAACAGGTCGCAGCCATGGTCCAGCCCCATGCGGTCGAGCACGGCGACCAGCGCCTCAAGCGGCGCGTTGCCGGCCCCGGCGCCCATCCCGGCCAGCGAGGCGTCGACGCGCGTCGCGCCGGCCTGCACCCCGGCGATGGCGTTGGCGACGCCCAGCGTCAGGTTGTGGTGGGTGTGGACGCCGATCCCCGTCTCCGGCCTCAGCGCGGCGCGGAAGGCCCGCACCCGCTCGCCCACCTGTTCGGGCAGCAGGGCGCCGGCCGAATCGACGACATAGACGCAGTCGGCCCCGTAGGATTCCATCAGCCTGGCCTGCTCGACCAGCCGGTCGGTCGGGATCATGTGGGCCATCATCAGGAAGCCCGCCGTGTCCATGCCCAGCTTGCGGGCGTGCTCGATGTGCTGGCGCGAGACGTCGGCCTCGGTGCAATGGGTGGCGACCCGGACGGAACGGGCGCCCGACGCGAAGGCGGCGTTCAGGTCGTCGCGCGTGCCGATGCCGGGCAGCAGCAGCACCGTCACCCTGGCGTGCCCGACGGCCCCGGCGACCGCCTCGATCCAGTCGAGGTCGGTGTGGCTGCCGAAGCCGTAGTTGAAGGAGCCGCCCGACAGCCCGTCGCCGTGGGTGATCTCGATGGCGTCGACGCGGGCGGCGTCGAGCGCCCTGGCGATGGCGACCACGGTGGGCAGGTCGTAGCGGTGCCGCAGCGCGTGCATGCCGTCGCGCAGCGTCACGTCCTGAATGTAAAGTTTGCTCATGTGGGAGGCTCCCTTCAGGCGGCGGACCGGCGCTCGACCCAGCGGTCGGCCGTGGCCATGGCGGCGGAGGTCATGATGTCGAGGTTCCCGGCGTAGGCCGGCAGGTAATGGGCGGCCCCCTCGACCTCCAGGAAGATCGAGGACTTGATGCCGGAGAATTCGCCGTAGCCGGGGATCCGCACCGGATCGTTGTTGCCGAAGCGCTCGAACTGCACCGCCTGCTTCAGCCGGTAGCCGGGGACGTAGCCCTGCACCTCCGCGACCATCGCCTCGACCGAGGCCTCGATGTCCGCCGGCTCGGCGCCCTGGGACAGCACGAAGACGGTGTCGCGCATGATCAGCGGCGGCTCGGCCGGATTCAGCACGATGACCGCCTTGCCGCGCGCGGCGCCGCCGACCGTCTCGATGGCGCGGCCGGTCGTCTCGGTGAACTCGTCGATGTTGGCCCGCGTGCCCGGACCGGCCGAGCGCGAGGAGATCGAGGCGACGATCTCGGCGTAGGGCACCGCCCTGGACACGCGCGCGACCGCGTGGACCATCGGAATGGTCGCCTGCCCGCCGCAGGTCACCATGTTGACGTTGGGCCGGTCGAGATGGGCGTCGAGGTTGACCGGCGGCACGACGTAGGGGCCGACGGCCGCCGGGGTCAGGTCGATCACCTGCTTGCCCGCCGCGACGCAGGCGGCGCTGTGCGCCTTGTGGGCGTAGGCGGAGGTGGCGTCGAAGACGATGCCGACGTCGCGCCATTCCGGCATCGCCATCAGCCCCTCCAGCCCGCCGTGGGTGGTGGCGACGCCCATCCGGCGGGCGCGGGCCAGCCCGTCGGATTCCGGATCGACGCCGACCATGACGCCCATCTCCAGATGCTTGGCGTGCCGCATCACCTTGATCATCAGGTCGGTGCCGATGTTGCCGGACCCGAGGATGGCGATCTTGACCTTGCTCATGACCCGTTCACTCCCTGGCGAAGGCGGCGCGGACGGAGCCGAGCCCCTCGACGCGCGCCTCGACGACCGACCCCCAGGCGACCGGAACCATCGGCCCCAGCGCCCCCGACAGCACCGTGTCGCCGGCCTTCAGCGGGCGGCCGACCCGCGCCATGGTCTGCGCCAGCCACAGCACCGCGTTCAGCGGATGCCCCAGGCAGGCCAGCCCGGCGCCGGTCGACACCGGCTCGCCGCCCATCTCCATGACCATGCCGCACAGGCGCAGATCCAGGCCGGCCAGCGGTTTGGGCTCGTTGCCCAGCACGTAGAGGCCCGACGAGGCGTTGTCGGCGATGGTGTCGAGGATGCGGATGTTCCAGCCGGCGACCCGGCTGTCGACGATCTCGATGGCGGGC
This sequence comes from Azospirillum agricola, assembly GCF_020005195.1. Lineage (NCBI taxonomy): Bacteria > Pseudomonadati > Pseudomonadota > Alphaproteobacteria > Rhodospirillales > Azospirillaceae > Azospirillum > Azospirillum agricola. The sequence continues at coordinate 710,539 of NZ_JAIFZR010000004.1, forward strand.
AGAACGCAGTCGACCGCGCGGATCACGTCGGCGGCGGTGATCGACTCCCGGTCGAGGTCGCGGCCGAGGACGAAGGCGACCTCCGCCTCCGCCTTGGGCTGGATCAGCCGGTCGCGCGCGATCTCGACGCCGTCGGGCACCGCCATGTCGGCGAACAGCATGCCGTAGTCGGGCTGGCCGACGCCCAGCTGGGCCTGCACCGCCTTGGAGGTCAGGCCGATCTTGCGGCCCGACAGCGCCCGGCCCTGCGCCAGCCCGCGCCGGGTGTTGGTTTCCTGCACCGCGTAGGCGGCGGCGAGATCGCCGTCGGGCAGCAGCTCGCGGACGGGGTCGCAGGGCGTGCCGCTGCCCAGCGCCTCGAACAGCCGGTCGGCGGCCGTTCGGATGGAGTGTTCGCTCATCGGTCGGCCCTCACAGCTTGACGCAGATGTTTTTCAGTTCGGTGTAGAATTCCAGCGAATGGACGCCGCCCTCGCGGCCGATGCCCGAGTGTTTGGACCCGCCGAAGGCGGTGCGCAGGTCGCGCAGGAACCAGGAATTGACCCAGACGATGCCGGCGCCGATCCGGCCGGCGACCCGGTGCGCCCGGCCCAGATTCTCCGTCCACACCGCCGCCGCCAGCCCGTAGGGGGTGTCGTTGGCGAGCGCCACCGCCTCCTCCTCGCTGTCGAAGGGGCGGATGTGGCAGCAGGGGCCGAAGATCTCCTCGCGCACCACGGCGCTGTCGTCGGGCAGCCCGGTCCAGATGGTCGGCTGCACCCAGGACCCGCCGGCCAGCTCCGCCGGCATGTCGGGAACCCCGCCGCCGGTCACCAGCGTGGCGCCGTCGGCGATGGCGCGGGCGTAGTAGGACAGCACCTTGTCGCGGTGTTCCCGGCTGATCAGCGGGCCGAGGCTGGTGCCGGAGGCGAAGGGATGGCCGGGGACCAGCGCCTCGGCCCCCGCCTTCAGCCGGGCGACGAACGCGTCGAAGATCGGGCGCTCGACATAGATCCGCTCGGTGCCCAGGCAGACCTGCCCGCAATTGGCGAAGGCCGAGCGCAGGGTGCCCTCGATCGCCTTGTCGAGGTCGCAGTCGGCGAAGACGACCGCCGGGTTCTTGCCGCCCAGCTCGAACGACACGGCGCGGACGCCGGTCGCGGCGGCCTTCATGATCGCCTCGCCGGTGCGGGTCTCGCCGGTGAAGGTGATCGCGTCGACGCCGGGGTGGGTGGTCAGGAACTCGCCGGCCGAGTCCGGGCCGAAGCCGTGGACGACGTTGTAGACGCCGGGCGGAATGCCGGCCTCGTTCATCACCTCGCCCAGCAGCGCGGCGGTGGTCGGCGTCTCCTCCGAGGGCTTGACGACGACGGTGTTGCCGCAGGCCAGCGCCGGCCCGACCTTCCAGGTCATCAGCAGCAGCGGCAGGTTCCACGGGCTGATCACGGCGATGACGCCCTTGGGGCCGCGCCTCGCGTAGTTGAGCGCCCCGGCGCCGTCGGGGGTCGCCAGCTCGAAGAACTCGGTGGGGACGTTCTTCACCACGTCGGCGAAGACCGCGAAATTCGCGGCGCCGCGCGGGATGTCGATGTGCGAGGCCAGCGATTGCGGCTTGCCGGTGTCGGCGATCTCGGCGGCGAGGAACGCGTCGAAGCGGCGCAGGATGCCCTCGGCGACCTTGTGCAGGCGGTCCACCCGCTCCTGCACCGTCATGCGGCCCCAGGGGCCGGACAGCGCGGCGCGGGCCGCCGCGACGGCGGCGTCCACGTCGGCCCGCGAGGCCTCGTGCACCAGCGACACCAGCGAGCCGTCGACCGGCGAGCGGTTCTCGAAGCGGCGCCCGCCGCCGCCGGCAACGTAGGCGCCGCCGATGAAGTGGAGAATCTCCTTGGGCGCGGCGCCGTCCGCCGAGGCGGAGTCGGGCCGGGCGGCGTCGGGCCATGGCCCGGTCCGGGACAGGGTGGAGGTGGTCATGATGGGTCTTGCGTCCTTGTTGTGTCGTGATGCGCGGCGGTCAGAGCCCCAGCGCGGCCAGACCGGCCCGCGCGCAGCGGCAGTCCTGCTCCTCCGACGCGCCGGAGACCCCGATGCCGCCGATGAGCCGCCCGTCCGCCAGGATCGGCAGCCCGCCGGGAAAGGCGGTCAGCCGGTCGCGGCGGATCAGCCCGTCGCGCAGGTCGGGGTTGCCGGCGATCAGCCGGCCCAGATCGGCGGTGGGCATGCGGAAGCCGACCGCCGTGAAGGCCTTGTCCTGGGCGATGGCGATGGAGTGGAGGAACGCCCCGGAGGCGCGCAGGAACGCGACGAGCGTCCCGCCGGAATCCACCACCGCGGCGTTGACCGCCACCCCCAGGGCGGCGCCCTCGCGCACCGCCGCGAGGACGGCGGTGCAGGCGGCCTCGTGGGCGATGCCGTCCTGACGGACCGTCAACTCCACGTCCTGACGGACGGCCAGCTCCACGTCCTGACGGACGGCCAGCTCCACGTCCTGACGGACGGCCAGCTCCACGTCCTGACGGACGGCCAGTTCCATGGCGCGTTCCATGGCCGCCCCCTCAGGTCACGACGCTGAGGAAGCGTTCGTTCAGCGCCTTCTCGTAATAGAAGATGCCCTTGCCCAGCTCGTTCTCGTCCCAGACGCGGGTCGGGTTGTCGGGGTAGTGGGTGTAGCCGCCGGCGAAGACCTCGTTGCGGTTGCCCGACGGGTCGAAGAAATAGATCGTCTGGCCGCGCGTGATGCCGTGGCGGGTCGGACCGATGTCGATGGAGATGTTGTAGCGGCTCATCAGGTCGGCGGCGTGGCCGACGTCGTGCCAGGATTCCAGGAAGAAGGCGGCGTGGTGGAACTTGCCCGGCTCGGGATGCTTCACGAAGGCGATGTCGTGCGCCTTGTTGGAACAGGTCAGCCAGATCGCCAGCACGCCGTCGGGCAGCTCGATCTTCTCGGCCAGCGAGAAATCCAGCGCCTCCTCGAAGAAGCGCAGGTTCCTGTCGATGTCGGGGCCGTAGAGCAGGGCGTGGTCGAAGCGGGTCGCCTTCATGCCGCGCGGCTCCTCCGGCCAGACGTCCGGGTTGTGGATCGGCGGGTGGCTGCCCGACAGCTCGACGGTCGCGTACAGCTCGATCCGGTGGCCGGACGGCAGGACGGCGCCGATGCGGCGGCCGACGCCGGGCTGCTCGCCCGCCGCCACCGTGTCGACGGCCAGCCCCCAGGCGCGGATGCGCTCGGCGAACTGGTCGAGGTCGTCCTCGGTCCGCACCTTGAAGCCCATCACGTCCATGCCGGCCGTGTCGGTCTGGCGCAGGATGACGCTGTGGCGGTCGAACTCGTCCCAGCCCTTCAGGTAGACGCGGCCGTCGTCGCCGGTGGACACGAGGTTCAACCCCAGCCGGTCGACGTAGTGGGTCAGCGCCGCCGCCATGTCGAGCACGCGGAGCTGGATGAAGCCGGGACGCAGCACGCCTTTGACGGACATCGGGTGTTCCTCCTGTTTCTTAGGTGTTTGTGATCGGCTGCGCCGGGACGGGCGCGCCGGTGGCGGCCGCCCCCGTCTTGCGGGCGCAGCGCAGGTCGAGGTCGCTTTCGGGGATCAGGCGGCAGGCGAGCGCGTAGCCGGCGCGCTCCTCCGCCTCGCTGACATGGGCCCGGCTCATCGGCTGCAACCGATAGGAGCCGGACAGGATCCGGACGCGGCACACCCCGCAGCCGCCCTGCCGGCAGCCCACCGGGATCGGCCGCCCCGGCGCCCGCCGCAGTCCCGGAACGGGAAGGCGCAGGCGCTCCATGGCGGCGACGACCGTCTCGTCGCCGCGGCAGGGGAAGGCCGACGGGGCGCCGCCGGGATGTTCGCCGGGATTCCCGCCGGGATTCCCGTCGAGCCGGATGACGTGGGTGGCGACGGCCATCTCACAGCCTCCGGAAGACAGGGCTGCGGACCTTCCCGGCGTCGCCGTCGCCGGCGGTCAGGAAGCGCTCGGTGTGGATGTCGCGCTCAAACAGCCGGCCCTGCATCAGGGTGCGGATGCAGGCCTCGACCATCGGCGGCGGGCCGCAGAGGTACGCCTTGCGCCCGGCGTAGAGCCCGTCGAAGCGGCGTTGCAGGGCCTCGTGGACGAAGCCGGTCTCCCCCTCCCAACCGTCGTCCGGCTGGGGATCCGAAAGGACCGGAACGTAGGTCAGGATGGGGTGCCGCGCCGCCAGATCGCGGAACAGCGCCTCGTCGTACAGGTCGCGGCGCGCCCGCACGCCGTGGATCAGCAGCATCGGCTGCGTCCAGCCTTGCTCCAGAAGGTCGAGGATCATCGACTTCGGGCTCGACAGCCCGGTGCCGCCGGCCAGCAGGATCGACGGCACCGCCGCCGATCTCCGCACGAAGAAGCGGCCGTAGGGGCCGGACAGCCGCAGCCGGTCGCCGAGCGCCAGCGTGTCGTGGATCCAGCCGGTCGCCCGGCCGCCGGGCACCCGCCGGACATGCAGCTCGATCCGGTTCGGCCGCGACGGCGGGCTGGCGAGCGAGAAGGCCCGCGCCCCCTCGACGCCGGGCACCGTCAGGTTGACATACTGCCCGGCCTGGAAGGCGATGCCGTCGCCGGGGAGTTCGATGGTGACGCCCTTCACGTCGTGGGTCAGATCCTCCAGCCCGACCACGGTGCCGGTGAAGTCGCGCACCGGGCAGCGGCGGGCGTCCGGCTCGTCGTCGATGTCGGCCTCGATGGTGACGTCGGAGCGCAGCGTGGCGGTGCAGGCCAGCGTCTTGCCGCCGTCCCGCTCGAAATCCATCAGCGCGAAGCCCGAGGCGTCGCCGTGATCGACCTCGCCGTCGGCCACCTCGACCTTGCAGGTGCCGCACAGCCCGTGGCCGCAGGCGTGGGGCAGCCAGATTCCCTGACGCAGGCAGGCGTCCAGAATGGTCTGGCCCTCCTCGACGGCGACGCTCTCGCCGGTCGGTTCGATCGTCAGCGTGTGACTCATCGCGGCATCCCTCCCCGTCCGTCCGCCGTCAGCTCCGCGTTCCCCGGTAGCCGTGCAGGCCGGGCGTGCGGAAACGGAGCAGCGACTTGTGGCCGACGCCGTTCTCGGCGAGGCTGCGCGCCGGGTCGGGCGCCGTCTCCCGGCCGTCCACGGTCCAGCGCACGGCGTCCCAGTCGATGGCGGCGAAATCGGGGTGGGCGCCGTAGGTGGCCGGCAGGATGTCCTTGACCAGCGCGCCGAACGGCATCGCCGGCGGGAACGGGAAGGCGACGGCCGAGCAGAAGCTCAGATGCTCCTCCCAATGCAGGTAGACGACGATGTTGCCGTGGAAATTCTCGACGCGGTCGCGGATCTCGATCTTGTCGGCGTAGTGTTCGTCCAGGGCGACGACGGCCATGGCGTTTCCTCCGGTGATTTTTTCCTGGAAAAGGGTCGCGGCTAGCCGGCGACGCGGTCGCGCATCCGCATCCACTGGTCCCACATGGCCTGATCGGGCGATCCCGCCTGGTCCATGTTGTCGGCGCCGGGATTCAGCCTGTACCAGGCGAGGACCTCCTCCATCGAGGCGCCGCCGCAGTTGCCCTGGAAGATCTGGTGAACCGGCAGCCAGGACTGGCTGTACTTCTCCGGCTCGCCGTCGAAGATGTCCTTGCAGCCGTCCGAGCAGAAATGATAGCGGTCGCCCTTGTGCTCGGAATGGCGGAAGCAGATCGTCGTCGGGTCGCCCGGCTCGGTGTAGGCCATCGGAATCTGGCAGACCGTGCAGAGCTGCGGCAGGGCGTTGTTGTAGAAGCGCTTGCCGTCCTTCTCCATCTCCGCCCACATCTCGAAGCGCGGGCGGTAGAGGGTGTCGAAGCTGTTGGGATACTTCTCCGACAGCCAGTCCATCTCCCCGGGCGTCGGCAGCCAGGTGTGGAAGGCGGCGGCCTGGGTGTACTGGTAGAACACCGACCAGTTCTGGTGCGACAGATGCTCGGCCTCGGCGGTGGCGACGTCGGCGTATTTCGGCGGCCGCAGGCCGTAGCGCGCCAGATCGGCGAACAGCGCGCCGCCCGCCTGGGTGAAGTAGATGTCCCACGCCTCGCGCCAGGACATGATCTTCTTGGGCAGCATGTAGTCCATCATCATGGCGACGAGGCCGAGCACGCGGTGGCCGCGCCAGAACCATTTGTCGACCCATTTCTGGACGATGGGCAGGTTGTCGGGGTGCTGTTCCAGCAGGAACTTGATGACCTCGATGCCCAGCGTCATGTGGCGGCTCTCGTCCGACTGGGCGGAGAAGCCGAAGGTGACGGTGGCGAGGTCGCCGTTGTAGGCGGCGCCCGACATGAAGGGCACGAACAGCAGGTTGGTCAGCACATATTCGAAGGCGAAGCCGATGGCGATGAAATACTCGAACGGCCCGGCCGTCCGCGCGTCGTCGAAGAAGGATTTCGGCACCGACAGGTACCACACGCGGTCGTGCATGTGGCTGAACTCGTGGAAGCCGTCGAAGAACTTGTTGTAGTGGCTCAGCGTGTGGATCTGCGTCTGGGCGTGGCGCAGCTCGTCGAGCGACTGCATCTGCGCGGCGATGCGCGGGCCGACGCCGGGGATGTGGCGGCCGACATGGGCGAAGCCGCGATGGGCCTGATACTCCGCCGGGGTGATGCCGGTCAGGAACAGCTTGGCGGCGTTGACGTAGCGGGCGTTGCTGAGGCCGGTCTGGCCGTTGTTCTGGGCGAAGCTGTCCAGCACGGCGTAGAGCTTGCGCTCCTTCTCCGCCTGGTACTTCCAGTAGCTGTCCATGGTCAGGCGGAAGGGATCCTCCCATTTCGACCAGTCGCGGATCTTGATGCCCTCGAACTCGGCGTAGGGGAAGATCGCGGATTTCGGCTGGTAGGACGGTTCCCAGTCCAGGCCGTTGGTGAGGAGCGCGTAGCGCTGCTTCAGCCCCAGCTTGTTGATCGCGTTCATCGCGGCGTTTCCTCTCGGTGGCTTTTTTCCCGGTGGCTTTTTTGTTCAGTGCGCCCAGGCGAGGCGGAAATAATCGTCGTCCTCGTCCAGGTTCCCGGCCATCGACACCAGGCTGAGGTGGATTTCCTGCGGATCCCAGTCGCGGCCGAGACGCGTCTCGACCGAGGCGCGGTGGACGGTCAGGCTGCCCTCGCGGTCGATCTTGACGATGCCGGGATAGCTGTGGACGGTGGCGCCGGGGTTGTCCTCGGTGATCGCCTCGATGATCGGGCGGGCGTCGTCGGTGTTCTGCAAGGTGATGGAGACGGTGCGGAGCATGGAGCGCGGTCCTTCCGGTCAGGCGGCGGCGGCGAGCGGGTCGAGGCCGAGGCGGGCGCCGCGGGCGCGGATGGCGGCGGCGGTCTCGGCGACGGCGGCGGCGCCGGCGTCCGGGCCCAGCACGCCGGCGGCCAGCGGGGCGAAGGCGGCGGCGGCGCGGCGGCTCCAGGCGCCGAGCCAGCCGCCGAGCAGCGCCCTGTTCTCCGCCGATTCCGCGGCGGCGGTCTTGACCACGGCGTCGACCCAGCGGCCGTGCTCGGCGTGCCACTCGGTCATGAACCCGGTCAGCATCGACACGGCGGTGCCGCCCAGCGCCTGACCCGCCGCGTCGAAACGGCCGTAGACCAGCGGGTAGAGCATCCCGTCGATGGCGAGATTCTGGGCGACGAACTGCTCGAACCAGTCGCCGATCACCAGGGAATCCTCGGTCAGCCGGCGCAGCTCCTGCCAGTCCGGGGCCTCCATCCAGCGTTGCTTGGCGACGTCGAGCGAGGCGCCGCTGTTGCCGTCGAGCGCCAGCCCGATGCGGCCGACGATCTGCGCCATCCCCAGATGGTCGCCAGCGGCGAACATCGCCGGGGCCGTCACCGCCGTGCCGTAGCCGCGGTCGCACATGTTGACGCAGTTCAGGTTGGCGCCCCATTCCATGTGACGCAGCGGCAGCAGGTAGCCCTCCACCGTCTCCCGCCACGCCGGGTCGAGCAGGGCCAGCAGCCCGCGCTTCTCGACGAAGTCGAAATTGCGCTCGGTGCCCTGGTGCTGGGCGGCGCGGGCGATGTTGTAGCTGGCGTAGTAGAACTGCCGGGGATCGCGCAGCGCGTACCAGTCGCGCATGCGGATGGCGGTGCGGCGCTCGTCGTAATGCCAGAATTCGGCGTCCCACAGCGGCTTGTAATGGAAATTGGCCGTCGCCTGGACGTCCATCGTCGCCTCGTCGTAGCGCGAGGCCGGCTTGTCGGCGCCCAGGCGCCGGGCGACGTGGCCGAAGGTCTGGCGGCGGGGTTCGACCTTCAGGGTCTTGATCTCGATGGTCACGCGTTTCCTCCTTGGCCCTCCCCTTGTCGCGCGCGGCTCCCGGCGGCGGGAGGGTTCCGCCGGGTTGGTTCGGTCTCGCGTCAGCCGGCGCCGCCGCCCGCCGCCGGGGGCCGGTACAGGCCGGGGCCGGCGGGCGGCGGCGCCCCGGCGGCTTCGGCGGCTTCGGCGGCTTCGGCGGCTTCGGCGGGCCCCAGCATCACCGCCCCTTCGCGGCGGCAGAACTCGTCGAAGGCGGCGAAGGGCATGATCAGCTCCACCGACAGGTCGTCGTCGCCGAGCGCGTAGGCGAACTCGACGAAACGGCCGTCGCGGATCGCCATGACCCGGACGTAGGCGGTCATTGAATGCGCCATGCTCGCTCCTTCCGGCGTTTCCCGTGCCGAGCCTATTGGCAAGCGCCGTGCCAAGCGCCTCGGACGTCCGCGATTTCCGTGAACACCAATGTGTTTCAAGGGCTTGATCGGACCTGCCCGGAGGCGGCGCGGATCGGGGCCGCGGCGGTGGCGGCGGTCCGTTGATGAAATCGTCAATCCCGCCCTCCGGCATGGTCCGGACAGGTGATTATTTGATGAATCGATCATCCGTCAGGCGCGCGTTGCGCCGGATCGGGCGGTCACGTAGTTTTGTCGGCGCGACCGGCCGAACGCCGCCGGACCGCCGAAGCCGGCGCATGACCGGCGGCCAATCCGCAACGGGGAGCGCCGCGTGAGTACGTCATCCACCCCAGCCTCCTCCGTGCCCCTGATGCCTCCGCAGGTGGCGGCGGAGGCGACGGCCCGCCTGCCCGACATCGCCGACCTGTCGGCCCGCCTGCGCTTCTGCCCGAAGGACGGCCGCATCTGGCTGGGCGACCAGCGGATGCTGCTGATCCATCTCAGCGCGCTGGCCGACCTGCGGCGCGAGCTGGTCGGCGCGCTGGGGCTGGCGGCGGCGCGCGGGCTGTTCACCCGGATGGGCTACGCGTCGGGCTGCAAGGACGCGGAGTTCGCCCGCCGCATCCGGCCCGGCGACGATCTGAACGCCTTCTACGTCGGCCCGCAGATGCACGCGCTGGAGGGCATCGTCCATGTCGAGCCGGTGCGGGTCGAGGTCGACATCGAATCCGGCCGCTATTACGGCGAATTCCTCTGGCACGGCTCGTCGGAGGTCGACGCCCACGTCGCCGCCTTCGGCATGAGCGCCGAGCCGGTGTGCTGGATGCAGATCGGCTACGCCTCGGGCTACACCAGCATCTTCATGGGCCAGCCGATCCTGCACCGCGAGGTGGAATGCCGCGCCACCGGAAGCCGCCACTGCCGGATCGTCGGCAAGCCGGTGCACGAGTGGGACGACCCCAACCCCGACCTGATCTATCTGCAACCCGACAGCCTGGGCAGCCTGTACCGGGCCGCCGCCCCCTCCGTCCCCCCGGCCTTCACCGGGTTGCCGGCCCAGCCCGCCGACGCCCGCCGGCAGCCGGGGCTGATCGGCCTGTCGTCGGGCTTCCTGGCGGCCCACCATCTGCTCCAGAAGGTGGCGCGCACCAGCGCGTCGGTGCTGTTCCTCGGCGAGACCGGGGTGGGCAAGGAGATGTTCGCCCGCAGCCTGCACGCGTCGAGCGACCGCGCCGCCATGCCGTTCGTCGCCATCAACTGCGCGGCGATTCCGGAAAACCTGATCGAATCCGAGCTGTTCGGGGTGGAGCGCGGCGCCTTCACCGGGGCGCTGCAATCCCGCCCCGGCCGCTTCGAGCGCGCCCATGGCGGCACCATCTTCCTCGACGAGATCGGCACCCTCAACCTCGCGGCGCAGGGCAAGCTGCTGCGCGTGCTCCAGGAGCGCGAGGTCGAGCGGGTCGGCGGCACCGAGACCCGCCGGGTCGACGTCCGGGTCATCGCCGCGACCAACGCCGACCTGCGGGCGGAAAGCCGGCGCGGCAATTTCCGCGAGGATCTGTTCTACCGGCTGAACGTCTTTCCGGTGCGCATCCCGCCGCTGCGCGAGCGGCGCGAGGACATCCCGCTGCTGGTCCGGCATTTCCTGCTGAAATACGCCGACCGCCACAAGCGCCCGGTCGCCGGCGTCACCGACCGCGGCATGGACCGGCTGATCGACTACGAGTTTCCCGGCAACGTCCGCGAGCTGGAGAACATCATCGAGCGCGCCGTCATCCTGGCGCCGGAGGACGGCGCGCCGATCGACGTCGGCCATCTGTTCGCCTGCGGCGACGAGGTCCATTCGCCCTTCTACGGCGTCGGCCAGGACGGGTCGCTGATCGACGGGCTGACCGCCCCGGATCCGCCGGCCGGACCGGCGGCGGCCGGAGCGGCGGCAGATGGCCCGGCGACGGATGGCCCTGACTCGCTGGTGGACAGCGTCCTGGCCAACGAAATTCCGCTGGAGCTTCTGGAGGCCCGCCTGATCGAAACGGCGGTCGAGCGGGCCGGCGGCAACCTGGCGGAGGCCGCCCGCATGCTGGGCCTGACCCGCGCGCAGCTCGCCTATCGGTACCGCAAGGGCCGGGACTGAGCCCGCTCAGCCGGACGGCAGGCCGAACCAGCTTCCGTCGCGGATGCCGTTGGCCAGCTGATCGACGGTGCAGCCGATGTGATCGGCCAGCACGGCGGCCGCCCGGTCCGGGTCGCGGGCCAGCGCCGCCTCGTACAGGGCCAGATGCTCGGCGTGCACGTCGCGGGGCGAGGCGCGGCCCAGCAGCGACAGGCGGCGGTAGCGCTGGTGCTGCTTGTAGAGCCGCTCGTTGACGCGCATCAGGCGCCGCAGCGGGCAGGCGGCGACCAGCGCGGCGTGGAAGCCCTGGTTGCAGCGCTCCCAGTCGTCGAGGAAATCGCGCGGGTTGTCCGCCAGCAGCGGCTCGACCGCCGCCAGCCGCTCGAAGGCGGCGCGCACGCCGTCGGCCCACGCCGCGTCGCCGGCGGCGATGGATTGGCGGAGCATCTCGGTTTCGATGACGATTCGCGAGGCCGTCAGATCCTTGAGATCGGCCAGCGACACCGGGGTGACTCGCAGGATCGTCCCCTCCTCCAGCGACGCCAGCCCCTCGGAGGCGAGGCGGAGCGCCGCCTCGCGGACCTCCGCCGCCGGCACGGCACGGTCGCCGGCCACCCCCTTCAGGTCGATGCGCGAACCGGGGGCGAGCCGGCCGGACAGGATTTCCCCCTCGATCCAGTCGTAGGTGGACGCGGGGGCTTCGCTCGGAGCGAGGGTCAGATTGGGCATCGGGGGCGTCGCCGCGGTTCTGCATGACGATGGGGCAGCCGATCCGGCGCCGGCAAGGGCGACGGATCGGTCAACCTCAAAGTATGGCGGGCCGGAACCGGCGGCAACCTGATTGACATCGCCACAGCCCCGGCCGGACCGCGCCGGATTTCCGGGGGGCCGTCCGGTTCGGGCGATGCCGCCGACGTCACCCCCCCAGACCAAGAAGCCTGGCGGCGTTGTGCTTGAGGATGAGGGGGCGCACCTCGTCCCTGATGGGCAGCTTCTCGAAATCCGCGATCCAGCGATCGGGCGTGATCAGGGGGAAATCCGAGCCGAACAGCATCTTGTGCTTCAGCAGCGTGTTGGCGTACTGGACCAGGATCGGCGGGAAGTATTTCGGCGACCAGCCCGACAGGTCGATGTAGACCTGCGGCTTGTGGGTGGCCACCGCCAGCGCCTCCTCCTGCCAGGGGAAGGAGGGGTGCGCCAGGATGATCGGCATGTCGGGGAAATCCGCCGCCACGTCGTCGATGTGCATCGGGTTGGAGTATTTCAGGCGCAGGCCGGCGCCCCCCGGCATGCCGGCGCCGATGCCGGTCTGGCCGGTGTGGAACAGCGCCGGCAGCCTGTGCTCGGCGATCACCTCGTACAGCGGGTAGGCCATGCGGTCGTTGGGGAAGAAGCCCTGCATGGTCGGGTGGAACTTGAAGCCGCGGACGCCGTACTCCTCGATCAGGCGCCGCGCCTCGCGGACGCCGACCTTGCCGCGCGCCGGGTCGATGCTGGCGAAGGGAATCATCACGTCGCGATTCTGCGCGACCAGCTCGGCAACCTCGTCGTTGGGCACGCGCGGCAGGCCGGTGCAGCATTCGGCGTCGACCGGAAAGATGACGCAGGCCATCTTGCGCTGGCGGTAATAGGCGGCGATTTCCGGAATGCCCGGCTGGCCGAGGTCGTTCCTGAAATACTTCGCCTTGGCCTCCTCCATCGCCAGCGCCTCTTCGAGCAACGGCGCGCGGCAGGATTTCTCGGCGTGGGTGTGGATGTCGATGGCGACCAGATCGTCGATGTTCATGGCGGCGGCTCCGAAGTCGGGCGGGGAAGAGGTCAGGCGAAGACATCCGGACCGAGGCGCAGGGACGCGGCGCCCCCGGTCACCGTCCGGGCGAGGCCGGGCGCGGCGGTGGCGAGGTTCTCGGCGTAGAAGCGCGCCGTGGCGACGGTGGCGCGCAACGCCGGGTTCGTGTCGCCGTCCCCTTGCAGGGCGAGCGCGGCCAGCGCCCCCTTGAGCAGCAGCACCCCGCCCGCCGCCAGCCCGAACAGGCGCAGGCAGGGGCTGGCCCCGGCCAGCGCGTCGTCGGGCGCGCGCCCTTCCGCCAGCAGCCAATCCGTCGCCGCGCCGAGCGCGTCGAGCGCCTCGCCGATCCGCGGGGCGGACGCCCCCAGGGCGTCGGCGTCGGCCTGCCGCGCGGCCTCGACGACGCCCCGCCAATCGGCCAGCAGCCGCCGGACCGCGACACCGCCGCCGCGCGGCAGCTTGCGGGTCACCAGATCGATGGCCTGGATGCCGTTGGTCCCCTCGTAGATCGAGGTCACCCGCACATCGCGCAGATGCTGCGCCGCTCCGGTCTCCTCGACGAACCCCATGCCGCCATGGACCTGGATACCGAGCGAGGCGACCTCGATCCCGGCCTCGGAGCAGAAGGCCTTGGTCACCGGCGTCAGCAGGTCGGCGCGTTCCCGCGCCGCCGCGTCGCCGCCGCGCTCGGCCCGGTCGATGGCCTCGGCGGTGACGTAGGCGACCGACCGCGCGGCGGCGGTCAGGGCGCGCATGGTCAGCAGCGTGCGCCGCACGTCGGGATGCTCGATGATCGGCCGCGCTTCCGGATCGCTCCCCACCCGGCCCTGCCGGCGCTCCCTGGCGTAGGCCAGCGCCTGCTGGCAGGCGCGCTCGCCGATGGACACCCCTTGCAGGCCGGTGGCGAGGCGGGCGCGGTTCATCATCGTGAACATGCAGGCCAGCCCGCGATTCTCCTCGCCGACCAGCCAGCCGACGGCCCCGCCCCCGAAGGCGCCGCCCTCGCCGAAGACCATGGTGCAGGTCGGGCTGGCGTGCAGGCCGAGCTTGTGCTCGACCCCGGCGCAGCGCACGTCGTTCATCGCCCCCGGCATGCCGCCATCGGCGGCGCCATCGCCGGGCAGCCGCTTGGGCACCAGGAACAGCGAAATCCCCCTGGTTCCCGCCGGCGCGTCGGGCAGGCGGGCGAGCACCAGATGGACGATGTTGTCGGTCAGATCGTGCTCGCCGCAGGTGATGAAGATCTTCTGGCCGGTGATGCGGTAGGTGCCGTCGCCCGCCGGCACCGCGCGGGTGCGCAGCAGCGCCAGATCGGAGCCGGCCTGCGGCTCGGTCAGGTTCATGGTCGCCGTCCACTCGCCGGACACCAGCCGGGGCAGCCAGCGCTCCCGCAGGGCCGCGTCGCCATGGGCGAGCAGCGCGTCGACCGCCCCCTGGGTCAGCACCGGCCCCAGCCCGAAGGCCATGCAGGCGCTGGTGTGCATTTCCATCACCGCGGTGTTCAGCATCACCGGCAGCCCCGCCCCGCCCCAATCCTCCGGCGCCGCCACCGCGTTCCACCCGGCCTCGGCCCAGCGGCGGTACGCCTCGGGAAAGCCCGGCGGGGTGCGGACCGCGCCGTCGGCGAAGCGGACACCCGTCCGGTCGCCCGGCCGGTTCAGCGGCGCCAGGACGCCCTCGGCGAAGGTCCCGGCCTGCTCCAGCAGGGCGCGCGCCAGATCGTCGTCGAGACCGTCGAACAGGCCGTCGCGCATCACCTCGGTCAGCCCGGCGACATGCCGGAGCGTGAACAGGATGTCGTCCACCGGCGCCTTGAAACCCATGATGCCACCCTCCCCGGAGCGCGTTCGCGCGTTTATGATAAATCATCACTGTAATGATCTATAACATTAATAGCGATACCACATCCACCCCGCATCTGCTAGGGTCCCTGCCGTCCCCAAGGCGCCGGGCCACCCCCGCCGACAGTGAAAACGAGCCACCGACCGATGACCGAATCCGCCCCGAAGCGCCCGCAGGTCCGGCGCCCGAAGGCGCCCGCGACCGCTCTTCCCGCCGCCCCCCCGCAGGACATGGCGCCAGCCGACACGATCGATCTCGGCCTGCTGAGCGAAGCCGTTGGCTTTCTGCTGAAGCGGGCGCAGATGGCGGTGTTCAACGACTTCAACCGGACCTTCGCGGAGGCCGACATCCGGCCGGCGCAGTTCTCCGTCCTCACCATCATCGGGCGCAACCCCGGCCTCAGGCAGTCGCAGGTCAGCAACGCGCTGAGCATCAAGCGCACCAACTTCGTCCCCCTCCTCGATTCCCTGGAGGCGCGCGGCCTCGTCAAGCGCAAGCTGGCGACCACCGACCGCCGCTCCCACGCGCTCCACCTGACCGCCAAGGGGGCCGTCCTGGTGAAGGAGCTGAACGCGCTGTGGACGCAGCACGAGCAGCGCATCCGCGACCAGATCGGCGAGGAGGGGCGGACCCGGCTGCTGGAGCTGCTGGGCCGGCTGGTGGAGTTCGGCGGGCCCGGCCTGGCCGACGAGGGGGACGCGGCCGAGGCCCCGCCGGCCAAGCCGCGCAAGCCGCGCGCGCCCAAGGCATCCCCCCCGTAACCCGCCCCTCACCCGCCCCTCACCGCGGCGGCAGGCGCAGGGCTCCGTCGAGCCGGATCACCTCGCCGTTCAGGGCCGGGTTGGCCACGCAATGCAGGACCAGATCCGCGAACTCCTCCGGCTTTCCCAGGCGCCTGGGAAAGGGGATGGAGGCGCCCAGGCTGGCCTGCACCGCGTCGGGCAGGGTCCGCATCATCGGCGTCAGGAACAGGCCCGGCGCGATGGCCAGCACCCGGACGCCGAACTGCGCCAGCTCGCGCGCCGCCGGCAGGGTCAGCGAGACGATGCCGCCCTTCGAGGCCGCGTAGGCCGCCTGCCCGACCTGCCCCTCGAAGGCGGCGACCGAGGCGGTCGACACCACGACGCCGCGCTCGCCGTCGGCCAGCGGCTCCAGCCCGGCCATGGCGGCGGCGGCCAGACGCAGCATGTTGAAGCTGCCGATCAGGTTGACCTGGACGATGCGGGCGAACGCGTCGAGCGGCTGCGGCCCGTCGCGGCCGAGGATGCGCCTGGCCGTGCCGATGCCGGCGCAGTTGACCAGCACGCGGGCCGGCCCATGGGCGGCGCCCGCCTCGGCCAGCGCGTCGGCCGCCGCCCGCGGATCGGTCACGTCGCAGCGCAGGGCGACGCCGCCCAGCTCGCGCGCCAGATCCCGCGCGGCGTCGGCGTCAATGTCGAGCAGCGCCACCCTGGCCCCGGCACCCGCCAGCGCCCGCGCCGTCGCGGCGCCCAGCCCCGAACCGCCGCCGGTGACGACGGCCGCCTGTCCCTCGATGATCATGTCGTTGCGTCCTTTTCAGCGTTTGCCCTGGTCAGCGTTTGCCCCGGTCGGCGTTTGCCCCGGTCGGCGTTTGCCCTGGTCAGCCCTTGCCTTGGGAGACGTGCCGGGCGGCGACCAGCACGTCCGGCCCCGGCACCGGCGCGTAGAGCGCCTCGACCTGCGCGGCGCGGCGCGTCAGCACGGCCCGCTGGTTGAGCGACCCCTTGTCGGTGATCTCCCCGGCGTCGAGCGAGGGCCGCTCCTCCAGCAGGATGGCGCGGCCGATGCGGTTGGAGCTGCCTGTGCCGGTCAGCGCGAAATCGTCGAGCAGCGCCTGGAAGCGCGCGCGCACCTCCGGACGGCGGAGAACCTCGGCGTCGGGCAGGTCGCGGGCGAAGTCCGCGCAATGGTCGCGGCAGGCCGGAACGTCCGGCACGATCAGCATCGCCACGTCGTCGCGGTCGTGCCCGGCGATGACCACGTCGCTGACCAGCGGGGCGAAATGGCGCAGCACGCCGGCCCGCATCGTGCTGACGCTGACCCAGGTCCCGGTCGCCAGCTTGAAATCCTCGGAGATGCGCCCGTCGAAGACGAAGCCCAGTTCGGGCCGCGCGTCGTCGAAGAAGCGCAGGGCGTCGCCCATCCGGTAGAAGCCCTCCTCGTCGAACGCCTTGGCGGTCATCGCGTCCTGGCGCCAGTAGCCGGGCGTGACGTTCGGCCCGCGCAGGCGCAGTTCCAGCTTTTCGCCCGACGGCACCAGCTTCACCTCGACGCCGGGGGCCGGAACGCCGACGATTCCCGGCTGGTCGACCGCGCGGTTGCCGATCAGGGCGGCGGGCGCCGTCTCGGTGGAGCCCAGGCTGGTCACGAACACGATCCGCTCGCCGCAGGACTCCACCGCCAGCTCCTCCAGGCTCTCCCAGATGTAGGGCGACAGCCCGGCCCCGGCGTAGAACAGCGCCTTCAGGCGGCTGAAGAAGCGGCGGCGCAGCTCCGGTTCGGCGCGCAGATGGGGGACCAGCGCCTCGTATCCCTTGGGCACGTTGAAGTACATCGTCGGGGCGACGTCGCGCAGGTTGGCGACGGTCGGCAGGACGCCGTCGGCCACCGGCCGGCCCTCGTCGATGCAGAAGGTGCCGCCGTTGTAGAGCGCCATGTTGAAATTGTGGTTGCCGCCGAAGGTGTGGTTCCAGGGCAGCCAGTCGACCAGCACCGGCGGCTCCTCGGCGAGGAAGGTGAAGACCTGACGCAGCATCTGCTGGTTGCTGCACTGCATGCGCTGGGTGTTGATCACGCCCTTGGGCAGCCCGGTCGAGCCCGAGGTGAACAGCAGCTTCGCCACGGTGTCGGGACCGACCCTGGCGTGGGCTTCGTCCACCTCCGGGGTGGCGGCCCTGGCGGTCAGCGCCGCGAAGGGCGTCGCCGGCAAGGTGGAGGATGTCGGGCTGGAGGATATCGGGCTGGAGGATGGCGCGTCGCCGACCACCACCTCGACCCCGGCGGGCACGGCGGCGCGCAGCGCGCGCTCGAACCGCTCCCCCTCGGCGGCGAAGACCAGCCCCGGCGTCACCAGGCCGAGGACGTGGCGCAGCTTGCCGAAATCGGTGCTGACCAGCGAATAGGCGGTCGAGACCGGGGCGTAGGGAACGCCGACATACTGCGCCGCCAGCCCGAGCAGCGCGTGCTCGATGCCGTTCCCCGATAAAATCGCGATGCCGCGCTCGGCCGACAGGTTGCGGTCGAGCAGCGCCTGGGCGATGCGCCGCACCCGGTCCAGGGTTCCGGCGTAGGTCAGTTCGCGCCAGCCGCCGTCGGGCCGGCGCTGGGCCAGGAACACCCGGTCGGGGGCGTCGCGCGCCCAGCGTTCCAGGCAGAGGGTCAGCTTGTCGGGATGGGGCTCCAGCGGAGCGTCGCCGCGCACCAGCAGGGTGCCGTCGTCGCGGCGGTCCACGATCACGCCCGGCTGGCCGAGACGGATCGCGCGCATCGGTTTGGTCATGGGTGTTCCTCCCCGGAACATGGCTCCAGAATACGGCCGGGCTTTGGTCGCGGTCTTGTCGCCGCTCCCGGCATCGCTGCGGTGGTGGTGGTGGGAAGGCCGGGCGGGCGGTCGTTCGCCGTCCCCGGCCTTCCCGGCGGTTCAGAACCGGCGGTTCAGAATTCGGTGACCTTCTTCGCCCGCTTGTCCAGGAAGGCGCGCAGGCGGTCCTTGGCGTCGTCGCTGCCCTGGGCGATGGCGGCCATCAGGGATTCCATCATGAAGCCCTGGCGCGGGTCGGCCTCGGCGATGCGGGGCAGCGCGTGGATGACGGCGAAGTTGGTGATGGGGGCGTTGGCGGCGATGCGGGCGGCGAGGTCGAGCGCCTTGGCCAGCCCCTCGCCGGGTCCGACCAGATACTGCGACAGCCCCAGCGCGTAGCCGCTCTCGGCGTCGTGCACCCGGCCGGTCAGCATCATGTCGGCCATGCGGGCGACCCCGATCAGGCGCGGCACCCGCACCGAGGCACCGCCGCCGACGAAGATGCCGCGCTGCCCCTCCGGCAGGGCGTAGTAGGCGCCGCGCTCGGCGACGCGGATGTGGGTGGCGCAGGCCAGCTCCAGCCCGCCGCCGACCACCGCCCCCTTGAGGACCGAGACCACCGGCACGCGGCCGAACTCGATCCGCTCGAAGGCGCGGTGCCACATCATGGAATGCGCCACGCCGTCCACGGTGGAGCGCTCGGCGATGTCCGACAGGTCGAGCCCGGCGGAGAAGTTGTCGCCCTCCGCCGCGACGACCGCCGCCTTGACCGCCGCCGGCAGGGACAGGAAGAAGGCCTCGATCCCGAGGATGGTGTCGTCGTTGAGCGCGTTGCGCTTTTCCGGCCGCGCCAGCGTCAGCACGGCGACCTCGCCCCGCTGTTCCGCCCGCAGGGAGGAGGGCAACGCCCCTTCCAGGATTCGTTCGCCCACATGTTCGCCCAAGCCCATCGGACTGCCTTTCTGTTACTTTGCATTATTGTTATGAATTATAACTATTGCGCGCGCCGCCGTCAAGCGGACCGCCCTCCGCCGCCGTCAGGCGGCGCGGTCGGAAAAGCCGAGATAGCTCTCGATGACGCGGGGATCCTTGGCCAGGGTCTCCGCCGGGCCTTGCAGCGTCACCGCCCCGGTCTCCATCACATAGCCGTAGTCGGCGATGCGCAGGGCGGCCCGGGCGTTCTGCTCGACCAGCAGGATGCCGACCCCGGTGCGGCGCAGGTCGGAGACGAGGCGCAGGATCTCCTTCACGATGCGCGGCGCGAGGCCAAGGCTCGGCTCATCCAGCATCAGCAGCTTCGGGCGGGCCATCAGGGCGCGGCCCATCGCCAGCATCTGCCGCTCGCCGCCCGACATCGTGCCGGACATCTGGCGCCGCCGCTCCTTCAGGCGGGGGAACAGCGCGTAGACCTCCTCCAGCGCGTCGGCGACGCGCTCGCCGCGCGGGCGGGTGTAGGCGCCGAGCCGCAGATTGTCCTCCACCGACAAGGTGGTGAACAGCTCGCGCTTCTCGGCCACCAGCGCGATGCCGCCGGCGACCCGCCGCTCGATGGACAGGCCGCCGACCGGCCGCCCCTGGAAGCGGATCTCGCCGCGCGCCGGCAGGATGCCCATGGCGGCGTTCAACAGGGTGGTCTTGCCCGCCCCGTTGGCGCCGACCACGGTGACGATCCGGCCGGCGCCGATCTCCAGCGACACCCGCCGCACGGCTTCGATCTTGCCGTAGGCGACGGACAGGTCGCGCAAGGCGAACAGCGGCTCGCTCATTCGATCCCCCCGAGATAGGCGTCCAGCACCGCCGGGTCGTTGCGGATGTCCGCCGGCACGCCCTCGGCGATCCTGGCGCCGAACTCCATGACGACGAGCCGGTCGACCAGCCCCATGACGAAATCCATGTCGTGCTCGACCAGCAGGATGGTGGTGCCCTCCTCGCGCAGGCGGCGCAGCAGGGCGGCCAGCGCCTGCTTCTCCGCGTGGCGCAGGCCGGCGGCCGGCTCGTCGAGCAGCAGCAGCAGCGGGTCGAGGCAGAGCGCCCGCGCGATCTCGACGATCCGGCTCTGGCCCAGCGCCAGCGTGCCGGCCGGGCGGTGCAGGCTGTCGCCCAGGCCGCAGCGCTCGAGCTGGAGCGCCGCCTCGCGGCGCAGCCGGGCCTCCTCGGCGCGGTCGAGGCGCAGCACCGCCCGCAGCACCCCGGCGCGGCCGCGCAGATGGGCGCCCAGCATCACGTTGTCGAGCACGCTCATCTCGGGCAGCAGCTTGACGTGCTGGAAGCTGCGGGCGACGCCGCGCCTTGCGACGGCGCGCGCGGGCAGCCCGCCGATGCCGCTCCCCAGCAGGCGGACGCGGCCGCCCGAGGGCCGCAGCACGCCGGTGATCAGGTTGAAGGTCGTGCTCTTGCCGGCCCCGTTGGGACCGATCAGCCCGACGATCTCCCCGGCCGCGACCGAGAAGCCGACGTTGCGCACCGCCGCCAGCCCGCCGAAGCTCTTCTGGAGGTCGTCGATCTCCAGCAGCGGACCGCCGCGCTCCGGGACGCTCCGGCGCGGCAGGGGCTCGGCGGCGGGATCGACCACCGGCGCGGCGGGGGCCGGCAGGAGGCGCGCCGCCAGCGGCCACAGCCCGCCGCGGGCGTGTTGCAGCAGCAGGACGAGCAGCCCGCCGAAGACGATGGATTCATAGTTGCCCGAACCGCCGAACAGCCAGGGCAGGACGACCTGCAACTGGTCCTTCAGCAGCAGCACCAGACCGGCCCCCAGCACCGCCCCCCCGATGTGGGAGACGCCGCCGACCACCGCCATGAACAGATACTCGATGCCGGCGTTCAGCCCGAAGGGCGTCGGATTCACCGCGCGCTGGACATGGGCGAACAGCCAGCCGGACACCGCCGCCAGCAGCGCCGCGTAGACGAAGGCGACCAGCTTGGCCCGCGCGGTGTCGACGCCGGAGGCCTCGGCCGCCAGGACGCCGCCGCGCAGCGCCCGGATGGTGCGCCCGACCCGCGAATCGAGCAGGCGGACGGTCGCCAGCGCGGCCAGCGCGACGATGCCCCAGATCACGTAATAGACCGAGCGGCCGTCGTAGAGGGCGTGGCCGGCGACGCTCAGCGGCGGGATGCCGGAGATGCCGTCGTGGCGGCCCAGCGCGTCGAGGTTGCCGAACAGGTAGAACAGGCTGATCCCCCAGGCCATGGTGCCGAGCGGCAGGTAATGGCCGGACAGCCGCACCGTCAGCAGCCCGAGCAGCAGCGCCGCCGCCCCGGTCAGCAGCAGCGCCGCGACCAGCGTCAGCCAGGGCGAGACGCCGTGGACGGTGGACAGCACCGCCGTCGTGTAGGCGCCGAAGCCGCAGAAGGCCGCCTGCCCGAAGGACGTCAGGCCGCCGACCCCGGTCAGCACCACCAGCCCCATCGCGACCAGCGCCGACAGCCCGACGGCGTTCAACAGGGTGATCCAGAATTCCGGCACCCCCGGCAGCAGCGGCAGCACGGCGCCGGCCACCAGGATCGCCAGCCCGGCGAGGCGGACCGGCCCGCCCGTCGTCGGGAGGCGGCTCATCGACAGCGCGCTCATTCCTCGTCCTCCGCCGGGCCGCTGCGCAGCGAGCGCCACAGCAGGACCGGGATGATGATCGTGAAGACGACGACCTCCTTGAAGCTGCTGGCCCAGAAGGAGGCGAAGGCCTCGACCAGCCCGACCAGGACGGCGGCGGCGGCGGCCAGCGGAAAGCTGACCAGCCCGCCGATGATCGCGGCGACGAAGCCCTTCAGTCCGGTCAGGAAGCCGGTGTCGTAGAAGACCGTCGTCACCGGCGCGATCAGCACGCCCGACAGCGCGCCGATGAAGGCGGCCAGCACGAAGGCGATGCGCCCGGCCGCCGCCGTCGGAATGCCGACCAGCCGCGCGCCCAGCCGGTTGACCGCCGTCGCCCGCAGCGCCTTGCCGGTCAGCGTGTGGCCGAAGAAGGCCCACAGCGCCAGGATCAGGCCGCCCGTCACGCCGAGGACCCACAGGCTCTGGCCGGTGATCGTCGCCGGCCCGGCCTCGATCACGGCGGTGCTGAAGGGCGCGGTGCGGAAGCCCTCGGCCCCGAAGAAGACCAGCCCCAGCCCGACCAGCGCCAGATGGACGCCGACCGCCGCGATCAGCAGCACGAGGACCGGGGCCTCGGCCAGCGGACGGAAGACCAGCCGGTATAGGAAGGGGCCGAGCGAGGCGACCATCGCCAGCGTCAGCGGCACCTCGGCCAGCGGCCCGAGATGCCGGGGCGCCGCCCACCAGGCCGCCGCCAGGACGGCGGCGGGAAAGCCGACGTCGGCCGCCAGCGCCGCGAGGACGCGGCGCGGCGACCGTCGGTCCGGCAAGCGGATCAGGTCGTCGAGGAAGGCCGCCGCCCCCAGCAGCAGGGCGAGCCACGCGGTCTGCGGCAGCACGCCCCGCTCGAAGGCCGCCAGGGTCAGCGCGCCGTAGGCGACGAATTCGCCCTGGGGGATGAAGATCACGCGGGTGATGGTGAAGACCAGCACGAGCGACAGGGCGAGCAGCGCGTAGATCGCGCCGTTCGTCACGCCGTCCTGGGCCAGGAACAGGGCGATGGTCGGGTCCAAGGAATGACCTCCGGGACGTCGGATGCGGGGGGCCTCGGCCTTACTTCAGGAGCTTCCATTGGCCCTTTTCGATGGTCAGCAGCACGTGGCCGCGCTCGTCGAGGCCGAAATGGTCGTCCTTGGTGAAGTTGAAGACGCCCTGGGAGGCGGGGATGTCCCGCTCGCTCTCCAGCGCGTCGCGCAGGGCCGACCGGAACTCCCTGGTGCCCGGCCTGGCCGTCTTCAACGCGGCGGGCACGACGCGGTTCAGCACCTGGACGGCGTCCCAGCCATGGGCGCCGAACTGGGTGCGGCTGTTGGCGCCGAATTTCGCCTCGTACCGGGTGACGTAATCCAGCGCCACGGCGCGCACCGGGCTGGATTCCGGAAGCTGCTCGGCCACCATGACCGGGCCGGAGGCGAGGATGGCGCCCTCCATCGCCGCGCCGCCGATGCGGATCAGGTCGTGGGTGACGGCGCCGTGGGTCTGGTAGATGACGCCCTTGAAGCCGCGTTCGCGCAGCGCCAGCTGCGGCAGCGCCGCCGCCGTGCCGGACGCGCCGACCAGCACCACGTCGGGCCGCGCCGCCATCACCTTCAGCACCTGCCCGGCGACCGAGGTGTCGGCGCGGGCGTAGCGCTCCTCCGCCACCAGCCTGAAGCCGCCGTCGTCGGCCAGCGCCTTCAGGTCGCGCAGCCAGAAATCGCCCCAGGCGTCGGAAAAGCCGATGAAGCCCACCGTCTTCACGCCGGCGGCCTTCATGTGCGCGACGACGGCGCGGGCCATCAGCGTCACGTTCTGCGGCAGGCGGAAGGTCCAGTTGTCCTTGCCGGCCGGCAGGTCGATCGGCGACAGCGCGAGCTGCGGCACCTCGCTTTCGCGCGCCACCCCGGCCACCGCGATGGCGGCGCCGGTCATCACCGAACCGAGGATGACGTCCACCTTCTCCTCGGTGACGAGGCGGCGGGCCTGGGTCGTCGCCGTCGTCGGGTCGGACGCGTCGTCCACCACGACCAGCCTGACCTTTTCCCCGCCGATCTCCTCGGGGAAGAGGGTCGCCGTGTTCTTCACCGGGATGCCGAGCGCCGCCGTCGAGCCGGTGGCCGGCACGATCAGGCCGATGGTGATGTCGGCCGCCGCCGCGCCGGGCAGCAGCGCCACGACGGCGGCGGCCAGCAGAGCGCGGCGCAGGCGCGGGCGGGCGCCGTCGCGGCGGGCGGGCGGGTGGAGATCGGACATGCGTTTCCTCCGGTTCTGGCGATTGCTTTTTGGAACGGCTTCCCGGCGCCGGCCTTGCTGGTCCGCAGGCGCCGGGATGAACGCGACGGAAGTCGCTCGATGCCATGATTGTGATTTCATATAACAGTTATAATTGTGACGGTAAAGCCCCCAGGCGGCGTCGCTCCCGGGTTTTGCGGACGGAGGCTGCGTGGGGAACGCCGACGCGATCCGGCAGGAACTGGCGCGGGAGAAGGGGATCGCGGTCAGACAAGCCGAGCCGGATCGGAGCAGAGATGCGAATAAGACCGATTCGCGAACAGATTGATTGATTTTTATGGGAGATCATCCCGCTCAAATATATTTAACTTCTCTTATGAGTGGTTTTTCAGGCGAGAATCGTCGAATTCCGATCAAAGAAACAACTTAAGGATGCCGCTCCCCCGCCTCCATGGTGCGGGATGCATTCTGCATTGTGGAAACTCCGCTCTCTCTCTAACGATAGGCTTCGAGAGAATCGTTCATGCTGCGAGGGCGTCAGATGAGAGTCGGGGTCGACGGAAGAGGCATCTTCAGTATCGGTGCGGTGGCGGTCACCGCCGCCTTGTCGGGCGGCGCGCTGGCGCAGGAGGCGGCCGGCGACGCCGGACAGACGTTCAGGCTCGAGCCGGTCGTCATCACCGGCGAGAAGGTGACGCGCAGCATCCAGGACACCGCCTCCTCCGTGTCCGCCTTCACCGCCGGCGACATCGACAACAAGGTGGGGGCGGCGTCGGTGCCCGACCTGATCGGCGACGTCCCCAACGTCGTCTACACCGGCACCGTCAGCGCGCCGATCATCCGCGGCCAGGACTCCCAGGGTCCGAACTTCGGCTCCACCGCCTTCTTCGGCGGCACCATCCCGCGCGCCACGATCAACCTCGACGGCCATTACCTGAACTTCTACGAATACGTCTATGGCGGCACCGGGATCTGGGACGTCGAGAGCGTCGAGGTCTTCCGCGGGCCGCAGACGACCGCGCAGGGCGCCAACGCCATCGCCGGCGCCATCATCGTCAACACCAAGGATCCGACCTTCACGCCCGAGGGTTCCTATCAGGCGGAACTTGGCAGCCACAACCGCAAGCGCGGATCGCTGGCGCTGTCCGGCCCGATCGTCGGCAGCGAACTGGCCGGGCGCGTGGCGGTCGATTATTGGGGGCGCGACACCTTCATCGATTACGTCAGCCGCAACTTCGCCAGGGGCGGCACCAACCTGGATTTCCGGTCCCTCAACGGCCGGGCCAAGCTGCTGTGGAAGCCGGAGGCGATCGCCGGCCTGACGGCGAAGCTGACCTACGCGCACACCGCCAACAACCGCCCGACCTGGGAGGCGGCGTCGGCTCCCTATGACCGGCTGGACAACGCCACCACCTCGATGCCGAGCTGGAAGCAGCGCGGCGACACCGGCGTCGTCGATCTCGGCTACGAGTTCGGCAACGGGCTGGCGCTGCACAACCAGACCCAATATTCCAACATGCATGTCGACCGCGTGGCGGCACCGGCGAACAACGGCTCGGCAGCGATCGACCAGCAAAACTATTCCAACGAGACCCGCCTGACCTTCGGGGACGCGAAATCGACCGTCAGCGGTGTCGTCGGGCTCTACGCGGCCCGCACCACCTCGGACGACACGCTCCACATCCGCGGCGTCTCCGACTTCGACGACCGCCGGGAGAATCTCGGCGTCTTCACCGAACTGACCTACCGGCTGGACGAGCGCTGGTCGCTGACCGGCGGACTGCGCCACCAGCGCGACAGCCAGCGCCGCACCGGCCTTTCCAGCTATTCGCCGCGTCCGCTCGCCTATGACGAGAGCTTCCAGGCCTGGCTGCCCAAGCTGTCGCTGGCCTACAGCATCACCCCCGACGCCACCGTCGGCGCCATGGTCAGCAAGGGCTACAACCCCGGCGGCGTCAATCTCAGCTTCGCCAGCAGCCGCTACATCACCTTCGGGGCCGAGACCGTCTGGAACTACGAGCTGTTCGGCCGGGCACGGCTGCTCGACCGCCGGCTGACCCTCAACGGCAATGTGTTCTACAGCGACTTCAGGAATTCCCAGCGGCTGCTGCCCGACTATCTCAACGGCGTCCAGTACGGCAGCATCGCCGTCAACGCCGACAAGGCGGAATCCTACGGGCTGGAGGTCTCCGCCGACTATCTGGTCACCAGCGACCTCCGGGTCCGGGCGGGCGCCGGTCTGCTCCACACCGAGATCGGCCGCTTCGCCAACGCCTACGGCGCCATCCACAAGGGCCACGAATTCGGCGGCGCCCCCGGCTACATGCTGAGCCTCGCCGCCGATTGGGACGTGACGCCGACGGTCCGGCTGACCGGCGAGATCCGGCACACCGACGGCTACCACTCGACCGACGAGAACAAGCCGGCCTACGAGGTCGGCAACCTCACGGTCGCCAACCTGCGGGCCAGCTACGCCCCGCGCGACTATTTGCAGATCTACACCTACGTGAACAACCTCTTCGACCGGCGCGCCGTCACCTACCTGTCCGACGACCGTTCCGTCGGCGGGCTGGTCGCCAACATGATCGAGCCGCGCACCCTCGGCATCGGCATCAAGGGCAGCTTCTGACTTGCCGTGTTCCGGCGAACACGCCCAGGCGGAACGGCCGGGCGGGTTCGCCGGAACACGCACGCCTCCATTCCTCCGGAAGCGGGAACCGTCTCGAAACCCTGGAAACCAGGGCGCCGTTGGGCGATGATCCCGCCCCGTCCCCGCCAAGGGCACCGTTGGGACCGAACATCACGCCCATGACCGACCGCTCAGCCAAGACCGCGACCGCGCCCGGTGAGAAACGTGACGGAACCATCCAGTCGGTTTCGATCGCCGCCGAGTTCCTGCGCATCCTCGCCAACGCCGAGGAGGCGCTGCCGCTCGGCGCGCTCGCCCGGCGCAGCGGCACCGGCACCTCGACGGCGCACCGCTATCTGCAAAGCCTGGTCAAGGAAGGGCTGGCGGCCCAGGATTCCGCCACCGGGCTCTATGATCTCGGGCCGGCGGCGCTCAGCATCGGGATCGGCGCCCTGAAGCGGGTCGATGCCGTCGAGATCGCGGCGAGCCACATGAAGGAACTGGCCCGGGGACGCGCCGGCAGCGGCGGCGTGGCGATCTGGACCGACCGGGGGCCGACGCTGGTGCGCTGGTTCCGCAGCGCCTACTTCTCGATCAGCTCGCTGGCGCTGGGCGACATCCTGCCGCTGGACAACACCGCCTGCGGTCTGGTTTTCCAGGCGTTCCTGCCCGAAGCGACCGTCGAGCCGGCGCGGCGGCTCCAGCCGGAGCATTTCCGCGGCACGCCGCCGGACCGGGGGATGCTGGACGGCATCCGCCGGGCTTGCCGGGCCGAGCTGAGCAACCACCTGCTTCCCAACGTCACGGGGCGGGCGGCGCCGGTGTTCGACGCCCAGCAGCAGATCGTCTGCGTCGTCACCACCGTCTCCGACCTCGGCCAGACGGAGACGCCCGAGGACCGGGACGCCCTGTTCCTGCGCGCCCGGCAGATCAACCGGGCGACGGGCGGGCTGTCCTTTCCGGGGCTGTCCGAAGGATCGTGACGGGGACCGCCGGAACGGCGCGCCCCGTCGCTCGCACCCTCCTACTCCCGCCCTACTCCCGCCCTACTCCCGCAGATGGCCGGCGAAGGTCGTGGCCGTGTAGTCGCGGCGGAACAGCCCGGCCTCGGCCAGCCGCGGCACCAGCCCTTCCAGGGCCAGCCGCATCGACCCGACCGAGCCGCCGGGCACGGCGATGAAGCCGTCGATGGCCCCGGCCTCCACCCAGTCGCGCACCGCCGCGACGGCGTCGTCCACCGTGCCGATCACCTGCCAGTGGGCCGAGCCGATCACCTCCGGCCGTTGCAGCAGGTCGGCGAGGGCCGGCCCCTCGCGCTCGATCAGCCGCCGCAGCAACCCGGCGTGGGTGCGGCTGCGCGGGCGCTCGGGCGGCGGCGGCAGATCGGCGGCGGTGACCGGTCGGTCCTCCGGCCAGTCCGACAGGTCGAGGCCGGTCATCTCGCGGATGGAGGCGAGCTTGCGCGCCCGCTGTGTGCCGGCGTGGGTTTCGGCGAACAGCTCGCGGGCCTCGGCGCGGCTGCCGGCCAGATAGAGGCTGAGGCCCGGCAGCAGGCGGACGGCGTCGGCGGAGCGGCCGTGGCCCTCGGCCAGCCGGCGCAGGTCGCGGCGCAGGTCGACCGCCGCGTCGCGGTCGGGGGTCGAGGCGAAGACCGCGTCGGCGACCGAGGCGGCGAAGTCGCGCCCGACCGCCGACGCCCCGGCCTGCACCAGCGGGATCGGCGCCCCGCCGAAGGACGGCAGGTTGAGCGGCCCCTTGACGCTGAAATGCCGGCCCCGGTGATCGACCGGACGGATGCGGGCGGGGTCGGCGTAGCGGCCGCCCTCGCGGTCGAGCGCCAGCGCCTCCTCGGGGAAGCTTTCCCACAGATGGCGCACCAGTTCGGTGAACTCGGCCGCCCGCTCATAGCGCTCCTCGGGCGAGGGCATGGCGGGAAGCCCGAAATTCTCGTGGCCCTCCAGCGCGGTGACGATGTTCCAGCCGGCCCGGCCGTTGGTGATCCAGTGCAGCGACAGGATCTGCCGCGCCAGGACGTAGGGCGGGAAGAAGGTGGTGGAGACGGTGGACAGGAGGCCGATCCGCGAGGTTTCGCGGGCGAGCGCCGCCAGCAGGACCGTCGGGTCGAGGCTGGCGAAGCCGAAGCCGGACTCCAGGGCCGGCGTGTTGAGGAACAGGGTGTCGGGCCGGAACACGAAGTCGAGCTTCGCCGCCTCCGAACGCCGCGCGACATCCACGTAGAAGTCGGTGCCGAAGAGGCCCTCGACGCCGCTGTCGGGGCGCCGCCAGGCGTCGCCGCCGAGCCAGGTCGGGGCGAGCGACATGCCGATGTGAAGCGTCCTGGGCTGCGTTCCGTGATGGGTCATTCCTGATATCCCGGCCTGCGGTGATCGAGGGTGCGATTTTGCGAATGCGACTTAGACGCATGTTGCGCAAGGCCTTGTTTTTGACGATAGTCCGACCGCGATGCAAGGGGTGAGCGGGGGGTTCGAAGTCGTGCTCGACGTCAGTGAGGTCACCGCGAGCTATGGCCCGGCCCCCGTCCTGCGCGGTGTTTCCGCGCGTTTCCGGGCCGGACGCGTCACCGCGCTGGTCGGGCCGAACGGCTGCGGCAAATCGACCCTGCTGAAGGCGGTCATGGGCTTCCTGCCGGTGTCGGGCGGCGATATCCGGCTGGAGGGCGAAGCGATCCAGCGCATCGGCCGGCGCGCGCTCGCCCGGCGGATCGCCTACCTGCCGCAGGAAAACCATTGCCCGGACTACCTGACGCTCGGCGAACTGGTCGAGCTGTCGGGCTACGCCCGCTACGGGCTGGCCGGCGGCCCGTCGGAGCGCGACCGCCGGCTGTTCCGCGAGGCGCTCGACATCGTCGGTCTGGCCGACAAGGCCGCCCACCCGGTCAACGCGCTGTCGGGCGGCCAGCGCCAGCGCGCCTGGATCGCCATGGTGCTGGCCCAGGACACCGGGCTGATCCTGCTGGACGAGCCGGTCAACCATCTCGACATGAAGTACCAGTACGCGGTGCTCGATCTGGTCCGGTCGCTGTCGCGGGACCATGGGCGGACCATCGTCGTCGTGCTGCACGACCTCAACCTCGCCTCGGCCTTCGCCGACGACGTGGTGATGCTGAAGGACGGACGGGTCGCGGCGGCGGGGCCGGCGCAGGGCGCGATCACCGCCGACACCGTCGCCCGCGTCTTCGACCTGGAGGCCGACATCTTCGCCCATGGGGGCCGGCTGGTCTGCCTGCCCCGTCCGGCCCGGCAAGAGCAGCCGTCGGCATGACCCGGCGCCGTCTGTTCCTCGCCGTCGCGCCGCCGCTGCTGGCTCTGGCGCTGCTGGCCGAGCTGTGGATCGGCGCCGCCGCGATCCCGCTGTCCGAGGTGGCCGGCGCCCTGCTCACCCTCGACGCCGAGACCTACGAGCAATCGGTGGTGCTGCACCAGCGGCTGCCGCGCGCGCTGATCGCCGTCTATGTCGGTGCGGTCACGGCGGTGGGCGGCGCCGTGCTGCAAGGGCTGGTCCGCAACCCGCTCGCCTCGCCCTCCACGCTGGGGATCAACGCCGGGGCGGCGCTGTCCGTCGTCGCCGGCGCCCTGCTCTTCGACCTCGGCACCGCGGCCCAGGGCGTCGCCGCGCTGGCCGGCGGCGGCGCCGGCTTCGCCGCCTGCGTGCTGGTGGCGCGGCTGGCCGGCCGCGACCGCGACCCGCGCGGGCTGTCGCTGATCCTGGCCGGGGCGCTGGTGTCGATGCTGCTGGTCGGCATGACCAACGCGCTGCTGCTCTCCGACCCGGCGCGGCGGACCGAGTTTCTCGGCTGGGTCGCCGGCACCCTGACCCATGTCTACGCCGACCGCCTCGCCGCCTTCTGGTGGATCGGCGCGCTGTCCCTGCTGGTCCTCGCCCTGCTGGCGCGACCGCTGACGCTGGTGCTGCTGGGGGCGGAAAAGGCGGCCTCGGCCGGGGTGGAGGTGGGGCGGGTGTCGCGGCTCGCGCTGGCGGCGGCGCTGCTGGGCTGCGGCTCGGCGGTGGCGATCTGCGGGCCGGTCGGCTTCGTCGGGCTGGTGGTGCCGCATCTGGTGCGGCCGCTCGTCGGCTCCGGCCTGACGCTCGCCCTGCCCGCCTGCGCGCTGGCTGGCGCCATCGTCTGCCTGCTGGCCGATCTGGTCGCCCAGACCGCCTTCCACCCCTATGTGCTGCACACCGGGCTGGTGACGGATCTGCTGGGCGGGCTCGTCTTCCTGGTGATCGTCAAGCGCTTCTACCTGTCGCCGGGGAAAACGGCATGACGTTCGGCCCATGAAACTCGACCGCGCGACCGACGGACGGCGGATCCTGCGGCTGGCCGGCGGGCTGCCGATGCGGACCGGCAACCTGTGGGCCGGGGCGGGGCTGCTCGCCGCGGCGCTGCTGCTGGCCGCGCTGTCGGCTGGCCTCGGCCGCACCGACACCGGGCTCCTCGACCTGCTGGCCGGCGTGGCGGAAGGGGGCGAGCAGGCCTACGCGCTGTGGACGGTGCGGCTCCCGCGCATCCTGATGGGCTTCATGGCCGGCTGGAGCGTGGCGCTGGCCGGGGCGATGCTGCAATCGATCGCACGCAACCCGCTGGCCGACCCCGGCCTGTTCGGGCTGAGCCAGGGCTCCATGACCATGATCATGCTGCTGCTGGTCCTGCTGCCGGGAGCGCCCAAGCCGCTGGTGGCGCTGGCCGCCGTGGCGGGCGCGCTGGCCGTGGCCCTGGCGCTGATCGCCCTGGTCGGCGGCAGCCGGGCCGGCGGGCCGGCCATCCTGCTGATGGGGATCGCCATCGAAACGGTGCTGTCCTCGGTCGGTTCGGTCCTGCTGCTCCACACGCCGCCGGAAACCTCGATCGCGCTGGCCGACTGGATGGCCGGCTCGCTGTTCCAGGCGAGCTGGACGGGGATCGCCGCCTTCGCGCCGCTGATGCCGCTGAGCCTGCTCGGGATCGCGCTCGCCGGCCGGGCGCTCGCCGTCTACGACCTCGGCCACGAAACGGCGATGGCGTTGGGCGAGCCGGTCGGGCGCTCGCGCCCGCTGATCCTGCTCTTCGCCGTCGGCCTCAGCGCCTCGGCGGTCACGGCGGTCGGGCCGCTCACCTTCCTCGGCGTGCTGGCGCCGCATCTGGCCGGTTTCCTGTCGCCGGCGGTGGCGCGGGCCCGTCTGCTGCTGTCGGGGCTGATGGGCGGCATCCTGGTGGTGGCCGCCGACGCGTTGACGCGCGGGCTGGCCGGCGACCTGCCGCTGCCGATCGGCCTTGCCCTGACGCTGATCGGGGTCCCCCTCTTCATCCTCGCCCTCCGCCTCCAGGCCCTGCGCCGGAGGCGGGCCCCTTCTTAGAAGCGGGCTCCGTAGAAAAAGGCAACGCCATGCGTCTGAACCCCCTGTTCGCCACCGCCGCCGCGACCGTTCTCGTGCTGCTGGCCGCCACCGCCCCTGCCCTCGCCGACACCCGCAGCCTGACCGACGACGCCGGCCGCAGCGTCGCCGTTCCCGCCCGCCCGGCGCGGATCGTCGTGATGCACGAGCCGCTGCTCGGCCTGCCGCTGATGGATCTGGGGGTCGAGGTGGTCGGCAGCTACGGCCGCGGCGAGGATGGGAGGTTCGTCACCGCCATCGACTTCGTCGATCTCGTGCTCGGGGCCGGCCGGTCGAAACCCAGGGGCTTCGGCCCGGTCGGCCAGATCGATCTGGAGAGGCTGCGGGCGCTCAACCCCGACCTGATCGTCGGCACGGAACTCGACGTCGACAAGGCTCCGCAACTGGCGACCGTCGCCCCGGTCTATCTCCAGAAGGTCAGCACCGGGAAAATCCGTGGCTTCGGCGTCGAGAGGGAACTGGCGCGGGTCGTCGGGCGCGAGGATGCCTTCACCGTGCGCGAGACGGCCTATCGGGAGCGCGTGGCGGCGGTGCGGGGGGCACTGCCGTCCGATCCCGCCGGCAAGAGCTATCTGGCGATCTTCCTGACCGATCAGGTCAACGTGGTGGGCGACATGTCGGGCGCCGTGCAGGCGCTGGAGGATCTCGGCTACCGCCGCATGGCGGTGGATCAGAAGAGCGCCGGCGCCGCGCTGGGCTCGACGCTGATGGTGCCGCTCAGCCCCGAGCTGCTGGGCCGTGCCAACCCCGACCTGCTGGTGGTGATGAACAGCTACACCGGCGGCGGCCGCGACGAGGCGGGCACGCGGACCGCTCTCGACCGCATCGTTCCGGGCTGGAGCCGCTTCCTCAAGCCGGCGCGCGAGGGGCGGATCCTGTTCCTCGATTCCGCCGAGGTCACCACCCCCACCGTGGCCAGCGCCCTGCACACGCTCGACGCCGTCGAGCGCCAAGCGAAGCGCTGACTGAGGCAAGGCGGCATGACACGGACCTGAACCACGCCTAGCAAAGCCGCCAAACTGTTCGGGAAACGGGGACCATCCCACTATCGGATGGGCGGTCGGAGGACCCACTCATCTCCCTCTGGCAGGAATGGCGCGAGACCTTCGCCTCGTCACAGCGGCTGTGCTGCGAGGCCCAGCGCCTGGAACGGGACTTGGTGAAGAGGGCCGGTTTCCCTCGGGTCGAAATCCCGCTCGACGAGCTGGGGCGCCCCTCGGTTGTCGCCACGGACGCCCGCCAGATCGACCAAATTCTGGGAACGGCCCCGGCCACCCGTTCCCTGCGCCGGCGACTGAAGCGCGATCTTGCCGCCGCGCAGGCGCGGTGGGAGCCGAAGCGACGGCGGTCGGCCTCACCAGCGCCGTGCAGCGGGAGGCCGCCGCGGACCGGAGGGTGGACGAACTGTTCAAGACCGCGTCCCGCACGTCGGCGCAGTCGCTCCCCGGCGTCATCGCCAAGCTCGCCATCGCGACCGAATGGAGCGAGCTGGAGCCGGGCGCCGATGGCCATCCCTGGGATTTCATCCGCGGCGTTCTCGCCGACCTGACTGCATTGACCGTAAAGGAAGCCTAGGGTGGCTCGTGCCTCTTTCCATGCTTTGGGTGGGTAACGGCCAAGAGCATATCGCCAAGCTCTGCAAGCACAGGAATCATGTCCGAGCGCACAGGTCGGGATCATGTGACGGCGAACAAAGGAAGCCTCGTTGCCGCGCTGGTCGGATCGGCGGTTGTCGTCACCATGATCGCCCAAAGGCGCAGCCCGAATTGCGGCAACCACGATAACACACGGAACGCAAAGAACATTTTTTGCGTGCGATGCCACTGCGTCAAAATGCCCGCCCGCCACCATGCAGAAGCGAAATACATATTAACGGTTGGTGATGTTTAATGTTCGAAAATGGATATGGCAACTTGCAGCGAGGGAGGGCGGAAAGATCTTTATAGAAAAGAATAAATCGCAAGCAAAATTGTCGGCGATCTTGATTATTTCTGTTGCGATAGAAAGTTGACGTCATTTTTCGTTCTGTCCAGGGCGGGCGCTGTCCGTTTTGACGGAAACAAATGGATGAGCAGCTTGCCCATCCCGAGCGAAAGCCTGTGCCCTCTGGCGAGTGCGAAAGAGGAGCCTTGTGCATATGCGACGTCACTTTGAAGCAATCTCACCGATCCTCGAACAAATCCTATACGGAGGTTCCAGCGTATCGCTGAACCTGCTGTCCATTACCCAGAGCCTGCCGGAAGAGGCACATCTCTTCCGGACGCATGCTCTGAACCAAGTCATCCTGTTCAAGTACCCGAATTTCGACGAAAGCCAGGGCGACGGGCATGATTTCTTGAATTGTGACGCTGGAAACGCCCTCAGCAGGCGTCCGGTCGAAACCGGCATTTACATCCCCCATGACGACCATCAATGGGAGACCGGTGGGGTCGCCATCTATCTGAGATCCCGCAATAGTACCGTTCTATTGGAAGAGCACTTCGGCCCTGAAGCGGTGGAGCAGGAAAGTACCCACAATGATCTTAGCCTTCTATCCCTGATCGACAACATTCCATCTCTGGATGCCTTTCTGCTGAAAACCTACTTCGAAGCGAAGAAAATTCAACTCGATCAACGTTATTGGCAGATTGCCGCAGAGGAGGAGGCCCAGTTGCGCCGGCTGATCAGCCGGCGCGTGGAGCCAATCGTGCGCAAGGCCGTCAACAATGGTATCGGCAGCGAGGCGATCGTTGGTCGGTTTCTCGACGCCATCTGGAATCCCGACATGGAAGAGGCCGGGCATTTCGTATCGGCCTTCGGCATCGACCATTCGGAAGCCGACGCAATCTTCAGCGCCTGGAAGGGGATCACCTTCTATGAATACCAGCTCCGCCGCATCGCTCCGCGGGTCCGCGCCATCATCACATGGTTGAGATCCCGGGACTGCGTGCCGGCCGACTTGAAAATGCACCGTCCTTACGATGAGCAATTGCTGATGCACATCGACCGGGTGGGTCATATGCTCAACGCGACTCTGCTGGATATCCGCCACATTCTGGGCGAGTACGAGAAGGGCTTCAACGCGCTGATGGATGGGTCTCCGTCACTGTTCCGCGAGTTCCTGCGCACGATCCATGCGCATTACTGGCTTCTGGGCTATTGCGTGTCGGCGCTGATCAGCGTGGTGCATCTGGACAATCGTTGCATGAAGAACCTGCCGGCTCGCCACGTCGATTTCGAGACGTTGAGCCGCCTGCTGCGCCAATTCGATGTCGCTCTGGACCGGCGTCGGGAGCAGAAGTCAGCGTTCTGAGCGTTCAGCACCGGGACGACGCCGAGCGGTCGCCGACGACACGGCCTGAGGCAGGCGGTGCCCGACGGGGCCGTGCAGCCCAAGCCGGAACCCGGCGACGATGGAAGCGGCTGGCTGGGGAGGTGGCTGGCACCCGAGACGGGGATCCGGCTCATTCGTGAGAGGCGTGCCGATCTGCCGACCATCGTCACCACCGGGTACATCGGTCATATGCCCGAGAAGGAAGCAGGGCGGTTGGTGGTCCTGCACAAACCCTACAGGTTCGCGTCCCTCATCGGTCAAATGAAGGCTCTTCTGTCACACAATCAACCATGAGCGAGGCATGAACTTTCTCAAGCCATGCTCCTCCCGATGAAACCAAGGGCATCGTAAAATCCGTGGCGGCCGGGACGCCGGGGTGGCGGTATAAGGCCGAAATGACGACGCGCCCTGATCCTCGGTCCACCGGTTACCGCTTCCCTGGGAAGTAGTGTTCAGCCGCGCGGTGTCCCCGCACTTCTGCTTTCCGCTGAGCCTGTGCATGGTTGAGGAGATGCTGGACTTGCCCGGTATCACCGTGCGCCATGACACTGCGTGCCAAGGAGGCTGAAGTTCGGCCGGGAAATCGCCACCCACACCCGACAGAGCCGGTGGAGTGGTGCAGGATCCCGATGCCAATCGGCCCAGGAAACCGTTGATAAGCACTGGCAACTCTGAGCGCCCGAACGCCGATGTCTCACAATCGGAGCCGCCCCAGTCCATGCGGTGGTCTCGGAACAGGGGCCGCTCTGCCGACAAGATGTCGATCACCGACATCCGAATATCCAGAACCATCGAAGCGTGAGGAGGTCGGACACCCAAAAGCCGCTTGTCTCATCTCAATAATTCGACTATAATCGAATAATGGAAATAAAGAATGCCATCGACGCCTTCGCCGCGCTCGCCCAGGACACCCGCCTGGCCGTGTTCCGCCTGCTCATCCAGGCCGGACCGAACGGGCTGACCGCCGGCGACATCGCCCAGCGGGTCGGCGTGCCCGGCTCGACCCTGTCGCACCATCTGGCGACGCTGGAGCGCGCCGGGTTGCTGCGCTCCTGGCGGGTGCAGCGGCAAATCTTCTACGCCTGCGATTACGACGGCACCCGGCAGCTGATCACCTTCCTGATGGAGGATTGCTGCCAGGGGCGCCCCGAACTCTGCTCCACCGACCTCCTCCAGGCGGGAGCCTGCGGCCCGGCGGGCTGCGGTCCCGACGCCTGACCGAACCGATCCCGCCGCACCCCGCGGCCCGGAAAAGGCGCTCCCGCGATGACCGACCGCGTCCACAACGTCCTGTTCCTGAGCACCCACAACAGCGCCCGCAGCGTCATGGCCGAGTGCCTGCTCAACCGCGAGGGACGCGGCCGTTTCCGCGCCTACAGCGCCGGCAGCCAGCCGACCGGGCGCCTCAACCCTCACGTCCGCGACCTGCTGGAGCGGCTCGACTTTCCGACCGCCACGCTGCGCTCCAAGATCTGGGACGAGTTCGCCCAGACCGGGGCGCCGCGCATGGATGTCATCGTCACCGTCTGCGACAGCGCCGCCGGCGAGGTCTGCCCGGTGTGGCCGGGCCAGCCGATGACGGCGCACCGGGGCTTCCCGGACCCGTCGAGCGCCCAGGGCTCGGACGCGGAAAAGGCCGCCTCCACCGCCACGGTGTTCGGCCAGATTCAGCGCCGCATCCAGGCCTTCGCCAGCCTGCCCTTCGCCTCGCTCGACCGGCTGGCCCTGAAGCGCCGGCTCGACGACATGGCCGGCCTGGTCGGGGACGGCGCATGAGTTGGACCGTCACCCCGCTGGCCGACGCGGAGCGCCCGGCGCTCGCCCGCCTGCTGGCGGCCAACGGCCTGCCGACCGACGACCTCGACGAGCCCGGCCGGCGCTTCTGGCGCGTCGCGGACGACCAGGGGACGCTCGGCTACGGCGGGCTGGAGCTCCATGGCGCCGACACCCTGCTGCGCTCCGTGGTCGTGCCGGCCGAGCGGCGCGGCGCCGGTGGCGGCCGCGCCGTGGTGTCGGCGCTGCGCGCCGAGGCGGGCACGCTGGGGGTCGAGCGGCTGTGGTTGCTCACCATCGGCGCCGCGGGCTTCTTCGAGCGTCTCGGCTTCCAGCGGGTGGAGCGGGCCTCGGCCCCTCCGGCCATCCAGTCCAGCGCGCAGTTCGCCGGCCTGTGTCCGGGCAGCGCCGTCTGCCTGCGCGCCGACTTGGCACCGGAGGGCGGGCGGACGGCGGTGAGCATCTTTCACAACCCCGACTGCGGGACGTCGCGCAACACGCTGGCGCTGATCCGCAACAGCGGCGTCGAGCCGACGGTGATCGAGTATCTGAAGACGCCGCCCGGCCGGGCTGAATTGAGCGCGCTGATCCAGCGCATGGGGGTTCCGGTGCGCGCCGTGCTCCGGCAGACGGGCACACCCTACGCCGACCTCGGCCTCGACGATCCCGCGCTGACGGACGAGGCGCTGCTCGACGCCATGATGGCGCACCCGATCCTGATCAACCGGCCGATCGTGGTGACGCCGCTCGGCGTGCGCCTGTGCCGGCCGTCGGAAGCGGTGCTCGACCTTCTCCCCGATCCACAACGCGGCGCCTTCACCAAGGAAGATGGCGAGCCCATCGTCGACGCCGCCGGGCAGCGCGTCGTCTCCGCCTCCTGACAGGACCATCGACATGACGGCTGACATCCACCCCACCCCGGCGGAGCGCCCCGCCATGGGCCTCTTCGAGCGCTACCTCAGCCTCTGGGTGGGCTTGTGCATCGTCGCGGGCATCGCCTTCGGCCATCTGGCGCCCGGGCTGTTCCAGGCCATCGCCGCCGCCGAGCTGGCCCGGGTCAACCTGCCGGTGGCGGTGCTGGTCTGGCTGATGATCGTTCCGATGCTGCTGAAGATCGACCTCGGCGCGCTGGGGCAGGTCAAGGAGCACTGGCGCGGCGTCGGCGTGACGCTGGTCATCAACTGGGCGGTCAAGCCCTTCTCGATGGCGCTGCTCGGCTCCCTGTTCATCGGCCACCTGTTCGCACCGCTGCTGCCGGCGGAGCAGATCCCCTCCTACATCGGCGGGCTGATCCTGCTGGCGGCGGCCCCCTGCACGGCGATGGTGTTCGTCTGGTCGAACCTGTGCGAGGGCGAGCCGCACTACACCCTGAGCCAGGTGGCGCTGAACGACCTGATCATGGTCTTCGCCTTCGCGCCGCTGGTCGGGCTGCTGCTCGGCGTCTCGTCGATCACCGTGCCCTGGGGAACGCTGCTGCTGTCGGTGGCGCTCTACATCGTGCTGCCGGTGATCGCGGCCCAGCTCTGGCGCCGCGCGCTGCTGGCGGCGGGCGGCGAGCCGGCCCTGGGCCGCGCGCTGTCGGTGCTGCAGCCGGTGTCGCTGCTGGCGCTGCTGACCACGCTGGTGCTGCTGTTCGGCTTCCAGGGCGAGCAAATCCTGGCGCAGCCGCTGGTCATCCTGCTGCTGGCCGTGCCGATCCTGATCCAGGTCTACCTCAACGCCGGGCTGGCCTATTGGCTGTCGCGCCGGTTCGGGGTGGCGTGGTGCGTGGCGGCGCCGGCGGCGCTGATCGGCGCCTCGAACTTCTTCGAACTGGCGGTGGCCGCGGCCATCAGCCTGTTCGGGCTGGGCTCCGGAGCGGCGCTCGCCACCGTGGTCGGCGTGCTGGTCGAGGTGCCGGTGATGCTGTCGGTGGTGAGGATCGTCAAGGCGACCAAGCCCTGGTACGAGAGGCGGGCCGGCGCCTGATGGCCCGGCCTCGCTGTGGAACGATCACCGGAGAGGGTCGGCATGTCCGAGCATGAGAGCGAGAACGGCGCGGGCTTCCCGAGCCTGGACGAGCCCTATTTCGAGGCGCCGGACCTTGGCAAGCTGACGCCCGGCCGGGTGTCCACCCACCCGCCGCGCATCCTGCTGCTCTACGGCTCGCTGCGCGAGCGCTCCTACAGCCGCTTCCTCGCCGAGGAGGCGGCCCGGCTGCTCCAGCGCCTGGGGGCGGAGACGCGGGTGTTCGACCCGCGCGACCTGCCGCTGCCGGACAGCGTGCCGGCCGACCACCCCAAGGTGGCCGAACTGCGCGCGCTGTCGCTCTGGTCGGAGGGGCAGGTCTGGGTCAGCCCGGAGCGGCACGGCACCCTCACCGGCGTCCTGAAGTGCCAGATCGACTGGCTGCCGCTGGAGAGCGGCGGCGTCCGGCCGACACAGGGACGCACGCTGGCGGTGATGCAGGTCTCGGGCGGTTCGCAGTCGTTCAACGCGGTCAACGCGATGCGGGTGCTGGGGCGCTGGATGCGGATGGTGACCATCCCGAACCAGTCGTCGGTGGCCAAGGCGTTCCAGGAGTTCGACGAGGCCGGCCGGATGAAGCCCTCGCCCTACTACGACCGCGTGGTGGACGTGATGGAGGAGCTGGTGAAGTTCACCCTGCTGGTGCGCGACCGCAGCGCCTACCTGACCGACCGCTACAGCGAGCGCCGGGAGGCAGGCCGGGCCGTGGCCGGCGAGGCGCAGGTCCTGGCCGCCGCCGCGATGAGCGGTGAGACGAAGGCATAGGCCGCTCGACAACATGCACGGGCCCGCAGCTTGCGTATGCGGACCGGCACCATGCGGACGCTGGAGAGCGACGGCCCGGTCCCGCGTTCGGACACCACTTACCGGGACGCGATCTTCGGCAGGTTCTCCAACCGGTCCTCCCGCACGAAAATGCGCACGACCAGGTCGCCCTCCTCATGCTGGGCGAAGCGCTCCAGCCCGAGCTCGTGAACGAGCCGGTCGAGCTGCGGTTGAAAAGCGGGCCAGAACCAGGTCGGGCCAAGGTCGACACGATCGAGGCCGTTCGGCACGGCCGCCGTGCGGGGACCGGCCCTGTCCAAGGAGGATACGGACGCGATGCGCCCGCCAAAGGCGTCGCGCGCCTCGAGGAGCGCGAGCGCCCCTCCAGCCCGCTGGGGCGTTCCATCCTAGCGTCCCGTCTCTCGCGCCAATGCCAGGAAGCCGGCGATGTGCCCCACCGCGTCTTCGCCCTGGCGGACGCCAAGATGGATGCTCTTGCCGATCCCGTCGGGTCCGAGACGCACGGTGCCGACGGGAAGGCCGGCCCCTTCCTCGCGCACGAGCCAGTCCGGCAGGACCGCGACCCCGCGTCCGGCGGCGACCAGCTGCAGCATCAGGTCGGTCGTCTCCACGGTCCGGTGGCGGCGCGGCCGGCAATGGGCGGGGACGAGAAAGCGCGTGTAGACGTCGAGCCGTTCGAGGCTGACCGGAACAGTGATCAAATCCTCGCCCACGAGGTCGCGCGGCAGCGCCGCCGCGCGCGTGGCCAGCGGGTGCGCTTGGGGAACCACCAGCACGAGTTCGTAATCGAAGACCGGCATGAACAGGATCTCGGACGTCTCGACCGGATCGGGGGTGACCAGCAGGTCGATCTCGTTGTCGAGCAGCGCGGCGACCCCGTCGAAGCGGAAGGCGGTGCGAAGCTCGAACTCCACGTCCGGCCAGCGCGCGAGATAGACGGCCGTCATCCGCATCAGCCATCTCTGGCAGGGGTGGCATTCCATCCCCACCCGCAAGGTGCCGCGCCGGCCCGCGGCGAAGTCGGCCAGGACCCCCTCGGCCTGCTCGATCTGCGGCAGAACGCGTTGCGCGAGCGCCAGCAGATGCCGCCCCGCCTGGGTGAAGCGGAGGCTGCGCCCCTTCCTCACCCAGAGCGCGACGCCATGGCGCTCCTCGAAGCGGCGGATCGTGT
This sequence comes from Azospirillum agricola, assembly GCF_020005195.1. Lineage (NCBI taxonomy): Bacteria > Pseudomonadati > Pseudomonadota > Alphaproteobacteria > Rhodospirillales > Azospirillaceae > Azospirillum > Azospirillum agricola. The sequence continues at coordinate 751,331 of NZ_JAIFZR010000004.1, forward strand.
GGCTCAGCGCCGATTGCGTGACGTTCAGCCGGTCGGCGGCGGCGGTGACGCCGCCCAGCCGGTCCACCTCGCGCAGGATGGCAAGAAGCTGGCGATCGAGCATCCATGACTCCCGGTCATTCATCCATGAGAACATACCATTTCCGCTCATGGCGGGCGCCCGGTAAGCCTGTGTCAACCGCGCCGATCGGCGCCGCCGCCACCAACGCACCGTCCGAGGAATCCCATGTCCCAAGCCGAAGCCGGCACCACGGCCGGGCTCGCGCCCGCCAGCCCGTACGGGCATGAGCTGGGCAATGTCCTGCGCCTTGCCACCGCCCAGGCGCTCGCCGGCGCGAACGCGGTGGTCATCTACGCGACGGGCGCCATCGTCGGCAACACGCTGGCGCCCAGCCCGGCGCTGGCGACGCTGCCGATCTCCATCTTCGTGGTGGGGATGGCGCTGTGCACGCTGCCGGCCGGCGCCATCGCCCGGCGCCACGGCCGCCGCGCCGCCTTCCTGGCGGGAACGGGGTGCGGCGTGCTCACCGGCCTGCTGTCCGCCCTCGGGGTCGTGCTGGGATCCTTCTGGCTGTTCTGCGCGGCGATGATCGTCGGCGGGGCCTACGCCGCCGTGGTGCTCTCCTTCCGCTTCGCCGCCGCCGATTGCGCCCCGCCGGAGCGCCGCCCGCGCGCCATGTCCGCCGTGATGGCGGGCGGGGTGTTCGCCGGGATCATCGGCCCGCAGCTCGTCACCCACACGATGACCCTGTGGCCGCCGCACCTGTTCGCGGCCACCTATCTGGCGCAGGCCGCGGTGGCTGCCGTGTCCGCCCTGGTCCTGGTCGGCGTCCGGCTTCCAATGCCGACGGCGGCGGAGGTCGCCGGCGGTCGTCCGCTCGGCACCATCGCGCGGCAGCCCCGTTTCATCACCGCCGTCATCTGCGGGCTGGTGTCCTACCTGCTGATGAACTTCCTCATGACTGCCGCCCCTCTGGCGATGCGGCTGTGCGGTCTGTCGCAGGAGACCGCAAACCTCGGCCTGCAGTGGCACGTCATCGCCATGTACGCGCCAAGCTTCTTCACCGGGCGGCTGATCACCCGCTTCGGCGCTCCCCGCATGGCGACCGCCGGATTGGCGCTGATCGCCGCCGCCTCCGTGGTCGGGCTGGCGGGGATGGAGGCGGCGCATTTCTGGGCGAGCCTGATCCTGCTGGGCGTCGGCTGGAACTTCGGCTTCCTGGGTGCGTCGGCCCTCGTGCTGGAGTGCCACCGTCCCGAGGAGAAGACGCGGGTCCAGTCGCTGAACGACTTCATCGTGTTCGGGACGATGGCTCTCGGCTCCTTCGCCTCCGGCGGCCTGCTGACAGCCTACGGATGGGACACCGTCCTCGGGGTGTCGTTCGTTCCCCTCGCGGTGGCGTTGGCCGCTCTCGCCGCCACGGCGGCCCTGCGGCCCGACCGTACGGTTGGCTGAAATCGGCACCCGGCTGGCGCGGCCACAGCGGCTCTCCGGGCCGCTGTGGCCGCGAGCGCGAGGAGAAAGCCACTGGCGGGGTGCTTGTCCTGTTTGCCTGCCTGCTGGTTCGCATCTTGAACACCCTGATCTTGCCACCGATCCGGCTGAAGCGCATCATCAGCGCCCATGGACAGCGAGGCCGGAATGTTCAGTGTCGGCCAGCACGAAATCCTTGGTGTCGTAGGCCTTGTCGGCACCCACCGTGATGCGGTGGCGGCCGGGGTCGCCGCGACCATGGAGACGCCGCCTCGCGTTCGGCCAAGCCGGTGGCCGCGGTGAGCCGGACATCGACCACCAGGGCGTGGCGGTTCTCCATCAGGGCGTGGCCCATGAAGGCCAGCTTCGCCGGCTGCCCGTTGCCCTTGCGGTACAGCCGCGCCTCGGGATCGCTGGTCGAGGCATGGGTCTCGTTGGACCGCTTCTCACCATGGAAGTCGCGGTCGCCGTTGCGTCCCGGCCCCGGCGGCTCGCCGCTGCCGTCCTTGGGCCGGAAGCTCTTCACCGACGCCCAGGCTTCGATCAGCGTCCCGTCCACCGAGAAATGCTCGTCCGACAGCAGCGCCTTGACCTTCGGCTGGCCCAGCACGGTGGCCAGGAACTGGGCCGCCACATCGCCGGCCAGCAGGCGCTCACGGTTCTTGGTGAACACCGTCGCATCCCACACTGGGACATCCATCGACAGGCCGACGAACCAGCGGAACAGCAGGTTGTAGTCGAGCTGTTCCATCAACTGGCGTTCCGAGCGCACCGAGTGGAAGGCCTGGAGCAGCAGAGCCCGCAGCAGCTTCTCCGGCGGGATCGACGGCCGCCCGATCGTCGAGTACAGCCCCTCGAACGCCGGTGACATCACCTCCAGCGCTTCATCAACGATGGCCCGGATCGGTCGTAGAGGATGGCTCGCCGGAACACGGGCCTCACAGCTCTCATAGCTGAAAAGACCCTCGCTGTGTTCGTCCAACCCCCGCATCGTCCCCTCACCGGCCGCATTCTCTTCAACCGGAGAGAATCACGACCGGCAGGCCCGGCATAGCCTTATTCCGCAGCCTGCTAGTTCTACTGTGTCATAAAATTCGCAATTGATGGCAGCATGGACATCGCTGAAGAGTTCTGGCGAGCATTCTGGCGATTGCGATGCGCAGGGTGGCGATGGACGTCGGGACGTGGCGCTCAGGGCGCAGCGGCGGCCCCGCGGGGTCGGAAGCTTTCGGGAAGGTCAGGCGCTTGGAGGCGCCCGGAGCGAGGTGGTTCTGAGGGGGGAATCGCCGCCCGTTCCCTGATCAGGAATCCATAGGCGGCGATGCACAGCGTCGCGTGATGGTGGAATCCGCGCCAACCCCGGCCCTCATAATGGCCGAGGCCGAGTTCCTGTTTGAGTTCGAGGTAATCGCGTTCGATGCGCCACCGCAACTTGGCGGTCTCCACCAAGGCGTCGAGCGACATTGTCTCCGGCAGCGTGGACAACCAGAGCTTGGTCGGCTTCTCTTCACCCTCCGGCCATTCGATCAGCAGCCACTCCTCCAGGCGACGCTCCGCCCGCTCCTCGTCGCGGTGCGCGGCGTGAACGCGAACGGCGGCGAAACGGGAGGCCAGCGGCGCGTTCGTGCCTTCGCGCCAAGTGACGGAGCGCCAAGCCTCCGGCGCCAACCCTTCGGCCAGAGCCTTTACCGAGATCGGTTCATGTCCAGGGGCGTGGCGCAGGAGCTTCGGCGGCCGCCCCTTGCCGCTCCACGGCTTGGGCGGCAGCGGTTCCACACCGGGCGGCCAGACGGTCAGCGAGGACTGGACTCCGGCGATGTAAGTCAGCCCCAGCGCGGTCACGCCTTCGCGCAGAGCGGTGTCGTTGCCGTAGCCTGCGTCCATCAGGACCACGCCCGGCGGCAGCCCCGCCGTCATGGCCATGCGGATCTGGTCCAGCGCGATGGCGGGCTTGGTCTGGAAGAGGACCCCGTCCGAGACGCCGGTCCGCGCCCGGCGCTCCGCGTCGCCAGCCCATGTCTCCGGCAGGTACAACCGGAAGGCGACGGGAAGGCTGGCGTGGTCGGTTGCCAGCGACAGTAACACGGCGACTTGGCAATTGTCCTGCTTGCCGATCTGGCCGCAGTACTGGCGCGTCACGCCAACGGAATGGCGCCCCTTCTTCGGCATGCCAGTGTCGTCGATGATCCAGGCGCGGATTGGGCCACGTTTCAACAGCGCCGGCAAAACCAGATCGCGCACCCCGGCCAGCACAGCGGCATCGTCCCAGGCCGCCTTGGCAACAAAATGGTGCAAGGACTGATGGGCGGCACCGACACGTCCCGGCTCCACCCGCGCGGCCATCGGCTCGACACTCTTGCGGTCGCCTGGAAGGATCAATCCGGTGCAATAGGCACGAAACGGCGCCGCGCGATCAGCGTGGCCCAAAGCCGGCGCCAAGCGCTCGACATACGCCGCGAACCGTGATTCGATGCCCTTTGCGGTGCCAAGGGGATCCATACCGCCTCTCTGAACGAACCATGAATCCCTTTATTACAACGAACCTCTGTCCCATTCCAGATTTTATGACACAGTAGAACTAGACGCTTAAGCGCGATCCGAGCTAAATTAATAGGCTCAACCGTAACCGGCACCCCGTGAACGGCTGTAGCGTAAGACAGGACGAGCTTGATTATCCCAATATCGATCCTCAGGGTCACGGGGCCGGCGCCCTGTGCCGCACGATCCCGACCGAAAGCGATCAGCCGCTCTCGATCCAGAGAAGCCATGTTGCACCGGCCCAACCGCTGCCGCAGCATTTCCAACACCGCAGCTTTGGAACGACGTGGCGCCTTGCCGACCGCACACATGTCGTCGATATGAGGGTCAGTCAGTGCGCCAAATGTTTTTCAAGCGGGCGACACGCGATGCGCTGGGAGCCTCGCCGCGATCGATCTGACGTTCGACCTCGACCGCCCACCGACGGGCATCGTCCCGACGCAGGAACGTCTCGCTCACGCAGCGTCCCTTGCGTCGAATCCGGGCTCGCCAGGATCCGGAAGGGAGCTTCGTGACGCTGGCCATTTTCGTGTGCGCTCCGTGTGCACTCAGCCGTCGAAACAGGGCGAAAAACGTCGCATTTTGGCGCGCTCCCGTGTGCACTCCATGCGCTCCAACGGATTGAAGTTACTGGAAAAACCATGATTTTTCAAACACATAGACTGTCCGTTGCGCCGATGATGGACTGGACCGACAGAAATTGCCGCTACTTCCATCGCCTGCTGTCCAAGAACACGCTGCTCTACACCGAGATGGTGACGACCGGCGCCGTGCTGCACGGCGACCGCGAGCGGCTGCTCGGCTTCGACGCGGCCGAGCATCCGGTGGCCCTGCAACTGGGCGGATCCGATCCGGCGGATCTGGCCGCCTGCGCGCGGATCGCCGAGGAGTGGGGGTATGACGAGGTCAACCTGAACGTCGGCTGCCCGAGCGACCGCGTCCAGTCCGGCCGGTTCGGCGCCTGCCTGATGGCGGAACCGGATCTGGTCGCCCGGCTGGTCGGCGCCATGCGCGAGGCGGTGTCGATCCCGGTCACCGTCAAGTCGCGCATCGCCATCGACGAGATGGAGGAATGGCCGACGCTCGACCATTTCGTCCGCACCGTTTCCGCCGCCGGCTGCACGCACTTCATCGTTCACGCCCGCAAGGCGTGGCTGAAGGGGCTCAGCCCCAAGGAGAACCGGGACATCCCGCCGCTGCGCCACGACCTCGTCCACCGGCTGAAGCGGGAGCACCCGCATCTGACCATCGTCGTCAACGGCGGCATCCGCAGCCTCGACGAGGCCGAGGAGCATCTGGCCGGTCTCGACGGCGTGATGATCGGCCGCGCCGCCTACGAAACCCCCTATCTGCTGGCCGACGCCGACCGCCGCGTCTTCGGCGGCGCCCCCGGCCCCGACCGCCACGCGGTGGTCGCGGCGATGGTGCCCTATGCCGAGGAACGGATGTCGCGGGGGACGCCGCTGTCGGCGATCACCCGCCACATGCTGGGCCTGTTCCAGGGGCTGCCCGGCGCCCGCGCGTGGCGCCGCCACATCAGCGAGAACGCCCACCGCCCCGGCGCCGGGCCGGACCTGCTGCTCGCCGCCGCCGCCCTGGTGCGCGGCGCGGCCCCCGACATGGCCACTGACACGGCCACCGACACGGCGGAGGAGCGGCTCACGCCAGCGTGACCATCCCGCTTTCCGGAACCGGACGGTAGCGGTAGAAGGCGTCGCGCACATGGCGGCGCAGCGTCTCGTCGTCGCAGGGCTTGGTGAGGAACTTGAACACGGAGCCCCGGTTGACCGCCTCCATGATCGTCTCCAGGTCGGTGTGGCCGGACAGGATGATGCGGATGGTGTCGGGATGGAGGTCGCGGGCGACGCCGAGGAACTCGGCGCCCGACATCCCCGGCATGCGCTGGTCCGACACGATGACCTGCACCGGCTCCAGCGCCAGGATGCGCAGAGCCTCCTCGCCGCTGGCCGCCGTCAGGATGCGGTAGCTCTCGCGCCGCAGTACCCGCTTCAGCGCCGCCAGCACGTTGGGCTCGTCGTCCACCAGCAGCAGGGTCTGCCCGTCGGCGCCCTCCGGTTTGGGCAGGGCCAGCGTCCGGTTCCGGCGGAGCTGGTCGGCGAAGTCGGCGGCCTCCACCGGCCGGCTGAACAGGTAGCCCTGGATCTCGTCGCAGCCCTGGCGGTGCAGGTAGCTGAGCTGGGCCTCCGTCTCCACCCCCTCCGCCACCACCCGCCGCTTCAGCCGGTGGGCCATGTCGATGATGGTGGTGGCGATGGCCGCGTCGTCGGCGTTGCGGGTGACGTCGTTGACGAAGGAGCGGTCGATCTTCACGATGTCGAAGGGAAACCGCTTCAGATAGGCCAGCGAGGAATAGCCGGTCCCGAAATCGTCCAGCGCGAGGCAGATCCCCATCTCGCGCAGCCGGCGCAGCACGCGGGCGGCCTCCTCGGAATCCTGCATCAGCGCCGTTTCGGTCAGTTCGCACTCGATGAGGCCAGCGTCGATCCCGTGGCGGCGCAGGGCGTCGGCCAGGGTGCGCTCCACCTGCCCGCGGCGGAGCTGGGCGGCGGACAGGTTGACCGCCAGCGGCACCACGTCGAGCCCCTCGCGCAGCCAGGCGGCCTGCTGCCGGCAGGCGGCGTCGATCACCCAGGCGCCGAGCGGCACGATCAGCCCGGTCTCCTCGGCGAGCGGGATGAAGGCGCCGGGCGGAATCAGCCCCTTCTCGGGATGCCTCCAGCGGACCAGCGCCTCGGCCGCCTCGATGTGGCCGTTGGCCAGGCTGACGCGGGGCTGGAAATGCAGGACGAACTGCCGGGCCTCCAGCGCCGTGCGCAAGTCGCTTTCCAGCGCCCGCCGCCGGGCGATGCGCTCGTTGATCTCCGCGGCGTAGTAGAGGAAGCGCTGGGCCGACGCCTTCGCCTGCCCCAGCGCCGCCTCGGCGTGCTTGAACAGGGTCTCGGCGTCGCCGCCGTCGTTGGGGAACAGGGCGCCGCCCATCTGCGCCGTGACATGGAACGACCCGTCCGGCAGGTCGAGCGGCCGTTCGATGGCCGCCAGCAGGGTTTCGACCAGCGTATCGGCCACCCCCACCCCGTCGGCGAAGGCGGCGATGGCGAACATGTCCGAACCGCAGCGGGCGACGCAGCCCAGATCCCCCAGCGCGGCGCCCAGCCGGTCGGCCGTGCGCTTGAGCACGAAATCGCCGACATGGCGGCCCGCCTCGCTGTTGAGCTGGGTGAAGCCGGCGAGGTCGGCCACCAGGACGCGCAGCGTCCGCCCGTCGCGCCGCGCCGCCTGGATGAGCTGGTCGAGCCGGTCGAGATAGAGCGTGAGGTTCGGCAGGCCGGTCAGCGAGTCGTAGAAGGCGACGTAGTTGAGCCTCTCCTCCTTCTCGATGCACTCCAGGCAGAAGGAGATGTCGCCCGCCAGCTCGTCGAGAAGCTGGACCTCCTGCTCGTCGAAGAAGTTCAGCTCGCCGGCGGCGAAGGCGATGACGCCGACCGGACGGTCGCCGACCAGCAGCGGGAACAACGCCTTCGACAGGTGGCCATGCGCCAGCAGGGCGTCGCGCAGGGGCGCCAGCCCCGGCTCGTTGACGCAGTCGTTGCAGATGAACGGGCGCATCTCCCGCAACGCCCGGCTGGCCGGCGTGTCGGCGCCGCCGCCCGGCAGACGCACCGCGATGTCGGTCTCCGCCATGTCGCCCCATTGCGCGACCAGGCGGGGCGCCCGCGTGGCGGGGTCGAAGGTTCCGACCCAGGCGCAGCGGAAGCCGCCCTCGACGACGGCGATGCGGCAGACCTCGCGGAACAGGCAGTCGCGGTCGAGGGTGCGGACGATCAGCGAATTGATGCCGCTCAGCACCGCGTAGAGGCGGGTGAGGCGGGCGAGACGCTCGCCCTGCCGGCCGCGCTCGACCACCTCGATCTCGAGCTGGGCGGCGTGGCGCCGCACCTCCTCATGCTGGGCCAGCCCGCCATGGACGAGCGACAGTTGCGCGGCCAGCATGACCGCGAACATCTCGTCCTCCTCGCTGAAACCCTCGCCCCCCACCTTGTCGGCGAGGTAGAGCAGGCCCGGCGCCGTCGTCGCCGAGCGGACCGGGATCACCAGGATGCCGTTCGCCGGGCCATGCACACCCGGCAGGACGTCGGTCACCGGCCGGCCGGCCCGGCCCCGGTCGCGGTGGCGTTCGCCGTCGACCAGCACGCCGCGCAGGAAGCTGGTCCGCCAGTCCAGGCTGGCGAGACGGACCGCGCCCTCGTCGGAAAGCCCGCGGTTGCACCAGTCGGCGATCACCCGCCCCTCGCGGTCGAGGAAGCCGATCACCACGTACCGGCAATCCATGATGTCCTGGGCGGCCCGGCAGAACAGCCGCAGCAGCTGCGGCCGCTCGCTCTCGCCCGGCAGGGCCAGAGCCAGCTCGAGCAGGGCGAACAGCCGCATGCTCATCCCCTGCACCGCCTCGAAGGGCGGATCGGGCCGCCGCCCCTGCGCCGGGCCGTCCAGCGTCTCGCCATACTCGGCCAGCCCGCGGTCGAGCGCGTCCTTCATGCGGCCCTGGAGGTCGGCAAGCTCCTTCAGGTAGCCGGGGGCGGGGGCGGTCCCCGGCATGGTCACGGCCGGCTGGCGCCGCTCGTCGAGCCCGAGCGCCCGCGCGACGGTCGCCAGGATGGTCTTGGGGTCGGACGGCTTGGCGAGCACCATGGTCACGCCGCAGCTCGCCGCCAGCGCGTAGGCCTCGGTCAGCCGGTAGGTGGTGGTGTAGAAGATGACCGGCAGGGCCGTCGTGCGCGGGTCGGCGCGCAGGGCGAGCGCGAAATCGACCCCGCCCATCCCCGGCATCAGCACGTCGGAGATGACCAGCTCGGGGCCGTGCGCGAGGGTCAGGGCCAGCCCCTCGGCGCCATCGGCGGCGCACAACACCTCGTGACCGGCGTAGCCAAGCAGGACCGACAGGAACTCACGATTGACGATGTGGTCGTCGACCACCAGAATCCGGGCCATCCCCAGCGCTCCCCCAACACGCCCTCCGCCCCGCCCCCTTCACGCCATGGCGGGCAGGAACTGCTCGATCCGTCGCAGGAAATCCGCCGGCACGATGGGCTTGGCGATGAACCCGTCGAAGCCGTCGGCCAGAAGCCTCGCCACGTCGTCGCCGCCGCGCGACGCCGTGGCCACCAGGACCGGAATGGCGGAGCGTTCCGGATCCGCCTTCAGGCGGCGGACCACCGCGGAACCGTCCATCCCCGGAAGGTGGGAATCGCAGACGATGAGATCCACCGGCTGGTCGGCGGATTGGCCGGTCGCCGCCTCCAGGCCGGCGATTCCGTCGGCGGCCCGCAAGGTCTGATGGCCGGCCGCACGCAGCAGATAGGTCATCAGCTCCATGTTGTCCGGGTTGTCGTCAATCACCAGGATGCGCGCCATGATCGCCCCCAAACGGTAGAACGAGACTGAAAACGCTGCCCCGCCCCAGGGCGCTGTCGCACAGCACGCGGCCATCGACCAGACCGGCCAGCCGCCGCGCCTGATAGAGGCCGAGCCCAGGCCCGCGCCGGGTGCGCGGCGCGGTCGACACCAGCTGCGTGAAAGGCTGGAACAGCTTGCCCTGATCCTCGGCGGACAGGCCGGGGCCGGTGTCGGCGATGCGGATGGCGACCTCGCGCTGCCCGGCGGCGGGCCGGTCGCAGGACACCGAGACCCCGCCGCGCTCGGTGTGGAGAACCGCGTTGGCGACCAGACGGCTCAGGATCATCTCGAGGATCCGGGGGTCGGTCCGCAGCACCACCTCGCCATCCGGGATCGCGGTTTCGAAGGTCAGCCCCTTGGAGCGGGCCGCGTCCCGCCATTCCCGCGCCACCTCCTGCACCACCGCCCGGCAGGACACCCGGCAGAGCCGCGGCTCGATGGTGCCGGTCTCGATGCGCAGGGCGTCCGGCAGGCCGTTGATCTGGGTCAGAAGCTCCTGGGCGCAGGTCTCGATGATGCCGATCTGCCGCTCCTGGTCGGCGGTCAGCGGGCCCGGCAGCCGCATCAGCAGGGTGGCGGCGAAGCCGGTGATGCCGCCGACCGGCGTGCGGATGTCGTGCAGCAGACGGCCGAGGAAACGGTCCTTGGCCTGATTCAGCGCGTCGAACACCTTCACCCTGGTGCGCAGCGCCTGGATCGTCTCCTGGGCGGCGGCGATGTCGAACGGGGCGGCGGCGATCAGAAAGCCCGTCGCCTCGCCGGCCTCGCCGCGCGTCGGCGTGACCAGCGCCGGGCGCAGGAGGGTGCTTCCGTCCTTGTGGCGGAAGGCGGCCATGCCCTGGCAGAAACCGTCCCGCAGCGCCCGCTCCATCATGAGGCGCAGCGGCTCCGCCCCGGTGTCCGCCCCCTCCGCCCGGGAGGGGAGCAGCAGCGACAGCGGCCGCCCCTGGATCTCCCGCGCCTCGTAGCCGCAGAGGCGTCGCGCGGCATCGGACCATGACCGCAACGTTTCATTCTTGTCACACGCAATAATCGCATGCGTGTGTAGGTCCTGCGGTTGATCAACGCCCGAATCGAGTCCGGCAGCGGTTTCAGGACAACCAGCTTTCGCCCTGACATTGGTCATATTTTATCCCCGACAAAACGCCTAACGAGACATCTTATGACATATGCGATGCGGAAAGGGCTGCAACGAGACAACGGTACGATGAGCAAAGCATGATTCACAATCTATATTTAACGTTTACCTGATAGCCTGCCATAGGGATAATAGGCCGTCGCGCAATTTTAATTCCCTCAGAAATAACGAGGGCATTGCCGCATGGCCGCACTCTCGCCCGAAACGGTTCAAAGCCTTCTGATCGGTACCGGCGAAACGCTGTGCGCGGTGCCACTCATGAGTGTCGTGGAAACAATGAGGCCCATGGCAATCGAGCGGCTGCAAGGCTGTCCCGACTTCGTTGCGGGACTGTCGGTCATTCGCGGCGTCCCGACCCCGGTGGTGGTGCTGTCGGCCCTGCTCGGCCGTCCCGCCGGAACCATGGCCGCCCCTTCCATGGCGACCGGGGACGTGCGGCGCTTCGTCACGCTGCGGACCGGGGGGCAGGACGACCAAGGCGGCGTCGCCCTGGCGGTCGAGCGCGTGATCGGCGTCCGGCGGCTGGAGGCGCGCAGCCTGACGACGGCGCCGCCGCTGCTCGCCGGCATGCCCATGGACGTGGTGGGACGGCTGGGCACCCTCGACGGCGCGCTGCTGATGGTGCTGGAGGCCACCCGCCTGCTTCCGGCCACCCTCCGGACTCCGGCCGCCCTACCCGCGAGCGGCATGCCGGAGCCCCGCAACACGGACGCCCTTCCCTCATGACGGCTTCCCGACGCACCGGAATGACCGAGACCGGCGCCCCCGACAGCGACGGACGCGACTCCGACGCGGCGGAGCGCCTGCGGGACATCCTGGCGCGCCGCCTGGGGATGGCGTTCGCCGACGAACGCCGCGACCGGTTCGCCGACCTGCTGTCGACGCGGCCCTGGGCGGCCGGCTGCCCGGACGCCGGAACCTACCTCGCCCTGCTCGAGCGGGCGCCGCCCGACCATCCGGAGCTGCGGGCGCTGGCCGAGCGGCTGACGGTCAACGAAACCTATTTCTTCCGCCACATCGACCAGATCACCGCCTTCAGCGAGGTGGCGCTGACCGAACGCGCCCGATCCTCCGCCGGCTCCCGGCGGCTCCGCATCCTGTCGGCCGGCTGCTCCAGCGGAGAGGAGCCCTACAGCCTGGCCATGGCGGCGCGGATCCACCCCCTCCTCGCCGGGGGGGATTGGGACATCGCGGTCACCGGACTCGACATCGACTCCGCGCAGATCGCACGGGCGCGGCACGGCGTCTATTCCGAATGGGCGCTGCGGGCGACGCCGGAGGACCAGCGCGCCCGGCATTTCCGGAACGTCGGCCGCGCCCTCCATCTCGACCCGAGGATCAGGGCGATGGTCGCCTTCGAAACCCGCAACCTGATGGACGAGGATCCGGCCTTCTGGGCGGAGCACCGCTTCGACATCATCTTCTGCCGAAACGTCCTGATGTATTTCACGGTCCCGGCCATGCGCGCGGTGGTCGGCCGGCTGGCGCGCTCGCTGGCTCCCGGCGGCTTCCTGTTCCTCGGCGCGGCGGAAACCCTGCGTGGAATCAGCGGGGATTTCGATCTCTGCCACACGCACGACAGCTTCTACTACCGCCGCCCGGCCGCGCCGGGAGGGGCGGGAGGGGCGGGAGGCGGCTGCCCCCCCGACCTTCCGCTTCCGCCGGCCGTGGCGGGGCCTCCCCCGTGCGAGCCGGCCCCCTCCTGGCCGGACGAGATCGCCAAGGCGTCGGACCGCATCACCGCCCTGCTGGCGGCCCTTGCCCCCCATGAAGCGGAACCGCCGGAACGGCCCGCCCCCTCCCCGGCAGGCGTCGCGGCCGCCGACGCCCTCGCCGCCCGGCCCGCCGCCCCACGGCAGCTCGAAGCCGTCCGCAGCCTGCTGCACCGGGAGCGCCATCACGACGCCGTGCGGGCCCTGGACGCCCTGCCGCCCGACGTCCGCGACCATCCCGACGCCCAGCTCCTGCTGGCGGTGGCGCTGACCCAGCGCAGCGCGGTCCGGCCGGCCGGCGAGGTCTGCCGCCGGCTGCTGGCGCAGGACGGACGCAACGCCGGAGCCCACTATTTGATCGCGCTCTGCGCCGACCATGACGGCGACCCCGCCGCGGCCTGGGAGCATGCCCGGACCGCCGCCTACCTCGACCCCGGCTTCGCGATGCCGCATGTCCACATGGGCCGGCTGGCGCGGGCCGGCCGGCGCCCCGATGCGGCGCGGCGCGCCTTCCGCCAGGCCATCACCCTGCTGGAGCGCGAGGATGCGTCCCGCATCCTGCTGTTCGGCGGCGGCTTCAACCGCGAAACGCTGCTGCGGCTGTGCCGCGCCGAACTCCTCGCCACGGGGAGGCCGGCATGAGCGGCGATCGCCCTTCCGATTCCGGCCACCCCGATTCCGAGACGGCCGCCGCCCGCTCCGCCCTCCGCGCGATGCGCGACGCCTTCGACCGCTCCTTCGCCCTGCCCCGGCAAAGCCCGGCCGCGCAAACCGAGGAATTCGCCGCCATCCGCCTCGGCGCGGAGCCCTACGCGCTCGCCCTCCGCGACCTCGCGCGCCTGGAGGCGGCGCGGCCGGTCGTGCCGCTGCCCGGCGGGCGGGCCGGGCTGCTGGGGGTGGCCGGCATCGGCGGCCGGCTGGTTCCGGTCTTCGGGCTGGCGGCGCTGCTCGGGCTGGAGAGGATGCCGGACGCGCCGCGCTGGTTCGCCCTCGCCGGCCGCGACGACGGGCGGGAGGAGCCGCTCGCCTTCGCCTTCGACCGCTTCGACGGGCATGTGGCGGTTGCCCGCGAGGCGCTGGACGAGGCCGGTTCCGCCGGGCCGCGCCCCCATGTCCGGCAGGTGCTGCGGCGGGACGGGGAGCCGCCGCGTCTGGTCATCGACCTCCCCCGGCTGGCCGCGGCCCTGCGCGCGACGGCCCAGGACACCCGCAAGGCCTGAAGAAGGGACGCCGCAGATGGAACGCACCTGGAGCTTTGGACGGAAGATCGGGCTCGGCTTCGCCGGCATGGTGATGGTCACGGTGCTGACCAGCCTCGCCACCGCCGTCACCCTGACGGCGGTCCTCGACAAGGCGGAACAGACCCTGTCGGTGCACGCGCGGCTGGTCATGCTGGCCAAGGACATGGATTCGGCGACGGAGAAGACGACCTCGGCCATGCGCGGCTATCTGCTGGTGCCCGACGAGGCGACGCTGGCCTTCGTCTCCGCCTCCCGCAAGGAGTTCCTCGACCTGCTGCCCCCGATGCAGGGCCTGATCTCCGGACAGGCCGACGAGGAGGCGTTCGCCACGATCGTCCGCCGGGAGGCCGACTATTGGAGCGAGGTCCAGCGCTTCGTGCAGTTGCGCCAGTCGGGCATCTCGCTCGACAGCGTCGCGTCCAGCTTCCAGACCGACCTGCGCCCGAAGGCCCGCGACACCCGCAACGCGATCGACGCCTTCACCCAGCGGCAGGAGACGCTGCTCGACGCCAACTGGCGGGAAACCGTGGCCTGGTCGCGCTCCGCGACGCTGCTGGCGACCGCCCTCGGCGCGCTGGCGATCCTGGCCGGCTCGGCCCTGGCCTTCGGCCTGACGCGGGCGCTGAAGCGCCAGATCGGATCGGCCGTCCAGCACATCCGCAGCTCCTCCACCGAGTTGCAGAGCGCCGCCAGCCAGCAGGCCAGCGGCTCGCGCGAGCAGGCGACGGCGATGAACGAGATCACCGTCACCGTCCAGGAGCTGCTGGCCACCTCCAAGCAGATCGCCGAGAGCGCCCAGCGGGTCGCCCGCATCGCCGAGGAAACCGCGGCCAACGCCAACAACGGCAACCAGACGGTGGAGCAGGCCCAGGAGGCGATCAGCGGCATCAAGCGGCAGGTCGACCTCATCGTCTCCCACATGCTCGACCTCGGGCGGAAGTCGCAGCAGATCGGCGGCATCCTCGACATCATCAACGAGCTGGCCGAGCAGACCAACATCCTCGCCATCAACGCCACCATCGAGGCGGCCGGGGCCGGCGAATCCGGGCGCCGCTTCGGCACCGTCGCCGACGAGATCCGCAAGCTGGCCGACCGCGTCGGCAACTCGACCAAGGAGATCCGCGGCCTGATCGAGGAGGTGCGCGCCGCCGTCCACACCACCATCATGGCGACCGAGAACGGCGTCAAGACGGTGGAGACCGGCACCCGGCAGTTCGGCGAGCTGGCGTCGGGCTTCCGCCGCATCGTGTCGATGGTCGGCACCACGACGGAGGCGGCGCGGGAGATCGGGCTCAGCACCAAGCAGCAGTCCACCGCCGTCGAGCAGGTCAACATCGCCACGGCGAACGTCGCCCAGGCCAGCAAGGAGGCCGAGACGAGCGCCCTCCAGACCGTCCAGACCGCCTCCGACCTCGCCCGCCTGTCGCAAACGCTGCTCCAACTCGTCCAGACCCAGGCCAAGGGGTGAGCGGAGGATGGCGCAGGACCCCTATCGGTTCTTCCGCATCGAGGCCCGCGAGCTGATCGACGGGCTGGACCAGGGCATTCTCGCCCTGGAGCAGGGCGTCCCGGCGCGCCAGCCGGTCGGCGTCATGCTGCGCCTCGCCCACACCCTGAAGGGCGCGGCGCGGGTGGTCCGGCAGACCGACATCGCCGACACCGCCCACCGGGTCGAGGATCTGCTGGTTCCCTTCCGCGAGAGCGAGGCCCAGGTCCAGCCCGACGATTGCGCCGCGCTGCGCGCGCTGGTCCAGGCGATGACCGCGCGGCTGCGGGCGATCGACGACCCGGCCGCGGCCGTCCCGCCAGCTCCCCCCACCGGACCATCGGCGCCCCGGCCATCGCCCGCCGCCCGCCCCTCCCCCCCGGCGCCGGGGACAGGGGCCGGGACGGGGCCGGGGACGGGAACGGGAACGGGAACGGGGGTGGAAACGGGGACGGGGGAGCCGCTGCGCACGCTGCGGATCGGCATCGACGATCTCGACGGCATCCTCGGCGGCGTCGCCCAGGCCGGCGTTTCGCTGGAGACGCTCGGGCGGAGCGCCGGGGCGATCAGGGAGAGCCTGGCCCTCGCGGACAGCCTGGCCGCCGCCCTGGCGCCGGACCGGGACGGCAACGGGCGCGGGCCGGACTCCTCGACGGCGCGGGTGCGGGCGCTCGCCGAGCGGCTGAGGGACGCCCTGCGGGAGCTGCGCGACGATCTCGGGCAGGCGGTCGAGCGGACCTCCCGCGACCTCGGGCGGGCGACCGACGCCGTCCGCCGGCTGCGCCTGATCCCGGCGGCGACCATCGTCCCGGCGCTGGAACGCACCGTGCAGGACGCGGCCGAACAGCTCGGCAAGCCGGTCCGCTTCACCGCCGGC
Organism: Azospirillum agricola; assembly: GCF_020005195.1. NCBI lineage: Bacteria > Pseudomonadati > Pseudomonadota > Alphaproteobacteria > Rhodospirillales > Azospirillaceae > Azospirillum > Azospirillum agricola. The sequence continues at coordinate 767,272 of NZ_JAIFZR010000004.1, forward strand.
GGCGGCGAGGTTCTGGTGGACGCCGACGTGCTCGACGGGCTGCGCGACGCGCTGGTGCAGGTCGTCCGCAACGCCGTCGCCCACGGGCTGGAAACCCCGCAGGACCGGGCGGCGGCCGGCAAGCCGGCGGCCGGGCTGGTGGAGCTGCGGATCGAGCGGCGCGGCCACCGGGTCGTCTTTCGCTGCAGCGACGACGGCCGCGGCCTCGACCTGGCGGCCATCCGGGCGGCGGCGCTGCGGCGCGACCCGTCGCGGCCGGTCGAGACGGTCGCCGCCATGACCCTGGAGGAGGCGGTGACGCTGGTCTTCCGCGGCGGCCTGTCCACGGCGCGCAGCGTGACCGCCCTGGCCGGGCGCGGCGTCGGGCTCGACCTCGTCCACGACACCGTTCAGCGCCTCAAGGGCGGGCTGACCGCCAGCACCGAGGTCGGGCGCGGAACCGTGGTGGAGATCGGCGTTCCCGTCTCGCTGGCGTCGCTGACGGTGCTCCAGGTCGCCGCCGGCCCCCTCACCGTCTCCATCCCGCTCGACGCGGTGCGCCGCGCCGCGAAGGGAACCGCCGGGGACACGGCGTCGCCGCTGCCGGGCAACGCCCTGCTGATCGACGGCGAGGCGCTTCCCTGCCTGCATCTGCCGACGCTGCTTTGGCCGGACGGCGGAGCCCCGTCACCGGACGCCGCCTTCCCCGACGCCCCCTTTCCGGACGCTCCCTTTCCGGACGCTCCAGCGGCCGCGCCGACCCTGCTGGTGGTCGAGGCGCACGGCGCGCGGGCGGCGGTCGGCGTCGACCGGCTGCTCGGCGCCGGCACCGTCGTCATGCGGCGGCTGCCGGCGGCCTGCGGCAGCGTTCCCTGGGTCGCCGGCGCCTCCTTCGACGCCGACGGCACCCCCCGCCTCGTCCTCGACCCCGCCGGGCTGGTGGCGATGGCCCGCGACGGCCGGGGCGTCCCGCCGCCGGCCAGGCCGACGGAACGCCGCCGGCTGCTGGTGGTCGACGATTCGCTGACGACCCGCATGCTCGAACGCAGCATCCTGGAAACCGCCGGCTACGACGTCGACCTCGCCAGCTCCGGCGAGGAAGGGCTCGACAAGGCGCGGGCGGGCGGGCACGCCCTGTACGTCGTCGACGTCGAGATGCCGGGCATCGACGGCTACGAGTTCATCCGCCGCATCCGCCGCGATCCGGCCCTGTGCCATGTTCCGGCCATCATGGTCACCTCGCTGTCCTCGGACCGGGACCGCCGGACGGCGGAGGAAGCGGGCGCGCAGGACTACATCGTCAAGAGCGAGTTCGACGAGGGCCGCCTGCTGCTGCGCATCCGCCAGCTGATCGGCGCTCCGGCGGGCGACCGTCCAATCTCCGGCCGCCCGGCCGGCAACCGGCCGAACGGGCCACAGGTGGAACAGGCATGGCAAAGCTCCGCACCCTGATCGTCGAGGATTCCCTGACCGTCCGGCGCCACCTCGCCGAGGTGCTGGCCGCCGACCCCGACATCGAGGTCGTCGGCGAGGCCGGCGACGGCCGGGAGGCGATCGACCTCTGCCTGGAGCTGCGCCCCGACGTGATCACGCTCGACATCGTGCTGCCGACCATGAGCGGGCTGGCGGTGACCGAATACGTCATGGCCTACCGCCCGACGCCGATCCTGATCGTCTCATCCTCCAGCAACCGGGGCGACCTGTTCAAGACCTACGACGCGCTGGCGGCCGGCGCGGTCGACGTGCTGGAGAAGCCGACCGGCGACGCGTTCGACGGGGTGTGGGAGCGCGGCTTCCTCGCCGCCGTCAAGCTGGTGTCCCGCATCAAGGTCATCACCCACCCGCGCCTGCGGCTGGGGTTGGGCCAGATCCCGCCCGCGGCCGCCCCGGCGGCCCTGCCGGCGCCGCCCGAGCCGGACCGGCCCTCGCTGGTCGTCGTCGGCGCCTCGACCGGCGGACCGGCGGCCATCCTGGAGATCCTGCGCAACCTGCCGGCGGACTTCCCGCTGCCGATCCTGATCGTCATCCACATCGGCGAGCTGTTCGCCGCCGCCTTCGCCGAATGGCTGAACTCCCACTCGCCGATCCACGTCCGCTACGCCGAGAACGGCGAGCTCCTGCCCGGCCGCGGCCAGCCGGTGGTGCTGATCGCTCCGCCGGGCCGCCATCTGGTGGTCGATCACGGCCGGCTGCGCCTGACCGCCGACGCCGAGCGCCATTCCTGCCGCCCGTCGGTGGACGTGCTGTTCGAATCGGTGGCGCGCGAGATGGGGGCCCGCACCGTCGCCTGCCTGCTGACCGGCATGGGCCGGGACGGCGCCCGCGGCATGCAGGCCATCCACGAGGCCGGCGGCGCCACGCTGGCCCAGGACGAGGCGACCTCGGTGATCTTCGGGATGCCGCAGGAGGCGTGGCGGCTGGGCGCGGTGGACCGCATGCTGCCGCTCGACGCCTTCGCCCCGGCCTTACGCGACTTCGCCGGACTGTCGCCGCCACGGGGAGCGTGGCGATGACCGGCCCCGTCCTCATCGTCGACGACAGCCTGACGGTCCGGATGGATCTCCAGGAGGCGCTGGAGGCGGCCGGATTGACCTGCGTGGCCCGCGCCACGATCGAAAGCGCGCGGGCGGCCATCGCCACCGGGGCGTTCGTCGCCGTCCTGCTCGACGTGCTGCTGCCCGACGGCGACGGGATCGAGCTGCTGCGGGAGCTGCGCGCCGACCCGGCGACCGCCGACCTGCCGGTGCTGATGCTGTCCACCGAGGCCGAGGTCAGCGACCGGGTGCGCGGCATGCGGACCGGCGCCGATGACTATGTCGGCAAGCCCTACGACCGCGGCTACGTGGTCTCGCGCGTCGAGGAGCTGCTGCGCCGGCGGCGCTCGGCGGCGGCGGACGCCCGTCCGCTGGTCCTGGTCATCGACGACAGTGCCACCTTCCGCGAGCATTTCCGCCAGACGCTGAGGGGGGCGGGCTACCGCGTGCTGCTCGCCCCGACGGGCGAGGACGGCCTGCGCTCGGTCGCCGCCGCGCGGCCCGACGCGGTGGTGGTCGACGCCCATCTGCCGGACATCGACGGCATGGCGGTGATCCGCCGGCTGAAGCTGGACGCGGCGTTGCGGCGCACTCCCTGCCTGCTGCTGACCGCCGCCGACTCCGCCCATTTCGAGGTGGTGGCGCTGGAGGCCGGCGCCGACATGTTCCTCAACAAGGGCGAGCCGGTCGCGGTCATCCTGTCGCGGCTGGAGGCGATGCTGCGCGCGGTCGGCCCCACCGCCACCGCCGGGCCGGAGCTGAGCAGCCTGTTCGGGCCGAAACGGGTGCTGGCGGTGGACGACAGCCCGAGCTACCTCCAGGAGCTCGGCGCCCGCATCCGCCAGAACGGCTACGAGGTGATCCTCGCCTCCTCCGGCGAGGAGGCGCTGACCCTGCTGGCGGCCCAGCACGTCGACTGCGTCCTGCTCGACCTGATCATGCCGGGGATATCGGGGCAGGACGCCTGCCGGCGCATCAAGAACACGCTGGCGTGGCGCGACATCCCGCTGATCATGCTGACCTCCTGCGAGGACAGCGACACCATGGTGTCCGCCTTCAACGCCGGGGCCGACGACTACATCGTCAAGTCGAGCGACTTCGAGCTGATCCACGCCCGGCTGCGCGCCCAGATCCGCCGGAAATACTTCGAGGACGAAAACCGCCGCGTCGGCGAGGAGCTGGCGGAGAAGGCGCGCGAGGCGGTGGAGGCGCGCGCCGCTCAGCGGCTCGCCCAGACGCGGGCGGCGCTGTCGGCCGAGCTGGAGCGCGCCAACAAGGAGCTGGAGGCCTTCAGCTATTCGGTGTCGCACGATCTCCAGGCGCCGCTGCGCACCATCACGGCCTTCGGCGACATCCTGGCGCGCGACCACGCGGCGACGCTGGACGCCGACGGCGCCTATCTGCTCGGCGCCATCCGGGGGGCGGCCGGGCGGATGGGGCAGCTCATCGAGGATCTGCTGCGGCTCGCCAAGGTCAGCCGGGGCGAGATCGGCCGCGAGCCGGTCGATCTCAGCGCGCTGGTCGCCGAGATCGCCGCCGGGCTGCGGGAACGGGACGCCGGGCGCGAGGTCGTCTTTGACATCCAGGAGGGGGTGACGGCGGCCTGCGACCGGCAGCTCGTGCGGGCGGCGCTGGAGAACCTGCTCGGCAACGCGTGGAAATACTCGTCGCGCAAGCCGCGGGCGACCATCGCCTTCTCCGCCGCCGGGCCCGGGGACGACGGAGAAGCCACAATCTACACGGTGCGGGACGACGGCGCCGGATTCGACCCCACGCAGGTCGACCGCATCTTCGCCCCCTTCCAGCGACTGCACTCGGCCACCGAGTTCGAAGGGACCGGCGTCGGCCTCGCCACCACCCAGCGCATCATCCACCGCCACGGCGGGCGCATCTGGGCCGAGGGCGCCGTCGGCGAGGGGGCGGCCTTCCATTTCACCCTGCACTCGCCGCTCGGGGCGGAGGCATCCGAGGCGCCGGCCGAGACACCCGCCGCCTGAGATTGCCGAAGCCGGGCGGCGGACCTATCCTGCACCCGACGGAATTTCCCCAGGAACAAGGATCGACGCCATGTACATCGCGATGAACCGCTTCAAGGTCCGGCACGGGGCGGAAAGCGACTTCGAGGCCGTCTGGCTGAACCGCGAGGTGCATCTGCACAAGGTGCCGGGCTTCGTCGAGTTCCACATGCTGCGCGGCCCGAACCGGGAGGATCACCGGCTCTACTCCTCGCACACGGTCTGGGAATCGGAGCAGAACTTCCTCGACTGGACGCGGTCGGAGGCGTTCCGCAGCGCCCATGGCGGCGCCGGCTCCTCCAAGCCGCTCTACCTCGGCCACCCGGAGTTCGAGGGCTTCGAGGTCATCCAGACCGTCCCCCGCAACCCGGCGGCGTGAAGGATCCGGAAAGCCCCATTCCCGTCATGCCCGGCCCTGGGCCGGGCATCCACGGCCGCAAACCATGGGAAAAGCTTGCGCGTGGATGACCGGGACAAGCCCGGTCATGACGGAAGGGAAAGGGCGGCGGTCCAAAAACGACGAAGGGGAGCGACGGCGTGACCGTCGCTCCCCTTTCCGCATCCCGGTTTCCGCCGTTCAGGTCAGCTCGAAGCGGTACCCGTCCGGCCCCGCCCCGCCCGCCAGCCGCTCGACGACGCCGAAGGCGGGGAAGTCGAGATGCATGCCGGCGACCAGCAGGCGGTCGGCGGCGGCGCGGTCGAACAGGCGGCGGCGGGTCGCCTCCGCGCTGTCGCGGTCCACGTCGAAGATCATTCCCGCCTCCGGCCGGGCGAACTGGATGCCCGGCAGATGGACGATGTCGCCCCAGATCAGCAGCTGCTCGCCGCCGGATTCCACCAGCCAGCCGCAATGGCCGGGCGTGTGGCCGGGCTCCGCCACCAGATGCAGGCCGGGCAGCACCTCGCCCTCGACCGCGAACTCAAGCCGGTCGCGGTGGAGGTCGAGCACCGCCCGCGCCGTCGTCACCGCCGCCACCGCGCGCGGCGGGGCCGCCGCGACCAGCGCGTCGTCGCGCCAGAAGGCCGGCTCCGCCTCGTGCATGACCAGCGTCGCGTTGGGGAAGCGGCTTTGCTTGCCGGCGGTCAGCAGGCCGTTGGCGTGGTCGCCGTGCAGGTGGGTCAGCAGCACGGTGCCGATCGCCTCGGGCCTGACGCCGAGCGCCGCCAGATGCCCCTCGATCCGGCCGAGATCCGGGCCGTAGCTCTCGCCGCAGCCGGTGTCGACCAGGATCGCCGCGTCGCCGCGCTCGATCAGGAAGGCGTTGACGTTGATCAGCGGCGTCTCCGGCCGCCCGGCGGACAGCTCCTGCCGCCGGGCGTCGTCGGCGTCGATGCCGGCGACCAGACCGAAGTTGCCCCGGATCAGCCCGTCGCTGAGCGCGGTGACCCGGAACTCCCCGACGCGGACGGAATGGCGGCCGCTGTCCGACGCGGTGGAGGTCATGGAATGAAGCCGGTCGACAGGATCGGGAACAGGGTGACGATGACGAGGCCGACGATCATGGCGAGGATGTAGGCCACCATCGGCTTCATGCCCTCGTCCGGGTTGATCTTGGCGATCGCCGCCGCCGCGTAGTAGCCGACGCCGAAGGGCGGCGCGAACAGGCCGATGCCCATGGCGATGACCACGACCATCGCGTAATGCACCTCGTGGATGCCGAGCTGCTTGGCGATGGGGAACATCAGCGGCCCGAACAGCACGATGGCGGGGATGCCCTCCAGCAGGCTGCCGAGGATGACGAAGGCGATCAGCGAGATGCCGAGGAAGGTGGTGGCGCCGCCGGGCAGCGAGCCCATGAAGTTGGCGAGGCTGGTCGAGAAGCCCGACTGGGTGAGCGCCCAGCCCATCGCCGTCGCCCCGCCGATGATCAGCAGGATCGCCCCCGACAGCGACGCGGTGTCGGCCAGCATCGGCCCGATCCGCCGCCAGTCGAACTTGCGGTAGACGAGGAGGCCGACGACGACGGCGTAGACGATGCCCAGCGTCGAGACTTCGGTCGCGGTCGCGACACCCTCGATGACGGCGGCGCGGATCAGGAAGGGCAGGATGATGGCCGGCAGCGCGATCAGCAGCGAGCGGCCGATCTCCGGCAGCCCGACCTTCGGGGCGGTGATGCCCGTCAGGCCGCGATGGCGGTACCAGATGACGAAGCAGAGGCAGATGCCGAGCACCAGCGCCGGCACGAGGCCGCCGGCGAACAGCGCCGCGATTGAGATGCCGGTGACCGAGCCGACGGTGATCAGCACCAGCGACGGCGGAATGGTCTCGGTCTGGGCGCCGGTGGCCGACAGCAGCGCCAGCAGGTCGCCGCGCTTGGAGCCGCGCTTCTCCATCTCCGGCACCAGCACCGGGGCGATGGCGGCCATGTCGGCGGCCTTCGATCCGGAAATGCCCGAGACGAGGTACATGGCGCCGACCAGCACGTAGGACAGGCCGCCGCGCACATGCCCCAGCAGGTTGCCGAGGAAGCGCACCATGGCGAAGCCCATGCCGGTCATGTCGATCAGCACGCCGAGGAAGACGAACAGCGGCACCGCCAGCAGGATCAGGTGCGACATGCCCTCGTCCATGCGGCTGACGACGATGGTCAGCGGCATCGAGGTGGTCAGCGCCAGATAGCCGAAGGTGGCGAGCGCGAAGCAGAAGGCGATCGGCACGCCGGCCAGCACGGTGGCGCCGACGAAGATCACGAAGAAGACGACGAGGTTGAGGTTGCCCAGCGTCTTCAGCGCCGGCTGCGCCATGTAGGCGGCGGCGCAGACGGCGACCACGGCGGCGGCGGCCAGCGCGGTGCGCTTCCAATCGGGCTGGCGCAGGAGGCGGGAAACCGCGACGACGATCATCAGCCCGACGCCGACCGGCAGGGCGGCGGCGCGCCAGACGTTGGGGATCTCCAGCGCCGGGGTGGTGATGTAGATCTCGTCGGCGGCGTATTCGTAGGCGGGGTGGAAGATCAGCGCCAGGAAGGCCAGCGCCGCCACCAGCCCGACCGCCTCGCAGACGGCGCGGGCGCCCGGCGAGACGGCGTTGACGATGGCGGTCATGCGCATGTGCTCGCCACGGCGCAACGCCACCACCGAGCCCAGCATGGCCAGCCACAGGAACAGGATGGAGGCCAGCTCGTCCGACCACACCAGCGGGGCGTGGAAGACGTAGCGGGACACGACGCCGGCCAGCAGGATCACGACTTCGGCAAGCACGAGAAGGCCGGCGGCGGTCTCGACGACCCTGCCCAGTCCCGCTTCGAGGAGGGTGAGAATCCGCGGCAGGCCCGTCGTCTCGGCGAGAGCGAGACCGGGCGGCGCCTTGGACGAGGATGTCATCATGGTCAGTTCCCCGGTTCGGGAGAGGGCGGGAGCGGCGTCCCCAAGGGGGCGCCGCTCGCGTCGTCAGTCAGCGACCCAGAGGGTCGGCAGTCAGCAACCCAGAGGGTCGGCAGTCAGCTAAGGACCGTTCGGATCAGCTCAGCGGGCCGGTGTACTTCTCCAGCACCGACCAGGCCTCGTCGCCGAACTTCTGCTTCCACTCGGCGAAGTAGCCGGCCTCCTGGAGCTTCTTGCGGAAGGGCGCGATGTCGATGTCGTTGAAGGTCAGGCCCTTGGCGGTGAGCTGTTCGCGCAGGCTGGCCGACTGACTGGCCATGTCGGCGCGCTGGTCGAGCGCCGCGGCGTCGAAATGCTTGGTGACGATGGCCTGGAGATCGGCCGGCAGCGACGAGAAGACGCGGCGGTTGGCCAGCACCCAGTATCCGTCCCACATGTGGTTCGTCATCGAGCAGAATTTCTGCACCTCGTAGAGACGGTTGGTCTCCAGCACGACCAGCGGGTTCTCCTGGCCGCTGACCAGATTGGTCTGCAACGCGGTGTAGAGCTCCGCGAAGTTGATCGCCGTCGGGGCGGCGCCGAAGCCCTTGAACAGCGACACCCACATCGGGCTGGCCGGCACGCGGATCTTCAGGCCGTTCAGGTCGTCGGGGGTGACGATCGGCTTGGTGCTGGTGGTGACCTGACGGTAGCCGCTGGTCCAGATGCGCGGCATGGCGATCAGCCCGACCTTCTCCATCTGCTTGCGCAGATAGGCGCCGAGGTCGCCGTCGAGCGCGCCCAGCGCCGCGTCGGTGTCCTTGAAGGCGAAGCCGATGCCGGGCAGCGCCGTCGCCGGCACCAGCGGGGCAACCAGCTGGGTCGAGTAGATGAACATCTCCAGCGCGCCGGAGCGCAGCTGGCTCAGCATGTCCGGGCCGCTGCCGAGCTGGTTGTTCGGGAACAGCTTGATCTCGACGCGGCCGTTGGTCTCCTTGAGGATGCGGTCGGCCGCTTCCTGGGCGCGGACGTTGCAGGGATGGCTCGCCGGGATGTCGCTGGCGATCTTGAAGGTGTATTCGGCGGCGCGGGCCGGGCGCGTCAGCATGGTGGCGGCGCCGGCAACGGCGGCGGTCTGCATCAGGGCGCGACGGGAAAGGGTCATCATCGGGGGTTCCTCCTGTTTTTCTCGCTGATTTTGATCGGCTCGGGTGTCGCTCAGAGCGCCGGCAGGTCGGCGCCGAGGAAACCCTCGTCGTCGAGCGCCAGGACCAGGCCGGTCAGCGCCGCGACGTAGCTGTAGTGGCGCAGGCCCATGCACAGGCCGGTCGCCGTGTGGGTGAAGCTCGACCGGATCGAGCCGCCGCCAAGGCCGCGCGAGGCGCCGGCGCCGGCCGAGATGTTGGCGAAATGCACCTCGACGGTCGGACGGCCGGTGTCCTCCAGCGCGTGGCGCACGCCCTCGCCGACCGTGGTCAGGCCCGCCGGGTTGATGATGTAGCCGTCGACCCGGTCGGCCGAGGCGTGGATGAACTCCAGGATGTCGCCCTGGTGGTTCGACGAGAAGTTCTCCACATCCACGCCGATGCGGGCGCCGAAGTCGCGGACATAGGCCTTCAGCTCGTCGAGCGAGCCGATGGCGCCGTAGACCTTCTTGCTGCGGGCGCCCAGGTTGGACATGTTCGGGCCGTCGATGACGGCGATGCGGTGGCGCCGCGCGCTGCGGCGGCCGATCACGGAAGCGTCGGTGGCGGTCATGTTGGCCATCCTTCCACGGATCAGTTGTAGCGGAGGCCGGCGTCGACGTTCAGCGTCTGGCCGGTGATGTACTTGGCGGCGTCGGAGGCGAGGAACATGGTCGCGCCGATCATGTCGCTCGGGTCGCCCTTGCGCTTGAGCGCCTGGGCCGAGATGATCGCGTCCCACTGCTCCGGCTTGATGGTGTCGCGCGGGACCTCGGTGACGATGCCGTGCGGGCTGATGGCGTTGACGGTGATGTCGTCCTCGCCCAGCTCGGTGGCCAGTGCGCGGGTCAGCGCCACGACGGCGCCCTTGGAGGCGACGTAGTGGGCGTAGTGCTTGCGGCCGGTGACGACGACGCTGGAGGAGATGTTGACGATGCGGCCGTAACCGCCCTGGCGCATCGGCCCGGCGACCGCCTGGCAGCACAGGAACACGCCGCGCGCGTTCACCGCCATGACGCGGTCCCACTCGTCGGCGTCGATCTCCTCGAACGGCTTCATCTTCAGCGTGGAGAAGATGGCGGCGTTGTTGATCAGCACGTCGATGCGGCCGAAGGCGGCCAGCGTCGTCTCGACCATGGCGGCCACGCTGGTCTTCTCGGCGACGTCCACCGTCACGGCGATGGCGCGGCCGCCGGCCGTGGTGATCTCGGCGGCGACGCTCTCGGCCTGCTTGCCGTTCAGATCGGCGACGACGACGGCGCCGCCGGCGGCGGCGAAGGCCTGGGCGTAGGCGCGGCCGATGCCCTGACCGGCGCCGGTGATGATGACGGTCTTACCGTTGAAGTCCATAACACGCTCCTTGGAGGTCGGATCGGCTTGCGCCATGATTATCCGAGTATGCAATCAGGGTTGAGTCACGGGGCGCGGCGGAACGCGCAGGGCGGCCATGCCGCCATCGATGGTGAGGCAGGTGCCGACGCTGCCATTCGCGCCGGGGCGCAGCAGGAAGACGACGGCCAGCGCCACCTCCAGCGGATCGACCATCAGGCCGCTCGGCTGGCGCGCCGCGAACTCGGCGCGCTTGGCGGCGGGATCGGGGGCGCGCGCCGCCAGCTCGGCCATGAAGGGGGTGTCGACCGTGCCGGGGGCGACGCAGTTGACGCGGATGCCCTCGGCGATCAGGTCGGCGGCCATCGCCATGGTCATCGACTGCACGGCGCCCTTGGTCGCCGAATAGAGCGCGCGCTGGCGCAGGCCGTTCATCGCCGTGCAGGACGACATGTTGACGATGGCGCCGGCGTCCGACTTGCGCAGATGCGGAAGCGCCGCCCGCGTCGAACGCATCTGCCCCATCACGTTGATGTCGAACAGGCGGGCCCAATCCTCCTCGCTGCCGTCCTCGATGGTGCCGACGAAGCTGACGCCGGCGTTGTTCACCAGGAAGTCGATGCGGCCGTGGCGCTCGCCGAAGCCGCCGATGGCAGCGTTCAGCGCGCCCTGGTCGCGCACGTCGGCGACCAGCGGGGTGACGCCGTCCGGCACGCCGTCGGCGCCGCGGTCGACGGCACCGACAATGCAACCCTGGCGCGTCAGTTCGGCGGCGACCGCCTGACCGATGCCGGCGGCCCCGCCGGTGACGACCGCGACGCGGCCCTTCATGCTGCTGGAGAAATCAAGCGACATCGCGGTTGTCCTGGACAGGAGTGCGGCGAACCAGGGTCTTGGCGTCGAACAGCTTGCGGACATCGGCCGAGCCGAGCCCCAGCCACTGGTCGAGCACGCTTTCGGCGTCGGCGCCGAGCACCGGCGGGTAGCTGGCGGGGTCGTCCGCCAGCCCGGTCTCGTCGACGAACTTGATCGGGTTGCCGACCACGTCGATCGACGTGCCGGCGGCGTCGGTCAACGGCAGGATCATGCCGCGCCCATGCCCGCGCGCGTCGGACAGCGCCTCCGGCACCGTCTTGATCAGCGCGACCGGCACGCCCCTGGCGTCGAGCGGGGCGATCCAGTCGGCGGCGTCGCGGGCGAGGAAGGCCTCCTCCAGCAGCGGCCACAGGGCCTCGCGGTTGGCGAGGCGCAGCTTGGCGGTGGCGAAGCGCGGGTCGGACAGCAACGCCGCGCGGTCGAGCCCCTGGCAGAGCCCTTCCCACATGCGCTCGGTGTTGGCGGTGACGACCAGTTCGCGGCCGTCGCGCGCCACGAAGGAGCGGTAGGTCGGGATGCTGTCGTGGCGGGCTCCCTGCGGCTGCGGAACCGTGCCGGCGACCAGCGCGTAGGTGCTCTGGTAGGACAGCATGGCGAGCTGGCAGTCGAGCATCGAGACGTCGATCACCCGGCCCTGCCCGCTGCGCTCGCGCTCGGCCAGCGCTGCGTTGATGGCGATCGTCGCGTACATGCCGGCGACCATGTCGCCCGCCGGGATGCCGAGGCGGACGGCCGGGCGGCCGGGCTCGCCGGTCAGGCTCATGACGCCGGACAGCGCCTGGACGATCATGTCGTAGGCCGGCTTGTCGCGCCACGGCCCGGTCTGGCCGAAGCCGCTGATCGAGGCCCAGATCAGGCCCGGACGCTCGGTGCGCAGCGCCGCGATGTCGAGCCCGAGGCGGGCGGCCACGCCCGGCCGGTAGTTCTCGACCACCACGTCGGCGGTGGCGATCAGCCGCAGGACCAGGGCCAGCCCGTCGGGCTGCTTCATGTCGACGGCGAGGCTGCGCTTGCTCCGGTTGATGCCGAGATAGTAGGCGCTGTCGTCGCCGACGAAGTGCGGCGGGATGGCGCGGCTCGAATCGCCCTGCGGCGTCTCGATCTTGACCACGTCGGCGCCGAGGTCGGCGAGGATCTGGGTGCAGAAGGGGCCGGACAGGAAGGTGGTGAGATCGACGACGCGATAGCCGGCGAGGGGTTTCGCCGTGGCTTGCGGCTCGCTCATGTCGAGGCTCCAAGGGTGCGGGAAAGGTCGTGGGCGGCGCGGGCGATCTCGCCGCCGATCGCGTCGATCGACAGGCTCGCGATGCGCTGCTTGGGCGAGGTCAGGCAGAGGCAGCCGCACACACCGCTGGCGCCGAACACCGGGGCGGCGACGCCGCGCGCGTCGGGCAGCTTCTCGCTCTCCGACACGGCGAAGCCGCGGGCGCGGATGGCGGCCAGTTCCACCGCCAGCGCGTCGGCGGCCGGCACCGGCGCGCCGGTGGCCGGCGACGGCCCCTCCTTGGCGAGGATGGCGGCGATGGTCTCCTTGGGGAGATGGGCCATGATGGCCTTCCCCGAGGCGCCCCACACCAGCGACAGCGGCTTGTCGATGTCGATCTGGTAGCGCAGGCGCTGGCTGCCGTCGGCGCGGGCCGAGAAGCTCATCGCCTGCTCGGTGCGCAGGTAGAGGCCGAACAGCACCGTCTCGTCGAAGCGCTGGGCCAGCGCCTCGACGACCGGCTGGGCCATGGTGACGGGCGACACCGAGCCGACCACCTTCGCCGCGACCCGGTAGAAGGCCGGGCCGACGACGTAGGTGCGGTTGCGCGGCACCGCCTCGACATACCCTTCGTCCTTCATGAGCTGAAGCAGGCGGTGGGCGGTCGAGGGCGAGAGCTGCATGGTGTCGGAGACGTACTTGACCGTCACCTCCCCTCCCGCGTCGGCCAGGACCGACAGGAGCATCAGCGCGCGGCTGACCGTGCCGGTGCCGGCCGCCCCGCCGGGGGCGGGAGCCGAGTCACCGGCCGTCTTGGTCTGGTCGGATGCGGGAGGGGGGGCCATCACTGCACCGCCTGGAGCAGGTGGACCGTGCAGGCGCCGTGGTCGAGGCCGGCGATGCCGCCGCCCGTCACATGGGCGAGCGCGACGCGGGCGCCCTCGACCTGGCGGGCGCCGGCCTGGCCGGTGAGCTGCCAGTAGAGCTCCACCGCCTGGGCGACGCCGCTGGCGCCGACCGGGTGGCCCTTGGAGAGCAGGCCGCCGCTCGGGTTGACCACGACGTCGCCGCCGTAGGTCGACTTGCCGGCGCGCAGGAAGCCGGCCGCCTCGCCGGGGGCGCAGAGGCCGAGCGCCTCGTAATAGACCAGTTCGGCGATGGTGAAGGCGTCGTGCAGTTCGACGACGTCGACGTCCTGCGGGCCGATGCCGGCCGCCTCGTAGGCGTCCTGGGCCGAGTGGTAGGTGATCTCCGGCCGCAGCATGTTGCGGAAACCGGCGGTCGCCGAACCCGAATGCAGGATCGAGGCGGCGACGCGCACCGCCGGCAGGCCGAGCTTCTTGCGGCCGGCCTCGGACACCACGACCACCGCGGCGGCGCCGTCGCCGGTCGGGCAGCACTGCATCAGCGTCAGCGGCTCGGCGATGAAGCGGGAGGCGAGGACCTCGTCCACCGTCACCTCGCTGCGGAACTGGGCGTAGGGGTTCTTCACGCCGTGGCGGCGCGCCTTGACGCTGACGCCGGCCAGATCGGCGGTGGTCGCGTCGCGCTCGTGCAGGAAGCGGCGGGCGCGCATGGCGTAGAGGGCCGGCATGACCATGCCCTGCTGGACTTCGGGATCCTCGGCGACCAGCGGCAGGGTGCCGCCGCCGAACTGGGTCAGCTTGTCGACGCCGATCACCAGCATGACGTCGTGGCGGCCGGCGGCGATCTCCTTGACCGCAAGGTGCAGCGCGGTGGCGCCGCCCGAGCAGGCGTTGTCGACGTTCATGACCGGAACGCCGCCGATGCCGATCTCCTTGACGATGCGCTGGCCGGTCAGCATGCCGCCGAAGGCGTGGCCGCAGACGACGCCCTGGACGTCCTTCGGCGTGATGCCGGCCGAGCGCAGAGCGTTGAGGACGGCCGGGATCGCCAGACCGGAGTAGCTGGACTCGCGATGCTTCCCCATCGGGATCATCGCGGCGCCGACGATGTAGGCTTCGCTCATTGCTCCAGACCCTTTCCATCCACGGGAACCACGAACCAGCGGTCGCCCTCGGCGCGTAGCTCGACCGGGGTGTCGCAGGCCAGCGTCGCGCCGGCCGGGACATCGACCTGCGCCAGCACGCGCACGCCGTTCTCGAAATCGACGTAGCCGATCGAGTAGGGGGTCGGCCGGGCCGACGAGACGTGGACGGTCGAGAAGGAGTAGAGCGAGCCGCGCGGGCCGATGAGGATCGGCTCCATGTCGGTGGCGCCGGTGTCCAGGCAGACGCGGCGGGCCGGGAACGCCTTGGAGCCGGACGAGCGGCAGAGGCTGCCCTTGAGCATGACGGCGCCGTCGACGATCTCGAACTGGGCGGGAGGCGCGGCCTGGAGGTCGCGGAACGGGAGAGCGTCCTCCCCGAACGCGGCGCCCGAGGTCGGGGCCACGGCTGGATCAGAAGGCATGGAAGGCATCTTTCCGTGTTGAATGGCCGTGTTGAATGGAAAGCGGCGAAACGGGGGGCTTGTCCGTGGCCGTTTCAGGCGGCGGGGACGAGCCCGATGTCGGTCCAGAAGCGCCGCAGGATCGCGGCGAAGGCGTCGGGGTCCTCGACGGGCGGGGTGTGACCGGACTGCTCCAGGGTCACATGCCGGCTGCCGGGCACCCGGTCGGCGATGAACTGCATGTCCTCGGGCCGCTTGGCGGCGTCGAGCGCGCCGCTGACGAGCTGGAGCGGCGCTTGGATGGCGGAGAGGCTCTCGACGAAGGAGGTCCGGCCGGCGACGCCGTGAACGGCGTCGGCGATGCGGTCGTCGACCTCGGCGAAGGCCGCGCGCCAGCGCTGCAAGCCTTCGCCGTCGTCGGCGATGAAGCGGGAGCCGAACATGGTGGCGGCGATCGCGTCGACCAGCGCGGCGGCACCCTTGCTGCGCAGGGCGTTCTCCAGCGCGGCGAAGCGCTCGACCTGGATTTCGGGCTGCGAGGTGCAGCAGGAGAGGACGGCGCTCGCCACCAGCTCGGGCCGGCGCCGCAGCACGGCGAGCGCGACGTAGCCGCCCATCGAGCTGCCGACGAGGTGGGCGGGCCCGCCGCCGAGCGCCTTGATCAGGGCGATGGTGTCGTCGGCCAGCCGCTCGATGCTCGGCGCGTGGCGGCCCGTCTCGCTGCGCCCCTGCCCCCGGTGGTCGGGGCGGACGCAGCGCAGGCCGGCCGGCAGCCGGTCGAGCAGATCGTCGAACATGGCGCCGCTGAAGAAGAGCGAATGCAGCAGGATGACCGGCCCGGCGGCCGCGCCGAGGGGGGCGTCGGGAGCGCCGGTGACGCGCTCGACATGGTGCAGGCGGGCGCCATCCTCCACCACGATCCAGCCTTGCCTGTCCACGCCGTCCTCCGTTTAATATTCCGATTAACGGAATCTCATTCCGTTGTATGGAAAGAACTTAGGGGCCGGGAAATGGTTCTGTCAAGCGACTGTTGCGTCGGGAATTGTACGGAGGGCCGGACCGATCTGCGCCCAAAGCATGGCTCGTCCGGCGGCGGCGAAGGGGTGCCGCCGGGGGATTAAAAAGTCCGCATGAGAGTCAACCGCGGGAGGCGTTGGACGAATGGACACCGCCGTTTCGGCCTGCATCAGGCGAACAATCGGGATGGACCGAGCCTGTAGAGTGCGGGTGCCGACTTTGGCGGCTTGAAGCTCCCTCTCCCGCCCCGGGAGAGGGAAGGGGCCCATGCGGAGCATGGGAAGGGTGAGGGGGTATCCGAGAAACAGGCGGGTTGATCCTTGGATCACCCCTCACCCTCCCCACCGCTTCGCGGCGGGTCCCGAGGTCGCTCGCAAGTCTCGCGACCGCGCGCCACCTACGATCGCCTTCGGCGTTCGTCCGGCCTGCGGCCGTCGGTTCTGCGCCCTCTCCCGGGGCGGGAGAGGGCATTTTCCGGCAACCAGCGTTCAGCGCGCGCCGGACAGCCGCGCGGCGCTCGCCTTCAGCTCGTCGATCATCATCGCCTGCTGGTCGGCCTCGGTGTCGGCCGGCACGACGAAGCAGATCGTCGCGATGCAGCGCCCGGCCGGATCGCGCACCGGCGCGGCCATGCAGGTGGTGAAGCGGTCGACCAGCGCCGTGGTGCGGACGAAGCCGGCCTCGCGCGCCTGGGCGATGTCGTGGAGGAACTCCGCCTCGACGATCTTGCGGCCGTCCGGCAGGGTGAAATCCTCCGCCGGGATGAAGGCGCGGATCTCCTGCGGCGTCATGTGATCGACCAGCAGCCGGCCCGAGGCGGTCCAGGGGATCGGCACCTTGATGCCGATCTCGGAGCTGAGGCGGAACATGCGCCGGCCCGGCTCGTTCAGCACGACGAGGTACTTGTCACCGTCCAGCATGCAGAACTGCGCCGTCTCGCCCACCGATTCCGACAGGTGGGTGACCTCGCCGCGCGCCTTGCGGATCAGGTCGACGCTGTCGAGATAGTCGCTGCCGTAATAATGCATGGCCGGCCCGAAATAGACCGTGCCGTCGCCGTCGCGCAGCTCCAGCCAGCGTGCCTCGACCAGCGTGTTCACCAGCTCGTAGACGGTGGAACGCGGCGTGCCGGTGTCGCGCGCGATGTCGGCGATCCGCGTCGGGGTGCGCAGCCGGTGCAGATGCTCCATCAGCGCGATGACGCGGTCGATCCCGCGCGCCCGCGCGCCCGTCTTCACATCCGCCATGCCGTCCATCTCCACCCCGATACCGTGTGCGTCACCGTGTTGCGACTGCACACATCGCTTAACACGCCAACTTTCGCCTTGCCAGCGCTCTTTGTCCGATATACCGTCCTCTTGTCCGGAATACAAGATCGATGTCCGAAATATCGGACAAAGCGAACAGCCGAAGCGGGACGCTCGCGACGGAACGCAGGGAGCAATCCGGACGACACGCAGCACCGGCACGAGACCGGCCATTCGCGGAGGGGAGTCGTCATGAAACCGTTCACCCGCAGCCTCTACACCGCCCTGCTGGGCACCGCCCTGATCGGCAGCGCGCTGACCACGACCGTCGGGTCGGCCCTGGCGCAGCAGCCGCAGTCCGTCGTCACCGTCGCGACGATCGGCGAGCCGCCGACGCTGGATCCGGTCGGCGTCACCTCCGACCTCGTCAGCATCATCACGCAGCACGTCTTCGAGACGCTCTACACCTTCGACGCCGAGTGGAAGATCGTGCCGCTGCTGGCCTCGGCCCAGCCGACGGTCTCGGCCGACGGCAAGGTCTACGCCTTCCCGCTGCGCGGCGGCGTCACCTTCCACGACGGCAGCCCGATGACCGCCGAGGACGTGGTCGCCTCGCTGGAGCGCTGGACCAAGCTGTCGCCGCGCGGCAAGACCACCGCGCCGATGATCGAGAGCATCAAAGCCACCGACGCCTCGACCGTCACCGTCACGCTGAAGGAATCCTTCACGCCGCTGCTGGCGCTGCTGGCGATGAGCAACGGCGCCGCCGCCATCGTGCCGAAGGGCCAGATCGACGGCGCCGCGCCGCTGAAGCAGTTCATCGGCACCGGCCCCTACAAGCTGCTGGAGCACAAGCCCGACCAGCACATCCGCCTGGTCCGCTTCGACAACTACGCCTCCCCGCAGGGTCCGGCGAGCGGCTATGGCGGGACGCGCGCGCCCAAGATCGGCGAGGTCCGCTTCGTGCCGGTCCCCAACGCCGCGACCCGCGTCGCCGGCATGCTGGCCGGCCAGTACCAGTTCGCCGACAGCCTGCCGGCCGAGATGCTCGGCCGCTTCAAGAACTCGCCGAGCGTCAAGCCGGTGATCGTGAAGCCCTTCGGCTTCCCGCTGATGATCATGAACAGCAAGACCGGCGTGCTGGCCAACCAGACGCTGCGCCAGTCGGTGCTGGCCGCCCTGACGCCGGGCGACATGATGCTGGCCGGCTTCGGCGACCCGGCCTTCTTCGCGACCGAGGGCTCGATCTACAGCCCCGGCACGCCCTTCTTTGACGCCGCCAGCGCCAAGCCCTACACGGAGAACAACCCGAAGAAGGCGGCGGAGCTGCGCAAGAGCGCCGGCTACAAGGGCGAGCCGATCCGCATCATGACCTCCACCCAGTACGACTTCCTGTACAAGATGAGCCTGGTCGCCCAGGCGCAGTTGCAGGCGGCCGGCTACACGGTGGATCTCCAGGTGCTGGACTGGGCGACGCTGTTGCAGAAGCGCGGCGACGAGAAGGCGTGGGACGCCTTCTTCACCTACCACACCTTCGTGCCGGAGCCGTCGCTGATCACCGTGCTGAACCCCAGCTACCCCGGCTGGTGGGACACGCCCGAGAAGCGCGAGGCGCTCGCCGCCTTCAACCGCGAGCCCGACGCCGCCGCCCGCAAGGGCAAGTGGGTGGAGTTGCAGAAGCTCTTCTACAGCGAGGTGCCGAGCATCAAGGTCGGCGACTTCTACAATCTGGCCGCCGCCAGCGACAAGCTGAAGAACTACACGCCGTCGCCCTGGCCGTTCTTCTGGAACGCCGAGCTGTCGAACTGACGCTTTGAGAAAAGCCCTCTCCCGTCCCGGGAGAGGGAGGGGACCCACGGCCGCGAGGCCGTGGGGAGGGTGAGGGGCTATCGGAACATGGAGTCCGTACCACGCCCGATAGCCCCTCACCCTTCCCATGCTGACGCATGGGCCCCGAGGTCGCTCGCAAGTCTCGCGACCGCATTCCACCTACGATCGCCTTCGGCGCTCGTCCGGCCTGCGGCCGTCGGTTCCATGCCCTCTCCCGTGACGGGAGCGGGAGCAACAACACGGGCCGGGATCACACCCATGTTCGTCTACATCGTGCGCCGGCTTGCCGGAATGATGGTGGTCATGCTGATCGTCGCGGCGGTGGTCTTCGTGATCGCCCGCGTCGTGCCGGGCGATCCGGCCGCGGTCATGCTCGGATCCTCCGCCACGCCGGAGGACATCGCCGCCCTGCGCGGCCGGCTCGGGCTCGACCAGCCGCTGCTCGGCCAGTTCCTGATCTACCTCCAGCAGATCGCCCGCCTCGATCTGGGGGAGTCGATCTTCCTCAACCGGCCGGTTGCCCAGGCGCTGGCCGAGCGGTCGGAGCTGACCGCCATGCTGACGCTGATGTCGGTCGGCATCGCCGTGGTCATCGGCGTGCCGGTCGGCATCCTGTCGGCGGCGATGCGCGGGCGCTGGATCGACCAGGCCTCCATCGGGCTCGCCATGCTGGCGGCCAGCGTGCCGAGCTTCTGGATCGGCCTGACGCTGATCAAGTATCTGGCGGTCGATCTTCCCTGGTTCCCGGTCGCCGGCTACGGCCCGCCCGACGCCAGCTTTGCCGAGCGGCTGCACCATCTGGTGCTGCCCGCCATCGCGCTCGGCATCCCCAATTCGGCGCTGATCCTGCGCTTCACCCGGACCAGCATGCTGGACGTGCTCGGCGACGACTACGTGCGCACCGCGCGGGCCAAGGGGCTGTCGCCGATGGTCGTCGTGCTGAAGCACGCGCTGCGCAACGCGATGATCCCGATCCTCACCGTCATCGGCCTGACCGCCGCCGTCATGATCGCCGGCGCCATCGTGACCGAGACCGTCTTCGGCCTGCCCGGCGTCGGCAACCTGATCGTCTCGGCCGTGCTGCGCCGCGACTATCCGGTGATCCAGGGCGCCCTGCTGGTGGTCTCGGCCATCTACGTGCTCATCAACCTGTCGGTCGACCTGCTCTACGCCGTGGTCGACCCCAGGGTCCGTTATTGAGAAAGGGGCAGCCATGGCAAGCCTTCCCGCCGCCTCCGCCAGCCCGGCGCCGTCCGCGCCCAAGGCGCCCGGCCGCTCCCCGGCCGCGCTGATCCTGCGCCAGCTGCTGCGCCGGCCGCTGGTCGTCGTCGCCCTGGTGCTGCTCGCCGCCATCCTGGCGGTCGCCGCCTCGGCCGCCTGGATCATGCCCTACGACCCGATGAAGATGGACATCCTCAGCCGGATGAAGCCGCCGTCGGCCGCCCACTGGTTCGGGACCGACGAGTTCGGCCGCGACGTGATGTCCCGCATCATGCAGGGCGCCCAGCTCTCGCTGCTGGTCGGGCTGCTGGTGGTCGTGGTGGCGGCGGTGTTCGGCACGCTGATCGGGCTGCTCGCCGGCTACGTCCGCCCGCTGGACGGCGTGCTGATGCGGCTGACCGACGCGCTGATGGCCTTCCCCGACATCCTGCTCGCCATCGCCTTCATGGCGGCGCTCGGCCCGTCGCTGTTCAACGTCGTTCTGGCGCTCGGCATCGTCTACACCCCGCGCGTCGCCCGCGTGGTCCGCGCCGCCGCCCTGGTGGTGCGCGAGATGCCCTATGTCGAGGCGGCGACCGCGCTCGGCGCCTCGACCCCGCGCATCGTCTTCCTGCACATCCTGCCCAACCTGATGTCGCCGCTGGTCGTCCAGGCCACCTTCATCTTCGCCTACGCCATCCTGACCGAGGCGGCGCTGTCCTTCCTGGGCGTCGGCGTGCCGCCGACCACACCCACCTGGGGCAACATGATCGCCGGCGCCCAGCAGTATTTCCAGCAGGCCGACTGGCTGGTGCTGTTCCCCGGCCTCGCCATCGTGGTGACGGTGCTGGCCTTGCAGATCGTCGGCGACGGGCTGCGCGACGCGCTCGACCCCCGGCTCCAGAAGGTGACGTGATGAGCGACACGAACCCCGTGAATCCCCGCGTGCTGATCCGTGGCGCCCGCATCCTCGACGGCACCGGCGCCCCCTGGTTCCGCGGCGACGTCCGCGTCGAGGACGGCCGCATCGCCCAGATCGGCACCGGGCTGGTGCCCGGCGACGCCGACGTGCTGGAGGCGGAGGACCGCTACCTCGCCCCCGGCTTCATCGACGCCCACTGCCACGACGACCTGATCCAGCTGCGCCAGCCCGGCCGGCCGGAGAAGGTGGCGCAGGGCGTCACCACCGTGGTGGTCGGCAACTGCTCCTTCGGGCTCTACCCGCAGCGGCCGGACAGCGCGCTTCCCCTGCGCGAGCATTTCGGCAGCCTGCTCGGCCCGGTCGGCGCGGAGGAGAGTTTCGCCGACTTCGCCGCCTACCGCGCGGCGCTGGACGGGCGCGGCACCGCCATCAACCTCGTCTCGCTGGTCGGCCACGCGGCGCTGCGGCTGGCCGTCATGGGCTGGCAGAACCGCCCGGCCACGGCCGAGGAGCGCGAGGCGATGGCCGTACTGCTCGCCGACCAGCTCCGCCAGGGCGCGCACGGGCTGTCCCTCGGCCTCGTCTACCCGCCGAGCGCCTGGGCCGACCGCGCCGAGCTGGTCCGGCTGGCCGAGGTGGTGGCGGAGCACGGCGCCCTGCTGGCCGCCCATGTGCGCTCCTACGAGGGCGGGCTGATCGCCTCGGTCGACGAGTTCCTCGACCTGCTGACGTCGGGCGGGGCGAGCGGCCTGCTCTCCCACCTGCAGGCGGCGGGGCGGCCCTATTGGGGCAGCCTGCCGCGCGCCGTCGACCGGCTGGAGACCGCCCGGCGCGGCGGCGTCGACGTCAGCTTCGACATGTACCCCTATCCGGCCGGGTCGAGCACCATCCTGCAACTGCTGCCGCCCTCGGCGCTGTCGGGCGGGGTCGAGGCGCTGCTGGCGCGGCTGGCCGACAAGCAGGGCTACGACGCCCTGCGCCGCGCGGTGGAGGACGGCGCCTCCCCCGACGACGCCGGCTGGGAATCCAAGATCCGCCTGATCGGCTGGGAAAACGTCCGCGTCGGTGGCGTCGGCGACGAGTCCCTGCGCGCCGTCGAGGGGCTGTCGCTGACCGAGATCGCCGAGGCGCGGGGCGAGACTCCCTTCGCGACTCTGGCCCGGCTGATCGCCGCCGACCGGGGGCGCACCAACATCGTCATGTTCCAGCTCGACGAGCGCGACCTCGAAACGGCGTTGACCCACCCGCTGCACATGCTGGGCTCCGACGGTCTGCCGCGCGAGACCGGCAAGCCGCACCCGCGCGCCTTCGGCAGCTTCCCCCGCTACCTCGCCCGCGCCATCCGTGGCGAGGGAGCGTTGCGGCTGGAGGAGGCGGTGCGCCACATGACCGCCGTCCCGGCCCAGCGCTTCGGGCTCGGCGACCGTGGCCTGATCCGCCCCGGCCTTGCCGCCGACCTCACCCTGTTCACCGCCGACGTGTGCGACCGCGCGACCTTCCAGGACCCGACGCAGCCGCCGCACGGCATCACCGACGTCCTCGTCGCCGGAGCCTTCGTGCTGCGCGACGGCGGACACACCGGCGCACGGCCCGGCAAAACGCTCACCCGCGCCTGAAGCATCCGTCGACTCATCAGCCTCAAGGAAGAAGAACCATGACCAACCGCAAGACGATCTTCGCCGAGAAGGGCGCCAAGCCCGCCGGCCAGTACAGCCACGCCATCGTCGCCAACGGCTTCGTCTACGTCTCGGGCCAGGGCCCGCACCACCCGGAAACCGGCGAGCTGCCCGCCGACTTCGCCGGCGAGGTGCGCCAGACCCTGCGCAACCTGGAGATCATCCTGAAGGCCGCCGGCACCGATCTGGCCCATGTGGTGAAGGTCAACAGCTACCTGTCCGACCTCGCCCGCTTCCAGGAATACAACGCGCTCTACACCGAATTCTTCCCGGACGCGCCGCCGGCCCGCACCACGGTCGGCTGCCAGCTCAACAACATCCAGGTCGAGATCGACTGCGTCGCCGTCCTGCCGGGCGCCTGAGTCGAAGCCCCTCTCCCCTCGTGGGAGAGGGGTTGGGGTGAGGGGGCGCAAACATCGTCTTCGCCTGCGGCGAATACCCCTCATCCCAACCCTTCTCCCGCAAGGGGAGAAGGGCTCTGGTTGCGCAAGCCTCACCCCCTCCCGTTCCGGCGGGAGGAGACCTTTCCAGCCCACGGAGCCGTTCCATGCGCGTCGACGATCTCGACACCCCCGTTCCCGTCATCGACCTCGACCGGGTGGAGCACAACCTCGCCAAGATGCAGGCCTACTGCGACCGGCACGGGCTGGCGCTGCGCCCCCACATCAAGACGCACAAGCTGCCGCAGTTCGCCCGCCGCCAGATCGAGCTGGGCGCCGTCGGCATCACCTGCCAGAAGATTTCCGAAGCACTGGTCATGGCCGAGGCCGGCTGCGCCGACATCCTGATCACCTACCCCATCGTCGGCGCCTCCAAGGTCGCGCCGCTGGCCGAGCTGGCGCGCAAGACCCGGCTGACCGTCTCGCTCGACAACGCGGTGGCGCTCGACACCGTGGCCGCCGCCGCGCACGAGGCCGGCGTCGAGATCGGCATCCTGGTCGAGTTCGACAGCGGCGACGGCCGCTGCGGCGTGCAGACCCCGGACGAGGCGCTGGCGCTCGCCCGCCGCGCCCATGGCAACGGCCCGCTGGCCTTCCGCGGCCTGATGACCTACCCGCGCGGCCCCCGGACGGTGCCCTTCGTCAGCGCCGCCCGAACCCTGTTCGGCGAGGCCGCCATCCCGATCGAAACGGTGTCGGTCGGCGGCACGCCCGGCTGCTGGGACACCCACGAACTGCCCGGCGTGACCGAGCTGCGCGTCGGTACCTACATCTACCACGACCGCGCCACCGTCGCCGCCGGGGTGGCGACGCTCAACGAGTGCGCCGTGCATGTCCGCGCCACCGTGGTCAGCCGCCCGACCGAAGACCGCGCCGTGCTGGACAGCGGCTCCAAGACCCTGTCGAGCGACCGCGTGCCGCCCTCGGCCGGCGAGGGCTACGGGCTGATCCTCGACTATCCCGACGCAGTGATCGTGCGCCTGAACGAGGAGCACGCCGTCGTCGACCTGTCGCGCTGCGCCGTGAAGCCCACCATCGGCGAGCGGGTCCGCATCCTGCCCAACCATGTCTGCGTCGTCAGCAACCTGCACGACCGCATGGCGGTGGCGCGCGGCGGCGAACTGGTCGGCGACTGGCCGGTCGCCGCGCGCGGCTGCACCCGCTGATCCATCCACAAAGGACGCCCGCCATGGACGCCGACACCACGCTCGACATCCGCAGCCTGTCCACCCATTTCGCGACCGACCGGGGTGTGGCGAAGGCGGTGGACGGCGTCTCCTTCAAGGTCCGCCGCAACGAGACGCTGGCCGTGGTCGGCGAATCCGGCAGCGGCAAGTCGGTCACCAGCCTGTCGGCGATGCGGCTGATCCAGTCGCCGCCCGGCCGCATCGCCGGCGGCGAGATCCTGTTCCGCCGCCGCGACGGCTCGGTCGTCGATCTCGCTCACGCGCCGGAAAGGACCATGCGCTCGATCCGCGGCAACGAGATCGGCATGATCTTCCAGGAGCCGATGACCTCGCTGAACCCGGTCTACACGGTGGGCGACCAGATCGGCGAGGCGCTGCGCCTGCACCAGGGGCTCGACCGCAAGGCGGCGAGGGCCGAGGCGCTGGCCATGCTGAAGACCGTCGGCATCCCCGCCGCCGAACGCCGGATCGACGAGTACCCGCACCAGATGTCGGGCGGCATGCGCCAGCGGGTGATGATCGCCATGGCGCTGGCCTGCCGGCCGACCCTGCTGATCGCTGACGAACCGACCACCGCGCTCGACGTCACCATCCAGGCGCAGATCCTCGACCTGATGCGCCGGCTCCAGGCCGAGACCGGGACGGCGATCCTGTTCGTTACCCACAATCTGGGGGTGGTCGCCGAACTCGCCCACCGGGTCGCCGTGATGTATTCCGGCCGGGTGGTCGAGGAGGGCGACGTCCGCTCGCTCTTCAAGACCCCCAGGCACCCCTACACGCGCGGCCTGCTCGCCTGCATGCCGCATCTCGGCCAGGGGCGCGGCGAGGCCGCCCGGCTGGAGGCCATCCCCGGCAACGTGCCGAGCCCGGTGGCGCGCCCCCCCGGCTGCACCTTCGCGCCGCGCTGCGCCCACGCGCAGCCGGCCTGCACCACCGCCGAACCCGCGCTGGAGGAGGTGGCCCCCGGCCACGCCGTGCGCTGCCGCCGCTGGAGGGAAATCTGATGACCGCCGCCGACACGCGCGCCGACACGCAAGCCGCCGCCCGTTCCGCCGCCCGCACCGGCGAGCCGCTTCTCCGCATCCGCGGTCTCCAGAAACGCTTCCCCATCCTGGGCGGGCTGCTGCGCCGGCCGAAGGGCTGGGTCAACGCCGTGGACGACCTGTCGCTCGACATCCACCGCGGCGAGGTGGTCGGGCTGGTCGGCGAGTCCGGATCGGGCAAGACCACCGCCGGCCGCAGCATCCTGCGCCTGCTGGAGCCGAGCGCCGGCTCGATCCGCTTCGACGGGCAGGAGATCACCGGCCTGTCAAAAGGCGAGATGCGGGCGCAGCGCCGCCGCATGCAGATCGTCTTCCAGGATCCCTACGCCAGCCTCGACCCGCGCCAGCGGGTGCGCGACGTGATCGGCGAGGCGCTGGTCATCCACGGCATCGGCACGGCGGCCGACCGCCGCGACCGCATCGCCGCGCTGCTGGAGAAGGTCGGGCTGACCGCCGACGCGATGGACCGCTTCCCGCACGAGTTCTCCGGCGGCCAGCGCCAGCGCATCGGCATCGCCCGCGCGCTGGCGGTCGAGCCCGACTTCATCGTCGCCGACGAGCCGGTCTCGGCGCTCGACGTCTCGGTGCAGGCCCAGGTCGTCAACCTGCTGCGCGACCTCCAGCGCGAGCTGGGGCTGGCGGTGCTGTTCATCGCCCACGACCTCGCGGTGGTCCGCTACATCAGCGACCGCGTGGCGGTGATGTATCTCGGCCGCATGATGGAGCTGGCGCCGAGCGACGCGCTCTACGAACGCCCGCGCCACCCCTACACGCTGGCGCTGCTGTCGGCGGCGCCAACGCCGGACCCCGACGCCCCGCGCCAGCGCATCCTTCTGGAAGGCGATGTGCCGAGCCCGCTGAACCCGCCGTCCGGCTGCGTCTTCCGCACCCGCTGCCCCTTCGCCCTGCCCGCCTGCGCCGAGCCCGCCGCCCGCAAACTGCGCGAGGTGGCGCCGGGGCATCAGGTCTCCTGCATCCGCGACGACATCCCGGCGCTGGCGGCGTGACCCTTCACCCCGCCCCGCCGGGCGAGGGAGGGGCGGGGTGGAGAAGGCCGCGCCAAGGCGCGAGCGACAGCATTCACCGACCGGAATTCAGCGGCCGGAATTCACCGATGTTGCGCAGCGCGGGACAGAATGTTCCGCAACGCGCGGCTGCGGACGATCTGCGTCAATTTGGCTATAATATGAAGCATATTTTACCGTTCTCGGGTTGAGCGGGTCTGCTATCCAGACCCCATCCGATCGGTCATACGAACGTCCAATGGGGGACGCGCCCGTCCGATCACCGTCCGCTCGTCCCAGGAACACGCCCATGACGACCTTCGTGCGCAATTTGAAGATCGGCCCCCGCTTGTGGATCGGCTACGCCGCCGTCATCGCGGTGCTGATCCTGGTCAGCGTCCTCAGCATCACCAGCGCACGCTCCGTCGAGGGCGTCTTCGCCGCCTACCGCGACCGCGCCGGGCTGAACGCCACCATCGCGCGGGTCGAGGCCGAGGTCATCACCACGCGGAACTTCGTGAAGGACTACCTGCGCAAGAGCGGCGCCAATTTCGTGAAGGAGGCCGACGCCTCGACCGCCCGCGCCGTCGCCATGGTCGAGGAGGCCGCCCGCGGCGCCGACAGCGACGAGATGCGCGGCAAACTGGCGACGCTGCGCGACCGCGTGGCGCTCTACGGCGCCGAATTCGACCGCTCGGTCACCTTCCAGGACGCCGGCAACGCCGCCTACGCCGAGGCCAAGACCCTGGCCGACCGCCTGACCCGCGAGGCGCGGGCGGCCGCCGCCAAGGCCGAGGCCGAAGGCAACCACGCCCGCGTGCTGGACGCCGTCCGCCTCGTCACCGAGATCGAGCGGCTGCGCGGCGTCGCCGCCCTCTTCCTGGTCGAATTGGAGAAGAAGCCGCACGGCGCCCCCGCCCAGGAGTTCGCCACCCTCCCCGCCCTGGCCGATACGGCGGCCCCGGCGCTGGCCGCCGACGCCAAGGCCCTGCTCGCCGCCGTCGCGGCGCTCGACAAGGCGGTCGCCGACCGCAACAGGATCGTCGTCGACGTGCTGGGCGCCATCGGCCCGGAGATCGCCGCCCTCGTCGGCGACCTCGCCCGCACCACCAAGGCCCAGCAGGACGCGCTGGCGCCGCTGGCCGCCGAGATCGTGCTGCAAGCCCTCATCTGGCTCGCCGTCACGGTGGTGGGCGCCGTGCTGGTCAGCGCCGTCGTCGCCGTGCTGGTCGGCCGCAGCATCACCAGCCCGCTCCAGGCGATCACGACGGCGATGCGCGGGCTTGCCGACGGGCATCTCCAGACCGCCATCCCCGGCCTCGACCGCCGCGACGAGATCGGCGCCATGGCGGGAGCCGTCGGCGTCTTCAAGGAACACGCGCTGGAGCGCCAGAAGCTGGAGGCCCAACAGCAGGCCGAGACGGCCGCCAAGGAGCGCCGCCAGACCGCCATGGACCAGCTGACCCAGGACTTCAACCGCAGCGTCAGCGGCATGCTGCGCTCGCTCGCCACGGCCTCGACCGAGCTGCACGCCACCGCCCAGTCGATGAGCGGCGCGGCGGCGGAAACCAGCGAGCGCTCCACCGCGGTGGCGTCGGCCGCCGAGCAGGCCGCCGCCAACGTGCAGACCGTGGCCGCCGCCGCCGAGGAGCTGGCCGCCACCGGCGCCGAGATCTCCCGCCACATCGACCTGTCCTCGACCACCGCGCGGCAGGCGGTGGAGGAGGCCAACCGGGCGAGCGCCATCGTCGGCAGCCTGTCTGAGGCCGGCGAGCGGATCGGCGCGGTGGTCAGCCTGATCAACGACATCGCCAGCCAGACCAACCTTCTGGCCTTGAACGCGACCATCGAGGCGGCCCGCGCCGGGGAGGCCGGCAAGGGCTTCGCGGTGGTCGCCTCGGAGGTGAAGAACCTCGCCAGCCAGACGGCCAAGGCCACCGAGCAGGTCAGCACCCAGGTCGCCTCGGTGCAGGAGGCCTCGCGCGAGGCCGCCGCCATCGTCACCGGCATCGCCCGCATCATCTCGGAGGTCAACACCGCCGCCGGCGCCATGGCCGACGCCGTCGGCCAGCAGGGGGCGGCGACCCAGGACATCGCGGTCAACGTCACCCAGGCCTTCACCGGCACCCGCGAGGTGTCGTCCAACATCGGCAACGTCAGCGAGACGGCGACGGTGACCGGGGCGGCGGCCGAGCAGGTGCTGGCGGCGGCCAGCGACCTGTCGCGGCAGGCCGAGACGCTGCGCGGCGAGGTGGAGAACTTCCTGTCGGCGGTGTCGCACGCCGGGGAGCGGCGCGCCTTCATCCGCTACGTCGTGGAGCTGCCGATCCGCATAAGCGTGGCCGGACAGGAGATCCGATGCCGCACCCACGACCTGTCGCTCGGCGGCGCGGCGATCGAGCAGGTGCTCGCCATCCCGGACGGCACCGCCGTCGAGCTGTCCATCGACGGCGGGGCGACGGTGAACGCCCGCATCGCGGGAGCGGTGGACGGGCGGACCCGGTTCCAGTTCCGCCTGGACGCGGCGACCCGCGCCCGCATCACCGCCCTGCTCGACCGCTTGCCGCAGGGCAGTGTCGCCGCCTGAAACCGGCCGGAGGGGGGCGCGCGCGGAAGCCGCCCCCCCTCAAAAGGGTTGACCCGTTCGCGACCACCCCCTACGGTCCCTCCCCGACGGTTGCCCGCAAGGGCTGAAAAGGGAACACGGTCGGGAGTCCGGTCTGCGCCGCGAGGCGCCGCGACCGCTTTCATGCCGAGGCTGCCCCCGCAACTGTGAGCGGCGAGTCGTCCGTCATCACGCCACTGGGATCGCGAATCCT
This sequence comes from Azospirillum agricola, assembly GCF_020005195.1. Taxonomy (NCBI): domain Bacteria; kingdom Pseudomonadati; phylum Pseudomonadota; class Alphaproteobacteria; order Rhodospirillales; family Azospirillaceae; genus Azospirillum; species Azospirillum agricola. Next base: position 796,493 of record NZ_JAIFZR010000004.1, read on the forward strand.
GGGAAGGCGACGGAACGACGAGAACCCGCGAGCCAGGAGACCTGCCGTCAGTCGTGGTCACACGCGAACGCGTTCGGGCGGGGTGCACCGGAGGTCGTCAGTCGGGCCTCCGTCTGCGCGGGGATTCGATGGGACTCTGTTCGCGGTGACGTGCCACCGGCGTCCCGCCCGAGGTCCCCATGCCCGCCTTCGTTCCGCGTCCCACCCGGACGCTGCCGCTCGCCATCCTGTTCGGCGGCGCTTTCCTTCCCCTTTCCGCTTTGGCGCAAGGCACCGCCACCCAAAGCACCAGTGTGGCCCTGCCGGCGCTGTCGGTGACGGCCAACCGCGTCCCCACCCCGGCCGCCGAGACCGGCAGCGCCCTGACCGTCCTCACCGGCGAGGAGCTGGAACAGCGCCAGACCCGTCTCCTGTCCGACGTGCTCCGCGAGGTGCCGGGCGTCGCCGTCAACCGCACCGGCCCGGTCGGCACGCTGACCCAGGTCCGCATCCGTGGATCGGAAGGCAACCAAACCCTGGTCATCGTCGACGGGATCGAGATGAACGACCCGTCCTCCGGCTCCGAATACGACTTCGCCAACCTGCTGGCCGGCGACGTCGAGCGGGTCGAGGTGCTGCGCGGGCCGCAGAGCGCGCTCTACGGTTCCGACGCGGTCGGCGGCGTCATCAACATCGTCACCAAGCGCGGACAGGGGCCGCTCTCGGCCAAGGCGGCGGTGGAGGGCGGCTCCTTCGGCACGCTGGCCGGACGCGCCTCGGTCGCCGCCGGGAACGAGCGCTACGACGCGGCCCTCAGCGGCCAGGGGGTGCTCAGCGACGGCGTCTCGGTCGCCGACAGGCGGCGCGGCAATCCCGAGAAGGACGGCTACCGCAACGGCACGCTGGCCGGCAACGTCGCCCTGCGTCCGACCGGCAACAGCGAGATCGGCGTGGTCGGCCGCTACACCCGCTTCCGCGCCGACACCGACGATTTCGTCGGCGGACGCGGCGCCGTGGACAGCGGCACCGACACCAGCGGCGAGCAGTATTTCGGCCGGCTCCAGGGCAAGGTCGCCTTCTTCGACGGGCGCTGGGAACACATCGCCGGCGTCTCCCACGGCAACCAGCAGCGCGACTACCGCAACGCCGCCAAGACCGTCACCAGCTCCTACGAGGGCCGCAAGACCAAGCTCGACTACCAGACCAACCTGACGCTGACCGGCGGTCCGGCCGAGCATGTGCTGACCGCCGCCGTCGAGCATGAGGACGAGAAGGCGATCAGCAAGAGCAGCTTTTCCAACTTCGACCGCTCGATCGGCTCCACCGGGCTGGTCGGCCAGTACAAGCTCGGCCTGTTCGAGCGGCTGACCCTGACCGGCAGCGTCCGCCACGACGACAACGACCTGTTCCGCGACGCCACCACCTGGCGCACGACCGCCGCGTACCTGATCGACGCCACCGGCACCAAGCTGCGCGCCTCCTACGGCACCGGGGTGAAGAACCCGACCCTGTTCGAGCTGTACGGCTACACCGCCACCTACGCCGGCAACCCGGACCTGAAGCCGGAGAAGGCGCGCGGTTGGGACGCCGGCTTCGACCAGCCGCTTTGGGGCAGGCGGGCGTCGCTGGATGCCACCTACTTCAACCAGCGCATCCGCGACCTGATCACCGGAACCGGACGGACCTCGGTCAACATGCCCGGCGAATCGCGGGTGCGCGGCGTCGAGCTGGGGCTGTCGGTCGAGCCGGTCGACAAGCTGGTGCTGCGCGGCTCCTACACCCTGACCGACGGCGAGGATTCCACGGGGACCGAGCTGGTGCGCCGGCCCAGGCAGCTCGCCAGCCTGAACGTCAACTACCGCTTCCTCGACGACCGCGCCAGCGCGAACCTCGGCATCGTCCACAACGGGCGGGCCAGCGACTGGGCCTACGACGCCGCCTACAACCGGCAGGTCGTCCATCTGGCGCCCTACACGCTGGTCAATCTGGCGGGCTCCTACAGGCTGACCGAACAGGTCGACCTCTTCGGCCGTGTCGAGAACCTGTTCAACCGCCATTACGAGGAGGTCTGGACCTACGGCGCCCCCGGCCGCGCCGGCTATGTCGGGCTGCGGCTGTCGCTGTGAGGCTGCCGCTTCTTCTCGGGCTGGCCGCCGCCGTCCTGCCCCTCGCGGGCGGGCCGGCGCTGGCCGGCGGCGACGCGCCGCGGGGCAAGCCGCAGCGCATCGTCTCGCTGAACCTCTGCGCCGACGAGCTGCTGCTGCGGCTGGTCGGGCCGGAGCGCGTCGCCTCGGTGACATGGCTGGCGCGCGACCCGCGCGGCTCCACCGTGGCGGCGCTGGCCGCCGCCGTCCCGGTCAACCGTGGGCTGGCGGAGGAGGTCGTGCCGCTGCGCCCCGATCTGGTGCTCGCCGGCCGATACACCACGCGCACGGCGGTCGGGCTGCTGAGGCGGCTCGACATTCCATTGCTGGAATTGGACGTCCCGCAGACGGTCGAGGGGGTGGCCGGGCAGATCCGCATGGTGGCCCAGGCGGTCGGCGAGCCGGAGCGCGGCGAGGAGCTGGTCGCCGGCATGACCGCCCGCCTCGACGCGCTGGCCGCCACGGCGCCGGAGCGGCGCACAACAACGGCGCCGCCGGAACGGCGCACGGAAACAGCGGCGCCGGAGCGGCGCATGGCAACAGCGGCGCCGGAGCGGCGCCCGACGGCGGTGGTGCTGCGGCCGAACGGCTTCGTCGCCGGCTCCGGCTCGCTGGTCGACGCGCTGATGACCCGCGTCGGGCTCGACAACCTCGCCGACCGCCTGCCGCTGGGCAGCCAGGGCGCCCTGCCGCTGGAGGCCATCATCCTCGGCGGCGCCGAGCGGCTGATCGTCGACGCCGCCCCCGACGCGCCGCCCTCGCTGGCCCACGCGATGCTGCATCACCCGGCGGTCGAGGCGCTGGCGACGCGCGTCCGCACGGTCGCCCTGCCCTCGCGGCTGTGGACCTGCGCCGGACCGCAGATCGCCGACGCCGCCGAACTGCTGGCCGCCGCCCGGGAACCCGCGCCATGAGCACAATGAGCGAAAGCCTCCACCCCGCCCCCCTTCCCCTGGACGAGCGCGTCCCCTACCCGGCCCTGGTCGCCGGGCTGGCGCTGCTGGCGGCGGCGCTGGGGCTGGCCTCCGTCGTCATCGGCTATGTCCCCTTCGACCTCGGCGCCGCGTTCGGCGACCTTCTGGACGGCCGCGCCACCCTGCCGGCCCTGGTGCTGGCCGAGCTGCGGCTGCCGCGCGCGGCGCTCGGGCTGCTGGTCGGCTTCAGCCTCGGCCTGACCGGGGCGGCGATGCAGGGCTGGCTGCGCAACCCGCTGGCCGAGCCGGGCCTCGTCGGGGTGTCGAGCGCCGCCGCCCTGGGCGCCGTGATCGTCTTCTACAGCGGGCTGTCGGCGACCCTGGCGCTGGCGCTGCCGCTCGGCGGCATGGCCGGCGCGGCGGCGGCGGCGCTGCTGCTGAACATCATGGCGGCGCGCGGCGCCGGGACCACGACCCTGGTCATCGGCGGCATCGCCATCAACAGCCTCGCCGGGTCGCTGACCGCGCTGGCGCTCAACCTCGCCCCCAACCCCTACGCGGCGCTGGAGATCGTCTTCTGGCTGATGGGCTCGCTGGCCGACCGCGGCACCGACCAGCTCCGGCTGGTGCTGCCGCCGATGCTGGCCGGCTGGGCGCTGACCCTGTCGGCCGCCCGCGCGCTCGACGCCCTGACGCTGGGGGAGGACACCGCGCGCAGCCTCGGCTTCGACCTCGCGGCGCTGCGGATGCGGCTGATCGCCGGGGCGGCGCTGGCGGTCGGCAGCGCCGTGTCGGTGACGGGCGCCGTCGGCTTCGTCGGGCTGGTGGCGCCGCACCTGCTGCGCCCGCTGGTCGGCGCGCGGCCGGGCCGGCTGCTGCTGGTCAGCGGGCTGGCGGGGGCCTCGCTGACGCTGGCCGCCGACATCGCCGTGCGCCTGCTGCCGACCCGGCCGGAGCTGAAGCTGGGTGTCGTCACCGCGCTGATCGGCGCGCCCTTCCTGATCGCCCTGATCTGGCGGCTGCGCCGCGAGGAGGCGTGATGCGCATCGACGCCACCGCCGTCGCGGCGGCCGCCGGCGGACGCGGCATCCTGTCCGGGGTGACGCTCGGCATCGAGGCCGGCCGCTTCACCGGGCTGATCGGCCCGAACGGAGCGGGCAAGACGACGCTGCTGCGCATCCTCGCCGGCCTCGCCCCGCCGGCCGCCGGGAGCGTGACCTTCGACGGCGAGAGCGCCGCCCGGATCGGCCGCCGCGCGCTGGCCCGCCGCATCGCCTATCTGGCGCAGGACGGGCCGGTGCATTGGCCGCTGCGCGCCGAGGCGCTGGTGATGCTCGGCCGCCTGCCCCACCGGGGCGCCCTGGGGGGCGTCACCACCGCCGACCGGACGGCGGTGGAGCGCGCGCTGACGACCACCGGCACGCTGTCCCTGCGCCACCGGATCGTCGGCACCCTGTCGGGCGGCGAGCGTCTGCGGGTGCTGCTGGCGCGCACGCTCGCCACCGAGGCGTCCCTGCTGCTGGCCGACGAGCCGGTCGCCGCCCTCGACCCGCGCCACCAGCTGGAGACGATGGCCCTGCTGCGCGACGCCGCGCGGGCCGGCACCGGGGTGGTCGCGGTGCTCCACGACCTGGCGCTGGCCGCCCGCTTCTGCGACCGGCTGATCCTGCTGGCCGACGGCGCCGTCCGCGCCGACGGCCCGCCCGCCGCCGTCCTCACCGACGAGCGCCTGCGCGACTCCTACGGCATCGCCGTGCATCGCGGCGCGGTCGACGGCCAGCCCTTCCTGCTGCCCTGGACCGCCCTTTCCTCCGCATCCCCGAAGGACACGCCCCCATCATGACCGACGCCCTTCCCCATCCCGGCCCGTCCGGACTGGCCGCCCTGCTGCGCCATGCCGTCGGCGACCCGGACACCGCCTGGAGCCTCGGCTCCTTCGGCGCCGTCGCCGAGTTCATGCGCGACCCCGGCGAAACGGTGCGGCTCGGCGAGCGCGACGCCGGCGGCGCCATGGTGCTGGAGGCGCGCACGGCGCGCGGCGGCCTGCGGATCCGGCTCGATCCCGCCCTGCGCCCCTTCGCCTTCGAAACCGCCGCCGGCACCGGCTGGAGCCAGTCGGTCGCCCTCTGCCTGCCCGCCGGCGCCTGCGCCATGGCCGGCCGCCGCGTGGTGACCGAGCTGGGGCCGGACAGCGACGCCATCGACCCGAAGGACCGCGAGGCGATCCTGTTCGACCTCGGGCTCGACCTGCCGCAGACCGACGCCTGCGTGCGCTCCGCCGATCCCCGTGTGATCGAGCGGATCCGCGCCGGAGCCGGCCTGCCGATGTTCGACCCGGACAGCCCGCTGCGCGACGCGTGGCCGGCGCTCAGCCCCGAGCGGATCTTCGTCTGCCGCTTCGGCCGGATCGAGGTGAGCCAGCCGATCCCGCCCCCCGACGGCCGCAGTCCGGAAGGGCCGCACACCCACGTCCTGCCCCGGCTGCTGGCGGCCCGCCGCACCCACGCGGCGACCGCGCCGATTCCCGAGGGCTGGACGCCCTGCCTGCATCTCTTCCCGCCGCACCCGCTGAAGGATCCGACGGGCCGGCCGATCCCCTTCGACGCGGCCCGCCACGCCGCCTTCCAGACCCTGCTGGAGCACTGGGGCGATCCGTCCCTGACGGCGTTCAAGCGCGACATCCGCGGCCGGCTGGACCGCGGCGAGCCACCCGCCGCCGAGTCGGAGCTCGACCGCTTCCAGCGCATGACGGTGCGCGCCACCCTGCGGCAGGTTGCGGCCATGGGCGCCTCCGCTCCCCGGCTGGCCGAGTGGAGCGCCCGCTTCGACCGGCCCGAGCCCGGCCCGGACGCGGCCCCGTCCGATCACTGACGCGCCCGGCGCGGACCGGAGGCGGGAAACCGGAGGCGGGCGGGCCGGAAAACGAAGGCTCGGCTTTTCCTTTTTCCCGGAAAAATTGCCTACGCAAGAGCGGCCACCCGGCCGTAGGATGGGGCTTCACCGTCGCAGCGAGGCACGAGGATGGCACAGACCGACATCGACCTGCTCCGGGACCTCTACCGGCGCTACAGCGTCGGCGACATCGCCCCGCTGTTCGAGCGGCTGGCACCCGACGTCGAATGGGTGTCCGGGCACCGCTCTCCGGCCCTGGCCTCCTTCTCCGGCATCTTCCACGGGCCGGGCGGGGTGCGCCGCTATTTCGAGGGGCTGGCGCGGGACTGGACCATCACCCGGCACGACATGCGGACCATCGGCGAGGAGGACGGCCGGATCGTCGCCCGCAACCGGGTCGAAGCCGTCAACAACGCCACCGGAAAGCCGGTGGAGGTCACCACCGAGCATCGCTGGGTCCTGCGCGACGGGCTCATCCGGCGCTTCGAGGAACGCTGCGAGGACGAGGCCCTGCTGGAAGCCGCCTGCCCTCCCTGCGGCCCGTAGGCCGGACGCCAAAAGGCCGGCGCGGCGTTCGTTCCGCGCCGGCCCTTCCTCAGGCCGTCATCCGTCGGCGGACGCCGTTCAGCCGATCTCGCCCATCGCCGTCTGGAGGTAGTTCTCCAGACCGACGCTGCCGATCAGGCTGATCTGCGTCTCCAGGAAGTCGATCCGCTCCTCGGTCTCCTCGAGAATCTCGGAGAGTTCCTCGCGCGACACGTAATCGGCCTTCTCCTCGCAGACCGCGATGGCGGCGACCAGACGGTCGCGCGCGTCGCGCTCGGCGCCGAGATCGCCCTCCAGCATCTCCGGCACGTCCTCGCCGATGCGCAGCTTGCCGAGATCCTGGAGGTTGGGGATCGCCTCGATGAAGAGGATGCGCTCGATCACCTCGTCGGCGCTCTTCATCACCTCGATGGAGGCGTGGTACTCCCACTTGCCGAGACCCTTGAGGCCCCAGTTCTTCAGCATGCGGGCGTGCAGGAAATACTGGTTGATGAGGGTCAGCTGGTCCTTGAGGACGATTTGCAGCTGGCCGATGACGTCGGGGTTGCCCTTCATGACCTTGCTCCTCAGGTGGACGGCGTGCCGGCCGACGATTGCAGATAGTTGTGCAGGCCCATCCGGTCGATCAGGCCGATCTGCTGCTCCAGCCAATGGGCGTGGTCTTCCTCGGTGTCGACGAGAAGGTCGAGGAGGATGCGGCGGGTGTCGTAATCCTTGACCTGCTCGCAATAGGCGATGGCTTCCTTCAGCGCGGCCACCACCTCGAACTCCAGCGTCAGGTCGTTGCGCAGCATCTCCGGCACGTCCTTGCCGATGCGCAGCGGGTCGCGGCTGGCGACGTCGGGCGTGCCGTCCAGGAACAGGATGCGACGGATCAGCTTGTCGGCGTGCTCCAGCTCGTCGTGGCGCTCGTGGGCGATCCGGTCGTACAGCGCCTTGAAGCCCCAGTTCTCCATCATCCGGGAGTGCGCAAGATACTGGTCGGCGGCGCTCAGCTCCCCGGTCAGCAGCTTGTTGAGCCGGTCTATGACTCCCTGATTTCCTTGCATGGTCGATGCTCCCGAATATCCGTTGGAAAGGAGCATCACACAGCTTCGCGAGATTTTCAATACACATCAAATAACAATCGTCAACTTCAAAATGATAATGAGTATCATTTTGTCACACCGCCCAGCATCCCGTGACGGTGCGAAGGAACCGCCGCATCACCGGACTGCCGATATTGTAAGCAATGGCTCAATCGGCAGTCATTGAGAATGACTATCGCCTTCAGCTCGATCCAATACTGCTGACAGTCAGTCGCAGACGCATCCGCAAGGACTCGGATCGGACATTGGGACGGAATGGCGGCCGGCGGACCCCCTTCACCAGCGGGACGCGGGGGATTTCGCGAGCGGGTTTTCCCAGCCCACCACGAAGGCCGGGCGGCGACCAGGGCCGCCTCGGGCGACAGCGGCTTGTAGCCCTTGAAGCCGTCGATGGCGTTGCGGCCGCCGGCCAGCCGGATGATGCCCTCCGCCCCGGTGCGGCGGCCGCCAACCATCGGCGGACCGTTGCCGACTCAGCCCGCCGGCCGCAGGTCGCCGAGCAGCGTCGGGATCAGCTCCGAGACGGTCGGGTGGATCGGCACCGCCCGTTGCAGGCTGGTGCAGGGCAATTTCGCGTTCATGACGTCGAGGATGCCGTGGATCGCCTCGTCGCCGCCCGTCCCGAGGATCGCGGCGCCGAGGATGAGCTTGGTTTCCGCATCGACGACGGCGGTCATGAACCCCTGCGTCTCGCCCTTCTCGATCGCCCGCCCGACCCGGCTCATCGGCCGCCGGGCGGTCAGCAGGGGCCGGCCGGTGGCGCGCGCCTGCGCCTCCGTCTGCCCGACGCGGCCGAGCGGCGGGTCGATGTAGAGCGCGTAGGCCGGCACCCGCTCGCTCACCCGCCGCCGCTCGCCGCCTTGCCCGCCGTCTTGTCCGCCGCCTTGTGCGCCGTCGAGCAGGTTGGCGGCGACGATCTCGAAATCGTTGTAGGCGGTGTGGGTGAAGGCGCCCCGGCCGTTGCAGTCGCCGAGCGCCCAGATGCCGGGAACGTTGGTGGCGAGACCGTCGTCGACCTGGATGTAGCCGCGCGAGTCGGTGGCGACCCCCGCCGCGTCGAGGCCGAGATCGTCGGTGTTGGGCCGCCGCCCGACGGCGAGCAGGACATGCGAGCCGACGATCTCCGGATCCCCCGCCCGGCAATCGACGCCGACGGCCACGCCCTCGCCGCGCGGCGCGAGGCGGATGCAGTCCGCCCCCGTCCGCACCGCGATGCCCTCCGCCTCCAGGATGGCGCGGACGGCGTCCGAAACATCGGCATCCTCGCGGGCGATCAGGCGGGGCCCCTTCTCCACGATGGTGACGCGGGCGCCGAAGCGCCGGTGCATCTGGGCGAACTCGAGCCCGATGTAGCTGCCGCCGATCACCACCAGATGCTCCGGCACGCGGTCGAGTTCCAGCATCGAGCGGTTGGTCAGATAGGGAACCTCCCGCACCCCCGGCAGATCCGGCACCGCCGCCCGGCCGCCGACATTCACGAAGATGCGCGGGGCGGTCAGCAACTCCCCGCCGACGCGGATCCGGTCCGGCCCCTCGAAACGGGCGTGCCCGGCGATCACCGTGCAGCCGGCCATGCCGCGCAGCCACGCCTCGACGTTGGCGCGGGCGTTGGCCGCCACCGTGTCGGCGCGGGCCTTGACCCGCGCCATGTCGATGCGCGGCGGCGCGTCGAACAGAATCCCATACTCGGCGCCGCGCCGGGCCAGATGGGCGGCGTAGGCGCTGGCGACCAGCGTCTTGGTCGGCATGCAGCCGGTGTTGACGCAGGTGCCGCCGAACAGATGGCGCTCGACCAGCGCGACCGACATCCCGGCCCCGGTCAGCCGGCCGGCGAGCGACGGCCCCGCCTGCCCGGCCCCGATGACGATGGCGTCGAAACGGCGACTCTCCGGACCGCTCATGGGATCATCCTCACGATCAGGATCGCGCCGGCGATGGCGACCGCATCCTCGATCAGCGCCGCCGGCCGGTCGCTGTTGAAGGCTCCGGCCAGCCGGGCGCGGGCGGCCCGCCCGCCGAGCGTGCCGATCACGGCGCCGGCCGCCCCGGCGACGGCCCCGATCAGCAGGGTCCATTGGTCGCCGCACAGCGCCGCCCCGCACAGGGCCCCCGCCAGGATGCGGGTGCCGAACTGCACGGGAACGGTGCGGCTCGGCGTCGAGGGACGCTGGTCGGCGATCAGCTCCGCGACCGCCAGCGCCGTCAGGATGCGGTGCGCCCAGGGATGGGCGAGCCAGACGAGCCCATCGTGGGTCAGCGGAATCCATCCGAGATGGGCGGCCCAGCTCACCACGGCCGGCGCGGTCATGGCGCGCAGCCCCGCGACGATGCCGATCAACAGCGCAAGCAACGGAATCATCCCGCGACCCCCGCAACAGGCAAGCCGCCGGTCAGTGTGCCTGCGCGGCGGGGAAATGCCAGCCCCTTATCGGCGCCGGACTCTCTTTTCGGGCGAGCGGCCGGGCGGCCCGCCCACCGGCGCGCTTCACGCCAGGTGCATCCACAGCCGCATGAGCTCCGGAACCGTGCGGATGGCGAGCTTGGAGAGGATGTTCGCCCGGTGCGTCTCGACCGTGCGGACGCCGATCCCCAGCCGGTTGGCAATGGCCTTGTTGGTGCAGCCCTCGACCATCAGCCCGGCGACGTCCTTCTCGCGCGCGCTGAGCAGCGCCAGCCGCGCCAGCGCCGATTCCGCCGCCGAGCGGTCGCGGCGCTGGCGGGCGTCGCGCTGCAACGCCTCGTGGACCCGGCGCAGGAACACGTCGTCGTCGAACGGCTTCTCCAGGAAATCGACCGCTCCGGCCTGGAGGGCGGTGACGGCGGCGCGGACGTCGCCATGGGCGGTGATGACGATGACGGGGATGCCCGCGCCGCGCCGCGCCAGCTCCTCCTGAAGCTCCAGCCCGTCCATGAAGGGCATGCGGAGGTCGGCCACCACGCAGCCCGGCTGGTCGGGGCCGTGGCGGTGCAGGAACTCCAGCGCGTTGTCGAAGGTGCGGACGCTCAGCCCGGCGACCTCGACCAGGGCCGCCAGCGCGTCGCGCACCGCCTCGTCGTCGTCGACGATGAAGACGGTCGGCTCGGGAGCGGCGGCGGAATCGGTGGGATCGGTCATGAACAGGCTCGCGGTGCGGTCAGGCGGCTGGAAGGAACATGCGGAACTGGGCGCCCTGCGCCGCCGCCCCCGGCCCGGAGTTGCGCGACAGCCACAGCCGGCCGCCGTGGCTCTCGACGATCGAGCGGCAGATCGGCAGGCCCAGCCCCATCCCCGCCGGCTTGGTGGTGGCGAAGGGGGAGTAGAGCCGGTCGACCATGTCGGCCGGCACGCCGGGGCCGCTGTCCTCGACCTCGAAGGTGACGCCCTCCGACGGCGCCGAGCGGACCCGCAGGACGACCTCGCGGACCGGGCTGTCGGCGGCGGCGATGGCCTCGATGCTGTTGTGGATCAGGTTGAGGAGGATCTGCTCGATCTGGATGCGGTCGGCCAGCACGTCGGGCAGCGGCTCCGCCATGTCCAGCCGGAGCTGGACCCGGTTGTAGGCGGCGTCGGCGCGCACCAGCGCCACCGCCTCGCGGGCGATGCCGGCCGCCGGTTCCGGCACAAGCTGCGGCGAGCCCTTGCCGAGGAAGGTGCGCAGGCCGCGGATGACCTCGCCGGCCCGCTCCGCCTGGGCGACCGCCTTGTCGATCAGCTCGTGGGCGCGCGGCGGGACCTCGCAGCCCTCCAGCACGCGCTGGGCGGCGCGGGTGTAGCTGATCGCCGCCAGCAGCGGCTGGTTCAGCTCGTGCGCCAGCGCCGACGCCATCTCGCCGGTCACCGCCAGCCGGGCGATGTGGGCCAGCTCGGCCTGATGCTCGCGCAGCCGGGCCTCGACCCGGTGGCGCTCGCTGACCAGGGCGCCGAGAAACAGCGCGGTGATGGCCAGCGCCAGCATCAGCGTCTGGTGGTAGACGACCGCGTGCAGGGGGAAGCCGATCAGTTGCAGCCCGGCGATCAGGCCGCTCTGGATGGCCAGCGCGGTCAGCACCGCCCCCGGCAGCCCGTGCGAGACGGCGACCCAGACCAGCGGCAGGAACAGCACGTAGAACAGGTTGAAGCGGCCGTCGCCGACCGGCAGGAAGACGACCAGCAGCGCCGCCGCCGTGGCCGCCGTCTGGGCCGCCGAGGGCGGCTTCGGCAGTCTCCAGGCCGGCGTGCGCCCCGGCTGGTGGAGGATCAGCAGGAACGGGGTCATCACGGCGATGCCGATGGCGTCGCCCAGCCAGTACTGGAAGGCGAGCTGCGGCAGGTCGGCGGCGGCGATCGCCCCGTCGAGCACGAAGATTCCGACGAAGACCGGGGCGACGGCGGCGGCGCTGAGGAAGGCGACGCCGACCAGCCAGCCGACGTCGCGGACCCGCTCCAGCGCCGGGTCGATCGCCACCCGGCGGCGCAGGACATGGGCGGCCACCCCGTAGCCGGCGACGATGGCGAGGTTGGAGAGCAGCAGCGAGCCGACCGAGGCCGGATGCCCGCGCACCACCAGATCGGCGACCACCAGCGTGACGTACACCACCGGCAGGCCGCGCGCGCCCGTCCACAGCAGCAGCGCCATGAACAGCCCGGCCGGCGGGTTCCACGGCGTGATGTTCAGGCTGGGGCGCGGGTGGATGAAGGTCAGCCAGTCGAGCGGCAGATAGACCGCCATGAAGGCGAGCGACAGCAGCAGCAGGTCTCGGCCGGACGGGCTGGCCGCCAGGAAGGCCCCGGCCGGCCGGGTGACGGGTAGCGACGGCATCTCACACGCTTCCTTCGGTCCACGCTCGTGAAGGGCCGCCAGGATACACCGCCGCCCGGCGCGGCGCGCGCCTTACAACCCTCTCCCCGGAGGGAGAGGGCCAGGGCCGCCCTCAGCCGATGAAGAAGGGCTGCGTCCCGTGCGCGGCGATGGCGCTCGCCAGACGCTCCAGCGCGTGGGCGTAGGCGGCGGTGCGCATCGGGATGCCCTTGGACTCCCGCATGTCCCACACCCGGCGGCCCTCGGTCTCCATGATCGTGCGCAGACGCTCGTGGATCTCCTTCAGGTTCCAGTAATAGCCCTGGCGGTTCTGCACCCACTCGAAATAGGACACGGTGACGCCGCCGGCGTTGGCCAGGATGTCGGGCAGCACGATGGCGCCCTTGCCCTCCAGGATGCGGTCGGCCTCGGGCGTGACCGGGCCGTTGGCCAGCTCCAGCACGATGCGGGCCTTGATCGAGCCGGCGTTGCCGGCGTGGATCTGGTCCTCCAGCGCCGCCGGGACCAGCACCTCGCAGGGGATCGCGAGCATCGCGTCGGCATCCACCACCCGGACCCCGCCGCCGGCGAAGGCGGTCACCGAACCGCCGCGCGCCTTGGCCGCCTGCACGGCGTCCGGATCAAGCCCGTCCTCGCAGACGATGGCGCCGCGCGAATCCGACAGGCCGACGATGCGGTAGCCGTCGGCGTGCAGCAGCCGGGCGATGTGCAGGCCGGCGTTGCCGTAACCCTGCACCACCACGCGCTTGCCCGAGTTCGCCAGCCCCAGCTCCTCCTCGAGATGCTTGAGCAGGTAGTAGCCGCCGCGCGCCGTGGCGTCGTCGCGGCCCAGCGAACCGCCGAGCGGCAGCGGCTTGCCGGTGATCACCGCCGGGCTCGGCTGGCGGACGATCGAGCTGTACTCGTCGGCCATCCAGCCCATGATCATCGAGTTGGTGTAGACGTCCGGCGCCGGGATGTCGCGGTCCGGCCCGATCATGCCGGCGAAGGCCTGGACGTAGGCGCGCGACAGCCGCTCCAGCTCGGACTTGGACAGGCTGTGCGGATCGACCTTCACGGCGCCCTTGCCGCCGCCGTAGGGCAGGTTCATCACCGCGCACTTGAAGGTCATCCAGAAGGCAAGCGTCGTCACCTCTTCGACGTTGGACCCCGGATGGAAGCGGATGCCGCCCTTGGTTGGGCCGCGGGTGTCGTCGTAGCGGCAGCGCCAGGCCGGGAAGGAGCGGCGCGAGCCGTCGTCCATCCGCACCGACAGGCGGACGCTCAAGGTCTCCTTGGCGTATTTCAGCTTTTCGAGAACCTCGGAATCCACCTCGACATGCTTCGCCGCTTCGTCCAGACGGCTGAGCGCCCCCGCAAGCAAATCGTCCATCGCGTTGTCCCTCAATCAAATCGGTCAAGTGTCGGATCGGCCCGGCGCGCCGGACGGGGGCGGGCAGTCCCTTCGCAGGGTTCCCCTTGCCGCCCCCCTGGGTGCGCGGGCCGGTTCCTTCTACTCAGGAAAAACCCGGACCGAAATATCCGTAACAATACGGAATTCGTTCAAGGTATTGATAAGTAATGATGTTTTTTCGAGAAAACCTTCAACGCCCGGCCTTCCGTAGTCTTACGGATGGAAGCCGTTCCAGGCCATGGGCAGTATTTGCCGCTGGCCGACGACACTCTTCTCCCACCCATGCGAGGACACCGATGACCGAGGGGGCTGACCATCCGCTGATCTGGATCGGACGCGCGGATTACGGCCGCCTGCTGCGGGCGGCGGAGGGGCTGGCCGCTCGGGCGCCCGAGCTGTCGGCCGTCCTGTCGCGGGAGCTGGAGCGCGCCATCGTCCGCCCCGACGCCGACCTGCCCCGCAGCGTCGTGCGGATGGGCAGCCGCGTGCTGTTCCGCCGCGCCGAGGGGGATTCGGCCGAATGGGGCGTGCTGGTCTATCCGGACCAGACCGCCACGGAGGGCCGGATCGCCGTGGCCTCGCCCCTGGGGGCGGCGCTGATCGGGCTGCGCAAGGGGGACCGCATGGCCTACCTCGACGCCGACGGGACCACCCGCCGCCTGTCGGTCGAGCGCGTCCTTCCGGCCTGACCCCTCCCCGCCTTCTTCGCCCCGCTTCGCCTTGCCGACCGACAGGACCCGATCATGACCACACCACCGCATCCCGATTCCCGGAACGGCGCGCCGCGCGGCGCCCTGCCCGCCATCACCCTGACCGACAGCGTGCACGAACGGCTGTACGAGCTGGCCTTCGCCGTCCGCGACCGCCAGTCGGAGGTGGCCGAGTATCTGGAACGCGAGCTGGACCGGGCCTGCGTGGTGGCCGACGGCGCGCTGCCGAAGACGACCGTCACCATCGGCTCCCACGTCACCTTCGAGGAGTGCGACACCGCGCAGCGCCACAGCGTCACCCTGGTCTGGCCGCGCGAGGAGGACGCCGCGCGCTCGCGCCTGTCGGTGATGACCCCGGTCGGCGCCGCCCTGATCGGGCTGCGCGCCGGCCAGAGCATCGGCTGGCGGAACCGCGCCGGCACCTGGCGCCGCCTGAGCGTCAAGACGGTCTCCCAGGCGGCCCCGGCGGAGACGGCGCAGGGGCAGCCCGCCTGAAGGCGGGCGCCCCCGCGGCCGCGCTTGCGGCCGCTCCCGTCAGCCGGTGATGAACCAGGAGGACGAGACCTGGTTCGGCCGTATGCCGTCCATCTCGACCAGACCACCGCTGCTCAGGTTCACCAGCGCGTTCGAGCCGACCTCCGTGACGGTCCAGGTCACGCCGACGCCGATCTGGAGCCGATCCCCTTCGGCGGCGTTGAAGTCGCCGATCCGGTCGATCCCGGAGGCGATGCCGAAGCTGAAGACGTCCGCCCCGGCACCGCCGACGAGGACATCGTCCCCGGCGCCGCCGACGAGGACGTCGTTGCCGGCCCCGCCGAACAGATAGTCGTCCCCCAGCCCGCCGGACAGGAAATCCTCCCCGCCGCCGCCGGTCAGGGTGTCGTCCAGAACGTTGCCCACCAGCACGTCGCGGCCGGCACCGCCGGTCAGGCTGGCGGCGGGGGCCAGGCGGTCGAACAGCAGGGCGTCCTGCCGGCCGTTGCCGTCGCCGAGCACCAGACTGTCGTTCCGGCTCTCCCCGGCGATGTAGCGGCCGTCGCCGGACACCGAAAGGCCGGTGGCGATCCCGTCACCGCTGTTCGGCAGCAGCCCGGCCGCGCGCGCGCGGGTGATCTCCCCCGTCACCATGTCCTTGATGAAGGTGTCGTTGCTCCCGGCGACGTCGCCCCCCACCAGATTGGAGGCGGTGCTGGTGAAGACGACGTAGCGGCCGTCGTCCGACAGCTCGACCTCGTAGCAGCCGCTGTTGCCCTTCGTCCCGTCGACGTCGGTGTTGGCCATGGCGACGGCGCCGGTCTGGAGATCCTTCACGAGGATGTTGGTGGAGGTGCTCTGCGCGCCGCTTGCGTCGCTGTAGCTGACGATGGCGGCGTAGCGCCCGTTCGCCGACAGCGCGACGTCGTTCATCACGTCCAGGCGGGTTCCGTCGGCGGCCGTGTTCACCCGGCTGACCGCGCCGGTCTGCATGTCCTTGAGATAGACGCTCAGGTTCGCGCCGTTGGTGCCGTTGCCACCCTCCACCAGATCGGAGGCGTAGCTGCGGAACAGCACGTACCGGCCGTCCGCCGAGATGTCCGGGGTGAAGCTGTTGGGACGCACGGCACCCGACCCCGTCGCCAGACCGCCGCCGCCATCGGCACCGACGCTGGCCCGCGTCAGGACGCCGGTCTGCAAGTCCTTCACGAAGATGTCCTGCGCTCCGTTGGTGTCGCCGGCCGCGAGGTTGCTGGCGTCGCTGGCAAAGGCGACGAACCGCCCGTCGGCGCTGACCGAGCCGAGGCTGCTGCGGTCGTTCCCCTGGGTTCCGTCGCTGGCGGTGCTGGCGCGGACGATGGCGCCGGTCTGCATGTCCTTGACGAAGACGTCGCTCTGGCCGTTGGTGTCGCCCGCGACCAGATTGCTCGCGCTGCTGGTGAAGACGACGTAGCGCCCGTCTTGCGACAGCGCGGTGGCGGTGCCCGACAGGTTGCCGGCCGTTCCGTCGGCCGCCGCGCTGGCCAGCGTCACCGTGCCGGTCTGGAGATCCCGGACGAACACCCCGCTCACGACGCCGCCGCTGCCGTCGGAGCCGGTGCCGGAGAAGGCCGCGTAGCGACCGTTGCCCGACAGCACGGGGGCCGAGCCGCCCTGGGCCGAGGCCGTGCCGTCGGCGTTGGCGCCGAGCAGCCGCATCTGCTGCGGATCGGCGGCGAGCTGGGCGGTGAAGCCGTCGCTGACCGTGGCGCCGTCCGCGCCGGTCAGGGTGACGGTGCCGGTGAAGCTCCCGGTTCCGGCGTAGCGGTGGCCGACGCTCAGGCCGGTGGCGCCGTCGGCGATGGTCCGGCTGCTGGTCTGTCCGTCGCCCCAATCGATGGTCGCCTGGGTGACTCCGGCGGTGAAGCCGAGCGACAGGTCGACCAGCCCAGGCTCTCCCTGGCCGTCGGCGGCCAGCTTGCCGACATCCACCGCGAAGAGGTCGGCGACACCGTTGATGTCGTTGCCGACCATGTTGCCGGCCGCGGTGGTGAGGATCGCCCGGCCGCCGTCCGCGCTCGCCCCCACCAGGGTCGCCCCGCTGTTGAGCTGGGCGCCGTCGGCGGCCGTGCTGATCCGGCGGACCGCGCCGGTTTCGAGATCCTTCAGGAACACGTCCTGCGCGTTGTTGAAGTCGCCGGCCACCAGGTTGGAGGCGGCGCTGGTGAACATCACCGATTTCCCGTCCGGGCCGAAGACTCCGCCGCCGCTGGCGCCGTTGGCCTGGCTGCCGTCGGCGGCCGTGCTCACCCGGCTGATCGCGCCGGTTTGCAGGTCGCGGATGAACAGATCCGTTACCCCGTTGGTGTCGCCCGCGACCAGGCTGGACGAGGCGCTGGTGAACAGCACGTAGCGGCCGTCCTGGGAGAAGGCGTCGGCGGTGCCGGAACTGGACGTGCCGGCGGGCGCGCCGTCGAGCCGCTGCTGGGCTCCGGTCTGGAGGTTCCGCAGGTTGAGCATCCCCGCCTCGGAATAGGCCAGCCACTGGCCGTCGGGCGACAGGAGGGGGGAATGGGTGTCTGGATGGTTGGTGAAGGTCCCGGTGCCGGCGATGGTGGTGCTGACGCCGGTCACCATGTCGCGGTGGACGACCTGTGTCACCGGCGTGCTGTGGGGGGCCGGCGGGGGAGCGTTGGTGTAGACCAGCGTCCGGCCGTCCGCTGTCAGCCGGATGTCCCTGGCGCTGTTGGAGCCGATGTTGACGCTCGTGCGCTCGCCGGTCGCCAGGGTCAGGATGTTGATGACGCCGCCGTTGCTGTAGAGAAGCTTGCCGCCGTCGTCCGAGAAGGACGGGTCGATGTCGCTGCCTCCGACGTCGATCCGCGTGCGCGTGCCGCTTTGTAGATCCTTCACGAACAGCTCGGTCTGGCCGTTGGTGCTGTTGGAGGTCATGACGTAGGCGACGAACCGGCCGTCCGCCGAGACCGCCCCGTTCATGGCGGGCTGGACCGCCTGGCCTCCATCGGTGGCCGTGCTGGCGCGGACGACCGCCGTCGAATCGAACGCGGCCGCCGTCCACCCCATCGAGGTTATGGACGGCCCGGCCGTCGGTTCCGGCCCGTTCCCAAGCCGGAGGTTGGCGGCGGTCAGCGACGCCTTGGTGACGCCCATCAGCCGCACGCCGGTGGAGGCGTTGAGGTTCAGCACCGTGCCGCCGGCGTCCTCGGTGGCCGAGGCCATCAGCGTCTGGAAGCCGCCCAACCCGCTCCAGCCGCTGAGATCCAGCACGTCGCCGCCGGCCCCGGCCTGGAAGTCGCCGATGGCGTCCCAGCCGTCGCCGGCGTTGATGACGAAGCGGTCGGAGCCGGCGCCGCCCTCCATGTAGTCGTTGCCGGCCCCGCCGATGATCGTGTCGTTGCCGGCGGTGCCGTAGAGTTCATCGCGCGCCGCGGTGCCGGTCAGGACCTGCCCCGGCGTGCCGGTGCCGGCCGCCGCGTCGTCGTTGACGATCACCCCGGCGGCGCTGCCGGCGGCGATGGTCCAGCCGGCGCTGGGCGCCGACAGGGTGACAGTGAAGCCCTCGTCCGTCTCGACCGCCGTGTCGGCCAGCACCGGGACGGCGATGGTCGCCGTGCTCTGCCCGGCCGCGAAGCTCAGCAGCCCCGACGGCAGCGCGTTGCCGGCGAAGTCGGCCGCTCCGGCGGCCGAGGCGCCGGAACCGGCCACCGACCAGGTGACCGACGCGGCCGCCGAGACGTCACCGCTGCGCGTCACCGTGAACAGGAAGCTGGTCGTCCCGCCACCGCTGCCCTCCGCCACGCCGACCGTCGCCGGGCCGAGGCTCAACGTGCCGCCGGCCGGCGGATTGGCCGGGTTGCCGACAGGAGCGCCGCCGGGAGTGCCGCTCCCGGCCGCCAGCAGCACGTTGTCGGCCGTCAGCGCCGAGCGGGCGACGCCGGACAGGCGAACGCTGGCGGTGGGGCTGAAGGTGAGGACGGTGTCGTTGCCGTCGGTGGTGGCCAGGGCCATCAGCGCGGTGAAGTCGGTGATTCCGGTCCAGGCGGTGAGGTCGAGCCGGTCCCCACCGGCGCCGGCCTGGAAATCGCCGATGTAATCCCAGCCGTCCCCCGGCCGCAGAACGAAGGTGTCGCGCCCGGCGCCGCCCTCCATGTAATCGTCGCCACCACCCCCGGTGATCGTGTCGTCGCCCGCGCCGCCGAAAATCTGGTCGCGCGCGCTGTTGCCCGTCAGCCGGTCGTTGCCCCCATCCCCGCCGATCGTGTTTTCCTCCGCCCCGCCGATCAACGTGTCGGCACCGGCTCCACCCCAGAGAACGGCCATTTTTCTGGCTCCATCAGCAACGTGTTGTTGAGACGGTTGCAAATCTTTCCTCAATGGTTGCTTCTGGCAATCGTCCCGCCCGGACGATATCCATCCTGGCGGAAGCGATTCCTTCGCTCCTTCCGTCGGCTGGGACACGATCTTTGGACGCGAACGGAACAATCTTTCGGATATGGGACAGGTCCTGTCGCCGGCTGGCCGCGCCGCCCCGGCCGAATTTTTTCCGGTCCGGCGGTGCAACCCTTCCGCGCTATGCCTGTTTACCTGCCGACACTCAGCGGAGGGCCGGACCGCCGGGGCACCGAACGGCAGGGGTCTTCGCGACCCCGCACCCAAAGACATAGCCCGGAGTAAGCACTTCGCGGCTCTGCCCCTCGGGCCGGTTGGGGACTAAGGTACGGCGCAAGGGACTTGCCAGGTCCCATCGGAAGGAGGAAACATGAGCATCATGGAGACCGCCGTGGCTACGCCGAAGGTTGCCGCCATCCCGCGCGGCGGCCTGTCCGATGTCGAAGCCATCGCCGATCGGTATGGTTGGTCGACTCCCATGGCCCGCTGGTGGATGTCCTGCGCCGCCTCGACCGTCGGCAGCAGCAAGCCCGAGGCGGTGATCGCCTTCCTCGACAAGACGGTCGGCGGCGTCACGATGATCCGCCGCTGACGTCAGGAACGCTTCCCGCCGGATCGACCCAATGTGGGCGGGGCCGGTGCAAGCGGGGCCGGCGCCGACCATCCGCGACGGGTGGCCGGGGCCGGCCCCGTTCGCGTTGGGGCCATTTTCCCGCGAGCGGCGAGCGGCGAGCGGCGGAACCGCTACGGCACCCGCTTCTTCTCAAGCTTGCGGGCGAGCGTGCGGCGGTGCATGCCGAGACGCCGGGCGGTTTCCGAGATGTTGAAGCCGGTGTCGACCAGCGTCTCGTGGATCCGTTCCCACTCCAGGTTCTTCAGCGATGTGGTCCGCCCGGCCAGCGCCACCGAGGTGTCGCCCTCCGTCCGCTCGAAGGCGGCTTCGATGTCGTCGGTGTTGGACGGCTTGGCGAGGTAGTGGCAGGCGCCGAGCTTGATCGCCTCCACCGCCGTGGCGATGCTGGCGAAGCCGGTCAGCACGACGATCCGCATGTCCGGGTCGTGGGCGTAAAGCTCCTTGACGCATTCGAGGCCGGAGCCGCTGCCGAGCTTCAGGTCGACCACGGCGTAGCCCGGCTGCACCGTCTCCAGCAGCGTCCGCACGCTGTCGAGCCCGTCGCACCAGTCGACCCTGTAGCCGCGCCGCTCGAAGGAGCGCCGCAGCGCCTTGACGAAGGAGGCGTCGTCCTCCACCAGCACCAGCCGGCGCTCCAGCTCATCGGCCGCGTCCGGTTCGGCCGGATCCATGTCCGGCCCGCGCTCAATCGCCATCGCCGCCTCGTGGGGAAAGGGCTGCCAGCGGCAGGGTCAGGGTGACGGAGGCGCCGCCGCCGGGACGGTTCCTCGCCGAAACGGTGCCGCCGACCTTGCGGATGACGTTGACGACCAGGAACAGGCCGAGCCCGCTGCCCGGCCGCCCCTTGGTCGAGCGGTAGGGGGTGCCGAACTCCGCCAGCATGCCGTCCTCGAATCCCGGACCGGCGTCGTTCACCGCGACGATGAGGCTGTCGCCCTGCCGGCCGACCGCGATGCCGATCCAGTTGGGCGAGACCTCCAGCGCGTTGTCGAGCACGTTGAAGATCACCTGCTTCAGGGCGAGGTCCCAGACCATGCCCTCCCGGCCGGGAAAGGCGTTGTCGTAGTCGAGGCGGCCGGGCGAGCGGCTCGCCCGCCATTCGGCGACCAGTTCGTCGAGGAAGGCGTTGACGGTCGTCCGCACCGTGCCCTCGCCGCGCGCCTCGCCCGACGACATCAGGATGCCGGTGAGGATGCTCTTGCAGCGGTCGATCTGGCTCTGCATCTCCGACAGCTCCTCGACCATGTCCGGGTCGGCCTTGATCGCCGGCATGCGCCGCCAGTCGTTGAGGATCACCGACAGCGTCGCCAGCGGCGTCCCCAGCTCGTGCGCCGCGCCGGAGGCCAGAAGCCCCATGCGGACGATGTGGTCCTCCTCCATCGAGCGCTGGCGCAGTTCCGCCAGATAGGAATCGCGGGCGCGCAGGTTGCGGTTGATCCGGGTGATGAAGGGGACGAGCAGGCTCGCCGCCAGCACGAAGCCGACGAAGCTGCCCTGGATGTGCAGGTTGAGGAGGTTGCCCTCATGCCCGTAGGGCAGCTCCAGCGGCCGGTAGGAGCCGGTCAGCCAGGTGAGGCAGGCGGTGGCCACCAGCACCAGCGTCCAGGCCGCCCAGGCCTCCAGCAGCACCGCGCCGATGGTGACCTGGAGCAGGTAGAGCGAGATGAAGGGGTTCGTCGCCCCGCCGCTGAGATAGAGCTGGGTCGTCAGGGCGGCGACGTCGATCAGCAGCTCCAGGAAGAGCTGGATGTTGGTGACGGCGGCCGTGCGGCGCAGATGCAGCAGGCTGGCGAGGTTGAGCCCGATCAGGAACAGCACGACCACGGCCATCGGCGCCAGCGGCAGCGCGATGCCCATGTGGTGGTGAACGATCAGGATCGTCACCGCCTGGCCGACGACGGCGAGCCAGCGCAATTGGACAAGAAGAAACAGGTTCTTCTTGTCGGCCGTGTCACGCGCGGGAATCGTTCCGCTCCTCGTCAGATCGCCCAAACCCCGCCCTTATATGGGCGCTGTGGGGTCCGAACGGGAGCCCCCCGGCAAACCCGATGAACGCACGTCAGGATTGACGACGGCCGCGCCGGAGCCGGCGTTCGTGGAGAAACACGGCGGCGGCCCCGCCGAGCAGCATGAGCGCCAGCGTGAACCAGGTCAGCGCGTAGACGAGGTGGTTGTCGGGAAAGCGGATCACGGTGAGGCCGCCGACGGGTCCGTTCCTCACCGCCCCGTTCTGGCCCGCCCGCCCCCCGTCGGCGTCGATGAAGTAGGGGGCGAGCCCCGACAGGCCGCGCGCCGCGCCGATGGCGGCGACGTCGCGCGAATGCCAGCGGTCGGCGGCCGGGTCGTTGCTGCGCAGGAAGCCGCCCGCCGGCTCGGTCAGGCGCAGCAGGCCGGTGACCGTCGTCTCGCCCTCGATCTGGCCGTCCGCCCGCGCCGCCGGGTCGCGCCGGTTCGGCGGCACGAAGCCGCGGTTGACCAGCAGGGTGAAGCCCTCGCGGCTCTCGAAGGGCGTCAGCACCCAGAAGCCGGCGCCCAGGTCGCTGACCGCCTGCACCAGCGTCTCGCGGTCGTTGAGGAAGCGGCCGGTGACGGCCACCCGGCGGTACTCGTCGCCGGCCGCGTCGATGCCGCCCCAGGCCTCGGGGCCGGGAGCGGCGGCGGGGGCGGCGTGAACCCGCTGCTCGACCCGCTCGATCAGGTCGTGCTTCCAGGCCCGGCGCTCGACCTGCCAGACGCCGAGCGCGGTGAAGACGGCGACGCCCAGCGCGGCGAGCAGGCCGAGGAGGACCAGCGCCCACAGCGGGCGCGGCCGCCCCGTCCGGCCGCCGGCCGCCGGCCGGCTTTCCGGGGAGGAGCCCGCCATGCCCACCGCACCCGTCACGGCATCCGGCTCATGTCGTGGCCGGGCATCATGTTGGCGTTGAGGTGGTACATCACCCACAGCGAGCCGGTCAGCGTGATGACCACGATGATCAGGGTGAAGATCATCGCCAGCATCGTCCAGCCGCCCTCGGAGCGGCCGTTCATGTGCAGGAAATAGACCATGTGGACCAGGATCTGCACGACGGCGAACCCCATGATGACCAGCGCGGTCTGGGTGTTGTCGAGCACGTTGTTCATGACCAGCCAGAACGGGATCGCCGTCAGGATCACCGACAGGACGAAACCGATCGTGTAGCTGCCCAGCGTGCCGTGGGCGTGGCCGCCGTCATGGCCGTGGGCGTCATGCCCGTGGGCGCCATGGTCATGGGCGCCATGGTCGTGTTGCGCGTGGCCCTGGTGGGCGTGAGGGGTCATCGCAGCATTCCCATCAGATAGACGAAGGTGAAGACGCCGATCCAGACGACGTCCAGGAAGTGCCAGAACATGCTCAGGCACATCAGGCGCCGCCGGTTCGCCACGGTCAGCCCGCGCTTTTGCACCTGCACCATCAGCGTCACCAGCCAGACGATGCCGAAGGTGACGTGCAGGCCGTGGGTGCCGACCAGCGTGAAGAAGGAGGACAGGAAGGCGCTGCGCTGCGGCGTCGCCCCCTCGTGGATCAGGTGCGCGAACTCGTACAGCTCGATGCCGAGGAAGGCGAGGCCGAACAGCCCGGTGATCGCCAGCCACGCCTGCGTCGGACCGATCCGCCCCTTCTCCATGGTCAGCATGGCGAAGCCGTAGGTGATCGAGGACAGCAGCAGCATCGAGGTGTTCAGCGCCACCAGCGGCAGGTCGAACAAATCCTTGGGCGAGGGTCCGGCGGCGTAGTTGCCGCCGAGCACCCCGTAGGTGGCGAACAGGACCGCGAAGATGAGGCAGTCGCTCATCAGGTAGATCCAGAAGCCGAGCAGGGTGCTGTGGCCCTCGGGGTGCTCGTGCTCATCGGCCATGTAGAAGACCGGGTCTTGCCCGGACTGGGCGGCCGTCATGGTCGTCGTCATGCTTTCACCTGCCCGGAGAGGAGACGGGTCCGCTCATTCTCGGTCCGCACGACCTCGGCGGCGGGAATGTAGAAGTCGCGGCTGTAGTTGAAGGTGTGGCCGATGGCGACCACCAGCAGACCGATGAAGCTCACCGCCGCCAGCCACCAGATGTACCAGATCAGGGCGAAGGCGAGGACCACGCTCAAGCCGGCGAGGATGATGCCCGCCCCGGTGTTGCTCGGCATGTGGATCGCCTTGAAGCCGTCCTGCGGGCGCAGGTAGCCGCGCTTCTTCATGTCCCACCAAGCGTCGTTGTCGTGGATCACCGGGGTGAATGCGAAGTTATAGTCGGGCGGCGGCGAGGAGGTCGCCCATTCCAGCGTGCGGCCGTCCCACGGGTCGCCGCTCGTCTCGCGCAGCTCGTTGCGCCGGAGGACGCTGACGGCGATCTGGATCAGGAAGGCGGCGATGCCCAGGAAGATCAGGAAGGCGCCGACGGCCGCGACCTGGAACCAGATCTGGAGCGACGGATCCTCGAAGACGCGCAGCCGGCGGGTGACGCCCATCAGGCCCAGAACGTAGAGCGGCATGAAGGCGACGTAGAAGCCGATCACCCAGAACCAGAAGGACAGCTTGCCCCAGAACGGGTCGAGCCTGAAGCCGAAGGCCTTCGGCCACCAGTAGACGATGCCGGCGAACAGACCGAACAGCACGCCGCCGATGATGACGTTGTGGAAGTGGGCGATCAGGAACAGGCTGTTGTGCAGCACGAAGTCGGCGGGCGGGACCGCCAGCAGCACGCCGGTCATGCCGCCGATCACGAAGGTCAGCATGAAGGCGACCGTCCACATCATCGGCAGCTCGAAGCGGATGCGGCCGCGGTACATCGTGAACAGCCAGTTGAAGATCTTCGCGCCGGTCGGGATCGAGATGATCATCGTCGTGATTCCGAAGAAGGAGTTCACGCTGGCGCCCGAGCCCATGGTGAAGAAGTGGTGCAGCCAGACCAGGTACGACAGGATGGTGATGACCACCGTCGCGTACACCATCGAGGTGTAGCCGAACAGCTTCTTGCCCGAGAAGGTCGAGGTGACTTCCGAGAAGATGCCGAAGGCCGGCAGGATCAGGATGTAGACCTCCGGGTGGCCCCAGATCCAGATCAGGTTCACGTACATCATCGGGCTGCCGCCGAGATCGTTCGTGAAGAAATTGGTCCCGACATAGCGGTCGAGCGACAGCAGCACCAGCACCGCCGTCAGCACCGGGAAGGCGGCGACGATCAGCACGTTGGTGCACAGCGAGGTCCAGGTGAAGACCGGCATCTTCATCATGGTCATGCCGGGGGCGCGCATCTTGACGATGGTGCAGACCAGATTGACGCCGGACAGCAAGGTTCCGACACCGGCCACCTGCAAGGCCCAGATGTAGTAGTCGACGCCGACGTCCGGGCTGTAGCCGATGCCCGACAGCGGCGGGTAGGCCAGCCAGCCGGTGCGGGCGAACTCGCCGACGAACAACGACATCATCACCAGCACGGCGCCGCCCGCCGTCATCCAGAAGCTGAAGTTGTTGAGGAACGGGAAGGACACGTCGCGCGCGCCGATCTGCAACGGCACGATGTAGTTCATCAGCCCCGTGACCATCGGCATGGCCACGAAGAAGATCATGATGACGCCGTGGGCGGTGAAGATCTGGTCGTAATGGTGGGCGTTGAGGTAGCCCTCGCTGCCGTTGAACGCCATCGCCTGCTGAAGCCGCATCATGATGGCGTCGGCGAAGCCGCGCAGCAGCATGATCAGGCCGAGGATCATGTACATGATGCCGATGCGCTTGTGGTCCACCGTGGTGAACCACTCGCGCCACAGGTAGCCCCACAGCCGGAAATAGGTCAGACCGGCGACCAGGGCGCCGCCGCCCAGCAGGACGGCGATGAAGGTGACGATCAGGATGGGTTCGTGGATCGGGAAGGATTCCAGGCTGAGACGCCCGAAGATGGCCTTCGTCACGACGGAGAGATCGAACATGCCGGTTGCCGCATCAAGGAGTGGACGGACGCGGCAGGCCCGCGCCGAGAAGGGGAGCCGCCAGCTCCGGAGCCGGCTCCGGGGCGGCCAGATCGGCCACCAGATCCGGGACGAGCCCCGGCACCAGCTCCGCGACGGTGCAGATGCCGATGACGTCGCGCGGTTCCGGGCCGAAGACGGCGCCGCGCCGGGCGTGCTTGTCGTACAGCAGCGGCATCGTGATGTGGATGCCGGCCATGCCGAGGCCGCCCCTGGCGTCGATCGCCGCCATGTCGTTCATGCACATCTTGCCGGGCTCGACGCACATGTTGAGGATGGCCTTGAACAGCCCGGCCTCGACGGTGCCGTAGCGGCGCACCGGCTCGTTCTCGCTCGGCCGCTCCAGTTGCAGGTAGCCGTTGCGGTCGAGCGCGCCGCCGCCGGCCTTCACCTCCGACACCCAGCGCTCGAAGCCGCCGTCCACCATGCCGTGGAAGGTGAAGCGCATGCCCGAGAAGCCGGCCCCGCTGTAGTTGGCCGAGAAGCCCTTGTAGGCGCCGGGCTGGTTGATGACGGCGTGCAATTGCGTCTGCATGCCCGGCATCGCGTAGATCTGTCCGGCCAGCGCCGGGATGTAGAAGGAGTTCATCACCGAGGAGGAGGTGATGTTGAAGCGGATCGGCCGGTCGACCGGCGCCGCGACCTCGTTGACCGCCGCGATCCCGTATTCGGGATAGAGGAACAGCCATTTCCAGTCGAGCGCCACGACGTCGATCTCCAGCGTCTTCGCCTCCGCCGGGACCGGGCGGTTCGCCGCGATCCGCTCGATCGGCCGGTAGGGGTCGAGCAGATGCGTGGTCATCCAGGTCAGGGCGCCCAGCACGATGATGATCAGCAGCGGCGCCGCCCAGATCACCAGCTCGAGCTGCGTCGAATGGTCCCATTCCGGTTCGTACCGCGCTTTGGTATTCGACTGGCGATAGCGCCAGGCGAACAGCACGGTCAGCGCCATCACCGGAACGATGATGAGCAGCATGAGCAGGGTGGACACGACCACGAGCTGGCCCTGCTGACTCGCCACGTCGCCGGACGGGTTCAGCACGACCAGATCGCAGCCACTCAGCGCCGCCGTCAGCGGCAGCAGGGCGAGGAGGCGAGAACGGCTCAAGGCTTAACCTGTTAACAAAGGTTTGCTTCGGGGTTTGCTTCAGGCAGACAGCTATCTCCCACGCGCCAGGGAGGACATTGGACAATTTGTCCAATGCCGCGATGGCGCGCCACCGGACACATGATGCGTGCCGCCGTTGCGCGACACGCAGCATCGGCGCATGTTCCATTGAAACTGCCGAACCGGTGCTGAGACCATGGGGCCATCGACAACGGCTGAATCGACTGCGGCTGAACGGGACGCGCGACGGATCAACGCCCGCGACCACGGGGTTAATCCGGGCGAGATCGCGATCGGCGTCATCATCGGCCGGACCTCCGAATTCTTCGACTTCTTCGTCTACGCGATCGCGTCGGTCATCGTGTTCCCGCGGCTCGTCTTCCCCTATGTGGACCCGCTGACCGGAACGCTGTGGTCCTTCGCCATCTTCGCGCTCGCCTTCGTGGCGCGGCCGCTCGGCAGCGTCATCTTCATGGCGGTCGACCGCGCCTACGGGCGCGGGACGAAGCTGACCATCGCGCTGTTCCTGCTCGGCACCTCGACGGTGGCCATCGCCTTCCTGCCGGGCTACGAGCGGATCGGCGGCTATTCCGCCTGGCTGCTGGGCTTCCTGCGCATCCTCCAGGGGCTGGCGCTGGCCGGCACCTGGGATGGGCTGGCCTCGCTGCTGGCGCTCAACGCGCCGGAGGGCCGGCGCGGCTGGTACGCGATGATCCCGCAGCTCGGCGCGCCGCTCGGCCTGATCGTCGCCAGCGGGCTGTTCGCCTATTTCGCCGGCAACCTGTCGCCGGAGGATTTCTTCGGCTGGGGCTGGCGCTATCCCTTCTTCGTCGCCTTCGCGATCAACGTGGTGGCGCTGTTCGCCCGGCTGCGCATCGTGGTGACGCCGGAATACACCCGGCTGTTCGAAAGCCGCGACCTGCAACCGGTCCCGATCCGCGAACTGCTGGCGACGGACGGCAAGAAGGTCGTCGTCGGCGCCTTCGCGCCGCTCGCCAGCTTCGCCCTGTTCCACATGGTCACGGTCTTCCCGCTGTCCTGGATCTTCCTGTTCACCAAGAACCCCCCGGCGGAATTCCTGGTCATCGAGGCGGTCGCCGCCGTCTTCGGCGTCATCGCCATCGTGCTGTCCGGCACCATCGCCGACCGCGTCGGGCGGCGGACCCTGCTGGGATGCTGCGCCGCGGTGATCGCCGTGTTCAGCGGCTTCGCCCCGCAACTGCTCGACGGCGGGGCGGCCGGAGAGACCGTCTTCATGGTGATCGGCTTCGTTCTGCTCGGCCTGTCCTTCGGGCAGTCGTCGGGCGTCATTGCCTCGACCTTCGCGCCGCAGTCGCGCTACACCGGCTCGGCCCTGACGTCGGACCTCGCCTGGCTGTTCGGCGCCGGCTTCGCGCCGCTGGCGGCGCTGCTGCTGTCCAGCCAGTTCGGGCTGCTGGCGGCCGGCGGCTACCTGCTGTCGGGCGCCCTCGTCACCCTGGCCGCCCTGTGGGCCAACAAGACGTTGCTCCAGTGACCGGGCTCCGGTGATCCGGACGGGAAAACGAAAAGGGCGGCGGCCGTCATTGGCCGCCGCCCTTTTCGTTTTCCACACCCGGCACGCGGGCATGGCTGGGAACCGGAAAGCGCGGTTGTCGCGTCCGGCCGGCGGGCGCAGGACAGGGGGTGACGCAATGTCCCAAGAAGAAACAGGGGAATCCGCATCATGAAAGTCCTGGATGTCATGACCAGCCCGGCGCTCACGGTCGGGCCCGGCGCTTCCGTCGAAGAGGCCGTGGCGCTGATGATCGGGAAGCGCATCAGCGGGATTCCGGTGGTCGAGGCCGACGGCCGGCTGGCCGGGATCGTCACCGAGGGCGACTTCCTGCGCCGGGTCGAGTGCGGGACCGAGCGGCAGCGCCCGCGCTGGCTGGAATTCCTGGTCGGGCCGGGAAGGATCGCCGACGAATACATCCACTCCCACGGCCGCCGGGTCGAGGACGTCATGACCCGCAAGGTCGTCACGGTCGACGAGAACGCCGACCTCGGCGCGGCCGTCGCCCTGATGGAGGAGCATCGCGTCAAGCGCCTGCCGGTGCTGCGCGACGGCCGGATCGTCGGCGTCGTCAGCCGCTCGGACCTGCTGCGCACGCTGGCCCGTCCCGCCGCCGCCGTGGAGAGCGGCGACGCGCGCATCCGCGAGGGCTTCCTGGCGGAACTGAGCGCGCAGCGCTGGGCGCCCTCCTCCTCCCTCGTCGTGACGGTGACGGACGGGGTGGTCGATCTGCGCGGCGTCGTCTTCGACGACCGCCAGCGCCGGGCGCTGCGGGTGATGGCCGAGGCGATCCCCGGCGTCCGCCGCGTCGAGGATCGCCTCGTCTGGGTCGAGCCGAACTCCGGCGTGGTGCTCGGCGGTCCGGAGGACGAGGCGACGGAGAAAGCCGGGGAGAAGACCGAAGCTTGAAAAGCCCTCGCCCCCCGGAGAGAGGGCAGGACGGCGCCTCGCCGGCGTGAAGGATCAGTCCGCCGGCGGCCGGCAGCGGAGCCGGCGGCGGAAGCCGTCCGGCAGGGGCAGGCCGGCGTGATGCTCCGCCAAGGTCCGGAGCCGCCGCGCGGCCGGCGGCGCGAAGGGCACCACCCGCCGCGTCGTCAGGTCGGCGTGGATGGAGAGCTGCTCCATCGTCGCGGCCAGCGTGCCGTCGTCGCCGCGGCGCAGCTCCATCAGGCAGACCAACCGCTTGTCGTCGGCCTCCAGCAGCCGCAACGCCAGGGTCAGCGGCGTGCCGGCGGTCAGCTCCCGCCGGTAGCTGATCGCGACGTCGACCACGAACAGGCCCATCCGCGTCTCGCGGGTGTAGCTCTCCCCCAGCCCCCAGCGTTCCTGGAGGGCGTAGCCCACCTCGTCGAACAGGGCGACGTAGCGCGCCATGTTCATGTGGCCGTAGAGGTCGATCCACTCCTCCGCGACGCGCAACGGCCCGGAGGTCAGGATCTCCGCCGGAAGGGGCGGCGGGACGGGGCCGCTCATCCGAACACCCCCGCATGGACGTTGCGCAATTCCGCCTTCTGCACCTTGCCCATGCTGTTGCGCGGCAGTTCGGCCACCAGCACGACCCGCTTGGGCAGCTTGTAGCGGGCCAGCCGGTCCTTCAGGGCGGCGACGATGCCGGCCTCGGTAACGGGCTCCCTGCCGTTCGGCACGACGACGGCGACGACGCCCTCGCCGAAGTCGGGGTGCGGGATGCCGATCACCGCGCTCTCCAGCACGCCGGGCAGCGCGTCGATCTCGCCCTCCACCTCCTTGGGGTAGACGTTGAAGCCGCCGCTGATGATCAGGTCCTTGCCGCGCCCGACGATGTGGACGTAGCCGCGTTCGTCGACCCGGCCGAGGTCGCCGGTGATGAAGAAGCCGCCCGGCCGGAACTCGGCGGCGGTCTTCTCCGGCATGCGCCAGTAGCCCTTGAAGACGTTCGGCCCGCGCACCTCGATGGCGCCGATGGCGTCGCCGCCCAGGGGCTCGCCGGTCGCCGGGTCGGTGATGCGCAGGTCGACCCCCGGCAGCGGGAAGCCGACGGTGCCGGCCACGCGGTCGCCGTCGTGGGGGTTGGAGGTCAGCATGCCGGTCTCGGTCATGCCGTAGCGCTCCAGGATGCGGTGGCCGGTGCGCTCCTCCCAGGCACGGTGCGTCTCGGCCAGAAGCGGGGCGGAGCCGGAGACGAACAGGCGGATCGTCCGGCAGGCCTCCGGCGTCAGCCCCTGCTGACCGAGCAGCCGGGTGTAGAAGGTCGGCACCCCCATCATCACCGTGGCGGCCGGCAGCCGGGCCAGCGCGTCCGCCGGGTCGAAGCGCGGCAGCAGCAGCATCGAGGCGCCGGACAGCAGCACGAGGTTGCAGGCGACGAACAGCCCGTGGGTGTGGAAGATCGGCAGGGCGTGCAGCAGCACGTCGTCCGGCCCGAAGCGCCATTCGGTCTGGAGCACCCGCGCGTTGGACAGCAGGTTGTCCTGGGTCAGCATCGCCCCCTTCGACCGCCCGGTGGTGCCGGAGGTGTAGAGGATGGCGGCCAGATCGTCCGGACCGCGCGCGACGGTGGCGAAGTCCTCCAGCCGGCCGGCCGCCGCGTCGGTCAGGCTGCCCCCGCCCTGCGCGTCCAGCGTGCGGACCGGGACGCTCCCGGCCAGCGCCGTCGTGGCGTCGAGCCGCGCCGGGTCGCAGACGACCAGGGCGGGTTCGGCGTCGCCGACGAAATAGCTCAGCTCCGCCGGGGTGTAGGCGGTGTTCAACGGCAGATAGACCACCCCGGCCCGCAGGCAGGCGAGGTAGAGGACCAGCGCCGCGACCGACTTCTCGACCTGCACGGCAACGCGGTCGCCGGGGCGCACGCCCTCGGCGACCAGCGCGTTCGCCATGCGGCCGGTGGCGGCGCGCAGGTCCCCGTAGGACAGGCGCTTGCCGTCGGCGGTTTCGATGGCGAGGCGGGCCGGGTCGGTGGACGGGCTCAGCAGATGGTCGAACAGGCTGTCGGTCATGGTCGGGTTCCGCGATGGCCGGGAGCCGGGCGGCGCCGCCCCGGACGGTGAAAATGGGGTGAGGGTATCAGAGCCCCGCCCCGGCGTCGTCATGGCCGAACCAGGTCCGGGCATGACGCCGCCGGGGGGTGCGGAGCGCGGTCGGTCACACGGCCCTCAAACGGTCGGTTGGGAATCCGGCGGCGGAAACACCTCGCGCAGCCATTGCCGGATCGCCGCGATGACCGGCGTGTTCCATTTCTGCGCCGGGGCGATGAAGTAGTAGCCGCCGATGGTGACGTCGCTGTCGACCATCTCCACCAGCTCGCCGCTGGCGAGGTTGTCGATGACCAGCAGGTCGCTGACCAGCGCCACCCCGCGCCCGAGCCGGGCCGCCTCGATGGTCAGGTGGGCCTGCCACAGGCGCGGGCCGCGCAGCCGGGGCAGGTCGCCGACGCCCGCCTCCTCCAGCCACGCCTCCCACATGCCGGTGGACTGCTCGTGGATCAACGGCAGCCCGACCAGATCGGCCGGTGTCCGCACGTCCGGATAGCGCGCCTTGAACTCCGGGCTGGCGATGGCGAGGATGCGGGGCTTGGCGAACATCTCGGCCCGCAGCCCCTCGGCGACGGCGGCGGCGCCGTCCTCCAGATACATGATCTCGGCGTCGGCCTCGCCCCGGCTGAAGTCGGGGCGGGCGGAGGTCGGTTGCAGGATCACCTCGCGCCCGGCCATCGCCGCCTCCAGCTCCGGCAGGCGGCCGAGCAGCCGGCGCGAGGCCAGACCGGCGAGGCAGCAGATGTGCACCGCCTCGATGCCGCCGTTGCGCAGCTCGTTGCTGGCCTCGGCGATCAGGTCGAAGGCGCGCCGCATCTGGGCGGCGAAACGGGTGCCCTCGCGGGTCAGGGACAGGCCGCGCCCCGACTTGGCCACCAGCTTGACGCCGACCGACTGCTCCAGGTTCTGGATGTGGCGGGACACCACGGTGTGCGACACCGCCAGCTCGTCGGCGGCGGCGCGCACGGTGCCCAGCCGGGCGAAGACGTCGAAGGCGCGGAGCGCGAGGAGCGGAGGAAGGCGGCGCGCCATGCGGGGCTGGGCCATCGGAGCTTGGGGTGACGGGACGATTCCGATGGCATCATGAAGCATTTTCGCCAGCGCCGCACGCGTCCCGTCGCCGGCCCTTTCCTCCGCCCCCCGCTCCGCCCCCATCACACCACCGCGGCGATGCGCAGCGCCTCGATGTCGGCGGCGGCGAAGCCCAGCTCGGCCAGGATGGCGTCGGTGTGCTCGCCCAGCCGCGGCGCCGGGGCCTCGTCCGCCAACGGGGCGCCCTGCATGTGGATCGGCACGGCGGCGAAGCGCTTGCCGGAGCCGGGCGGCACCTCCACCACCATGTTGCGGTGGATGACCTGCGGGTCGGCCAGCGCGTCGGGCACGCTGTTGATCGGGCTGGACGGCACGTCGGCCGCCTCCAGACGCGCCAGCCACTCCTCGCGGGTGCGGGTGGCGAAGACCGGAACCAGCAGCGGTTCGAGCTCCGCGTGGTTGGCGTTGCGCTCGGAGCCGGTGAGGAAGCGCGGGTCGGAGAGCAGATGCTCCAGCCCCATGGCGCCGACCAGCCGCTCCCACTGCTCGTTGGTGTCGACGCAGACGGCGATCGGCTTGTCGGCCGTGGGGAAGGACTGGAAGGGCGCGATCAGCGGGTGACGGCTGCCCAGCGCGCGCGGCACGTCGCCGGCGTTGAGGTAACGGGCGATGGCGTTCTCCATCAATGCCAGCTGGCAATCCAGCATCGCCACGTCGATGAAGCTGCCCTCCCCCGTGCTGGCCCGCTTCTGCAAGGCCGAGAGGATGCCGATGGCGGCGAACAGGCTCGACCCGATGTCGCCGATCGAGGCGCCGACGCGGTTGGGCTGGCCGCCGGGCTCGCCGGTGATGCTCATCATCCCCGACATCGCCTGGGCCACCACGTCGAAGCAGGGCCGGTGGCGGTAGGGGCCGTCCTGCCCGAAGCCGGAGATCGAGGCGTAGATCAGCTTTTCGTTGACCGCCTTCAGGTCGGCGTAGCCCAGACCCAGCCGGTCCATCGTGCCGGCCCGGTTGTTCTCGACCAGCACGTCGCTGGAGGCGACGATGCGTTTGAAGATCTCCTTTCCCTTCTCCTCCTTCAAGTTGAGCGTAAGGCTCCGCTTGTTGCGGTTGACGCTCATGAAGTAAATGCTCTCATCGTCGCTGAAGGGCGCGATGACGCGGGTGAAGTCGCCCTTGCCCGGACGCTCGATCTTGATGACGTCGGCGCCCAGCGCGCCGAGCAGCCAGGTGCTGTAGGGGCCGGCCAACATGTGCGTGAGATCGACAACGCGCACGCCGGCCAGCGGGCCGCTCCGGCGTTGGGTTTCGGTGTCGGTCATGAAGGTTCCTTCGGGGCTGCCGGGCACCGGGGAGCGGGCCGGACGGGGCCGCGCCGCAAGGCGCCGGCGGGAATGCGATGCCCAAAGGCTTGCGCCACGGCGCCGCGAAAACAATCGCTTAGTTTGGCCCAATCCGGTGCAGGAAAGGCACCGGACGCGAGCCGGTCATTGGTGCGCTCCATGCACCGGAGCGCAGACTTTTTTCTGCTTGTGACACGGAGGGTGTCCGGTATTCTCGATTGTGCCGGGAGCGGACCGGCGGCGACCGAAGTCTAGAGGGCATTCCGGGAGTTCTTCGCGCTTCCCGTGCCGGCCGGTCGCCTTGTCTTCCGATACTTGTCCAACGGAGCCTCTTTGCTCGCCGGCGCCATCGTGCCGGTGCCGGGTTCCCGCAACCGTGAAAGGACGACCAGGGCCGTGAAGGAGCTTTCGGGCAAGACCGCCATCGTCGGCGCCTATGAATCCCCCCGCCGCGACGCGCCGCGCGTCCACCCCTTCGCCCTCCAGATGGAATGCATCCAGGGCGCGCTCGACGACGCCGGCCTGACGCTGAAGGATGTCGACGGGCTCTGCGCCGCGTCGGGCGACTGGGCCGAAGGCGGCGGCACGATGGACGTCATCGAGCTGGCCGAATACATCGGCATCCAGCCGACCTACGTGAACAGCACCGACGTCGGCGGCTGCTCCTACATCATGCAGGCCGGACAGGCCGCCGCCGCCATCGCCATGGGCTTGGCCGAGGTGGTGGTCATCAGCTACGCCGCCTGCCCGCGCTGGTGGCCGCTGAGCACGCCCTCCTTCGACCCCTTCGTCCTCCCGGCCGGGCCGGGGCAATACGAGATCCCCTACGCGCCGACGCTGATCGCGACCTACGGGCTGTTCGCCCGGCGCCACATGGACCTCTACGGCACGACGCCGGAGCAGCTCGCCCAGGTCGCCGTCACCTTCCGCGAGCACGCCGCCGCCAACCCGCAGGCCCGGCTGCGCAAGCCGATCACGGTGGAGGACGTGCTGGCCTCGCCGGTAATCGCCTCGCCGCTGCACCGGCTGGACTGCTGCGTCGTCACCGACGGCGGCGGCGCGCTGGTGATGACCAGCCGCGAGCGGGCGCGCGACCTGAGGCGCCGCCCCGTGTATCTGGCCGGCTACGGCGCCGCCGTGGCGCGGACCCAGAACAGCCAGATCCCCGACGACCTCTCCACCCCCGCCGCGCTGTCCGGCCCGCGCGCCTTCGCCATGGCCGGGGTGACGCCGGCCGACATCGACGTCGCGCAGATCTACGACGCCTTCACTATCACGCCGATGCTGGCGCTGGAGGATCTGGGCTTCTGCGGACGCGGCGAAAGCGGCGCCTTCGTCGCGGCCGGCAAGCTGTCGGCCACGGGCGGCAGCCTGCCGACCAACACCGACGGCGGCGGCCTGTCGTCCAACCATCCGGGCAAGCGCGGCATCTTCACGCTGATCGAAAGCGTCCGCCAGCTGCGCGGCGACGCGCCGGGCATCCAGGTGCCGGACGCCGAGGTTGCCTTGGCCCACGGGCTGGGCGGGACCTTCTGCTCCGCCGCCACCGCCATCCTCACCGTGTAGGTGATGCCATGACCGCCATGACGACGATGCCGACCCTCGACGAAACCTCCGCCCCCTTCTGGGAGGCGGCGCGCGAGGGACGCTTCCTGATCCAGCGCTGCCCGGAGACCGGGCTGTACCAGTGGTACCCGCGCGCCCACTCCATCCACGCCCCGCACGCCACCCCCGAATGGGTCGAGGCAAGCGGACGCGGCGAACTGCTCAGTTACTCCGTCGTCCATCGCGGCAACACGCGGGGCGATCCCTACACCTGCGCCCTGGTCCGGCTGGAGGAGGGCGTCACCATCTTCTCGCGGATCGAGGGCGTCGCCGAAACCGATCTGCGCGCCGGCCTGCCGCTGGCCGTCGCCTTCCACCGCCTGGACGAGACCATCAGCCTGCCGATCTTCCGCCTCCGGAGCGATGCATGACGAACCCCATCCACCTCGACGAGATCGAACCGGGCGCCCGCGCGCTCTCCACCCGCGTCACCGTGACCGAGGCGCACATCGTCTGGTTCGCCGGGCTGACCGGCGACTTCAACCCGCTGCACATGGACGCCGAGGCGGCCAAGGCCAACGGCTTCGGACGGACCATCGCCCACGGCATGCTCACCCATTCGATGAGCACCGGCCTGCGCTCGGCCATCGACGACTGGGCGATCCTCGCCTTCCTGGAGACCCGCCGCCGCTTCGTCGGCCCGGTCTTCGCCGGCGACACCATCCAGTACGAGGCCGAGGTGCTGGAGGTCCGTCCCAGCGCGTCGAAGCCCGACCGCGGCATCGTCCGCGTCGGCATCACCGTGCGCAACCAGAGCGGCGGCACGGTGCAGGAGGGCGAGGACGTGTTCTCCATCGGGCGCCAGGTGACAGGACGGGTAACGGCATGAGCATGACCATGCAGGATCGCTTGAAGGGCCGGACGGCCTTCGTGACCGGCGGCGGCGGCGGCATCGGCCGCGCGGTGTGCGAGCGGCTGGCCGCCGAGGGCGCCGCCGTGGTCGTCGCCGACATCGGGCTGGAACCGGCCGAACAAGTCGCCTCGGCCCTGCGCGACGGTGGAGCGGTCTCTCACGCGGTGCGGCTCGACGTATCGGACCGGGCGAGCTGGGAGGCGGCCGTCGCCGCCCTGCCCGAGCCGTTGCGCGCCGTCGACATCCTGGTCAACGTCGCCGGCATCGTCCGCGACCGCTCGCTCGTCAAGATGAGCGACGCGGAATGGAGCGCCGTCCTCGACGTGAACCTGCGCGGCACCTGGCTCGGCTGCCAGACGGCGTTCAAGCTGGTCGGCGACCGGGGCTGGGGCCGCATCGTCAACATCGCCTCCACCGCCATGCTCGGCACCTTCGGGCAGGCCAACTACTCGGCCTCCAAGGCCGGCGTGGTCGGGCTGACGCGGACGGCGGCGCTGGAAGGCGCCAGGCGCGGCATCCTGGTCAACGCCGTCGCCCCCGGCGTGGTCGAGACCAGCATCGTCGAGGGCGTGCCGGACGCGATCCGCGCGCAATGGGTCGGCAAGACCCCCATCGGCCGGCTGGGCCGACCGGAGGAGATCGCGTCCATCGTCGCCTTCCTGGCCTCGGACGACGCGGCCTACGTCACCGGCCAGACCATCGTCGCCGACGGCGGCGCGACCACCGGCGATTACTGAGCACGACACCCCACAAAGCGACCAACAAAGCCGAAACGGCACCCACGCAACAACCGAACAGGGACGACGAACATGACGGACATCTCTCGCCGCGGGCTTCTGAAGACGGGCGGGCTGGTCGGGACGGCGCTGCTGTCCGGCGGCCTCGCCGGCACCGGCTTCGCCCGGCTGGCCGCAGCGCAAGACGACCCGCTCTACGCCGCCGCCCGCAAGGAAGGCGCGCTGACGCTCTATTGGGGCTCCTACGAGCAGCAGACGATGGAGGCGATCCGCGACGCCTTCAAGGCGAAGTATCCGGGCATCGAGGTCCAGCTTCTCCGCCAGGCCTCGCAGACCGTCTACACCCGCCTGCGGCTGGAGTTGCAGAACGGCGTCGCCGAATGCGATTCGCTGGGCACCACCAACCTGCTGCACTACACCGAGCTGAAGAAGATCGGCGCGCTCGCCGCCTACGACCCGCCCGACGCCGTGAATCTGCCGGCCGCCTTCAAGGGGCTGGACAAGGACGCCATGTACCATGTCGGCGCCATCAGCCTGACCAGCATCAACTACGCGCCGGGCAAGGTCTCCGCCCCGCCGACGAGCTGGATGGCGCTGCTGGAGGACCAGTGGAAGGGCAAGATCACCACCGGCAGCCCCGCCTTCTCCGGCGACGTGGCGAGCTGGGTGGTCGCCATCCGCCGCAAGTACGGCGACGACTACCTGCGCCGCTTCGGCCAGCAGAAGCCGAAGGTCGGCCAGTCCAACGTCGACACCGTGACCGACATCCTGGCCGGCGAGCGCGTCGTGGGATCGGGCGCGCCCTTCAGCTACACGCTGACCCAGAAGGCGGCCGGCAACCCGATCGACGTCAGCGTGCCGACCGACGACGCCATCCTGAACCTCGGCCTCACCGGCATCCCGGCCAAGGCGCCCCACCCCAACGCCGCCCGGCTGTTCACCAACTTCCTCTATTCCAAGGAGGTTTCCGACATCCTGTCGAGGAACTTCTGGCCGACGCTGCGCACCGACGTCGCCTGGGCGGAAGGCCGCTCGCTCGACCAGATGAAGTGGTTCCGCAACACCGGCGACGACCTCGCCGCCGAGGTGGCCGAGGGCATCGCCAAGTGGAAGGAACTGGTGCGCTAGTTGCCTTCCCTCTCCCGCCCCGGGAGAGGGCGCAGAACCGACGGCCGCAGGCCGGACGAACGCCGAAGGCGATCGTAGGTGGCGCGCGGTCGCGAGACTTGCGAGCGACCTCGGGGCCCGCCGCGCAGCGGTGGGAAGGGTGAGGGGCTAGAGGAGCATGGATTGCGTACCACGCCCGATAGCCCCTCACCCTCCCCGCTTCGCGGGTCCCCTCCCTCTCCCGGGACGGGAGAGGGCTTTCCCAGCCGGCGGCGGTTGCCACCCGGCCGCCGGTTCGGGAACACTCCATCATGCTGGGCCGCAAGGCCCATCCTTGGCAACGGGAGGCGGACCCAATGGGGGTCATCTCAACCAGTTCCCGCGACGCCGTGGCGCGTCCCGTCATGGCCCGCGTGCCGCTCGTCAAGGCGACCATTCTCGGCGCCGTCATCCTTCTCCTGGTGCTGCTGGTCGTCCAGCCCTTCGGCTGGGTGCTGTACAACAGCGTCCACGATGACGCGACCGGCGCCTGGACCCTGAACAACTACGCGCGCGTCGTCCAGTCGGCCGACCTGATCGAGCCGCTGATCAATTCCCTGGTCCTGGCCGCCGCCACGGCGCTGATCGCCGTCGGCATCGGCGTGCCGCTGGCCTGGCTGGTGTCGCGCACCGACCTGCCCTTCCGCCGCAGCATCCGCGTCCTGACCCTGACCGCCTTCGTCACCCCGTCCTTCATCGGCGCCACCGGCTGGATCCTGCTGGCCGCGCCCAATTCGGGCTGGCTCAACACGGCGTGGCGCTGGCTGGCCGGCGAGGGCGCCGGGGCACCGCTGAACATCTACTCGATGGCCGGCGCGGTCTTCGTCTGCGGCATCTACACGGTGCCCTACAGCTTCACCATGGTGTCGAGCGCGCTCGACGAGATGGCGGTGGAGTTGGAGGACGCGGCGACGACGCTCGGCTGCGGCGTGCTGCGGACGATGGTCAGCATCACCATCCCGCTCGCCGCCCCGGCGGTGATCGCCAGCTTCATCCTCTCCTTCATCCAGGGGCTGACGCTGTTCGGCGTCCCGGCCTTCCTGCTGACGCCGACCGGCATCCCGGTCGTCACCACCAAGCTGGCCGAGTTCTACCAGCTGTTCCCGCCGGAAATCTATCTGGCCGCCGCCTACTGCATGCCGCTGCTGCTGGTCACCGGCGCCCTGTTCTGGATGCGCCGCCGCTACCTCGGCCGCAAGCAGTACGTCACCATCTCCGGCAAGACGCGCGCCGGACGGCAGATCCGTCTCGGCGGCTGGCGCTGGCCCGCCCTGTTCCTCGCGCTGCTGATGCCGCTGGTGTCGGTCTTCCTGCCCTACGCCGCCCTGCTGCTGGTGTCGCTGACCCGCGCCTGGGGCTTGGGCCTGAGCTGGGAGAACCTGTCCCTCTACTGGTACTGGTGGGCGATCTTCGGCAATTCGGAGACCCACACGGCCATCGTCAACTCGCTGGTCTATTCGACGCTGGGGGCGACGCTGTGCGTGGCGCTCGGCACGCTGGTCGCCTACATCGTCGAGCGGCGGATGATGCCCGGCGCCTCCCTGCTGGGGGCGGTGGCCACGGTGCCGATCATCATCCCCGGCATCGTGCTGTCGGTCGGCTTCTTCGCCGCCTACACCCGCGCCCCCTTCAACCTCTACGGCACGCCGCTGCTGCTGATCGCCGCCTTCGCCGCCACCTTCCTGCCGATCGCCTATGCCCACGGCGGGTCGATCCTGAAGGGCATCGGGCCGGAGCTGGAGCGCGCCGCCCGCAGCCTGGGCGCCGGCGAGGCGCGGACCTTCCTGGCCGTCACCCTGCCGCTGATGGGCGGCGGGCTGGTGTCGGGCTGGTTCCTGGTCTTCATCCCGATCATCCGCGAGCTGTCGGTCGCCGTCTTCCTCATCACGCCCAAGACCAACGTGATGACGACGCTGATCTACAACGCCAAGGACGGCGGCAACTACGAGGCCGTCTGCGCGATGAGCGTCCTTCTCCTCCTGATCACGCTGCTGCTGGTGGCCATCGCCCGCCCGCTGGCCGGGCTGACCGGCGCGCGGCGCACCTCCCGCAAGACCGCCACGGCGGCCGGAGTTCCCTCATGAGCGGCATCCGCATCACCAACCTGCGCAAGAGCTTCGGCGACTACACGGCGCTGCGCGGCATCGACCTCCAGGTTCCCAACGGCACGCTTCTGGCGCTGCTCGGCCCGTCCGGCTGCGGGAAATCGACGACGCTGCAACTGCTGGCCGGCTTCGAGGCGCCGACCGAGGGCGAGATCTGGGCCGACGACACCCTGCTCTCCTCCCCGCGCGGCGTGCTGCCGCCGGAAAAGCGCGGCATCTCGCTGGTGTTCCAGAACTACGCGGTGTGGCCGCACAAGACGGTGGCCGAGAACGTCGCCTTCGGCCTGACCATCCGCCGTCTGCCCAAGGCCGAGATCGCCGAGCGGCTGACCCGCGCCTTGCGCACCGTCCGGCTGGAGCATCTGCGCGACCGCTACCCGTCCGAGCTGTCGGGCGGCCAGCAGCAGCGCGTGGCGCTGGCCCGCGCGCTGGTGGTGGAGCCGTCGATCCTGCTGCTCGACGAGCCGCTGTCCAACCTCGACGCCCATCTGCGCGAGGAGATGCGCTTCGAGATCCGGCAGGTCCATGACCTGCTCGGCATCACCACGGTGTACGTTACCCACGACCAGTCGGAGGCGCTGGTCACCGCCGACCGCATCGCCGTCATGCAGTCCGGCATCGTCCAGCAGCTCGCCAGCCCGGAAGAGGTGTTCGAGCGGCCGGCCAACGCCTTCGTGGCCGGCTTCATCGGCTCCAACAACACGCTGGCCGGCATCAGCGAGGGCGAGGGCGCCATCCGCGTCGGCGATCATGTGCTGACCGCCCCGGACCGCAGCGGCGCGGCGCGCGGCGGCTCGGTCGCGCTCTGCGTCCGGCCGTCGAAGGTGCGGCTGGGCGGGGATGGCGGCCTGCCCTGCAACAGCCTGCCCGGCACCGTGGTGCGCTCCGCCTATCTCGGCGAGCACCGCGACGTGCTGGTGGACATCGGCGGCGACCGGACGATCCGCGCCTTCGTGCCGCCGGAGCACCGCTACGGACCGGGCGCCGCGACGACCGTCCATCTTCCCATCGACGCCTGCCAGATCCTGGCCCCGGCCGCCTGACCGCCTTCCAAGGACCCCACCGACATGACCGACCCGACCACCGGCGCCGCCACGGGCACCTCCCCCGGCGCGCCGCCCGAGATCCTGACCGAACGCCGCGGCGCGGTCCAATGGGTGATCTTCAACCGTCCGCACGCCCGCAACGCCATCACCCCCTGGATGGAGGACCGGCTGATCGAGATCTGCCGGGCGGTCGATTCCGATCCGGAGATCAAGGCCCTGGCGTTGACCGGCGCCACCGGCGACAAGCCGGCCTTCATGGCCGGGGCCGACCTGTCCTGCCTGCAAGCGGTCGCGTCGCCCGAGGATTTCACCATCCTGGAGATCCGCGCCGAGGCGGCGGCGATGGCCCTGGAGGCGGTGCGCGTGCCGACCGTCGCCGTCCTGTCGGGGGCCTGCGTCGGCGAGGGGGCGCTGCTCGCCTCCTGCTGCGACGTGCGCGTCGCGTCGCCTTCGGTGCGCTTCGGCTTTCCCATCGCCCGCACGGTGGGCAACTGCCTGAGCGTCAAGAATCTCGCCCGGCTGTCGGCGGTGCTCGGCACCGCGCGGACCAAGGAGATGATCTTCAGCGCCCGCCTGCTGACCGCAGACGAACTGGCGGCGGCCGGCGCGGTGCGGACCGTCACCGCCAACGAAGAGGAGCTGACCGCCCACGGCCAGAGCGTGGCCGAGGAGCTGGCCGCCCTGGCGCCGCTGACCCTGCGGGCGACGCGCGAGGGTTTGCACCGGCTGCGCGACCAGGGCCTGCCGCCGGGCATCGACGAGGATCTGCTGCGCCGCTGCTACCTGTCGGCCGACTATCAGGAGGGCATCGCGGCCTTCCTGGAAAAGCGCCGCCCGGCCTGGATCGGGCGATAAGCTTCCGGCGGTGATCTCGGGGGGGCGATCTCCGGGCGGCGATCCGGCGCGGCCTCCCGGCGTCGACTCACCCCCCGGAGGCCGCCCTCCCGGAGGCCGACCGCGCGAAGGCCGCGAAGCCCTGCACGAAGCTCCGCAACTGATCGACGGTCTTCGGATCGGCGAGCGTGCCGTCCTCCCCGAAGAGCTTGCCGGCGTGGGAGACCGCCAGCCGGTTCCCGGTCCACAAATCGACCCCGAGCGTGCGGAGGACCGGCAGCCAGGCGGCCTGGGCGAGGA
Source organism: Azospirillum agricola (assembly GCF_020005195.1). Taxonomy (NCBI): domain Bacteria; kingdom Pseudomonadati; phylum Pseudomonadota; class Alphaproteobacteria; order Rhodospirillales; family Azospirillaceae; genus Azospirillum; species Azospirillum agricola. The sequence continues at coordinate 839,062 of NZ_JAIFZR010000004.1, forward strand.
CGGTGCCGAACCCGCCCGGCGAGACGCCCATCACCGCCACCGGCTTGCCGGCGAACACTCGCCGGGTGTCGGCCGGCGGGCGGGACAGCCAGTCGATGGTGTTCTTGAAGGGGCCGGGGATCGAATTGTTGTATTCGGGCGTGACGAGCAGCAGACCGTCCGCCCCGGCGATGGCCTCCTTCAGCACCGTCACCGCCGCCGGGATGCCGTCCGTCGCCTCGACGTCGCCGTCGTAGAGCGGGATGCCGTGGATGGTGTCGACGGTCAGCTCGTCGCCGTCGGCCATCAGCCCCGCCGCCGCCCTGAGCAGGGCCGTGTTCAGCGATCCGCGGCGCAGGCTGCCCGAAAGCCCGATCAATCTGGTCATCCATTTCCTCCCTCTGCCGGACCGTGCGTGGGGCGATCATGACAGATTTCCAGGCTCCGGCCACGGGCGTCGATCGGACTGGAACCGTTCCAAATCGTTACAAGGATGTTCAGGATTTCTTCAACAGACTGCGGCAAAGTGACCACATTGCCGAATGTGACCGCCGCGACGGCGAAAGGGACGACGTGCCAGACACCCACGACACCGCCCGCACCACCGCCGACGCTTCCGCCCCACTGCTGAGTTTTCCCGACGATTTGACCTCCGAAGCCGCGTCGATGCTGCTCGGCGGCGACGTCGGCGGGTTGAAGGCGGTGCAGGAGAAGCTCGCCGCCGCGCTGGCCGGTCAAGGGGTGTCGGGAACGGACGCCGGCAGGCTGGCCGACGGCTGGGTGCGGAGCTTCGCCTCCGGGATGGGAAGCGCCGCGTCGCCCGAGGCGGCCATCGCCGAGGCCAGCCGGATCACCGGCGGAACCGCCGCGCGCATGGCGCAGGCCGTGCAGGACGCCGCCGGCCTGACCGGCGAGCAGAAGCTGGCCACCGCCCTGGCCCAGGGGCAGGACGTGGCGCGGGCCGTCGCGCAGGGCACGGCCACTCAGGGTACGGCCACTCAGGGCACGGCCACGCAAGGCTCGGCGGACGGCACGCCCTCCGCCAGCCTCGCCACCGCGCTGTTCGACGGGGTGATGGACCAGCTCGCCCGCCCGGCCGGCTCGGCGGATCCGATGGCGGCGCTGGCGCAGGCGCTGAACGCTCCCGCGCCCGCCGGCCCCGCCGCGGCGACGGTGGACCTCTCGCCCGCCGAAAAGCTGACCGCCGCGCTGGCTTCCGGCGTGGCGGTGACGGACGCGGTCAAGACGGTCGGCGGCGACGGCGCCGGCCTGTTCGCCGAGACGCTGGAGCGGGCGCTGTCGAGCGGCGCGGACGCGGCGAGCGCCGTCGCGGCGGCCACCGAACGCGCGGCGCAGGGCGGCGCGCAGACGCAATCCATCCTGGTCGAGCAGTCCGGCGGCGACCGGCTGATGACCGCCCTGGCCGCCGGGAGCGCCGACGCCCTGCGCGGCGCCGGCGAGGGCGCCGCCTTCGCCAGCGTGCTGAACGACGCGCTGGCGCGCGGCACCGCCCCGGACGCGGCGCTCGGCGCATCGGCCAGGGCGCAGGCGGACATGGCGGCGCAGGAAAGCGCCGCGGGCGTGGCGCCGAAGCCGGCGGACGCGCTGGTCGCCTCGCTCGCCTCCGGCCGCAACGTGACGGAAACGGTGAAGTCCTTCGCCGCCGCCGCCGGCCTCGACGCGGCGGGCGGCTTCGGCCACGCGCTGGGGACCGCGCTGTCCGCCGGCCAGGAGGTCGCCGGGGCGCTGGGCGCGGCGCGTCAGGACGTGGCGGCGGCCAACGCGATGGCGGCGGAATCGGCGCGCGGGGTGAAGGGCGACGGGTTGGTGGCGGCGCTCGCCAGCGGCCAGAACGTGCAGCAGGCGGTCCAGGCGGTCGGCGGCGGCGGAGCCTTCGGCGACGCCTTGGGCCGGGCGCTGGCGGAAGGCCGCTCGCCGGGGCAGGCGCTCGCCGCCGCCCGTCAGGCCGCCGACATGGCCCAGCAGAACAGCCAGGCCAGCGAGGTCCCGGTCTCGCCCGAGAACCAGGCGCTGGCCGGCCTCGCCGCCCCCGCCAACGCCGAGACGCCCGCCGAGGGCGAAAAGGCCGCCGCGAAGGGCGAAGCCGCCACGCAGGTCGCCGACAGCGGGGAGAAGGCCGACGGGGAAAAAGCCGACGGGGAGAAAGGGAACGAAAAGGACGCCGGCAAGGACGACGCCAAGGACGGCAAGGACGCCGGGGACAAGGCCGCCGCCGCCACCTCCTCGGAAAACGGATCGCCTCGGGATTCGGCGGCGCCGGACAAATCCGCCGACGTGAAATCCGCCGACGCGAAATCAGCCGACTTGGCCGGCCCCGCGATGAAGCCGCTCAGCTTCGCCGCTCCCGACGGCGGCACCAAGACCACGACCGCCGGCGACAGCGCCGCCCCGGCCCCGGCGTCACCCGGCGGTCAGCCGGCGAGCACCGCCCCGGCGACCAAGGCCGTCACCGCCGACGCCTTTGCGGTCGCCGCCCAGACCCAGCAGCGGATCGTGCAGAGCGTGACGCAGGCGACCGAGAGCGCGGCCTCCAACGGCGGGACGACGCCCGGAACCGTCACCCCGGCCGTCCCCGGCGCGCATCACGCGCCATCCCCCATCCTGGCGGCCGGCTTCGACGCGGCGGCCCTGGCCAAGGCGCTGGCGGTGGCCGAGGGAACGGCGGCGCCGGCCGGCTTCACCGTCTTCCACCTGATCGAGACGATGTTCCGCCCCGGCGAGGCCGGCAGCAGCGTGGTCGGCGTCGCCGTCGTGGCAAACGGGGATTCGGCGCTCGGCGTCTGGCAATACAGCGCCGACGGCTCCAGCTGGCAGGCGATCGGGACGGTCAGCGACGCGTCGGCGCTGATCCTGCCGGGCAACGCCCTGCTGCGCTTCCTGCCGGCCGCCGGGGCCTCCGGCACCGCGCCGGCGCTCGGCCTGCGCGCGGTGAACGACGAGTGGACCGGCGGGTTCGGCACGCTGGCCGCGCTGACCGGAACGGGCGGAACCTCGCCGCTGTCGGCGGAGGTCGGGCAATTGTCGCTGGAGGTGACGCCGGTCAACGGCGCCCCGGTGGCGACCGGCCTCACCGCCACCCTGGACGCCGTCGTCGAGGACAGCGCCAACCCGGCCGGCGCCAGCGTGTCGTCGCTGTTCGCCGCCCTGTTCTCCGACCCGACCGACGCGGTGTTCGGCGCGGCCGGCGACGGCTTCGCCGGTGTCGCGGTGGTCGCCGACGCATCGACCGCCGCGCAGGGGGAATGGCAGTACTGGAACGGCTCGGCCTGGACCGCCATCGGCGCGGTGTCGGCCGGCAACGCCCTGCTGCTGTCCGCCGACGCCAAGCTGCGCTTCCTGCCCGCCGCCGACTGGAACGGCACCACCCCGGCCCTGACCCTGCGGCTGGTCGACGATTCCGAGGGGGCGATCGCCAGCGGCGGCCGGGTCAGCCTGGACGGCGGCACCGGCGGCGCCACCCGCTACAGCGCTGAAACGATCGCGCTGACCGGCAGCGTCACCCCCGTCAACGACGCGCCCGTCGCCACCGGCACCACCGCCACGCTGGCGGCGGTGGCGGAGGACACGGCCGATCCGGCCGGCGCCACGGTGACGTCGCTGTTCGGCGCGCTGTTCTCCGACCCGCAGGACGCGCTCGGCGGAACCGGGGCCGACAGGCTGGCCGGCGTGGCGATCGTCGGCGGCGCCTCCGACCCGGCGCAGGGCGTCTGGCAATATTGGAACGGCAGCGCCTGGACCGCCATCGGCGCGGTGAGCGAGGGCAACGCCCTCGTCGTCCTCGCCGCCGACAAGCTGCGCTTCCTGCCCGCCGCCGACTGGAACGGCACGCCGCCCTCGCTGACCGCGCGGCTGATCGACAGCTCCGCCACGCCGGCCGCCAGCGGCACGCGGATCGACCTGGGAAGCCTCGGCGTCGGTGGCGCCACCCCCTACAGCGCCACCACCATCACGCTCGACAGCCGCGTCACCGCCGTCAACGACGCCCCCGTGGCAACCGGCAGCACGGCCACACTGGCGACCATCGCGGAGGACACGGCCAACCCGGCCGGCGCCACCGTCGCCGCCCTGTTCAGCGGGCTGTTCTCCGACCCGGCCGACACGGTGACCGGCGGCTCGACCGCCAACGGCTTCGCCGGGGTCGCGGTCGTCGGCAACGCGGCGGGCGCGGCGCAAGGGCTCTGGCAATATTGGACCGGCAGCGCCTGGGCCGACGTCGGCGCGGTGTCGGCCGGCAACGCCCTGCTGCTGTCCGCCGACGCCAAGCTGCGCTTCCTGCCCGCCGCCGACTGGAACGGCACCACCCCGGCCCTGACCTTGCGGCTGGTCGACGATTCCCAGGGGGCGATCGCCAGCGGCAGCCGGACCGCCCTGTCCGGCAGCGGCGGCGGCACCCGCTACAGCGCCGAGACCATCGCGCTGACCGGCGCCGTCACCGCCGTCAACGACGCCCCGGTCGCCACCGCCGCCACCGCCACACTGCCCACCATCGCCGAGGACACGACCGACCCGGCCGGCGCCACCGTCACCAGCCTGTTCGGCGCCCTGTTCTCCGACGCCGCCGACGCCGTGACCGGCGGCTCGGCCGCCAACGGCTTCGCCGGGGTCGCCATCGTCGGCAACGCCGCCACGCCGGCGGAGGGCGTCTGGCAATATTGGACCGGCAGCGCCTGGGCCGCCTTCGGCACGGTGTCGGAGGGCTCCGCCCTGGTCGTTGCCGCCGCGGACAAGCTGCGCTTCGTGCCGGCCGCCGACTGGAACGGCACCACCCCGGCCCTGACCTTGCGGCTGATCGAGCAGTCCGCCGCGACGGTCGCCACCGGCGGCCACCTCGACCTGACGACCGGGGTCGGCGGCAGCACCGCCTACAGCGCCGACACCATCGCCCTGGCCGGGACCGTCACCCCCGTCAACGACGCGCCGCACGTCACCGCCGGAACGGCGTCGCTGACGACGATCAAGGGCGTCGAGGTGGCGGTGACCGGCCTGTCGGTGTCCGACATCGACGCCGGTTCGACACCGCTGCTGGTCACGCTGACCGCCGGGCACGGCACGCTGACGCTCGACGGCGGCGGGCTCGACGCCGTCATCACCGGCAACGGCACCGGCAGCGTGACGGTGCGGGCGACGCTCGCCGTCATCAACAGCCTGCTGGGGGCGACCAACGGGCTGCTCTACAAGGCCACCTCCTACACCGGCGCCGACAGCATCGGCATCCTGGTGGACGACCAGGGCGGCGGTGGAGCCGGCGGGCCGCTGACCGCGACCGCCTCGGTCGCCGTCACCGTGAAGCCGCCCAACAGCTCGCCGGTGCTGGCCGACACCGACCTGACGCTGTCCGTCGCGGCGGCGACGGCGCTGGCGGAACCTGGCGCCGGCACCGTCGGAATCGCCGTGTCCAAGCTGGTCGGGCTGACCGGCAGCGGTCCTGGGAACGTCACCGACAGCGACACGGACGCCCTCACCGGCATCGCCCTGGTCGGCGCCAACGAGAATTACGGCCACTGGTGGTACTCGACCGACGGCGGCGCCACCTGGCAGCTCGTCGGCACGGTCAACGACAGCGATTCCGCCCTGCTGCTGGGTTCGAACGACCGGCTCTACTTCCAGCACAACGCCGAGGTTCCATACACCGTCAACGCCGCCCTGACCATCCGCGCCTGGGACCAGACGACGGGAACCCACGGCACCAAGGTGGCGGTCGACACCAGCGACGGCAGCGCCTTCTCCACCGCCACCGACAGCGTCGTCCTGCATCCCGGCATCCTGGTCGCCAACGGCTCCTTTGACAACGGACTGACCGGCTGGACCTCCAGCGCCAACGGCTCGGGAATCACCGGAACCTCAATCAGCGCGACCGGCGACGGGCACGAAGGAACGGTCACGTCGGCCAGCGGCCTCATCTCGGGGGCCCTGGAGTCGTTCCTCGGAGCGGGGGCCGGCACCATCGCCGCGCTGGCCAGCGGCTCCTCGGCCACCGGCCACGCGATGAAGCTGTCCAGCACCTTCACGGTGACCCAGCCGATGAAGTTGAGCTTCGACTGGACCTTCATCTTTTCGGATCCCGGCTATCACGACTTCGCCTTCGTCAGCGTCAACGAAAAGGTGTACCTGATCACCAGGGACGCGAGCGGCAGCGGCACCATGACCGTGGACATACCGGCCAACACCCCGGTGACGGTGGGTTTCGGCGCGGCCGACACCCAGGACAACAGCCAGAACCCGACCCTGCGGGTCGACAACATCAAGCTGAGCACCGTGGCCAGCGACCCAATCGTGCTCGACCTGACCGGCAACGGGCTGGCCCTGCGCTCGCTGGCCGACGGCGTCCATTTCGACGTGACCGGCGACGGCGTCGCCGATCAGACCGGCTGGGTCGGGGCCGGCAACGCCCTGCTGGTGCGCGACGAGAACCACAACGGCCGGATCGACGACGCGCGCGAGCTGGTGTCGGAGCAGTTCGGCAAGGGCTTCAACAGCAGCCTGGAGGCGCTGGCCTCGCTCGACGACAACCATGACGGCCGGCTGGACGCGGCGGACGCCGCCTTCGCCACGCTCCAGGTCTGGCAGGATCACAACACCGACGGGGTGAGCCAGACCGGCGAGTTGCGGACGCTGGCCGAGGCCGGCATCCGCTCCATCGCCACCACCTCCACCGCCAGCGACGCGACGCTGGCCGGCAACCGCATCCTCGGCACCACCAGCGTGACCATGGCCGACGGCAGCACCCACGCGGCGGCCGGCGTCGCCTTCAACGTCAAGCCGGCAGAGGTGGCCCAGGTGCAGGTGGCCCAGACACAGGTTGCGGCGCAGGTGCCGAATCAGTCCCAGCTGCAACCTTTCACCGGCGGCCATGACGGCACCGACTTCGCCGCCCTGCTCTCCTCCGGCCTCGGTTTGCCGAGTGCCGCTCCGGTTGCAGTGGACATCCCGGCCCTCCACGGGACGGAGTGGGCCGCCGATACCCACGACCCCAATGGACACCACCCGCAGCCTCACGACCCATCAGGCGTGCATGCGTCCGGAAATGCCTGAGAATGTTAACGATTTTAAGGGTTTCCCCTAGATATCAAGACACCGATTTGTCTTAAATGGCGGTCTATATCGTCGGCTATGGTCGCGATCGCGGCACCCCACAAGAGCGTAAGCCGACGGTGAAACCCAGGGCCTCCATGCACAAGCTCTCCCTTCTGGCTGCGGTCACGCTTCCCCTGCTCGCCGTCACGTCACAACCTTCCGTTGCAGCTCCGCGCGACGAGGTCGTGTCGCTGATCACTCGGGCGACGGAAACCCACGACCGCCTGAAGGGGGTGGAGGCGGCCGCCGATTCCGCGCGCAACGCGCTGCGCGTCAGCCATGGCGGCTGGTACCCGGCGCTGAGCCTGTCGGTCAACGGCGGACGCGAGACCACCACCAAGCCGGCCGGGCTGCCCAACACCGACCTGAACGCCGCCCAGCTCTCGGTGCGGGCGACGCAGCTCATCTGGGACTTCGACGCCACCAACGCCGACATCCGCCGCTCCCAGGTGTCGGTGGTGCGCGCCGACATCGCGGTCGAGCGCACCCGGCAGGAACTGCTGGTCGAGGGGCTGACCGCCTACGCCAGCCTTGTCCGCGCCCACCAGCTTCTCGGCTTCGCCCGCCAGTCGGAGGAGAACATCCGCCGCCAGACCGGGCTGGAGGAGGTGCGGCTCCAGGAAGGCTTCGGCTTCACCACCGACGTGTTGCAGGCCAAGAGCCAGCTCGCCGGCGCCCAGGCCCGCCGTGTCGCGGCGGAAGAAGGGATGCAGAACGCGCTGAGCCGCTTCCAGGCCTATTTCGGCCATGTCGCCTTCCGGCTGGACGGCGCCGAGACGCTGGCGATGGCCCGCGCCGCCCTGCCGCCGAGCATCGGCGCCGCGGTGGAGGAGGCCCGGCGCCACAACCCCCGCCTTCAGGAGCTGGCGCTGACCACGGCCGCCGCGCAGGAGGCGGTGACGGCGGTGCGCGGCCGCACCCTCTACCCGCGCATCGAGGGCTTCGTCGAGCGCAACCACAAGCGCGACGTCGCCGGCCAGCCCGGCATCCAGAACGAGCTGCTGTTCAAGCTCCAGGTCACCTTCTCCTTCAACACCGGCCTGACCGCGCTCAACAGCGTGCGGCTCGCCGAATCCGACCTGCGCGCCGCCGACGCCACCTGGGCCGACCAGGAGCGCACGGTGCTGGAGACGGTGCGCAACAGCTGGAACCGGCTGGAGAGCGCCCGCGCCCAGGTGCAACTGCTGAACGACCAGGCGAGCCTCGCCGCCGGCTTCCTCGACGTGGCGCGGGCCGAGCGCGAGCTGGGCACGCGCTCGCTGATCGACATCCTGTCGGGCGAGACGACGCTGATCAACGCCCGCAGCGACGCGGCGGCGGCGGAAACCGAGCTGGTGCTGGCCGGCTACCGGCTGCTGGCGGCGATGGGCCGGCTGAGCGCCGCCGACATCCAGACCAAGCCGATGCCGCGGCTGGCGGCGATGGGACGCGGCGGCTTCGCGCCCGACAAGCCGGAACCGCCCCCGCCGGCCAACAACGGCAACCGCCGGCGCGGCACCGGGAGACAGCCATGACCGGCGCCATCGGGCTGCTCGCCCTGCGGCTGCGCTCCAACCTGCGGCTGACCGGACGTGTCTTCGCGGCGTCGCTGGCGGCCAACCTGCTGGGGCTCGCCTCCTCCTTCTACACGATGCTGGTGCTCAACCGCTACGTGACCCACGGAGTCGATTCGACGCTGGCGGCGCTGACCGTCGGCGTCGTGCTGTCGATCGCCTTCGAGCATCTGTTCCGCCACGTCCGCCTGCGCATCGCCGGCCGCATCGGCCGTTCCGAGCATGAACGGATGGCGACCGGCGCCTTCGGCATCCTGCTGACCGCGCGCAGCGGCGCCGGCTCCGCCGAGGGCGACGCCGCCCGGCGCGAGGCGATGCGCGCACCCGACCAGATCGACGCCGCCTTCGGCTCGGCCAACCTGGCGACGCTGTTCGACCTGCCCTTCGCGCTCGGCTTCGTGCTGGTGGTGGCGCTGATCTCCTGGCCGCTGGCGCTGATCTGCGTGGTCTTCACCCTGCTGTCGATCGGCGCCGGGCTGCTCGCCCAATCCGACATGCGGGCGGTCGGCCGCGACCTCGCCCAGGCGGGGGCCGACGCCCAGGGCCTCGTCACCTCGGCGCTGGTCGGGCGCGACGCGGCGGCGCTGTTCGGCGGCGCCAAGCCGCTGCTCGGCGACTGGCAGCGCGCCGCCAAGGCGCTGCGCACCCTGCGCGAGCGCATGTCGATGCGCCAGGGCCGCGCCCAGTCGGCGGCGCAGAGCCTCCAGGCGTTGCAGGGCGTCGCGGTGATCGCCACCGGCGCGGTGCTGGTGGTGCGCGGCGAGCTGGACGTCGGCTCGCTGATCGGCGTCAATCTGCTGGTCGGCCGCGCGCTCGCCCCCTTCACCCGGCTGGCGCAGATCGGCGAGTCCTGGGCGATGGCCCGGCAGGCCCAGGCCCGGCTGGAGCAGTTCGCCCGCACCGCCGTCGAGCCGCCGACCGGCACCAGCCTGCCGCGCTACGCCGGCACGCTGGAGCTGCGCGACCTCACCTACACCCCGCCGGGCGGAGTCACGCCGCTGCTGCGCCGGCTGAACCTGTCGCTGCCCGCCGGCAACATCCTGGTGCTGAAGGGGCGCAACGGTTCGGGCAAATCGACGCTGCTGCGGCTGATCGCCGGGCTCGCCGACCCGCAGGAGGGCGCCGTGCTGGCCGACGGGGTGGACGTCCGCAAATTCGCTCCCTCCTGGTGGCGCCAGCAGATCGGGATGCTGCCGCAGGAGCCGACCTTCCTCAACCGGACCATCCGAGACAACCTGCTGCTTGCCAACCCGCGCCTGTCGGAGACGGAGCTGCACGCCGTTCTGCACCGCGCCGGGGCCGACCGCACGGTGGCCGACTGCGCCCAGGGGCTCGACACGCCGCTGCGCAACTTCGGACACGAGCTGCCGATCGGCCACCGCCGCCGGCTGGCGCTGGCCCGCGCGCTGGCGGTCGGCGGCCGACTGGTCCTGCTCGACGAGCCGACCGACGGTCTGGATTCCGAAGGCACCGCCACCGTCTACCGCACGCTGATCGAGCTGGCGCGCAGCGGCCACACGGTGGTCATCGCCTCGCACGATCCCCGCATCCTCCAGGGCGCCTCGCTGGTGCTCGACCTCGACCAGCCGCCGGGCGCAGCACAGGTGCGCGACGCGGCGGGGATGGTGGCGTCATGAAGCCGTTGCCCATGCTGACCCGCAAGCCGGTCGCCGCCGGCCCGGCGCTGCCCGTCGGCCCTGTTGCCGCCCCGGCCCTGCCGGCGGCGGCCGTTTCCGACGAGGCGGAGGGCCGCTTCGGCGACGGGCTGTTCGCGGTCGCCGCCGCCGCCCTGTTCGCCGCCGTCGGCTGGGCCTCGATCGCCGAGCTGAACGTCACCAGCAGCGCCCCCGGCGACGTGGTGCCGCTCGCCTACAACCAGTCGGTCCAGCATTTCGAGGGCGGCATCGTTCGCGACATCCTGGTGCAGGAAGGCGATTCGGTGAAGGCCGGGCAGGTGCTGGTCGAGCTGGACCAGACCAAGACCCGCGCCGACCTGGAGGAGCTGCGGCTGCGGCTGGGCTCGCTCGCCGCCGACATCGCCCGGCTGGAGGCCGAGGTCGCCCGCCGCGAGTCCATTGCGTTCCCCGACGCGCTGACCCGCGAGCGGCCGGATCTGGTGGCGCAGACCCGCGACCTGTTCCGCGCGCGGCGCGACCGGCTGGCCTCCGACATCGAGATCCAGCGGCAGGACACCATCCAGCGCGAGCAGCAGATGGCCGCCGTCAAGGCGCGCATCGCCGGCTCGCAGGTGGCGCAGGGGCTGATCCGCGAGCAGCTGGAGATCAGCGAGACGCTGCTGCGGCGCGAGATCACCAACCGCATGAAGCATCTGGAGCTGCTGCGCGACGACGCCCGCATCACCGGCTCCATCGCCGAGGACCGCGCGACGATGGCCCAGGCCGAGGCGGCGCTCGCCGAATCGCGCGGCAAGCTGGTGTGGATCGGCCGCAAATATGAGGAAGAGAGCCGCAACGCGCTCGACGAGGCGCGGCGCAACCACGCCGAGCTGTCGCAGCGGCTGACCCGCTACCAGGACAGCCTCGACCGCAGCACGATGCGGGCGCCGATGGACGGCATCGTCAAGACGCTGGCGGTCTCGACCAAGGGCGCCGTCGTCAAGGCCGGCGAGACGGTGGTGGAGCTGGTGCCGCGCGACGGCAAGCTGGTGGTGGACGCGCGGTTGCCGGTGCAGGACATCGGCTATGTCCGCGCCGACCAGCCGGTGGTGGTGACGCTGGCCGGCGGCGACGCCTCGCGCTTCGGCCATATCGAGGGCCATGTGCGGACGATCAGCCCCGACACGCTGCTCGATGCCAACAAGCAGTCCTACTACAAGGTCCGCGTCGAGCTGCCGGTGACGCGCTTCGACTACGCCGGCAAGACCTACGAGCTGTTTCCCGGCGTGCGGGTGACGTGCAGCATCCTGACCGGGCGGCGGACGATCCTCGACTACGTGTTCTCGCCCGTGCTGAACGGCCTGCAGAACGCCATGCAGGAGCGGTGAGGATGGCCGTCCCGGTAACCGCCGCTCCGGCCCTCTCCCGCCCCGGGAGAGGGAGGGGACCCGCCGAAGGCGGGGAGGGTGAGGGGCGATCCGAACATGGATTGAAACCGCACGCCCGATCGCCCCTCACCCTTCCCATGCTGCGCATGGGCCCCTTCCCTCTCCCGGGGCGGGAGAGGGAATTTCACCACCACCCCCATCCGGACCGCAAGAGGCCCACCCCATGCTGAGCTCGCTCCAGCCCCGCTCCCGTCGGCCGCTGAGCTGGTCGCACCTGACCAAGAAGGCGCGCTTCGCGCTGATCCTGGCCTCGGCGCTGCTCGTCACGGTGCTGGTGTCGCTGGTCGTGCGCGCCGGATTCCTCGGCGAGCGCAGCCGCGAGCCGCTGGCCATCGCCGTCGTCGGCCCGCTCAGCGGCCCGGACGCGGCCCTCGGACTGGCCTTGCGCAAGGGGGCGGCGCTGCGCGCCGACGCCATCAACGCGGCCGGCGGCATCGGCGACCGGCCGGTGTCGATCAAGCCCTTCGACGACGAGGGCGACAAGGCCAAGTCGCTGGAGATCGCCCGCCGCATCGCCAACGACCCCTCGGTCATCGCCGTCATCGGCCACAGCCCGGACGCCGCCGACAGCGCGACCGCCATCTACGCCCAGCGCAAAATCCCGCTGATCGCGCCGCGCCCGCTGGTCCGTCCGGCCGACAACGCTCCCAGCCCCTGGCTGTTCAGCATCAACCTCGACCGCAGCAACGAGACGCGCTTCCTCGCCAACTACGTCCGCAACGTGGTCGGCGAGCCGACCGTCGCCATCGTCCGCGAGGACAGCGAGCAGGCCGCCACGCTCGCCGGGCAGTTCGACATCATCCTCCAGCGCTTCGGCACCAAACTGGTCAACCAGTGGACCTACGCGCCGGGCCGCGGCGGGGCCGGCGCCCTGCCTGCGCTCGCCCAAGGCGTCAAGGAACGCATGCCGACCGGCGCCGTCGTCGTCATCGGCTCGGCGGTGGACAGCGCCCGCGTCGTCGCGGCGCTGCGCGACGCCGGGGTGCGCAACCTGATCGCCGGCACGTCCGAGATGGCGACCGCCGCCTTCCGCACCGAGATCGTCGCCCAGGCCCAATCCAACACCAAGGCGCTGTCGCCGGAGGCCTACGGCCATGGGCTGCTGACCTCCTCTCCCGTGCTGTTCGACACCGCCAACGAGCGGGCGCAGCGTTTCTACGGCCAGTACGTCAAGCGCTACAACGCGGTGCCCGACTGGGCGGCGGCGCTGGCGGGCGACGGCGTCGACCTGATCGCCGGCGCCATCGCCAGGACCCTGCCCGACACCGCCAAGCCGGCCAGCGACAAGCCCGACGGCGAGGCGCTGCGCCGCGCCATCGCCGACCACGACCGGGGCGAGACGGCCTTCCAGGGCAGCGTCGGCACCTGGACCTTCGACGCCAAGGGTCAGGCGACGCTGCCGGTGATGATGGCGACCTACAACGGCCTGAACCCGGTGGCGGCGCTGACCCAGCTCCAGCCGATCCGCGAGGCCGGGGTCTCCAACTTCCTGGAGGAGGTCACGCGCGGCCGGGCGCTCTACGTCAACGACCGCTTCATGTACAAGACGGACGTCATCTACACCGGCGTCCAACTCCACGAGGTGCGCGACCTCAGCCCGGACAGGAACGAGGCGACGCTCAACCTGACGGTCTGGTTCCGTTATCGCGGCGCCTTCAACCCGGCCGACGTCGTGTTCACCAACGCGGTCAAGCCCATCGAGCTGGGCAAGCCCTACCGCGAGGAGAAGGGCGAGGTCACCACCTACGTCGCCTACAAGATCGAGGGCCGCTTCGCGCTCGACTTCTCCGACCAGCGGCCGCCCTACGGCAGCCACGCGGTCGGCGTCAGCTTCCGCCACCGGACGCAGAACCGCAACAACGTGATGTTCGTCACCGACGTGCTCGGCATGTCGCTGGTCGACACCAACGACTTCGTCGAGAAGCTGAAGGCGATGGCGGCGGCGGAGACCGCGTCGGTCGCCGAGGCCAGCCTGTCCGACCGCCTGCACCGCGCGCTGGAGGGGGAGAGCGAAGGATCCACCCTGCTCGACCAGCTCCGCGCCAAGCGGGTGCTGGCGCCGTCGCCCGGCTGGCGGCTGTCGCGGGCCTGGATCGCCCAGGACGTCACCACGGTGGGCAGCGAGGGCGACCCCAACTATGTCGGCTTCGGCCGGCCGCAGCCCGACTTCTCGCGCGTCGATTTCGGCGTGGTGGTGACGCCCGACGCCCCGGCGGCGCGCGACTTCATCCACCGCGACTTCTTCGTCTACATCGCCATCTTCAGCCTGGTGCTGGCGGTCTTCGCCGCCGTGATGGACCGCCGCGACCACGGCCAGTTCTGGAAGATCCAGACGCTGTTCATGCGCATCCTGTCCTGGCCGCTGCTGCTGATGGCGGTCGGCAACATCGCGCTGGAGCAGGCGGTGGCGGCGCTGCCGGCCAGCGGCATCGCCATGGTGGTGAACGGGTTCGAGGTGCTGTGGTGGATCGTGCCGGCCATCCTGCTCGACCGCACGCTGGAACGCTTCGTCTGGACGCCGCTGGAGATCCGCACCCAGCGCAAGATCCCCGGCATCGTCCGCCGCTTCTCCACGCTGGTGATCTTCGGCTTCGCCGGCTGCGGCATCATCGCCTTCGTGCTGAAGCAGCCGATCACCAGCCTGCTGGCGGCGTCCGGCATCGTCGGCATGGTCATCGGCCTCGCGATCCAGGCCAACATCGCCAACGTCTTCTCCGGCATCATCCTGAACATCGAGCGGCCGTTCCAGATCGGCGACACCATCCAGATCACCGACCTCGTGCGCGGCGTGGTGGTGGACATGACGTGGCGGACGGTGCGGGTGCGCAACGTCGCCGGCTACATCGTCGCCATGCCCAACGCCAAGGTGTCGGAGGCGACGGTGATCAACTTCAGCTCGGTCGAGCGGGTGGCGATGAAGCTGGAGTATTTCGCCGACGCCAGCCACGACCCCGGCCGCATGGGCGGGCTGCTGACCAACGCGCTGCGCGCCGCCGACAAGGTGATGTCGAGCGCCACCGGCGGCCTGCCCTTCGTCCGCTACGACGGGTTCCGCGGCGTCAACGGCCAATGGCTGTGCAAGTACAACCTGTTCTTCTGGGTCAAGGACCACGACGCCACCTTCGCGGTGCCGGAGCTGGTCTGGCGCTCGGTCTACCAGGCGCTGGCCGAGGCCGGCATCGACCCGACCCCGCCCGACCTGATGGAGGGCGGCGGCGCCGTGATCGCCGCCACCCAGCCCGCCGCCGGCCAGCCGGCCGCGATCCCGGCCTGAGGAGCATCACCATGAACCGCCGCCCCACCCGCGCGCTGCTCGCCGCCGCCGCGCTGCTGCCGGTCCTGCTGGCCGCATCCGGCTGCGCGCAGCTGGGCTCCACCAGTTCCGCCGCCATCCTGGAGCGGGTCGCCGACGGCGAGTATGATTTCGGCATCCGCTACCCGTCCAAGCGCGCGCGCTACGTGATGATCGTCGAGGACGACGGGGAGAGCTTCACCCTGGCCAACCGCCCGGTGCTCGGCGGGACCGGCGACGGGGCGGCCAGCGACGGGGCGGCCCCGGCGGCGCCCCAGCGCAACGACCGCGTGCTGGCGCCCTGCGCCGACGCGGCCGGCAACTGGTACCGCCACACGCCGGCCGGCTATGTCTGCGCCGGCGAATCCGCCCCCGGCGCGGGAGGCTGAGGATGAGACACGCCGCGATGGCCATCGCGCTGCTTCTCGGCGGCTGCGCCGCCGCCGGCACGCCGGCCGGCCCCGACGCCGGGGCGGCGGGCGCCCCGGTTCTGCGCATCGCCGCCGACCCCGACGCCAACGGACGCCGGCCGGTCGCGGTGGACGTGGTGCGGGTCGCCGATCCGGCCCTGGCCCGCCGGCTCGACGGGCTCGACGCCGCCGCCTGGTTCCGCAGCCGGACGGCGCTGCGCGGCGAGGCCGCCGGCCGGATCGCCATCGCCTCGTGGGAGATGGTGCC
Source organism: Azospirillum agricola (assembly GCF_020005195.1). NCBI lineage: Bacteria > Pseudomonadati > Pseudomonadota > Alphaproteobacteria > Rhodospirillales > Azospirillaceae > Azospirillum > Azospirillum agricola. The sequence goes on from NZ_JAIFZR010000004.1 coordinate 854,723, forward strand.
GGGCCAGAGCGTGCTGCTGCACAGCCTGCCGCCCTTCGCCGCCGCTCCGGTCGAAACCATCGTCTACGCGCTCTACGCCACGCCGGGCGCGCATCGCCAGTCGGTGGCGGGAGCCGCCGCGCTCGACGTGCGGCTCCAGCGCGACGGCTTCACCGCCGGCCCGCTCGCCGCGGGGGGAGCGCCCCAATGAACGCCGGCTCCGCCCCGGTCCTTTCCCCCGTCCGCAAGGACGCCACCCCCGGAACCATGGCTCTGTTCCGCGCCTTCCACACCGACCTGCTCGCGGCCTGCGCCGAGCCGCAGGTCGCGGCCGGGCCGGGCGTTGGGCCGAACGGGACGGTGGCCGACCGCCTCGTCGCGACCCTGCACGGCATGGGCGAGGCGGCGGTCTCGCGGGGTCCCGCCGCCCACGGCACGGTGGTGAAAGCCGTCTTCGCCATGGCGATGCTGGCCGACCGCGCGCTGGGCGGCGTGAAGCCGGCCGACGCCGTGGTCGCCGCCCGGCTGTTCGGCGCCAACGCGACGATGCAGACGCTGCTGGTCCAGGCCGACGACCTGATCCGCCAGGGCGCCAAGGCCGACCGCGACCTCGCCGCCGTCTATCTCGCCGCGCTGTCCCTGGGCTTCCCCGAGGACGCCGAGGCGTCGGCGCGGCGCCCCTCGCTCCACCGCATCGTCGCCGGCGAGCGGGCGGAAACCCGTCTCGCCAGCCCGCGCGCCCTCGAGCCCGCCGAGGGCGCCGTCCCCGGCTACGCCCGGCCGGAGGCGAAACGCTGGTGGTGGGCGGTGGGCGGCAGCGTGGCGCTGTTCCTGCTGGTCTCCCATCTGCTGTGGGCCGGGATGGTCGACACCATTCAACGCGACCTGCGCGGCGCCCGCGCCGCGGTGGAGGACATGGGTCTGTCATGGTCCTATTGATCCTCACGCTGGAGCTGGTGCTCTCCACCATCGGGTCGGCGATCGCCGCCGTCTTCTCCTACGTCTCCTACCTCCTTCCCCTGCTGCCCTACGCGCTGGCGGCGCTGCCGCTCTACATCCTCTACCGCGCCGGCCGCGCGGTCTGGCCCCGGCTGGCCCGCTTCCGCCGCAAGAAGGCCCCGGCGGCCCGCAGGAAGGCGCCGCAACGCAAGGCCCGGCCGCCGGCCCCCCTGCGCGTCCGCGCCGAGGCGCCGCCGCCGTCGCGCGCGACGGCCAGCGCGCCGCCGCTCGCCCGCGTCTACAACGAGGGGCTGGACATCCTGACCCGGCAGATGCGCGGCCCGCTCAAGCGCGGCGACATCCCGTGGTTCCTCGCCTTCGGCGTCGGCGGGCCGGCGCTGCTCGCCACCGACCCGACCCACGTCCGCTGGCCGGAAGAGGGCAACGGCGAAACCGGCTGCTGGTGGTTCTGCGAAGGTGCCGCGATCCTGCACGCCGGCGCCGATTCCGCCGACGGGTCGCGGCTGGGCGACTCCTGGCCGACGCTGGTCAAGGCGATGCGCGCCCGGCCGATGCGCCGGCCGCTCGACGGCGTCCTGCTGATGGTCGGCGCCGACGAGCTGCGCGCCGCCGCCGAGCGCGAGGGGCCGCGCAGCGCGCTGGCCAAGCGGGGCGCCGCCCTGCGCGCCCGCCTGCGCACGCTGCGCGATCAGCTCGGCATCGTCTGCCCGGTGCATGTGGTGGTGGTCCGCGCCGAGGCGCTGGAGGGCTTCGCCGAGCTGTGCGCCGCCGTGCCCGCCGTCATGCTGGACAGCGTGCTCGGCTGGACCAACCCGCGGGACTGGACCCTGCCCTTCGACCCGCGCACGGTCGACGAGGCGTTCGATGCCCTGCGCGGCGACCTGAGCCTGCTGGAGGCCGACGCGCTGGCCGCCGGCACCGCCGCGCCACGCCTGCCCCTTCTGCCGGCAAGTCTGGAGGCGCTGCGCCACCCGTTGGCCCTCTTCCTCGACGGCGCGCTGGGTGGCGATGAGGAGGACGAGCCCTTCCCGCTGCGCGGCATCGCCCTGACCGGCGCGCACACGCCGCCGGTCGGCGGGCGCCGCCCGGTCTTCGCCCGCGACCTGCTGCCCGGACGCGCCTTCGCCGAGGCCGGCTACGGCCGCCCGACCGACGCCGCCTACCGCCGCGCCCGGACGCGGCGCCGACAGGCGCAGGGCGCGCTGGCGGCCTCGGTCGTCGGCCTGTCGGTCGTGGCGTGGCAGGGCGCGGCCGGCGTGTCGGCCGGCGTACCGGCGGTCGCCTCGGGCGTCGGCGACCTGCGCCGGGCGCTGCTGTCGCGCGACGGCGTGAACGGGGAGATGGTGTCCCAGGTGATCGCCGCCACCGGGCTGATGGAGCGCGACCGCCTCGCCACGCCGCTGCTGCCGACCTCGCTGATCGGCGGTTTCGACGAGGACAAGCGTCGCCTCGCCTCGGTCACGGTGCGCCGCGCCGTGCTGCGCCCGATCCGCGACGCGCTGCTGCCCAGCGGCACGCTGGCCGATTTGCCGCCGGCGGCCAACCCGCGCCGGCCCGAGGATCTGCCGAGCTTCCGCCGGCTCGTCGGCCAGCTCGACCGCGTCGCCGGCCGGCGCGACGCGCTGGAACGCTACCAGCGCTTCCGCCAGTCGAGCGGGGCCGACGAGCTGTACCTCCTGTCGGCCAGCGTGTTCGACGGCGTCGTCAAGCCGCCGGTCAAGGCGACCGACGGATTCATCACCCGCATCGCCGCCGGCGCCGACCTGCCGAACCTCGACGCCCGGACCATCGCGGCGGCGGTGCGCGCGGAATCCGTCCAGCTCGCCACCCCGCTGGCCGAGGATCTCTACGCCCGCAACCCCCTGCTGGCGCGGGCCAAGGCCCTGGCCGAGCGCCTCGCCAACCCGCCCGAAACCCCGTCGGGCGACGACGTGCTGGAGCTTCGCCGCCTTGTCGACGCGGTGACCGAAGCGGCGGGCTGGCCGATCGCGGCGGCGTTGCGGACTCCGGCGCACGGCCTGCCGGACAGCATCAAGCTGGCGCTGGAAAAGGCTTCGGTGGCCGAACTGCCGGGCCGCGACGCCGCCGCCCGCATCGCCGAGGCGCTGACCGCCGCCGCCACCGCCGCGCGCGCCGAGGCGCTCGCCCTGGAGGCCCCGACGGTCGGCCGCATCCTGCTGGCACTGGACGACGGCGGCACGCCGACGCTGGCGCCGGGGATCGACGCGCTGCCGGAGCGGATGGCCGCCACCCTCCCGCCCGCCCCGCCCGCCCCAGCGGCCCCAGCGACCCAACCCCCGCCGCCCGAGACGGGCGGAGCCAAGCCCGAACCGGCCCGTACGGTGGGCGCCAAACCCGAGGCCGCCAAACCCGAACCGGCCAAGCCGGAGCCTTCCCGGCCCGCGCCCGTGGTGGAAGCCACGCCCCCCGTGCCGTCGCCAGTCGAGCCGGCGGTGACGGTCGCGGCAGCGCTTCCCCCGCCGACGCCGGCCCCGGCTCCGGAGTTCCTCGCTCCGCCGCCGCCCGTTCCGGACAACTCCGCCGCCGTGGCGAAGCTGGCGGCGAGCTTCTCGCAGACGTTGGCCGGCCGCTTCCCCTTCGTGCGCCCGGATCTGGCGCGCAGCGCGCCGGACGCGGATCCGCAGGACGTCCGCCGCTTCTACCAGACGCTCGACGAGAACCGGGCCGCCGTCACGCGCGGCGCCTCCCCCGAACTCGCCGCCTTCCTGGAACGGATGGAAGCGGCACGGCCGCTGATGGAGGCGGTCGCCCGCTCGGCGGTGATGACCGTCGACCTCACCTACGGCGTCAACCGGGCGCGCGAGGTCGGGGCCGAGCACATCATCGACTGGTCGGCCCGCTCCGGCACCAGCTCGGTCGGGGCCGGCACCGGCGCCGAGCCGCTGCTCTGGAAGGTCGGACAGCCGCTGATGCTGAGCTTCCGCTGGGCCGCCGGCTCGCCCTACCGTCCGAGGAGCGCGGCGGCCAGCGCGGCCGAGGCGGCGGCCGGCGACACCGTGACCATGGTGGAGCGCGGCCCCTGGGCCCTGCTGCGCCTGGTGAAGGGGCGCGGGGCTTCCGGCGGAGAGGGCGGCGCCGCAGGCGCCTCCGGATCCGGCGGTGTCCTGCGCATCGCCCTGCCCACCCAGACCATCGGCGGCGAGCCGGCGCGCGACACCGTGCTGTTCATGGCCGCCTCGGTGCGGGCCGGCACGCGCGGAAACGCCCCGCTGCGCCTTCCCGATCTGCCGATCCGTTTCCCCCAGTAAAAGTCGGGAAATTTTCTTAGACGGAAGGAAAATATATTTAAGCGTTACAATTCGTCACAACAAACAACAACGGTCACAAGAGGTTGCGTTAACCCTGAGAGGAATTTAATCTGTTGTTAAGCGATCGAAACGTATCACAATGATACTGTTTTGAGAGCGTCGGCGGAATTGATACGCCCGGCCTACGGCAATCCAGAATGCAACGAATATTGAGGCCGCCAGCGCGCGGCAGACGTCATTCCTTTGCCAATCAGTCGACAGAAAATTGACATTTGGCGCTCTGCTTCGCCTGGAACGCCCCACGCTCCCGGCCAGGGCATTCCGAAAGGTGTGCTTCGAGCTTTGACTTCCACCGGCATGACACAACCCACCGTTCCCCTGAAAGGTTTCGGATCATGGTAGACCGCAAGAAACGCGCCCAGGACCTGATCAAGTACCACAGCTACGCCTCCGGCGCGTTCGGCCTCATCCCCGTGCCCGGCGCCGACGTCGCCGCCGTCAGCGCGGCGCAGCTCAACCTGATCCACAAGCTGGCCAAGCTGTACGAGGTCGAGTTCGCCCAGGAGCGCACGCGCGCCATCGTCAGCGCCCTGCTCGGCGGCGTGATGCCGGGGGCCCTCAGCTCCAGCGTCCTCGGCTCGGCCGTCAAGGCCGTCCCGTTCATCGGCACGGCGCTCGGCGTGGCGGTGATGCCGGCCCTGTCGCTGGCCGCGACCCAGGCGCTCGGCCGCGTGTTCGCCCAGCATTTCGAGACCGGCGGCACGCTGCTGGACCTCGATATCGAGACGATGCGCGAGCATTTCCGCAAGGAATTCGAGGCTGCCAAGACCAACGCCGAGGCCGCCGACGCCCCGGTCGAGGCGCCGCAGATGGATGGCGACGCCGCCCGCAAGGCCGGCTGATCCGACGCTGATCGGGGCCGGCGCAGCCGGCGCCGACCCCAAGGCGGGACGCCGGGCAACAAGGGAAGCATCACCGTGTTCGAGCTGATCTACATCGGTCTCTGCCTGCTGGTCGGGTTTCTGGGGATCGGCCGCCGCGGCGGTTTCCTGCTCTACGGCTTCCTGGCGGTGGTGCTGACCCCGCCCGGCGCCCTCCTTGTCATGATCCTCCTGACCGGCCGCCGCAAGAAGCCGGCGGAGGCGTGACGGAGATGGCGGGCATGGCCATGACGACGACACGTCTGCTGGCGGCGCTCCTGCTGGCGCTTTTCGCGGCGGCGGCCCTGGCGGCGGCTCCGGCGCGCGCCGAATACTGGACCATCGCGTCCGAGGACCATTTCCCGCCCTACAACTACTCCTTCAACGGCAAGCGCACCGGCATCGACACCGAGATCGTCGCCGCCCTGGTGAAGGAGCTGGGCATCACCCCGGTGTACCGGCCGCTGTCCTGGAGCGAGGTCGTCCGCTCGATGGACGAGAACACCGCCGACGTCGGCTTCCAGTTCATCGCCTCGCCGGCCCGCTTCGCCCAGTACAACATGATCGGCCCCTTCCGCACCGGCACCACCGTCTTCATGGTGCGCAAGGACTCCAGCATCACCTTCGACCGGCTGGAGGATCTGACGCCCTACCGCATCGGCGTGGTCGACGGCTTCTCCTACGCGCCCGACTTCGACGCCGCGACCTATCTGGAAAAGGTCGCGTCGAGCAGCAACGTCGTCAATTTCCGCCGGCTGATGCTGGGCCGGGTCGACGTGATCGTCGGCGACCTGCATGTGCTGAACTTCATGGCCAAGCAGGACGGGCGGCTGCGCGACGTGCGCGTCCTGTCGAAGCCGCTCGGCCTGATCCCCCGCTACATCGCGCTGCCCAAGGCGCGCAAGGAGAAGGCCGAGAAGCTCCAGGCCGCCTTCGTCAAGCTGCGCGACGACGGCACCATCGCCCGCATCGTCGACTCCTGGCTGGCGGAGTGAGGACGCGATGAGCACGACCCAAGCGGGCGCACGCAAGCTTCCGCCCAGCAAGCCGGCCTCGGCCCTGCTGCCGCTGATCGGGCTGGCCGACCGGCCGATCCTGACCCGGCTGGTGCTGACCGGCTGCACCGCCGCCGTCGCCAACCTGATCAGCCTGATGAGCCTCAGCGCCGAGCTGAGCGGCTGGCTGCGCGGCGAGGTGCTGGACACCCCCTTCCTCGTCTTCTGCCTGTCGCTGCTGGTCGCCTACGCCTTCAGCAAGCGCTTCGTCTCGCTGCTGCTGACCACCGCCTTCAGCGCGCTGGCCGAGGTGCGCCGCCGCTTCCTGCACCACGTCACGCTGGGCGGCCACGCCGACATCCTGGATCTCCAGGCCAAGCGCTCCTTCGACCTCGGCAACTACCATCTGGAGCGCATCGCCGCGCTGCTGCCGAACCTGTCGATCGCCTCCAACATGATGCTGGTCGCGGCCGTCGCCTACCTCTACCTCTGGACGCTGACCACCGTCGGCGCCACGCTGCTGCTGGTCGCCGCGGTGTTCGTCGGCGGCTGGTACGTCCGCGAGGCGCAGAAGACCCGCGCGCTGCTGGGCGAGGCCAAGGAGTCCGAGATCCGGATGCTCCAGGGCTTCTCCGAACTGGTCGGCGGCAACGCCGAGATCAAGCTGGGCAAGGCGCGCCGCGACGAGCTGGGCCAGGCGGTCGAGGCCGACATCGCCCAGTGGGAAGAGCTGAAGCGCCGCCACGGCCGCAACCTGGGCGACCTGTTCTCGTGGATCGCCACCATCATCATCGGCTTCTCGGCGGTCTTCGTCTTCATCTTCCCGCGCATGGGCGCGATGTCGGTGGCCGAGCTGCCGCTGGTGACCTCGGTCATCCTGTTCCTGGCCCGCCCGCTGTCGAAGTTCCTCAACGCCGTGCCCGACTATGTGGCGGCGGAGGACGCGGCGAGCCAGCTCACCGCCCTGCTCGCCACCATGCCGGCGGCGGAATACGCGCCGTCGCGGCTGGCCCGCGCGCCGCGCCGCTTCACGGCCATCGAGCTGCGCGGCATCCGCTTCGCCTACCGCGCCGGGCTGCGGCCCGAGCCCTTCGAGATCGGCCCGGTCGACCTGACCATCGCGGCCGGCAGCGTCGTCGGCATCGTCGGCTCCAACGGGTCGGGCAAGTCCACCCTGCTGCGCGTCATCCCGCTGCTGTTCCGCCCCGACGAGGGGCAGGTGCTGCTCGACGGGCAGCCGGTGGAGACCGACCGGCTGGAATCCTACCGCGACCTGTTCTGCGCCGTGTTCCAGGACCACCACATCTTCACCCGGCTGCCGCAGGGCCCCGGCTTCGACGCCGAGCTGTTCCGCGAGATGCTCGACTATCTGAAGATCGCCCATCTGGTGCCGGAGAACGGCGAGGGGTTGCTGAACCGCGAGCTGTCCAAGGGCCAGCGCCGCCGTCTGGCGCTCGCCGTCGCGGTGGCGGAGGGGCGGCCGGTCATCATCCTCGACGAATGGACGTCCGACCAGGACGCCGAGTTCCGCACCCGCTTCACCAACGAGATCATCGGCAAGCTCCAGTCGCTGGGCCGCACCGTGATCTTCGTGTCGCACGACGGCGACGTCTCGTCGGTGTGCGACGTCACCATCCGCATGGCCAACGGGCGGATGAGCGTGCCGGCCGCGACGACCGCGGCACCCCGCGCCCCATTGGATTGCCTTCAGGAGACCGCGTGATATGGCTGACCAGGCCGCCTTCGCCACCGACGACGTCGACGCGCTGCCGAAGCCGAAGTCGCGCCTGCGCGCGCAGCTGGCCTTCTGGTACGAGGAGCACCGCCGGTCCCTGCTCTGCACGCTGCTGGTCGGGATCCTGATCTTCCTCTACTTCGCCCCGTCGATCGTCGTCTTCATCCCCGCCGGCCACGGCGGCGTGCTGTGGAAGCGCTTCCACGAGGGCACCCAGATGGGCCCGGCCCTGCCCGAGGGCGTGCACGTCATCTTCCCGTGGGACAAGATCGAGATCTACGACCTGCGCCTCCAGGAGGACACCCGCTCCTATTCGGCCATCGCCAACGACGGCCTGAACGTCAGCATCGAGATCACGGTGCGCTACCGCCCCTACGCGGAGACGCTGGCCGCCCTGCACAAGCATGTCGGCAACCGTTACCTGGAGGTGCTGCTGGTGCCGGAGGTCGGCTCGGTCTCGCGCGAGATCGTGTCGCGCTTCAAGGCGGACGAGCTGTACGCCCACCGCCGCCTGCGCGTGCAGACCGAGGCCTACGAGCAGGTCGCCGACCGCGTGATGTACGCCCAGCTCATCGGCGCCGACAACGTGCCGAAGCCCGACGGGCGGACCAAGACCGGCTATCTGCTGATCCAGGACATCCTGATCCGCAACGTCTCGCTGCCCGAGGCGATCATGGCCTCCATCGAGCGCAAGATCCAGCAGGACCAGGCGGCGCAGGAATACCAGTTCCGCCTCCAGCGCGAGCTGTTCGAGAGCCAGCGCAAGCAGCTCGAGGGCCAGGGCATCCGCGCCTTCCAGGAGACGGTGCAGGCCAACCTGACCGAGAACTACCTGCGCTGGCGCGGCATCGAGGCGACGCTGGAGCTGGCGCACTCGCCCAACGCCAAGATCGTCGTGATCGGCAACGCGGCGAGCGGCGGGCTTCCGCTGATCCTCGACGCGGCCAACGGCCAGAACCCCCTTCCGGCGCCGGCCGGCCTCGCCGCCGCCCCGGCCCCCGGCGTCCCCCCCCCCGGCACACCGTCCACCGTCCACGCCCCCGCCATTCCCGGCGTGCCGACCAGCGTCGCGGTGCCGCCGGTGTCGCAGCTGCCGTCGCTGACCGGCGACGGGACGCCCGGACAGGCGCCGGTCGGCCAGATGCCCAGCCTGAACACCGGCGCCACCAACCCCGCCCCCGGCCCGGTCCCGTCCAGCCACGCGGCGGTTCCGCCGACCCCGGCGGTCAAGCCGGACGCGCCGGCCGGTGGCGAAACCAAGACGGCGGCGTCCGCGCCCATCCTGTCGAAGATGTCGCCGGCCCGCCTGCTCGACATGATCCAGCCGAAGTGAGGCGGCGATGGACCTCTGGCGCCTCCTGCGACGCGACGCTCTCCGCAACATCCAGCCGCTGATGCTGCTGGCGGTGCTGGCGGCCGCGCTCAACCTCGCCCTGCTGACCTCGCTGAACGACGCGCTGCTGGCCCTGCACGACGCCAACGAGCTGCAACGGCTGCTGATCGTCTTCCTGCTGTCGGCCTTCCTGTGGCGGATGTCGCAGGGCTGGATGATGAACGCCGCGTCCAAGCGGCTCCAGGCGGCGCTGGCCGTGCTGCGCGTCGACCTGCTGCGCCGCGCGCTGGCCGCCGACCTGCCGGACACCATGGCGGTCGGCTCCAGCCGGCTCGCCCAGGTGGCGGGGCCGGAGCTGCAACTGCTGGCGCAGGCGGTGCCGACGCTGGTCATCAGCTTCCAGTCGGTCGCGGCGATCGTGCTGTGCCTGCTCTACCTCGCCTCGCTGTCGGGGGCGGCGGTGCTCATCGTGCTGGGCTTCCTGGTGCTCGGCGGCGTGCTGATCGGCCGCTCGGTCATCCGGCTGGAGCTGCTGTCCGAGACGATCCACGAGGCCGAGGGCGCGCTGACCGAGCGGTCGGAGCACATCCTGCAAACCCTGCGCGAGTGCAAGCTGAACCGCCGCCGCGCCGCCAACGCGCTGTCCGACGCCACCGCCTGCGCCAACGCCCTGAAACAGGAGCGCCACCGCTTCGGCGCCGAATACAGCCATTACTTCACCATCAGCGAGCTGACCTACTACGCGGCGCTGGCCGGGATCATCTTCCTGCTGCCGGCGGTCACCACCACCGACGTGGCCACCGTCGTGCTGTCCGGCCACGCCGCCGCCTTCATCGCCTACCCGGTCATCACCATCGTCGCCTCCTACCCCTCCTACCTCGCGGCCGAGACCGCCGCCCGCTCCTACCTGGCGGTGGAGGCGGAGCTGAAGGCGCCGCCCCCGGCGAAGGGTCCGCAGAAGGCGGCACCGGCGGCCGATTTCACCGGCTTCTCCACCCTGGCGCTCGACGGCGCGGTGTTCCGCCACGCCGGTCGCGACGGGGTCGGCTCCTTCACCGTCGGTCCGGTCGATCTGACGGTGGAGCGCGGCGACATCGTCTTCGTCACCGGCCACAACGGCGCCGGCAAGAGCACGCTGATCCACATGCTGCTCGGCCTCTACCCGATCCAGCGCGGCCTGCTGGCGGTCGACGGCGCGCCGGTCGGACCCGACGCGCTGGCCGCCTACCGCGACCTGTTCGCCGTCGTCTTCTCCGACAGCCACGTCACCCGCCAGCTCTACGGCGCCCTGTCGACCGAGGACGGCTTCGCCGAGGAGCTGCTCGACCTGCTGGAGATGTCCGACAAGGTGGCGCTCGACGGCCGCGCCTTCACCACGGTGGAGCTGTCGCAGGGCCAGAAGAAGCGCCTCGCGCTGATCGCCGCCCTGCTGGAGCGCAAGCCGGTTCTGGTGCTGGACGAGTGGGCGGCCGACCAGTCCCCCTATTTCCGCCGCAAGTTCTACCGCGAGATCCTGCCCTGGGTGAAGGCGCGCGGCATCACCGTGATCGCCGTCACCCACGACGACGCCTATTTCGACGCCGCCGACGTCCAGCTCCAGGTCGAACAGGGCGGCATCCGCCGCATCGACCCGCCGGTGCTGGCGGCGCCGGAACTTCTTCCCGCCTCTCCCTGAGACGGCGGCCACCCACACTCCCTCCCGCAACCTCAAAGCGAGACCGAGGTCCCACATGCTTCTCCTCACCGGCGCAACCGGCTTCCTGGGCGGTTCCTTCTACCTCGACGCCGTGCGCAACGGCACCGCCGCCGACTGCCTGCTGCTGATCCGCGGCGCGGACGAAGCGGCCTGCCGGGCCCGTCTCGCGACCAACCTGAACCGCCACAGCGACCGCGCCACCGCCGAGGCCGCCGCCCGCCTGTGCCAGATCCTGCCGGGCGACCTCCAGTCGCTGGCGACCAGCACCGACCCGCGCCTGGATCAGGTGACGCAGATCGTCCACGTCGCCGCCGACACCTCCTTCGACAGCCGCCAGTCGGTGTGGGAGATCAACGTCGACGGCACGCTGGCGCTCGCCGGCCGCGCGCGGCGCATGCCGCACCTCCAGCGCTTCCTGCACATCGGCACCGCGTTTTGCTGCGGCGAGGCCCCGCACATGCAGATGGTGCACGAGGAGCAGGCCCCCGGCCACGGCGCCCCGCACATCGCCGAATACACCCGCAGCAAGGCGGCGGCGGAGCGCGCCCTGGCCGCCGCCTTCCCCGAGCTGCCGCTGATCGTCGCCCGCCCGTCCATCGTGGTCGGCCACACCCAGCTCGGCGTGCGGCCCAGCGCCAGCATCTTCTGGTTCTACCGCCTGCTCGACCGCACCGGCATCCTGCCGGCCCTGCCCCAGGGCCACATCGACATCATCCCGGTGGACTGGGCCTCGGCCCGCCTGCACGACCTGCTGCGCAAGCCCGACCTCAAGCACACGCTCTACCACGTCACGTCGGGCGAGGCCGCCCGCACCACCTGGACCGACTTCGAGGCGGGCTTCCGCGCCCATGGGCATGAGGGGACCGGCCGTCCCTACGTCCATTTCGACTACCACGGGCCGGAGGGCTGGAAGCCGTTCGACGCCGCCTTCCGCGCCGCCTTCCCGGAGCGCACGCTGCTGAACCGGACGATGGCGGTGGGCGCGCGCAAGTACCACCGCTTCGTCGCGCAGGACATCGCCTTCGACAACAGCCGCCTGCTGGCCGAAGGCTTCGCCCCGCCGCCGCGCTTCGTCGATTACCTCGGCACCTGCCTGGCGAGCAGCGACGCCACCATCGGCGAGCAGTTCGTGGACGACGCCAGCAGCTTCGAGTTCGACGAGGCTTTGATGGCCGCCCCGGTCGCCGCCTGATACGACGTCGGCCCGACACGCCTTTCCCGAAGAGACGGACGCCATGCCCCTTCTGATCCCCACCCGCCTCGACTCCAGCCCGATCCACGGGCTGGGCCTCTTCACCGAGGAGCCGGTCGCCGCCGGCACGCCGATGTGGACCTTCGACGCCCGCATCGACCATCTGCTCGATCCCGAGGGCGCGCTGCTGGCCGACTACCCGGAGGTGGTGCGGCTGGTCAACGCGCACGGCTGCGTGATCGAGGGGCTCGGCATTCTGCTGCTCGGCGACAACGCCCGCTTCGTCAACCACGCGGACGAGCCCAGCATGGGGCGCTCCGACCCCGGCGACTGGCGGCGTTTCGTGGCGCTGCGCGACATCGCCGCCGGCGAGGAGCTGACCTGCAACTACGAGGACATCTGCGCCGACGTCCGCGCGGCCGGCGCCTCGCGCTATCTCGGCGCGGAGGCCGGATGAACCCGCGCCCGCTGCGCACCAGCATCGTCGGCCCCGCCGAGCTGACCGCCGAACGACGGTCGGTGATGTTCGCCCTGCTCAGCGTCTGGTTCGAGGGCTACGGCGAGGACTACTTCAACGAGGAACTTGCCGACCTCGACCATTGCGTCCTCCAGGAGGAGCCGGAAACCGGCGCGCTGGTCGGCTTCGCCACCGTCTACAGGCGCGAGGCGGAGATCGACGGCACTCCCGTCGGCGTCCTCCACACCGCCCACTGCATCCTGGAGCGCCGCTACTGGGGCTCCAACGGTCTGGTGCGCTCGATGGTGGCCGAGATGATGGAGCGGGCGCGCGCCGACCGCTCCGGCCGCCTCTGGTACTGGAGCTACAGCGCGGTCGGCTACCGCTCCTACCGCTACATGCCGATGCTGTTCACCGGCCACACGCCGCACGCCGACCAGCCGCCCGGCCCGCTCGACCGGGCGGTGCGCGACTGGGTGGGGCGTGAGTGCTTCGCCCAGTATTACGACGCGGAGACCGGCACGGTGGACTGGAACTGGCAGGGCTACGGCCTGACCGAGGAGGCCCGCGCCATCAGCGAGGCCAAGCTCGACAGCCCGGCCGTCGCCCAGTTCCGCCGCATCAACCCGCGCTGGGCCGACAGCGTGGAGATCCTCTGCCTCGCCCGGCTCGACGACGCCAACCTGACCGGCTTCGGCCGCCGCTGGTTCACCGTCCGCGCCGCCGCCTGACCGTCCATCCGCCTTCCGTCCCTACCCGAATCCGGAATCATCGCCGCCATGCGTCTGTCCGCCCGCTTCCTCGCCGCCCTCCTCGCCGGCGCCGCCGGCGCCGCCCTGTCCGCCCCGGCCTCGGCCGAGCCCAACTTCGAAGTCATCGTCGGCGGCGACGCGTATTTCCAGGCCGCCTACATCAACCAGCGGCAGGACGACGGCCTGCGGTCGAGCGAGTTCGCCAACCGCTTCCGCCTGACCGTCAACCCGGCGGTGACCACCGAGGACGGGCTTCAGTACGGCGCGCGCCTGCGCCTGCTGGCCGGCAACGGCGACCCGTCCGTGGCCGGACGCACGGTGGAGAACGACCGCGCCTTCCTCTACGCCACCGGCGCCTTCGGCACGGTGCAGGCCGGCGTGATCAACGGCCTGTCGGACGAGTACGGCATCATCGGCCCCAACCTGGAAGGCATCGCCGGCAGCCCCGACAGCAACGGCATCCTGTTCCTCCACGGCTCCACCACCTACGCGGCGCTGCCGCTGGCGGCGACCAGCCTGCGCACGCTGGTCTCCTACGATCCGGGCACCAAGCTCATCTACATCACCCCGTCCCTCTACGGGTTCCAGCTGGCGGCGTCCTACACCCCGCGGCTGGGCGACTCCAACACGTCGGTCAACCGCCGCAAGGTGGACGCGCTGGGCGACGCCCTGTCCTTCCACGACGTGGTCGAGGCCGGCGGCGCCTACCAGGCCGTCTTCGACGAGCTGACCATCGAGGCCAGCGCCTTCTACCAGACCGGCAAGGCCGTCCGGCAGTCCGACGGCGTGACGAGCCAGTCCTACGAGGATCTGAACTCGGTCCATGTCGGCGCCAACATCGGCTACGGCCCGGTCAAGGTCGGCGCCAGCTACGCCTACAGCGGCAAGAGCGGCTACGCCAAGGGCATCGCCGACGCCCGCGCCCAGCAGAACGTGATCGTCGGCGCGCAGTACACCAGCGGCCCGCTGGTCTTCGCGGCCAACTACCTGCGGGCGCTCGGCAACGATTCGGCGACCATGAGCATCCCGGCCAAGGCCGACATCTGGCAGGCCGGCGTCACCTGGACCGTCGCCCCTGGCATGACGACCGGCGTGGAGTACGACTATGTCCGCTCGTCCCTGTCCTCGGCCTCGCTGATCGGCACCGACCTGAACGACCGCGCCCACATCCTGATGCTGGACACCCGCTTGGCCTTCTGAACGCGTCCCACCCGACAGGCACGCAAAACGGACGAAGGGGTCCGGCCGGAAACGGCCGGGCCCTTTTCTTTTTGATCCGTTCGTCAGCTTTCCCAATCCGTTGCCCCTCCGTCGCGCGCTTGGGGAGCGGCATTCCATCATCGGGTTGCTGCGAAACCATTAACCTATATGCATGTAGGTTTATAGATTTTGAATTGACTCCTGATTTTACGTTCTTCATCCTAATCCCAATCATAAATCACATTGCAATTCTGCTTTTTATCGCCGACGAGCAGGGAATCATCGCCGCATGCCGCCCATCCATTCCGCATCATCCACCGCCGTGAATCGTGAAACCCCCTCGCTTCCCGGACGAGTCCGCCGCGCGCTGCTGGCCGCCGTCGGCGCCGCGGTGCTGCTCGGATCGCTCGCCGGCCCGGCCGCCGCCGAGGGCACCATCCGCATCGCCGAACAGTTCGGGCTCGGCTACCTGCCGCTGCATGTCCTGCGCCACCAGAAGCTGATCGAGAAGCACGGCAAGGCGCAGGGCATCGACGTCACGGTCGAATGGGCGCAGCTTTCGGGCGGTGCGGCGATGAACGACGCGCTGCTGTCGGACAGCATCGACCTCGGCTCGGCCGGCGTCGGCCCGATGCTGACCATCTGGGATCGCACCAGGGGTAGCGCCAACGTCAAGTCGATCGCGGCGCTGAACAGCATGCCGCTGTTCCTCACCACCACCAACCCGAGCGTCAGGACGGTCAAGGACTTCACCGACAAGGACAAGATCGCCCTGCCGGCGGTCAAGGTCGGGGTCCAGGCGCGCATCCTCCAGATCGCCACCGAGCAGGCCTTCGGCGAGGGCCGGTTCGACGCGCTCGACAAGCTGACCGTCTCGCTGCCCCACCCGGACGGCACGGCGGCGCTGCTGTCGGGCTCGGCCGAGATCACCGGCCACATCTCCGCCCCGCCCTTCCAGTACCAGCAGCTCCAGGACCCGAAGATCCACAGGGTCTTCAGCTCCTACGACGTGCTGGGCGGCCCGCACACCTTCAACCTGATCTGGTGCAAGGAAGCCTTCCGCGCCAAGAATCCCAAGACCTACAAGGCCTTCCTCGACGCGCTGAAGGAGGCCGTGGCGATCATCAACACCAACCACGAGGCCGCCGCCGACGCCTATCTCGCGCAGAACAAGGGCGACCTCGACCGCGCCTTCGTGCTGACGCTGCTCAAGGATCCGGACATCCAGTACACGGTGGCGCCGCAGAAGATCGAGCGGTTCGCCGCCTTCATGCACAAGGTCGGCGCCATCAGGAACAAGCCGGCCTCGTGGAAGGACACCTTCTTCGAGGATCTCCACAGCGAAACCGGGAGCTGAGGCCATGAACGCCCTTTCCCGCACCGCCGTGGAATCATCCTATTCCCCGGACGCCGCCCCCGCCGCCGCCCTGCACCGCCCGCTGCTCGACGTGTCGGGCGTGACCTTGCAGTACAAGACGCGCGACCATCTGGTGACGGCCTGCTACCGGGTCGATTTCCAGCTGTTCCAGGCCGAGCGCTTCGTCCTGCTGGGGCCGAGCGGTTGCGGGAAGTCGTCGCTGCTCAAGGCGGTCGGCGGCTTCCTGGCGCCGGTGGAGGGGGCGATCCGGCTCAACGGGCAGGCGGTGACGCAGCCCGGCCCCGACCGCATGATGGTCTTCCAGGAGTTCGACCAGCTGCCGCCCTGGAAGACGGTCAAGCAGAACGTCATGTTCCCGCTGCTCGCCAGCGGCAAGGCGACGCGCCGCGAGGCGGAGGAGAAGGCGCTCGACGCCATCGCCAAGGTCAACCTGTCGAAGTTCGCCGACGCCTACCCGCA
This sequence comes from Azospirillum agricola, assembly GCF_020005195.1. NCBI lineage: Bacteria > Pseudomonadati > Pseudomonadota > Alphaproteobacteria > Rhodospirillales > Azospirillaceae > Azospirillum > Azospirillum agricola. The sequence continues at coordinate 871,048 of NZ_JAIFZR010000004.1, forward strand.
CACCCTGTCGGGCGGCATGAAGCAGCGCGTCGCCATCGCCCGCGCCATGGCGATGGAGCCGGACATCCTGCTGATGGACGAGCCCTTCGCGGCGCTCGACGCGCTGACCCGGCGCAAGATGCAGGAGGAGCTGCTCCAGCTCTGGGACGACGTGCGCTTCACCATGCTGTTCGTCACCCACTCCATCGAGGAGGCGCTGGTCGTCGGCTCGCGCATCCTGGTGCTGTCGCCGCACCCCGGACAGGTGAAGGCCGAGGTGAACTGCCACGGCTTCGACCTCGCCTCCACCGGCAGCCCGGCCTTCCAGTCGGCGGCCCGCCGCATCCACGCCATGCTGTTCGCCGACGAGGTGGAAGCCGGCGGAGCGGGAGCCCACCCATGACCGACCTGTCGATCGCGCGCGCCCCACGCCCCGCCGCGCCGCGTCCCACCCCGCCGATCCGCCCGGAATACGAGCGCGGCGTCGCCGCCACCGGGGCGATCGGCGACGTCGCCCGCCCGCTGTCGCCGTGGGAGAGGCTGGCCAACGTCACCGCGCTGCGCCGCGCCCTGCTGCTGGCCGTGGTCGCCGCGATCTGGCAGGCGGCGGCGCTGTGGCAGGACAACCCGCTGATGTTCCCCACCTTCACCGCCACGGCGGCGGCGCTGTGGGACGCGGTGCTGCGCGACAATCTTCTGTCGATGGCCTGGGTGTCGCTGTCGATCCTGCTGAAGGGCTACGCCATCGCCGTGGTGCTGGCGATCGGGCTGACCACGCTGGCGGTGTCGACGCGGATCGGCGACGATCTGCTCTCCACCCTGACCTCGATGTTCAACCCGCTGCCGGCCATCGCCCTCCTGCCGCTCGCCATGCTGTGGTTCGGGCTGGGGGCGGTCAGCCTGACCTTCGTGCTGGTCCACGCCGTGCTGTGGCCGCTGGCGCTGAACACCCACGCCGGCTTCACCGCCGTGTCGGAGACGCTGCGCATGGCCGGGCGGAACTATGGCTTGCGCGGGCCGCGCTACGTGCTGGCCGTGCTGATCCCGGCCGCCTTCCCGGCGATCCTGACCGGGCTGAAGGTCGGCTGGGCCTTCGCCTGGCGCACCCTGATCGCCGCCGAGCTGGTGTTCGGCGTCTCGTCGGGCAAGGGGGGACTGGGCTGGTTCATCTTCCAGAACCGCAACGAGCTTTACACCGACAAGGTTTTCGCCGGCCTCGCCTCGGTCATCCTGATCGGGCTGCTGGTCGAGAACGTCGTCTTCCGCTGGATCGAGGCGCACACCGTGCGCGCATGGGGAATGGTTCGCTGAACATCATGACCGCACCACGTTTCGACGCCAACCTCACCACCGAACGCCCGACCTTCGTCACCCACCTGGAGTGCGGCCTCATCGGCGAGCGCCACGAGGCCGACACGGTCCACAACCTGTCCAGGGCCGGCAAGCCGCTGCTGGTGCGCTACGACCTGGAGGGGGTGAAGGGCGCGCTGACCAAGGCGGCGCTGGCCGAACGCCCGCAGGATCTGTGGCGCTACCGCGAGCTGCTGCCGGTCCGCCGCACCGCCGACATCATCAGCCTGGGCGAGGCGGTGACCCCGCTGGTGCCGCTGCCCAGGCTGGCGGCCAAGCTGGGCGCGGCCGAGCTGCTGGTGAAGGACGAGGGGCGGCTGCCCACCGGCTCCTTCAAGGCGCGCGGGCTGGTGATGGCGGTGTCGATGGCCAAGGGCTTCGGCATCACCCACATGGCGATGCCGACCAACGGCAACGCCGGCGCCGCGCTGGCCGCCTACGCCAGCCGGGCCGGCATCCGGACGACCGTCTTCTGCCCGGCCGACACGCCGGAGGTCAACGTCTCCGAGATCGAACTTCAGGGCGCCACGGTCCACCGGGTCAATGGTCTGATCGACGATTGCGGCAAGATCGTCGGCGAGGGGAAGGCCAAGGTCGGCTGGTTCGACGTCTCCACCCTCAAGGAGCCCTACCGGATCGAGGGCAAGAAGACGATGGGGCTGGAGCTGGCCGAGCAGCTCGGCTGGGAGGTTCCCGACGTCATCTTCTACCCGACCGGCGGCGGCACCGGCCTGATCGGCATGTGGAAGGCCTTCGCCGAGCTGGAGGCGATCGGCTTCATCGGTTCCAAGCGCCCGCGCATGGTCGCGGTGCAGGCGTCGGGCTGCGCCCCGATGGTCCGCGCCTGGGAGGCCGGGGAGGAGCACGCGCCGCGCTGGGAGGACGCCCACACCATCGCGTCGGGCATCCGCGTGCCGCAGGCGGTCGGCGATTTCCTGATCCTGCGCGCGGTGCGCGAGAGCGGCGGCTTCGCCATCGCGGTCGACGATTCCGCCATCCAGGCCGCGCTCGACGAGGCGGCGCGGGAAGAAGGCTTCCTGCTCTGCCCGGAGGGGGCGGCGACCTACGCCGCCTACAAGCAGGCCCTCTCCGACGGCCGGGTGGCCAGGGACGAGCGGGCGGTGCTGTTCAACTGCGCCACCGGGCTGAAATACCCGCTGCCGCCGGTCCACCGGACGCTCGACCGCCACCAGCCGATCGACTGGCCGGCGTTCTGAGAGCCGAGGCGACGTCACCCCTGCTCCACGATCCGGTTCCGCAGCGCTCCCTCCTCCAGCAGCAGGCGCACCGTCTCGGCGGCGTTGGTCCGCATCTCGACGGCGGCGGCGTCGGAATGGAAGGCGTTGTGCGGCGTGACCACCAGACGGCCGGCCAGCCAGTCCGCCCGCTCGCGCCACGCGGTCAGCAGCGGGTGGGCGGCCGGCGGCTCACTCGGCAGCACGTCGAGCCCGGCGGCGGCGATCCGGCCGCTGCGCAGCGCCGCCTCCAGCCCGTCGAGCCCGTCCAGCAGTTCGCCGCGCGCGGTGTTGACCAGGATGGCGCCCGGCTTGAAGCGCTCCAGCCGCTCGGCGTCCAGCAGCCCGCGCGTGTGACGGTCGAGCGGGCAATGGAAGGTCACGATGTCCGATTCGCCCAGCAGATCGTCGAGACGGCGGATTCGGTGGTAGCCGACCGCCTTCTCGTGCCCGGCCGGCTGCTGCGGGTCGAAGCCGAGGATCCGGTAGCCGAAGGGCTTCAGCCGGTTGACCACCGCCGTGCCGATGCGCCCGACCCCGACCACGCCGACCGTCGCCCGCGACCCGCGCAGCAGCGGCGTCAGCGTGTTGGTCTGCCACGTCGCCGTGTAGGAGCGGGCGCGGGCGTCATGCTCCCACAGGCGGCGCTGCAAGGACAGGATCAGGGCGACCGCGTGGTCGGCGACCTCCTCCGTCCCGTAATCGGGGTTGTTGGCGAAGGGGATGCCGGCCTCGGCGAGCGCCGCGACGTCGATCCTGTCGTAGCCGACGCCGAAACGCACCACGCCCTTGCAGCGGGTCAGGTGCGGCACGCTGCGCCGGGTCACCGGCGCCCCCCAGACCAGCAGCGCGTCGAGCCGCGCCAGCCGGGCCGGGTCGAATTCCTCCTCGCGGCGCGTGTCGAAGAAATCGATCTCCACCGAATCGCCCAGCACCGCGGCCTCCAGGTCCGGCGGCCCCATCATGTGGTCGGTCACGCCGACGACCCAGCGCTTGCCCCCCGTCATCTCATCCCAGCCTTTCGTCGCGAGTGAACCCATGAGCCCGTCTTCCGTCCCGTCCTCTCCCACGGTCCGCTTTTCCGCAGCCCGCCTGACGGCGACGCTCGACGCCATCCTGCGCCGCGCCGGCAGCGATCCGGAAGAGGCGGCCATCGTCGCGGCCAACCTCGTCGAGTCCGACGCCAAGGGCCACGCCAGCCATGGCGTGTGCCAGATCGCCGTCTACATGACCAGCCTGGAGCGCGGATACCTGACCCCCAACCGCCACGCCCGCGTCGTGCGCGACGAGCCGCCCTTCCTGGTGGTGGACGGCGACGTCGGCTACGGGCAGGTGATCGCCCGCGAGGCGACCGATCTGGCGATCGCGCGGGCGAAATCCGGCAGCGGCGCCACCATCCTGGCGCTGCGCAACGCCCACCACATCGGCCGCGTCGGCGCCTATGGCGAGCAATGCATCGCCGCCGGGCTGATCGGAATCTTCTTCGTCAACGTGGTCAGCCGGCCGCTGGCGGCCCCCCATGGCGGGGCACGGCCGCGCCTCGGCACCAACCCGATCTGCGTCGCCGTGCCGGAGACGCCCGGCCACGCCCCGCTGCTGCTGGATTTCGCGACCAGCGCCGTCGCCGCCAACAAATGCCGGGTCGCCGCCGCGAAGGGTGAGCGGGTCGCCGACGGCCTGCTGGTCGATCCCGACGGACGGCCGACCGGCGACCCCGGCGTGATGTTCCGCGAGCCGACCGGCGCCATCCTGCCCTTCGGCGGGCGGAATTCCGGCCACAAGGGCTACGGGCTGGCGCTCGCCTGCGAGATCCTGGCCGGCGCCATCGCCGCCGGACTGCCGGCGTTGCCCGAGAATCTGCGGCCGGGCCGGGTGGTCAACAACGCGCTGGCCTTCATCCTCGACCCCGCGCGCGTCGCCGGGCCGGGCTGGCAGGCGCTGGCCGACGCCGTGCTCGACCACATGGAGGACACGCCGCCCGCCCCCGGCATCGACCGCGTCCGCATCCCCGGCGATCCCGAGCGCGAGCACGCCGCCCGCGTGGCCGAGCAGGGCATCGCGCTCGACCCCGACACGCTGGCGGCGCTGCACCGGATCGGCGGCGGATTCGGACTGGACGTGGCGGGCTTGCTCGGTCATGGCTGAGGGGATGATTTCACGATTCAATTTCGCTGTTATCTGGAAATATAGTCTATATTGACAGTAGAAATAAAGCCGCGTAGCGTCCTCTCCACCGATCGTTCGATCACCGGGAGGACGCCATGCCGGACGGCAGCAACCAGCTTTTCACGCTCGACCGCCTGGATCCGCAGGTGGTGGCGCTGCACGAGGCGATGCGGGCGCAAGGGCTGGTCTCCGCCGACCCGCTCGCCATGCCGCTCGGTCAGGCGCGCGCGGCGGCGGAGCGGGCGCACCTCTTCCTGAACCGCGACGCCCCGCCGATCCCCACCCGCGCGATCGAGACGGAAGGCCCGGCCGGGCCGCTGCGGCTGCGGCTCTACCGCCCGCCGTCGTCCGACGACCGTCCCTTGCCGGTGCTGGTCTATTTCCATGGCGGCGGATTCGCGGTCAACAGCGTCGACACCCACGACCGTCTGCTGCGGCTGCTCGCCCTGCGCAGCGGCGCGGCGGTGGTCGCGGTCGCCTACGGCAAGGCCCCGGAGCACCGATTCCCGCACCAGCACGACGAGGCGCTGGCCGCCCTGCGCTGGGCGGCGCGCGAGGGTGCCGCGCACGGGCTGGACGGCGGGCGCCTCGCGGTCGGCGGCGATTCCGCCGGTGCCAATCTGGCGCTGGGCGCCGCGCTCGCTGCCCGCGCGCCGGGCGAGCCGCGCGTGCGTTTCGGGCTGCTGTTCTACGGCATGTTCGCCCACGATTTCCACACGCCGTCGCACCGCCGCTTCGGCGACGGGCGCTACGGCCTGACCACGGCGCGGATGCGCTGGTACTGGGAGCAGTATCTCGGCCACGCCGAACCGACCCGCGACCCGCGCGCCGCCCCGCTGCTGGCCGACCTGTCCGGCCTGCCGCCGCTGCTGCTGCTCGCCGCCGGGCTCGACTGCCTGCGCGACGACAGCCTGCGGCTGGCCGAGCGGCTGGCGGCGGCCGACGTGCCCTTCGACCTGACCGTCCACGAGTCCCTGCCCCACTCCTTCGCCAACATGACCCGGCTGGTCGAGGCGGCCGACGGCGCCGTCACCCGCGCCGCCCTTGCGGTGCGCGCGCATCTGGCGGCGTGAACGTCCCCTTTCGAGAGAGGTCCCTACGTTTCCAGTTGCGATTTAAAATCAATTTGCCGAGTTTGGGGACGTTCCTTTCCGGAAGCAAAATCCCCTGGCCATGCCCCGCATCCCCTTTTCCCTGAAGCGCCGCGATCTGCTCGCCGCTTGCGGCGCCCTGGTGTTGCTGCCCGGCAGCGCGCTGGCCGTGCCCTCGCCCCCGCGCCGGCTGTCGCTGCGGAACGAGCACACGGGCGAGACGTTCGACGGCCCCTACCGCGACGAGTCCGGCCCGCTGCCCGACGCCATGGCCGATCTCGCCCAGGTGCTGCGCGACCACCACGCCAACAAGACCGGGCCGGTCGATGTCGGGGTTCTCGATTTCCTGGCCGACATCATGGAGATCGTCGGCCAGAGCAAGGCGTCGATCCTGTCGGCCTACCGCACCCCGGAAACCAACGCCAAGCTGGCGGCCAGGAGCCTCGGGGTCGCCGAGCGCAGCCAGCATCTGCTCGGCCGGGCGCTCGACATCACCTTTCCAGCGCGCCTGCCGGACGCCCACCGCAGCGCGCTCGACCTGAAGCGCGGCGGGGTCGGCTGGTACCCGCGCTCCCATTTCCTGCACATCGACAGCGGGCCGGTGCGCAATTGGGAGATGTTCGGCCAGGGGCTGGACGGCCTGTTCGCCAGCGGCGTCCACGGCCGTCCGCGCACGGTGGCCCAACGCCGGGCGATCCACCGCGCGCTGGCCCGCCGCCAGCTGCTCGGCCGGCGGTAAAGGCTCCCCCCGATCGGCAAGGGCGCGCCCGGCGACCGGGCGCGCCCTTGCCCCATATGCCCCATGTGCCCCATGCCCGGATCAGGGCATGTACTGGCCGCCGTTCACGTCCAGGATCTGGCCGGTGATGTAGCCGCTGCACGCGTGCGAGGCGAAGAACAGGAAGGTCGGCGCGCATTCCTCCGGACGGCCGAAGCGGCCCATCGGGAAGCCGGCGCCGATGCGGGCCTTGGTGTCGGTGTCCTTGTCGGCGTGGAAGGCGGTGTCGAAGGTGCCCGGCGACACCGTGTTGAAGCGGATGCCGTCCTTCGTGTGGAAGGTCACCCAGTTCTTCTGGATGTTGTGCAGCCACGCCTTCGCAGCACCATACAGCCCGGCGCCGGGGCCGCCGCCGGTGTAGCCGGCGACCGAGCCGACCAGGATCACCGACGCGGTGGTGCCGCTCCGCTTCGCCGATTCCCTCAGGTGCGGCAGGGCGTATTTGGTGACCATCAGGGCCGAGCGCGCGTTCAGGTCGGTCACCGCGTCGAAGAAGTCGTCGTCGATCTCCTCCAGCGGCTTGCGGCCGACCAGACCGCCGGCGTTGTTGATCAGCACGTCGATGCCGCCGAAGCGGGCGACGAATTCCTCGACCAGACGCTTGGCCCCCTCGCTGGACGACACGTCGCCGGGCAGGAAGGCGACCTCGCCGTCCAGCGCGTTCAGCCGGGCCAGCGTCGAGTCGAGATCGGCCGGCGCCTTGCGGCCGTTCATGCCGACCAGCGCGCCGTGGCGGGCGAACGCCTCCACCGCCGCCAGGCCGATTCCCTGGGTCGATCCCGTCACCAGAACGCGCCGGCCTTTCAGATCACCGAACATGCGAGAGCCCTTCCTTCCCATCGTTGGAAAACGCAGGCGCGGGCCGCGTCCCCCCGCCCCGCGTCCGGCCGGACGCGGCGTGGGGCGATCGGCGGACCAAACGCCTAATGTCTCATATATTGAGAGATAATGCTCAATATCAGCAGGATGTTAGGGAGACGCGGAGAACGGGTCAAGTTTCCCGACACCGCTGCGTCAGATCGTCCGATCCACAAATGTCTCACTATGTGGTAGCGTGTATGTTGGATTTGACAACATACAACGCGACCACTAAGGTCCCGTCATCGAGGCGACGCAATGCCCACCAGAACCGACCCCATGACCCGGCCCACTGAGACGATCGATCCGGCCATGCCTGAAAAGCGGCAGGCCACCGGCACGCAGACCCTGCTCCGCGGGCTGGCGGCGATCGAGTGCGTGGCGACGGGCACGACGGAGGTGAAGGGGATCGCGGCGCGGCTGAACACGCCGCGCAGCACCGTCCACCGCATGCTGAACAGCCTGGTGGCCGAGGGCTATCTGCACCACGTCCCCTACAAGGGCTATCTGCTGGGGCCGAAGCTGATCCAGCTCGGCATGAAGGCGCTGGAGCAGCGCCCGCTGGTGGCGCTCGCCCGGCCCCACATCGAGGCGCTGGCCCAGCGGACCGGCGACACCGTCCATCTCGGCGTGGTCGACGGCGACGAGGTCTTCTACCTCGACAAGATTCCGAGCACGCGCGGGCTGGAGATGCGCTCGCGCGTCGGCCTGCGCATGCCGCTGGCCTCGACCGGCATCGGCAAGGCGCTGATGCTGGGAATGCCGCCGTCGCGCTGGCGCGAGCTGCACGACGCGGTGGCGACGGCGCCGGACACGGTGGGCGGCCGGCCCGGTCCGCAGCCCTGGCCGAAATACGAGAAGCTGATGGCGGGCTTCCTGCGGCGGGACTGGGTGCTCGACCTGGAGGAGAACGAGATCGGCGTCCGCTGCGTCGGCGCGCCGGTGCGCGACATCAGCAATCAGGTGGTCGCCGCGATCAGCGTGGCGAGCGCCGTGCCCTACATGCCGGACGAACGGATGGCGGAACTCGGACCGGTCGTCCGCGCGGCCGCCGACGCGATATCAAGGGAATTGGGATGGAAACAGGACGGAAGCGCGACGGGGCTGCCCTGATCGCGCTGGACTGGGGCACCTCCAGTCTGCGTGGATTCCTCATGGACGGCGCCGGCGCGGTGCTGGACCAGCGCGCCAACGCGCACGGCATCCAGAACCTGCCGCAGCCCGGCCTGCCCGGCTTCGAGCAGGCCTTCGCCGGCCTGTGCGGCGACTGGCTGGCGGCCAACCCCGGCGTTCCGGTGGTGGCCGGCGGCATGGTCGGCAGCGCCCAGGGCTGGGCCGAGGCGCCCTACGTCGCCTGCCCGGCCGACACCAGCACGCTGGCATCAAAGGCCATCGCGGTGGACAGCGCGGCCGGCGTCCGCATCCTGATCGCGCCCGGCGTCACCTACGCCCCGCCCGACGCGCCGCCCGACATCCTGCGCGGCGAGGAGATCCAGATCGCCGGCGTGCTCGCCGACCGCCCCGACTGGGCGCGCGAATCCTGCATGGTTCTGCCGGGCACCCATTCCAAATGGGTGCAGATCCAGGACGGGCGGATGACCCGCTTCGCCACCTACATGACCGGCGAGGTCTTCGCCGTGCTGACCAAACACTCGATCCTCGGACGCCTGATGCCGGCGGACGTGGAAGCCGGCGCGGAGGCCCGCGATGCGGCCTTCGCCGAGGGCGTCCGGGCGGCGCGGGCCAGCGGGCCGGGCGACCTGACCCACCAGATCTTCGCCGCGCGCACGCTCGGCATCACCAAGCGCATGGCGCCGGAGCTGCTGAAGGATTTCCTGTCCGGCCTGCTGATCGGGCACGAGATGATCTCCGGCCTCGCCCGGACGGGCGCGGCGCTGGGGGGCGCGGCGCCCGGCAGCGGCCGGCCGCTGCTGCTGATCGGCGACGGCGCGCTGTGCCGCCGCTACGTCCAGGGCCTGGGCCTGCTCGGCATCGAGCCCACCGCCCGGCTCGAGAACACCGCCCCCAGGGGCCTGTTCCAGTTCGCCATCGCCGCCGGCCTGATCGTGCCGCCGGCCGGAAAGGACACCCATGTCTGACGACAGCCTGCCCCAAGACAGCCTGAAGGCCCGCATCGACGCCGCCTTCGCCGCCCTGCCGCTGGTCGCCATCCTGCGCGGCCTGAAGCCCAGCGAGTGCGAGGACGCCGCGCGCGCCCTCTACGAGCGCGGCTTCCGGCTGATCGAGGTGCCGCTCAACTCGCCCGACCCGTTCGACAGCATCGCCGCCATCCGCCGCATCCTGCCGCGCGACGCGCTGGTCGGCGCCGGCACCGTGCTGGAGGTGGCGCAGGTCGCCCGCCTCAAGGAGATCGGCGCCGATCTGGTCGTGATGCCGCACGCCGACACCGCGGTGATCCGCGCCGCCAAGGCGGCGGGTCTCGCCTGCGTGCCCGGAATCGCCACGGCGACCGAGGCCTTCGCCGCGCTGGCGGCCGGCGCCGACGCGCTGAAGCTGTTCCCGGCCGAGCAGATCAACCCGACCATCGTCAAGGCGATCCGCACCGTCCTGCCGGCCGGCACCCGCCTGCTGCCGGTGGGCGGCATCGCCCCCGACACCATGCAGCCCTTCCTGGAGGTCGGCGTCGCCGGCTTCGGGCTGGGATCGGCGCTCTACAAGCCGGGCATGACCACCGCACAGATCGCCGAACGGGCCGACGCCTTCGTCGCGTCCTGGACGGCGCTGAACCCGCGCTGACGGCGACGCCGTCCGCTTTTCCCGTCTGTCTCCACCAAGCAAAGTTCCTGGGAGAACGCTTATGAAGGGTTATCGCTTTCTGACCGGCGCCGTCGTCGGCGTCCTGGCCTCGGCCAGCCTGATGGCCGGCGCGCAGGCCGCCGAGTACCCGACCAAGCCGATCGAGCTGACCGTGCCCTATGCTGCCGGCGGCGGCACCGATCTGGTCGCCCGCGCCTACGCCGACGCCGCCAAGAAGCACCTGCCGCAGTCGATGGGCGTCGTCAACAAGACCGGCGGCGGCGGCGCCGTCGGCCTGACCGAGATCATGGCCGCCCGCGCCGACGGCTACAAGATCGGCATGGGCACCGTCGAGATCACCCTGCTGCCGCACATGGGCGTCGCCCGCTTCTCGGTCGACGACTTCACCCCGATCGCCCGCCTGAACGCCGAGCCGAGCGCCATCACCGTCAAGGCCGACGCGCCCTGGAAGACCATCGAGGAGTTCCTGGCCGACGCCAAGGCCAACCCCGGCAAGGTCCGCATCGGCAACTCCGGCACCGGCGCCATCTGGCACCTCGCCGCCGCCGCGTTGCAGAGCAAGACCGGCCTGACCTTCAACCACATCCCGTTCGACGGCGCCAACCCGGCCGTGACCTCCCTGCTGGGCGGCCACATCGAGGCGGTCTCGGTCAGCCCGGCCGAGGTGTCGAGCCAGGTCGCCGGCGGCCAGCTCCGCATGCTGGCGGTGATGGCCGACGAGCGCCCCAAGGCCTTCCCCGAGGTCCCGACGCTGAAGGAGAAGGGCATCGACCTGTCGGTGGCCACCTGGCGCGGCATCGTCGTTCCGAAGAAGACCCCGGCGGCGGTGGTCGACACCCTGCGCACCGCCAGCAAGGCGGCGGCCGAGGAGCCGTCCTTCCGCGAGCAGCTCGCCAAGATGAACCTGACCTGGGCCTACGCGGACGGTCCGGAGTTCGGCGCCGCCATGCAGAAGGACAACGCCTTCTTCAAGGACCTGATGACCCAGCTCGGCATGGCCAAGTAAAGCGGGCGGGCGCGGCGCCCCGGCGGCGCGAAGCCGCCGGGGCGCCGCTTCCTTCCGAGGAGTCCGACACATGAGCAACGCACCTGTCCAGGGCGGCGGGGCCGGCGCGCCCTTGTCCACCAAGATCGCCAATCTGGTGATCGCCGTCATTCTCATCGCGGTGGCCGCCGCCGCCATCGCCTCCACCGGCGATTTCCCCAAGACCATGCTGGCCGCCGACGTCGGCCCGGCCCGCTTCCCGATCATCCACGCCTCCGTGCTGATCGTGCTGTGCCTGATCCTGATCGCCAACACGCTGCGCACGCCGACCATCGCCGACGATACCCCGCCGGTCGGCGTGGCCGGCTATCTCGGCGTGGCGCTGGGCATCCTCGCCACCGCCGCCTGCCTGGTCGCCATGGAGTATGTCGGCTACGCCGTCGCCACGGTGGTCTACATGGCCGCGCTGATGTGGCTGATGGGGCAGCGCAGCCCGCTGTGGAATCCGGTGATCGCCGTCGTCGTGACCGCCCTGATCTATTTCACCTTCCAGAGCGCCCTCCAGGTGCCGCTGCCGGTGGGGAGCCTGTTCGAATGATCCCGTCGTCCCGTCCTCCCGCCGCGAAGGAGCGCCGCCATGCATGAATTCGGCATGCTGATGAACGGCGTCGCGACGCTGGCCGCCAACCCCATGGCGCTGCTGCTGTCCCTCGTGGGCGTCGCCCTCGGCATCATCATCGGCGCCCTTCCGGGCCTGACCGCGACGATGGGCGTCGCCATCCTGCTGCCCTTCACCTTCGGCATGGATCCGGTGTCCGGCCTGCTGATGATCTCCGGCGTCTTCTTCGGCGGCGTCTATGGCGGGTCGGTGACCGCCATCCTGCTGAAGATCCCCGGCACGCCGGCCGCCGCCGCCACCGCCATGGACGGCTTCGAGCTGACCAAGAAGGGCATGGCCGGCGTCGCTCTCGGCACCGCCACCCTGTCCTCCTTCCTGGGCGGCATGGCCAGCATCCTGGTGCTGATCTTCCTGGCGCCGGTGCTCGCCGGCTTCGCCCTGGAGTTCAGCGCCTCGGAGAGCTTCGCGCTCGCCGTCTTCGGTCTCAGCATCATCGCCAGCATCTCCGGCAAGTCGGTGGTCAAGGGGCTGATCGCCGGCTTCCTCGGCCTGCTGATCGCCACCGTCGGGCTCGACCCGATGGGCGGCTTCCCGCGCTTCACCGGCGGCTACACCGAGCTGTTCAACGTCCCCTTCATCCCGGTGATGATCGGGCTGTTCGCCGCCGCCGAAGCCTTCAAGTCGCTGGAGGACCCGAAGGTCCGGCTCGGCATGGCGGCGGCGCTCGGCCGCATCATCCCGCCCTGGGCGACCTACAAGGCGCTGCTCGGCGTCGTGTCGCGCTCCTCGGTGCTCGGCATCGTCATCGGCATCATTCCCGGCGCCGGTTCCGACATCGCCGCCTACGTCGCCTACAACGAGGCCCGGCGCTTCAGCAAGACGCCGGAGAATTACGGCAAGGGCGAGCTGGGCGGCGTCGCCGCCTGCGAGGCGGGGGCCAACGGCTGCACCGGCGGCGCCCTGCTGACGATGCTGACGCTGGGCATTCCCGGCGACGCGGTGACCGCCGTGATGCTGGGCGCCCTGACCCTCCAGGGGCTTCAGCCCGGGCCGCTGCTGTTCAAGGAACACGCGGATCTGGTCTTCACCCTCTTCGCCGGCATGATCTTCTGCTACGTCGGCATGCTGGTGCTGGGGCTGGGCTCGCTGCGCTTCATGGGCCGCATCCTCCAGATGCCGAAGTCGGTGCTGACGCCGGTCATCCTGGCGCTCTGCGTGGTCGGCACCTACGCCATCAACAACAGCCTGTTCGACATCGGCATCATGCTGGCCGCCGGCGTCGCCGGCTACTTCATGCAGAAATGGGACTTCCCCGCCTCGCCGGTGGTGCTGGCGCTGATCATGGGGCCGATGGCCGAGGCCAACTTCCGCCGCGCCCTGTCGCTGTCGGGCGGCAGTTACGACTTCCTCTACAGCCGGCCGATCACGGCGATCCTGCTGACCGTCGCCATCCTGACGATGCTGCTGCCGCTGGTGAAGCGCTGGCGGGCCGATCGGGCGGCGGCGTCCGGCGGGCGAACCACGGGACGGGCGGAACCGGCGAAATGACCGTCGCCGTCACCACCATCGGCCTCGATTCGGTCATCGAACCGGATCTCCGCAACGGCAACGGCGAGAATCCCGTCTGGGACGCCGACCACCGCAGCTGGACCTGGATCGACATCCCGGGCCGCCGCATCCACCGGCTGGATCCGTCCAGCGGCGTGCGGCGCGACTGGACGCTGCCCGAACTGGTCGGCTGCCTCGTGCTGCGGCCGGATGCCGGCCCGGATGCCGGCCCGGCTGGCGGAGTCGTGGTCGCCTGCCAGACCGGCCTCTTCGACGCGGAGCTGCCGGAGGCCGGCGGCGAGGTGGTGCTCACCCATCTCGCCGGCAGCCCCTTCCCGAAGGAGGGCATGCGCTTCAACGACGGGCGCTGCGACCGGCAGGGGCGGCTGTGGGTGTCCGGCATGGTGATGGACATCACGCAGGGCGACACGTCCGGCGCGTGGTACCGCTTCACCCGCGCCGAGGGGCTGGTCGAGACCGGGCTGACCGGCTTCGTCATCCCCAACGGCTCCGCCTTCAGCCCGGACGGGCGGACGCTCTACGCGTCCGACACCCACCGCGACGTGCGGATGGTCTGGGCCTGGGACTACGACCCCGACGCCGGCGCCGCCGGCAACCGGCGCCCCTTCGTCGACATGCGGGCAATGACCGGGCGGCCGGACGGCGCGGCGGTGGACACCGACGGCTGCTACTGGATCTGCTGCCTGGACGAGGGCTGCATCAAGCGCTTCACCCCGCGCGGCGAGTTGGACCGCCGCATCGAGGTGCCGATGCGCAAGCCGACCATGTGCGCCTTCGGCGGGGAGGACTTGCGGACGCTGCTGGTCACCTCGCTCAGCCGGGGCCCGGCCGATCTGGCCGAGGATCCGCACGGCGGGCGCGTCCTGATGTTCGATCCCGGCGCCCAGGGCCTGCCCGAACCGCGCCTGACCCGCTGAACCGGGGAACCGGGGAAAGACCAGTTTCACCCCCTCGGAAGGGCCATGACCGGCGGCGGTCATGGCCCTTTTTCCATTGCGGCCGCCATCCCGGCCAACGGAACCGGCCGGAGATTCAGCCGCCACGGTTTTCCCGGCGAACCATCCGCGGCACCATGACGCACCGCACCCGCAATTAAGAATCACTTGCGATTTCAGCCGGGAGTAGGCAGAAGGGCTGGAATGTTCATCGCTTGAGACTGTCGCGGTTTGCGTGGAGGCGGATTCCATGGCTGACGCCATCATTCAACTTCTGGCCCTTGTCTGCACGGCCGCCGGCGCGCTCAGCGTGTATCTCGCGGCGCCGCGCCAGCAATGGGTGAGGGAGACCTGGCCGGCCTGGCCCAGCCGCCTCGTCGGGGGCATGGCGCTGCTGTCCGGCGGCCTGCTGTGGTCGATGGTCCAGCATCCGGTCACGGCGCTGTTCACCAGCCTGACCGTGGCGATGGCGCTGTTCACCGCCCTGCCCTTCGTCGCCGTCGCCTTGCCCGTCCTGTCGAAGAGGGCGTGAGCGATGACCGCCGCCACCCCGCGCCCCCGTCCGCCCATCCGCCCCGACTGGTGGAGCAAGAGCCTGGCCGGCACGCTGCTCGGCTTCACCCTGGCGATCGCCCTGTCCGGGCTGTTCGCCTGGGCCGGTCCCGGCGGTCCCAGGGCGCTGAACAAGATCCAGTTCAACATGTGGATGGTGGCGCCGATCTGGCTCGGCGTCGTCAGCTTCTGCTTCCTGTTCCGCAGCGGCCTGCGCGCCTGGCTCTGGCTGGGGGGAGCAAATCTGCTCGCCTACGCCGCGCTGCACGCCGCCCGCACCCTCGCCCAATGACCGCCCGCCCCCGACGGCCTGAATTCCGGAGCCCGCCCATGCGCGCCGACATTGTCCGCCTCTACCGGACGGTCCACAGCTGGACCGGCATCGTGACCGGGCTGATCCTGTTCATCGCCTTCTACGCCGGCGCCCTGACCATGTTCAAGGAACCGCTGGAGCGCTGGGTCACGCCACCCTCCGCGGTGACGCCGCTGGCGCTGGAGCGGGCCGACGAGCTGATCGCCGCCACCCTGGCGCTCCGCCCCAACGCGGCGAGGGACTTCACGCTGGCGCTGGAGCATGGCGACGGCGGCGTGGCCGGGGAACAGCCGCTGCGCCTGACCTGGGAGTCGATGCGCTACGATCCGGCCCCCTGGTCGGCGACGCTCCAACCCGACGGCACGGTCGGAATCGAGCAGCTCGACCCGTCCGGGGTCGGCATGCTGGTCGACATCGTCCACCGCACCGTCGGCGTCCCCGGCGACCTCGACATCGGCACCATGGTGACCGGGGTGGCGAGCGCGCTCTACGTGGTGGCGCTGGTCTCCGGCGTCATCGTGCTGCTGCCCTCGCTGGTCAAGGATTTCCTCGTCCTGCGGGTCGGCCGCAACCTCAAGCGGATGTGGCTCGACGCGCACAACATCGTCGGCATCGTCAGCCTGCCCTTCCACATCGTCATCGCCCTGTCGGCGGTGGTGTTCGGGCTGCACGACCAGATCTACGACGCGCTCGACGAGGCGGTCTATGGCGGGCGGATGCGGACGGTGATGATGGAAAGCAGCCCCTTCCGCGCGGTGAGGAAGGATCCGCAGCCGGCCGCCATGCTGCCGCCGATCGAATTCCTGGCGCGCGCCAAGGCGCTCTCCCCGGACTTCATCCCGGTCCGCCTGGAATACCACGACGCCAACACCCGCAGCGCCACGGTGCGCGTGTGGGGCCACGATCCCCGTCGTCTGGTGCGCCGCGAAGGCTTCGTGCTGATGAGCGCCACCAGCGGGGCGGTCATCGACACCGAATACATGCCCGGCCACCAGGGGTCCTGGTCGGCCATGGTGTCGGCCTTCTTCGCCCTGCATTTCGGCAGCTTCGGCGGCGGCGTGGTGCGCTGGACCTATTTCCTCCTCGGTCTGGCCGGCGCCTTCCTGTTCTATTCGGGCAACCTGCTGTGGATCGAATCGCGCCGCAGGACCGAACGGCGGGCCGGCGGGCCGGTGGCGCAGAGCCGCTCGACCGCCCTGCTCGCCGCCGGCACCGTCGGCGTCTGCCTGGGCTGCGTCGGCGGGCTGTCGCTGACCATCGCCGCCGGCAAATGGCTGAACGGCCTCGTGACCGATCTCAACGCCTGGCATTACGGCGTCTACTACGCGGTGTTCCTCGCCTCCTGCGCCTGGGCCTTCGCCCGCGGCGCCGCCAGGGCGGGAAGCGAGCTGCTGTGGATGGCCGCCGCCACGACCGCCGCCATTCCCCTCACCAGCCTGCTGGCCCTGGCCGTGCCCGGCCTGGGGCTGTGGGCCTCCACCGAGCTGATCGCCGTCGATCTGGTCGCGCTGGCCGGCGCCGCCGGGTTCGCCGGTCTGGCGCGCGCCACCGGACGCCGCGTCCAGCAGGGGCCGCGCGACAGCGTCTGGTCGGGAATCGTCAACCCCGTTTCCATGAAAGCAGCCGAATGATCAGAATCCACAACCCATAAACATCATCCAATACAGATCGGCCGACGCGCATGGCCTGACTTTGCCGACCCCCGTGATTACGACGGCGGGGCAGCCTGTTCCCCTGCCATGATCGAGCCTCGATTTTTCAGCGGGCGGATATCCAACGCATTAGATTGCAAATTTATTTCCGACCGAACGTCATAACCCTTGCTGCGAAAATGGATATGCGATAACAAGCGGTGCGGGAATATGCGATTGAGTCGCATTTGCGTTTTTAGGTCTATCAAACAGGGGTAAACGGACATGATCGACTGCACAGCGGGGGCGTGTGCAAAAGAAGAGGCGCGCGCGGAAACGGCGGGCGCCGGGCTTGGCAAGATTCTGATCGCGGCGGCGGTGGCGGGCCCCTTGGCCGGCCTCAGCCCGGCGGCGCTCGCCCAGAGCGATGCCTCGCAGGCCACCCAGACGCTGGGGCCGGTGACGGTGACCGCGAGCGGCACGGAGCAGAGCACGCTGACCGCGCCGGCCTTCACCACCGTCATCACGTCGGAGGACATCGAGCACAAGGGGCCGTCCAACGGCCTGCCCGACATCCTGCGCCAGACGGTCGGCATCAACGACAACGCCGACAATCTCGGCCGCGACGAGGTGGTGATCCGCGGCCTGGGCGCCAACTACACGCTGGTGCTGGTCGACGGCAAGCGCATCTCCTCGTCGGACGCCCTGTGGCGCGGCAGCGACTTCGACTACCACGCGGTCCCGCTGTCGGCGATCGAGCGGGTCGAGGTGGTGCGCGGCCCGATGTCGGCGCTCTACGGCTCGGACGCCATGGGCGGCGTGGTGAACATCATCACCAAGAAGCCGTCCGACAAATGGACCGGCAGCGTCGGCGCCGAATACCGTCTGGTCGATCCCGGCAAGGACGGCAACCAGTATCGCCTGAACCTGTACGGCGCCGGCCCGATCACCGAGAAGCTGTCGGCCTCGATCGCCGGCGAGCTGTACAACCGCCAGCCCTGGTACCACGGCTCCAAGAACAACGGCACAGTCCCGATCTACGAGAAGAAGAATCTCAAGGACATGCGGACCGCGCTGCGCTGGGAGGCGACCGAAAGCCAGATCCTGGACTTCTCCTACGCCTACAACCACGACGAACGCCCGTACAACATCTACGACGCCGTTCCGTCCTACAGCGACCAGGACGTCAAGCGGAACACCTTCGCCCTCAGCCACACCGGCAAATGGGGCTGGGGCACCACGATGCTGGAGGCGAACTACGAGAACGCCGACATCGACGACTACAACTCCAGCTACAACGCGCCCCGGCAGCGGTCCCTGTCCGAGAAGAACCTGTTCCTGCACGGCCGCACCAACTTCGCGCTCGGCTTCAACAACCTGACGGCCGGCGCCGAATACCGCAAGCAGACCATCGAGGATCCCGCCACCTACGTGACAAGCGGAAAGTCGGAGATCACGCAGAAGGCGGCCTACCTCCAGGACGCCGTCAACCTGACCGACGCGCTGATCGTCACCGTCGGCGGCCGCTACGACCACCACGAGATCTTCGGCGGCCAGTTCACCGGCCGGACCAACCTCGTCTACCGCGTCACCGACAAGATGTCGCTGAAGGCCGGCGTCAGCCAGGGCTACAAGGCGCCGGACGCCTACCAGCTCAACCCGGAATACCGGGTCATCAGCTGCGGCGGCCGCTGCTTCCTGTCGGGCAACCCGAACCTGAAGCCGGAAGAGAGCACCAACTACGAGGTTGGCTTCGAGATCCGCGAGAAGACCTGGGACGTCAACGCCGTCGTCTTCAAGAACAAGGTCAAGGACATGATCGACCCGACCTATGATCCGGTCCTTGTCCAGCGCAACTACACCAACATCAACAAGGTCGACCTCAGCGGCCTGGAGATCGCCGGTTCGTTCGACATTATCTCCGGCCTGACCTTCAACGGCAACTACGCCTACCTGCACGCCAAGAACAAGATCACCGGCGGCACGCTGGAGAACCGTCCGGCGCACAAGGCCCACGGCACCCTGACCTGGCAGGCGCTCGACGATCTGAGCGTGGCGGCGTCGGCCCACTACACCGGCCCGCAGTTCGAAGGCGGCACGAACGTGACCAACAAGGTTCCGGGCTACACCACCTTCGACCTCGGCGTCACCGGCGACGTCAACGACGCCATCCGCCTCCAGGCCGGCGTCAAGAACATCACCAACGTCATCCTGACCGAGAAGACCCCCCGCTTCCAGACCCACGAGCTGGGGCGGAACTACTACGTCAGCGCCAACTACCGGTTCTGATCCGGCGGTTCCGATCCGGCAACGCCTCGCGGCCCCGTCCCGGACGTTCGTTCCGGTTCCCCATCCTGGCCGGCGGCGGGATGGGGCCGCGTCCCTTTCCATACCCAACGCCGAACGCGGCGGAGCTTGGCCGATGACGCTGTCGAACCTCTTCGTCGATTGCAGCCTGCTGCGGACCAACGTCCAGTTCCGCCGCCTGCTGGTCGCCCGCACCATCTCGCTGCTCGGGCTCGGGCTGCTGGCGGTGGCGGTGCCGGTCCAGGTCTACGGGATGACCGGCTCCAGCGCCGCGGTCGGGCTGGCCGTGGCCTGCGACGGCGTCGGCATGTTCATCGGCCTGCTGCTCGGCGGCGTGCTCGCCGACCGGCACGACCGCCGCCGCCTGATCCTGATCGCGCGCAGCGTCTGCGGCCTGGGATTCGTCGGGCTGGCGGTCAACAGCTTCCTGCCGTCGCCGTCGCTGGCGGCGGTCTACGCCCTGTCCTTCTGGGACGGCTTCTTCGGCGCGCTCGGCGTCAACGCCCTGATGGCGGCGATGCCGCACATCGTCGGCCGCGCCAACCTGATGCAGGCCCGCGCGCTCGGCATGCTGACCATGCGCTTCGCGACCATCGTCTCGCCGGCGCTCGGCGGGCTGGTCATCGCCTCGGCCGGGGTCGGCTGGGCCTATGTCGGCACCGCCGTCGGCACCGGCCTGACCGTGCTGACCCTGCTGGGACTGCCGCGCATGATGCCCGACGCCGGGGAGGTCCGGCACCCGCTGCGCATGCTGGCCGACGCCTTCGGCTTCCTGTTCGGCCACCCGGTCGTGCTGGGGGTGGTCGGGCTCGGCAGCCTGATGACTCTCACCACCGCCATCCGCGTGCTGTTCCCGGCGCTGGCGCAGGACGTCTATGGCGGCGGCGCCTTCGCGGTCGGGCTGCTCTATTCGGCGGTGCCGGTCGGGGCGACGCTGGGGGCGGCGCTCAGCGGCTGGGCGACGCGCGTGGCGCGGCCCGGCCTGACCATGAGCCTCGTGTGCATGGGCGCCTTCGCCTGCGTGACGGCGCTGGGGGCCGGCGGCAGCCTGTTCGTCGCGCTGCCGGCGCTGGTGCTGTTCGGCTACGCGGTCTCGATCGCCTCGCTGCTGCAATACACCATCGTGCAGGGCCACACGCCCGACCATTTCCTCGGCCGCGTCAACAGCCTGTGGACCGCGCAGGACGTCTTCGGCGACAGCGCCGGAACGCTCGGCCTCGGCCTGCTGGCGACGCTGCTGTCGCCGGCCGGGGGCATCCTGCTGTTCGGCCTGTCGGCGCTGGCGCTCTGCGGGCTGATGACCGCCCTGCTCCCCGCCGTGCGGCGGGCGCCCCTGGCCGACCCAGCGCTGGCTGACCCGGCGCTGGCCGGGGCGCAGGGCGACTGAACCGAACCGCCTCACCATTCCACGGAACCGACCATGAAGCCCGCGCTGCCAACCATCCTGTGCCTGTCCCTGGGCCTGCTGGTCCTGCCGGCCGCCGCCGTTCCGGCGGCGGCGCAGATGCGGGTGAAGGTCGCGGCGGTGGTCGCCGCCCCGCTGCGCCACACGCTGCAACTGCCGGGCAACCTCGTGGCGCCGCGCAGCAGCGCGCTGACCCCGCAGGTCGAGGGCCACGTCGCCGAACTGCTGGTCGAGGCCGGCGACCGGGTCGAGGCCGGGCAGCCGCTGCTGCGGCTCGACGACACCGTCGCCCGGCTGGAGCTGGAGCGGTTGCAGCATTCCCTGCGCGAGGCCGAGCATCTCCACCGCGACGCCCGGCGCCTCGCCCGCGAGGCGGAGACGCTGGCCGGGACCCAGAGCGTTTCACGCTCGAAGTCGCAGACCCAGACGGCGCAGGCCGCCATCGAGGAGGCCCGCGTCAGCCAGCTCCGCGCCGCCGTCGCCATCCAGGGCGAGCGGTTGCGGCACCACACCCTGGCCGCCCCCTTCGCCGGCGCCGTCACCGGCCGCCAGGCCGAGCGCGGCCAGTGGGTCGGCACCGGTGGCGCCGTGCTGCGGTTGACCGGCACCGACCCGCTGCGCGTCGACGTCGCGGTGCCGGAACGCCATTTCGGCCGCATCGCCGCCGGCACCCCCGTCACCGTCCTCGCCGCCGAAGGCAGCGGCGGGAACCGGGACGGAGCCGGGGGCATCGCGGCCAGCGTCGAGCGGATCGTCCCCGCCGCCGATCCGGTCAGCCGCAGCTTCCTGGTCCACATCGGCCTGCCCAACCCGACGGGCGCCCTGATGCCGGGCATGTCGGCCCGCGTGGTCTTCGCGCTCGACCACGGCCGCGACGACGCGGCCTTGCAGGTCCCCGCCGACGCGGTGGTTCGCAAGGCCGACGGCGGCGCCCGCGTCTGGGTGGTGCGATCGGGCGGCGACGGCGCCCCGGCCACCGCCCGGCCGGTCGAGGTGCGCACCGGCCGCCATGCCGGCGGCTGGGTCGAGATCGCCGCCCCCGACGGCGGCGATTTCCTGCGTCCCGACGATCTGGTCGTCGTGCAGGGCAACGAGGGGCTGCGCCCCGGCCAGCCGGTCGTGCCCGAGACGCTGGGCTGAGGGGAAAGACGCATGTTCCGCCTCGTCCTCGCTCATCCCCTGGTCGTCCTGATCGGCATCCTGATCCTGTGCCTGCTGGGGGTGGTGTCGGTGCTGCGCCTGCCGGTGCAGATGATCCCCGACGTCAGCCCGCGCGTGGTCAGCGTCGAGACCAGCTGGCCCGGCGCCACGCCGCAGGACGTCGAGCAGGAGATCCTGGTCGAGCAGGAGAAATACCTGCGCGCCATCCCCGGCCTGCGCCGCCTGTCCTCCAGCGCCGAGTTCGGCAGCGGCAGCGTCGAACTGGAGTTCCCGCCGGGCGTCGACGTCAACGAGGCGATGATCCACATCGACAACGCGCTGTCGCAGGTGACCGACTACCCGGAGACGGTCGACCGCCCGCGCATCCTCGCCCAGTCGGCCTCCGACGACCCCTTCCTCTATTACGGAATCGAGCGGCTGGCGGGGGCGGTGGACGACGCGCCCATCCAGCGCGAGACCAACTGGGTCGAGAACGTCCTGCGCCCCCGGCTGGAGCGGCTGCCCGGCGTGGCGGCGGCCGAGGTGATCGGCGGCGCGGCGCAGGAGATCCATGTCCGGCTCGACCCGCTGAAGCTGGCGGCGCGGCGGCTCAACGTCGCCCTGGTGCGCGACGCCATCCGCCAGCGCAACCGCGACGTCTCCGGCGGCGACAAGGAGTTCGGCAAGCGCCGCTACTTCCTGCGCACCATCGGCCGCTTCGCCGATCTCGACGCGCTGAACGAGTTGATCGTCGCGCGCGAGGGCGACAGCTACATCCGGCTGCGCGACGTCGGCGAGGCGGCGATGGCGACGCAGGAGCCGCGCAGCCTCGCCTTCGCCGACGGCAGGCCGACCCTGCTGATCGGCATCGGCAAGCAGGCCGGCGCCAACGTGATCGCCGTGCGCGACGCGGTGCGCGACGCCGTCGAGGATCTGAACCGCCACGCCCTGAAGGAGCGCGGGCTGACCATGCGGCTGCTGTCCGAGGACGTGCGCTACATGGAGCAGGCGATCCGCAACGTCGTCGAGAATCTGGTGCTCGGCGGCGGGCTGGCGGCGCTGGTGCTGCTGCTGTTCCTGCGCTCGCTGCCGGCGACCGTGATCGCCGCCGCCGGCATGCCGGTCTGCGTGCTCGCGACCCTGCTGGTGCTGGCGGCGGCGGGCCGCAGCATCAACGTCATCTCGCTGTCCGGCATCGCGCTCGCCATCGGCATGACGCTCGACAACAGCATCGTGGCGCTCGACAACATCGGCCGCCATCTGGAGCAGGGCAAGGCGCGCGCCGCCGCGACGCTCGACGGCGTCCGCGAGGTGTGGCCGGCGATCCTGTCCTCGACGCTGGCCACCGTCATGGTGTTCCTGCCGGTGCTGTTCCTCCAGCTGGAGGCCGGACAGCTCTATTCCGACATCGCCGTCGCCATCTCCGGCGCCATCGTCGTGTCGATGCTGGTGTCGATCACCATCGTGCCGATGGCGGCCGCCCGCTGGTCGATCGCGCCGACCCTGCCGGGCAGCGGCGGGCTCGGCCGCTTCGGCGCCGCCTTCACCGCGGCGACGGCGGCCGGCGTGCGCTGGATCCTGCGCGGCGTCTGGCGGGAGCTGGCGCTGCTCGGCCTGACCGTCGCGGCGGTGGTAGGCGTCCTCCTGCACATGGTGCCGCCGGCCGAGTATCTGCCGGAGGGCGAGGAGGCGACGGTCTTCAGCTTCATGTCGGCGCCGCCCGGCTACAACATGGACACCATGCTCGGCATCTGGGAGCGGATCGATCCCGCCTTGAGCGGACAGGTCGGCGCCGATCCGGCGAGCGGCACCGTCGGCGGCGTCCCGCCGCTGGCCGTCAATCTCAGCTTCATCCGCCCCGGCTTCCTGCGTTTCGTCTCCGAACCGGCCTCCGGGGCCGACAGCCAGGCGCTGATCGGGTCGATCACCGGCCAGTTGCGCGCGATCCCCGGCATGCGGGGCTTCGCGGCGCGCGGCTCGATCTTCTCCGGCAACGCCGGCGGCTCGCGGGCGATCCGGCTGGAGCTGAGCGGCGGCGACGTGCGCACGCTCTACGCCACCGCGCTGACGGTGCTCGACCGCGCCGGCGCGCTGTTCGCCGGCGGGCAGGTCAACAGCGACCCGTCGCCACCGACGCTCGCCATGTCGCAGCCCTTCCTGGAGCTGCACCCCGACTGGGAGCGCGCCAGCGACCTCGGCATCGGCCTGACCGAGCTGGGCTACACGCTGCGCGCCTATTCGGACGGCGCCTTCGCCGACGAATACATGCTGAACGACGAGAAGCTCGACATTTACCTGCGGGTCTCCGGCGAGGCCGGGCGCGACCGTTCCGATTTCGAGAATCTGGTGCTGCACACCGGACGCGGCGCGCCGGTGCCGCTGTCCAGCCTCGCCGAGCTGCGGGAGACCGTCGGGTCGTCCAGCATCGCGCGCATCGACGGGCTGCGCACCGTCACCCTGACGCTGATGCCGCCGCCCGCCGTCGCGCTGGAGACCGGAATCGCCCAGGTGCGCGACGAACTGGT
This sequence comes from Azospirillum agricola, assembly GCF_020005195.1. NCBI lineage: Bacteria > Pseudomonadati > Pseudomonadota > Alphaproteobacteria > Rhodospirillales > Azospirillaceae > Azospirillum > Azospirillum agricola. The sequence continues at coordinate 895,264 of NZ_JAIFZR010000004.1, forward strand.
CGCCAGGCTGCGCTCCGAGGGGGTGATCCCCGACGGCATCGCCACCCGCATCAGCGGGGCCGGCGGCTCGCTCGACGAGATCCGCTCCGCCATGACCGGCGGCTTCCTGCTGGCGGCGGCCATCGCCTATCTGGTGCTGGTCGCGGTCTTCGCCCATTGGGGCTACCCGCTGATCATCATGGCGGTGGTGCCGACCGGCATCGGCGGCGGGCTGGTGGGGCTGTGGCTCTACAACGCCGCCGCCGCCCGGTGGGGCCTGCCACCGCAGCCCTTCGACGTGCTGACCATGCTGGGCTTCCTGGTGCTGGTCGGCACGGTGGTCAACAACCCGATCCTGATCGTCGAGCGCGCGGCGGAGAACCGCAACATCAAGGGCATGGCCATCGCCGGGGCGGTGGAGGAGGCGCTGCGCACCCGCCTGCGCCCGATCATGATCTCCACCGTCACCGCCATCTTCGGGCTGATTCCGCTGGTGCTGATTCCCAGCGCCGGCACCGAGCTGTACCGGGGAATCGGGCTGGTGGTGCTGTTCGGGCTGCTGTTCTCCAGCCTCGTGACCATCAGCGTGCTGCCGGTCACGCTGTCGCTGGTCTTCCGCGCCGCCGACCGGCTGCGCGCCCTCGCCGGCCACGCCACGCGCCGGCCGCGCCCGCAGGCCGGCACGCCCTAGACCGTCGGAAGGCCGCCACCGGACCGGGTGATGCCCGGTCCCGGCAAGAGAGGTTTTGCCGAGAAAACGTCCTATTGCGAGTCATTCATTATTCACTTGCGCGCAATAGGGGTTCTTCTTATTATGATAATAAGAATCATTTGCATATATACGCGTTCCTCCAAGATTGCGCCGCCGGCCACGCCGGGCGGTTTTCCGTGCGCCCATCCAGTTCCGACAGCGGCGCGCTTCCCAGACCCACGTTGACATCGGCCGTTCCCACGCTTGCGGACGGCCAGTGGAGGTTCGGTGCCCATGGACGTTATTCATCTGCCCGCCGGGGAAGAGCCGCCCGGCGGCGACCGCTCCGATCCGGACTTCGCCTTCGCGTCGAGAGGACGGGTCTTGAAGGCGTACGGCGTCGACGAACGGCTGCCCGTCGCCCTCGACGACCGCTCCTACGCCGACGGCTCGTGGGACGCGGCGCTTGAGCGCGCCTTCCGCAAGCGCAAGGCCCAAGGGATCGACAACCCGATCCTGGTCGGCGCCGTGCCCTTCGACGGCCGCCTGCCGGCGCAGCTTTTCATCCCGCGACGCCACGCGTTCGTCGACGCCGCCCGCCTGGTGCCCGACGCCGCCAACGACGCCCCGCCCGACATCGCCACGGTCGCCGAGACGATCGACCGCGCCGCTTACGAAGGCTCGGTCGCCCGCGCGCTCGCCCTGCTCGGCTCGACCGATCTGCGCAAGGTCGTTCTGTCGCGTCCGCTCGACATCGAGGCGCGCCAGCCCTTCGCGCCGCGCCGCCTGATGCACGCGCTGCTCCGGCAGAATCCCGGCGCCTACGTCTTCTCGGTTCCCGTCGCCTACGGGACGCTGATCGGCGCCAGCCCGGAGCTGCTGATCCGCAAGACCGGCCGCAGCGTCGTCAGCAACCCGCTGGCCGGCTCCGCCCCGCGCAGCCCGTCGGCGGAGGAGGAGAAGCGGCGCATCCAGGCGCTGCTCGGCTCGGCCAAGGACCAGATCGAGCACCGCTACGTCGTCGACGGCGTGCGCGCGGCGCTGGCCGGCCACTGCACCGCCCTGACCGTGCCCCCGGAGCCGAGCGTGATCCGCACGCCGACCATGCTGCACCTGTCCACCGAGCTGAGCGGCGAACTGGCCGACCCGATGGTGTCGCCGCTGCGCCTCGCCCACGCGCTGCACCCGACCCCGGCGATCTGCGGCACGCCGACCGATCTGGCGCAGCAAGCGATCAGGCTGCTCGAAGGCTATTCCCGCAACTGGTACGGCGGCATGGTCGGCTGGATGGACAGCGTCGGCAACGGCGAATGGGCGCTCGCCATCCGCTGCGGCGTGGTCAGCGGGCGGCATCTGCGGCTCTACGCCGGCGCCGGGGTCGTCGCCGACTCGACCCCCTCGGCCGAATGGGCGGAAACCGCCGCGAAGCTCGCCACCATGCTGAACCTGTTCGGGGTGAACGCGTCCGCCAAGGCCGGCAATTCGGTGGAGCTGGCGTCGTGAGCGTTCCCTACACCCCCTGGCCGCAAGAGACGGCCGCCCTCTACCGCGCGAAGGGCTATTGGCGGGACGAGCCGCTGACCAGCGTGATCTCCCGCCACACCGGCAAGGCCGCGCTGGCCCCGGCCATCCTGTGCGGCGAACGGCGCTTCCGCTACGCCGACGTCGAGCGCCTGTCCGACCGGCTGGCCTGCGCGTTCCAGGCGCGCGGGCTGCGGCCCGGCGACACGGCGCTGGTCCAGCTGCCGAACCGCGCGGAGTTCCACCTCGTCTTCTTCGCGCTGCTGAAATGCGGCGCGGTGCCGGTCAACGCGCTGAACAACCACGGCGCCTTCGAGCTGCTGGCCTACGCCCGCCAGATCGAGCCGCGCGTCGCCGTGCTGGCGCGCAGCCACCCGCTGGTCGCCGAGGATCCGGCCGGGGAACGGCCCGGCTCGCTGCTGGCGGCGCTGGGCGAAAGCGTCGGGCTGGAGCGAGTGCTGCTGCTCGACGGGGCGGAGCGGACGCCGGAGGAATGCCTGGGCGGGTTCGCCTGGGCCGACGACGCGCCGCTGGCGGCAACGGAGGGCGCCACCCCGGATCCCGCCATCGACCCGACCGGGCTGGCCTTCTTCCAGCTCTCCGGCGGCAGCACCGGGACGCCGAAGCTGATCCCGCGCACCCACAACGACTATCTCTACAGCGTCCGCCAGAGCGTCGAGGTCTGCGGGCTGGACTCCTCCTGCCGCTTCCTCTGCGCCCTGCCGGCGCCGCACAACTTCACCCTCAGCTCGCCGGGCGCTCTGGGCGTCTTCCTGGCCGGCGGCGCGGTGGTGATGGCCGGCGACCCCGGCCCGGCGACCTGCTTCGCGCTGATCGAGGCCCACCGCGTCACCTGGGCGGCGCTGGTGCCACCGGTGCTGTCGCTCTGGCTGGAGGAGGCCGGCCGCACCGACCGCGACCTGTCAAGCCTGGAAATCGTCCAGGTCGGCGGCGCCAAGCTGAGCGCCGCGGTGGCGGAGCGGGTGGCGGAGCGGCTCGGCTGCCGCTTGCAGCAGGTCTTCGGCATGGCCGAGGGGCTGGTCAACTACACGCGGCTCGACGACGACGACTGGACGATCGTCAACACCCAGGGCCGGCCGATGAGCGCCGACGACGAGGTCCGCATCCTCGACCCCGCCGGCCATCCGGTCGCCCCCGGCGAGGCCGGGGAACTGTGGACGCGCGGCCCCTACACCTTCCGGGGTTACTACAAGGCCGACCTGCACAACGCCCGCGTCTTCGACGCCGACGGCTTCTATTGCAGCGGCGATCTGGTCAGCCGGACCCCCGACGGCAACCTGATCGTCTGCGGCCGCAGCAAGGACCAGATCAACCGCGGCGGCGAGAAGATCGACGCGCAGGAGGTCGAGGACGTGCTGGCCGGCCACCCGGCGGTGCGCCACGCGGCGGTGGTCGCCATGCCGGATCCGCTGATGGGCGAGCGCTCCTGCGCCTTCCTGCTCGCGCCGTCCGACACCCGGCCGTCGGAGTTGCGGCGCTTCCTGCGCGAGCGCGGGCTGGCCGACTACAAACTGCCCGACCGCTTCGTCTTCGTCACCGAGCTGCCCAAGACGGCGGTCGGCAAGATCGACAAGCAGAGTCTGCGCGACCGGCTGAAGCGGGACGCCGCCCAGACGATCGCCGAACAAACCTCCGTCCCCGCCTGAACGGCCGGTCTCCACGGGAACCATCGCATCATGACCATCCGATCCATCGCCCCCTACGCCCTGCCGACGTCCGGGGAACTGCCCCAGGACAAGGTGTCCTGGACCGTCGATCCGGCCCGCGCGGTGCTGCTGATCCACGACATGCAGGATTACTTCGTGGAGTTCTTCGGCCCGGCCAACCCGGCCATCGACTCCTGCATCGCCACCATCGCCAAGCTCAAGCGCCACCTGAAGGCGCAGGGCGTGCCGGTCGTCTACACCGCCCAGCCGGCCGAACAGTCCGACGCCGACCGTGGACTTCTGAACGACCTGTGGGGGCCGGGGCTGACCGCCAAGCCGGCGCTGGCCGGCGTGGTCGAGGCGCTCCGCCCCGACGCCGACGACCGCGTGCTGACCAAATGGCGCTACAGCGCCTTCTTCCGCGCGCCGCTCGCCGAGATGATGGCGGAGAGCGGGCGCGACCAGCTGCTGATCTGCGGCGTCTACGGCCACATCGGCGTGATGCAGACGGCGGTCGAGGCCTTCATGCGCGGCATCAAGCCCTTCCTGATCGCCGACGCCATCGCCGACTTCACGCGCGAGGACCATCTGATGGCGCTGCGCTACGTCGCCCGCAACGCCGGCCGCACCCTCCATTCCAGCGCCCTGCTGGAGCCGGCGCCCGAGGCGCTGACGAAGGAGGGGCTGCGGCGGATTCTGGCCGCAGCGCTCGACGAGGCGCCGGGGGACGCCGACAATCTGCTCGATTTCGGGCTGGATTCGATCACGGTGATGCAGCTCGTCAACGGCTGGAAGGCGGCCGGCATCGAGATCGGCTTCGCCGAGCTGGCGGCGCGCCCGACCATCGACGGCTGGTGGGCGCTGCTGCGGGCCAAGCTGGCCGTCCCGGCCTGAGCGGGAGCGCCGACATGACGCTCTTCCAGGGGCAGACCGTCTGGGTGACCGGCGCCAACCAGGGCATCGGGCTGGCGGTGGCGGAGATCTTCCACGCGCGCGGCGCCGCAGTCGTCGGCTTCGACCGGGCGTGGGACGCGGCCGGCCAAGCCGGCGGCCGGCCCTTCCGCGCGGTGACGCTCGACATCGCGGACGCCGCCGCCGTCGCGGAGACCTGCGGCGCGCTGGTCGCGGAGGGCCGCGAGCCCGACGTGCTGGTCAACGTCGCCGGCATCCTGCGGCTCGGCGCGCTCGACGCGTTGAGCGGGGAGGATTGGGCGGACAGCCTGGCGGTCAACCTTTCCGGCCCGTTCCACATGATGCGGGCGGCGATTCCGACCTTCAAGCGCAACCGCCGGGGCTGCATCGTCAGCGTCTCCTCCAACGCGGCGCGAGTGCCCCGCGTCGGCATGGCGGCCTACGGGGCGTCGAAGGCGGCGCTGACCAGCCTGACCCTGACCGCCGGGCTGGAACTGGCCGAGTATGGCGTGCGCTGCAACGTGGTGTCGCCCGGCTCCACCGACACGCCGATGCAGCGCGCCATGTGGACCGGGCCGGAGGGGGCGGCGGCCACCATCCGCGGCAATCCCGCCCAGTACAAGGTCGGCATCCCGCTGGGCAAGCTGGCGACCCCGCGCGACATCGCCGAGACGGTGGCCTTCCTCGCCTCCCCCGCCGCCGGGCACATCACGCTCGCCGACATCCTGGTCGACGGCGGCGCGACGCTCGCGGCGTGACGCTTTCCGAGCGCTCCGCCAACACCCCAACGGATCCGAGGACCGCATGACCAACGAGCATTACGTCAACCCGTTCGACGACGACCGCCTCGCCTTCCTCGTGCTGGTGAACGAGGCCCGGCAGCACAGCCTGTGGCCGGTCTTCGCCGCCGTGCCGGAGGGCTGGCGGACCGTCTTCGGGCCGGCCGAGCGCGCCGCCTGCCTGGAGCACGTCGAATCCGCCTGGACCGGGCTCACCCCCGCCGGCCTCGCCCCCGCCGGCGCCTGATCGCCCGGCTCCGCACAACACGACGAACAGGACACGGCCATGCGGCACATTCCCCTGGTGGGCACGCAGCTCGGCATCTGGCTGGCGGATCACGTCGCCGTCGCCAAGAACGCCTACGTCATCGCGCACGCCATCGAGCTGCCCGGCCCCATCGACGCCGACCGGCTGGCGCGGGCGATCCGTCTCGGGCTCGCCGAGGCCGACACCGTGACCGCCCGCTTCGGCGAGCGGGACGGCGTTCCGGTCCAGACCATGGGGAATGAAGGCCACACCGTCCCCGAACCGGAACGCATCGACCTGACGGCGGCGCCCGATCCCGAGGCCGCCGCCCGGACGCTGATGGAGTCCGACCTCGCCGGGGATCTGGCGGCCGACGGCGAGCGCCCGCTGTGCCGGCAAATCCTGTTCGACCTGTCGTCCGCGGGGGCGCCGCGCTGGATCTGGTACCAGCGCTACCACCACATCATGCTCGACGGCTTCAGCTTCAACGCGCTGACCCGCCGCATCGCCGGCCTCTACAGCGCGCTGTGCGCCGACGCCCCCGCCGGCGAGTCCCCCTTCGTTCCCGTCGCGGCGGTGGTCGAGGAGGAGGCGGCCTACGCAGCGTCCGACGCCTTCGCCCGCGACCGCGCCTTCTGGACCGAGCGCTGCCGCGATTTTCCGCCGCCCCTCACCCTGTCGGCGCGCGGCGCCAAGCCGACCGAGCAGCAGGCGACCTCGGAGGTCGTCGCCCACACCGCCGACCTGCCGTCGGCCCTCACCGCCACCCTGCGGGACCACGCCCAGGCCGGCAACGTCGCGGTGGCCGACCTGCTGATGGCCGCCATCGCCGTCTACCTGCACCGGCTGTCCGGCGAGCCGGCCCCGGTGGTCGGCATGCCCTTCATGCGGCGGATGGGATCGGTGGCGATCCATTCGGTGGCGCCGGTGGTCAACGTGCTGCCGGTGCGCATCGACCTGACGGGAACGGCGAGCCTGCTGGACGCCGCCGGCCGGGTCCGCGCCGCGCTGAAGGAGGCGCGGCGCCACCAGCGCTACGACGCCGAGCGTATCCCCCGCGACCTCGGTCAGGTCGGCTCGGGCAAGGCGCTGTACGGCCCGGTCGTCAATTACCGGATGTTCGACACCGATCTGGATTTCGCCGGCATCGCCGCGATCACCCACCATCTGGCCACCGGCCCGGTCGATGATTTCGAGTTCGGGCTGCTGACCCAGGGCGAGCGCGTCGCGCTGGAGCTGCGCGCCGACCGCAGCCGCTACGACCGCGCGGATCTGGTCCGCCACGCCCGCCGCCTGATCCACCTGCTCGACGCCGGCTTGCGTCCCGGCGCCGAACCGCCCGCCCGCCTGCCGTTGCTCGACGCCGACGAGGCCGCCGCCATCGCCGGCTGGTCGGCCGGGCCGGTCTTCGCTCCGCCGTCGCAGCCCGCCACCCTGGTGGATGTGCTGAACCGGCAGGCGGCGGAGACGCCCGACGCCACCGCCCTGGTCTTCGGCGACACGGCGCTGTCCTTCGGCGAACTGTCACGCTGCGCCGCCCGCGTCGCCCGGCTGCTGATCGCTCGCGGTGTCGGTCCCGGCGACGTGGTGGCGGTGGCGGTGCCGCGCTCGGCCGACGCGGTGGTCGCCATGCTCGCCGTGCTGGCGAGCGGCGCCACCCATCTGCCGCTCGACCTCGATTACCCGACCGAGCGGCTCGCCATGATGTGCGAGGACGCCGGCCCGCGCTGCGCCCTGTCCTGGCGGGCCGTCGCCGGCCGCCTGCCGGCCGGGCCCGACACGCTGTGCCTCGACGACCCCGAGATCCTCGCCGCCTGCGCCGCGCTGCCCGGCGCGCCGGTCGCGGCGGCGGAGCGGACGGGGCCGCTGACGGCCGACGGGGTCGCCACCATCATCTTCACCTCCGGCTCGACCGGCCGGCCGAAGGGGGTGATGAACACCCACGGCGCCCTGCTGAACCTGCTGCTGTCGCACAGCGGCACGCTCTACGGTCCGGCGCTCACCGCCTTCGCGCGGCGCAACCCCGGCCGGGCGCTGCGCGCCGCCCACACCCACTCCCTCGCCTTCGATTCCTCCTGGCTCCAGATCTTCTGGATGCTGCTGGGGCAGGAGCTGCACGTCTTCGACGAGGAGATGCGGCGCGACGCCTACGCCCTGGCCGAGGAGACCGACCGGCGCGGCATCGACGCCTTCGACCTGCCGCCCTCCTTCTGCGCGCAGATGCTGGCCTGCGACCTGATGGCGCCGGGCCGCCACCACCCGACCGTGATCCTGATCGGCGGCGAGGCGGCCTCCCCCGCTTTGTGGGCGGAACTCCGCCGCCACCCGGACCTGATGGCCTGCAACCTCTACGGCCCGACCGAGAACACGGTGGACACGCTGCGGGCGCCGGTCGACGCCTCCGACGATCCGGTGGTTGGCCGGCCGGTCGGCAACGTCCGCGTCCACATCCTCGACCGCCACCTGCATCCGGTGCCCGTCGGCGCGGTCGGCGAGCTGTACATCGCCGGGGCCGGGCTGGCGGCCGGCTATGTCGGGCGGCCCGGCCTGACCGCCCAGCGCTTCGTCGCCAACCCCTTCCGCGCGGGCGAGCGGATGTACCGCACCGGCGACCTCGTGCGCTGGACCGGCGAGGGTCAGGTCGCCTTCATCGGCCGCGCCGACCACCAGATCAAGGTGCGCGGCTACCGCATCGAGATCCCGGAGGTCGAGGGCGCCCTGCAACGGCTGCCCGGCGTCGAGGGCGCCCTGGTGCTGACCGAGGCGGTGAACGACAGCCACCGGCTGGTCGGCTATTGCGTCGTGCCGGGGGTGGCGGAGGCGGAGCGGGCCGGCCGGTCCCGCGATCTGCTGCACGGCCTGCGCGAGACGCTGCCCGACTATATGGTGCCCTCGGCGCTGGTGGTGCTCGACGCCTTCCCGTTGAACGTCAACGGCAAGGTGGACAAGGCCCGCCTGCCCGTCCCCACGGCGCCGCAGGGCGAATCCGCCCCGGCGACCCCGGCGGAGGCGCTGCTGTGCCGGGCGATGGCCAAGGTGCTGAAGCGGACGGCCGTCGGGGCCGAGACCGACTTCTTCGCGCTGGGCGGCGACAGCATCACCGCCATCGCGCTCGGCAGCGAGCTGCGCGCCCACGGCTTCCTGCTGCGGCCGCGCGACGTCTTCGCCGGCCGCGACCCCCGGCGCATGGCGCTGGCGCTGACGCCGATGTCCCCGGCCGTCCCGGCGGCGGCACCGTCCCTCGCCCTGCCGGCGGAGGAGCTGGCGGCGCTAACCGCCCGCCATGGCGCGCTCGCGGCGGCGGTGCCGCTGTTGCCCTTGCAGAAGGGCATGCTGTTCCAGACCCAGCTCGGCGACGGGGCCAGCGTCTACAACGCGATCACCCGGCTCGCCCTCGACGGACCGCTGGACGTCGGGCGGCTGCGACGCGCGCTCGACGCGGTGCTGCGCCGCCATCCGCAGCTCGGCGGGCTGTTCGACCATGAGGGGCGCGACGAGCCGCTGTTCCTGATCCCGGCGCTGCCCCCAACGCTTCCCGGTGGCGACCGGCCGCTCTGGCCGTGGCGGGAGCACGACCTCGCCGCGCTCGGCGAGGCCGAGCGGGCGGCGGAACACGCGCGGATCGAGGCGGAGCTGGTGGCCCGCGACGGGGCGACCGGCCGGGCCCTCGGCCTGCTGGGCGCGGTGCTGGTCCGCGACGGCGCCGACCGCCACCGGCTGCTGATCGCCATCCACCATCTGATCGTGGACGGCTGGTCGACCCCGCTGATCCTGCGCGACCTGCTGACCGCCTACAGCCGGCCGGACGAACCCCTGCCACCGCTGGCGGTCGGCTACCCGGCGGTGGTCGGGCAACTCCTCGCCCGCGACCGGGACCCCAGCCGCGCGGTGTGGAGGACGGCGCTCGACGGCGCGACGCCGACCATCCTGTTCGACCGCGCGCCCCCCGCCGCCACGGTCGAGGAATGCGCGGTGACGCTGCCGGCGCCGCTGACCGACGCGCTGCTGGCCCGCCTCCGTGGCGACGGCCTGACCGTCAACGCGCTGATGCAGGCGGTGTGGGGGCTGGTGCTGAGCGGGCTGGCCGGGCGCGACGACGTGGTGTTCGGCACGCCGCTGTCCGGCCGCTCGGGCGCCGTGGCGGGCATAGCCGAGCAGGTCGGGCTGCTTCTGAACACCGTTCCCGTGCGCGTCCGCCTCGACCCGGCCGCCCCGCTCTGGCCGCAGGTCGCCGGCATCCAGGACCGCCATGTCGAGCTGATGGAGCATGACGGTCTGGGCCTTGCCGAGATCCAGGCGCTGGCCGGCGGCGGCCCGCTGTTCGACACCCTGCTGGTGGTCGAGAACTACCCGGACAGCGACTATCTCGGCCTGGATCTGGACGGGGTGGCGATCACCGGCATCCACAACCGGGGCTACAGCCACTACCCGCTGGCCCTGCTGGTGCTGCCCGGCCGCGAGCTGACGCTGCTGGTCGAGAATCGCGGCGCCGTGGCCGACCCTCATGCCTTGGCCAAGCGGATCCTCGGCGTGCTGGAAGCGCTGGCGACCCAGCCGGAAACTCCGGTCGCCGCCCTGCCGCTGTGGACGGCGGCGGAACGCGGCCTCGTCGCGGCGGTCAACGCCACCGCGCGGCCGGTGCCGCCGCTGACGCTGCGCGACGCGCTCGCCGCCCAGGCGGCGCGGACGCCGGACGCGCTGGCACTGATCGACGACACGCACCGCCTGACCTTCCGCGAGGTGCGGCAACAGGTGACGCATCTCGCCAGCCGGCTGCGGGCAATGGGGGTGCGGACCGGCGACGTGGTGGCCGTCGGGTTGCCGCGCTCGGCACGGCTCAGCCTGTCGCTGCTGGCGGTGATCGAGGCCGGGGCGGCCTATCTGCCGCTCGACCTCGGCTATCCGGCGGACCGGCTGGCCTTCATGCTGGACGACGCCAGGCCGCGCGCGCTGGTGACCGACACGGCTTCCCGCCCGCTGTTCGGCGGCGCGGTTCCCGTGCTGGCGTTCGACGCCCTGGCCGACGCCGACGCCGAAACGGATCTTTCCGTGCTGGCCGACGGGCTGACGCCGGAGCACCCGGCCTACGTCATCTACACCTCCGGCACCACCGGACGACCCAAGGGGGTGGCGGTCTCGCACGGCGCCATCGTCAACCGCATCCTGTGGATGCAGCACGAGTACCCGCTGGGCGCCGACGACGTGATCCTGCAAAAGACGCCCTGCGGCTTCGACGTTTCGGTGTGGGAATTCTTCTGGTCCCACATGGTGGGCGCCCGGCTGGCGATGGCGCCGCCCGACGCCCACCGCGACCCGGCCGCCCTGGTCCGGCTGATCGACGCGCACCGCGTCACCACGATGCATTTCGTGCCGTCGATGCTGGCGGTCTTCACCGCGACCGTTACCGAGCTGTTCGGCCCTGACGCCCCGGTCTGCGCCAGCCTGACCCGCGTCTTTTGCAGCGGCGAGGCGCTGGGCAAGACGCTGGCCCGCGAGTTCTCCGGGCGCTTCACGGCGGAACTCCACAACCTCTACGGCCCGACCGAGGCCGCCGTCGACGTCACCCACCGCCCGGCCTTCGGCGACCTGCCGGCCGAGGGCGCCGGGGTGCCGATCGGCCGGCCGGTGTGGAACACGCAGCTCCGCATCCTCGACCATCGCCTGCGCCCGGTGCCGGTCGGCGCGGCCGGGGAGCTGTATCTGTGCGGCGACCAGCTCGCCATCGGCTATCTCGGGCGGCCCGGCCTGACCGCCGGCCGCTTCGTCGCCGACCCGTTCGACCACGGCCGCCGCATGTACCGCACCGGCGACATGGCGCGCTGGCTGGCGAGCGGCGAGGTCGAGTATCTCGGCCGCACCGACCATCAGGTCAAGATTCGCGGCCAGCGCATCGAGCTGGGCGAGATCGAGAGCGTGATCGAGCGGACGCCGGGAATCGCCCAGGCGGTCGTTCAGGCCGTGACGCTCGGCGGGGAACGCGCCGCCAGGCCCGGCGCCGCAAGGGACGGGATGGACGAGCGCCAGCTCGTCGCCTATGTCGTGCCCGCCGCCGGGGCAGATCTCGACACCGGCGCCTTGCGCGCCGCGCTGGAGGCGGCGCTGCCGGCCCACATGGTGCCGGCCGCCTATGTGCGGCTGGACGCGCTGCCGCTGTCGGCCAACGGCAAGCTCGACCGCAAGGCGCTGCCCCCGCCGGACGCCGCGCGTACTGGTTCCGGCGGGTCCGGCGGGCGGGAGCCGGCGCCGGGGCTGGAAAGCCGGCTGGCGGCGATCTTCGCCGAACTGCTGGAGGTCGGGCGGGTCGGCGCCGACGAGGATTTCTTCGCCATCGGCGGCCATTCGCTGCTGGCGATGCGGCTGGCGGCGCGCATCCGCCGCGACCTCGGCCGGCAGATCGCCGTCGGCCAGATCATGGTGACGCCGACCGTCGCCCGGCTGGCCGCGCATCTCGCCCGCGGAGAGCTGGCCGGCGACCTCGCCCGCAACGGCTTCGAGCCGGTCATCCACCTGCGCGACGGCTCCGGTCCGCCGCTGGTCTGCGTCTATCCCGGCTCCGGCATCGCGTGGCAGTACAGCGTGCTGTCGCGCTACCTGTCGGGCGACCGGCCGATCATCGGCCTGCAATCGCCGCGGCCGAACGGCCCGGTGGCGCTCAGCGCGACGATGGACGAGGTGTGCGACCGCCAGCTCGCCATCCTGCGCGCGGTGCAGCCGCAGGGGCCGTACTTCCTGCTCGGCTATTCCCTGGGCGGCACCGTCGCTTACGGCCTCGCGGTGCGGCTGCGGCGGCTGGGCGAGCGGGTGGCCTTCCTCGGGCTGCTCGACACCTACCCGGCGGAGGCGCACGACTGGAGCGGGCTGGGGCGCGAGGACGCCAACCTCGGCGCCGAGCGCGAGCAGGAGCAGTTCATCGCCGACGCCATGGCCGACGTGATGGACGATTCCCTGCGCCGCGAGAAGGCGGAGATGTTCGGCCACATCTTCGACAACTACAAGGACGCGGTGGCCCTGCTGTCCAAGGCGGCGACCCCCGCCTACGACGGCGAGCTGACCCTGTTCGTCGCCGAGAGGTCGATCCCGCCGGAGATCGACCCGGAGGGGAGCTGGACCGGCCGGGTCGCGCGGCTCGCCGTCCACCGGCTCGACCATTGCTCGCACGAGGACATCATCTCGCCCTCGTCGCTGCGCGTCGTCGGGCCGCTGCTCGACCGGGTGATCGCGGAGACGGAGAGGGCCGACGCCCCCGCCCCGCCCCTTGCGCGGGCGGCGTCGTGATGCCCCGATCCGCCGCATCATGGACGCACGACGCCCCGCCCTCTCCGGCGCCCTCCTGGTGGCCCTCATGCTCGGGCTGATCCCTCCCGCCGCCGGGGCGGGAGTCCCCGTCGCCCTCGACAGCCCCGTCGCGGCCTCCCTTTCCGGGACACCGGACGGCGGCACCCACCCGCTGGCGCTGGCGGAGGGCGACTATGTCGAGGGGCTGCTGGACAGCGGCCCGCTGCCGGTCGATCTCCGGCTGGTCGATGCCGGGGGCCGGCCGCTCCGGCTGCTGCTGGGCGGCTCGACCGGACGCGCCAGCTTCCGCTTCGTGGCGGAGCCGGCCCACGCGGCGCTCCGCGTCAGCGGGCGGGAGGCCGGGGCCTACAGCCTCACCCTCACCCGGCGGATCGGACGCAGCGGCCAGTTCCCGAATCCGCGCGTCTTCGACAGCCCGACCGTCGCCGCCCTGGCCGGGGCGCTGGAGCGGGGGGAGACGACGGACGCTTTCTGGGAGCGCGTGGCGCGGACGGGAACGCCGCTGACCGAGCCGCATGGCCCCGGCACGGTGGTGATGACCTTCCTGGCGCGCGGCGCGCGGCAGAACGTCCGGCTGCTCGGCGGGCCGAGTTCCGACCATGAGCGGCTGGAGCGGCTCGGGACCAGCGACGTCTGGTTCAAGAGCTTCGTCGTCCCGGATTCGACCCGGCTGTCCTACCAGATCGCCCCCGACGTGCCGGATTTTCCGGCGAGTTGCCGGGCCTGCCGCGAGGCGATCCTGGCGCAGACCCAGGCCGATCCGCTGAACCCGCGCTCCTGGCCGTCCGACGCGCCGGACCGCTACAACCGCTGGTCCGTCGTCGATCTGCCAGCCGCCCCGCCGCAGCCGGGCGTTCCGGACGCCGCGGCGCCGGCGGGCCGCCTGGACAGCCGGCGCCTGGACAGCCGGCGCTTCGACAGCCGGCGGCTCGGCAACAGCCGGGAGGTGACGATCCATACCCCCGCCGGCTTCGATCCGGCGCGGCCCGACACCATCCTGCTGCTGCTGTTCGACGGCCCCGACTACCGCGACCGGGTGCGGGCGCCCGCCATCCTCGACCGCTTGACCGCCGACGGCCGGCTGCCGCCGGTGGTGACGGCCCTCATCGCCAACCCGAGCGCCGAGGCGCGGGCGCGCGAGCTGCCGGGCAACCCGGACTTCGCCGCCATGCTGGCGGACGAACTGCTGCCCTGGCTGGCCGAACGGACCGGGCTGACGCCCCGGCCGGAGCGCACGGTGCTGGCGGGGTCGAGCTATGGCGGGCTGGCGGCCGCGACGGCGGCGCTGGCCCACCCGGAGCGTTTCGGCAACGCGCTGTCCATCTCCGGTTCCTTCTGGTGGCACCCCGAGGACGCCCCCCGGGAGCGGCCGGAGCATGTCGCCGGGCTGGTCGCGACGACGGAACGGGCGCCGGTCCGCTTCTTCCTCAGCGCCGGCCTGTTCGAATCCGGCAGCGCCGGGGATCTCGGCATCCTGGAAAGCTCGCGCCATCTGCGCGACGTGCTGGAGGCCAGGGGATACGACGTCGCCTACCGCGAATACGCCGCCGGCCACGATTACTACGCGTGGCGCGGCGTGCTCGGCGACGGGCTGCTGGCGCTGTTCGGGCGGGACGGGGCGTTCCGGGAATCGGGGAGAGGGGAGCCGGCCGATAGCCTCACGCCACCCCGCGCAGCTCCTCCGCCGCCGTCAGGTCGACGCTGACGAGCTGCGACACGCCGCGTTCCGCCATCGTCACGCCGAACAGGCGGTCGACCCGCGCCATGGTCAGGCGGTGGTGGGTGATGATCAGGAAGCGCGTGTCGCCCTGGCGGGCGATGTCCTCGACCAGATCGCAGAAACGCCCGACATTCGCCTCGTCGAGCGGCGCGTCCACCTCGTCGAGCACGCAGATCGGCGCCGGGTTGGAGCGGAAGACCGCGAACAGCAGCGACAGCGCCGTCAAGGCCTGCTCGCCGCCCGACAGCAGCGAGAGCACCTGAAGCTTCTTGCCCGGCGGGCTGGCGTAGATCTCCAGGCCGGCGCTCAGGGGATCCTCGGCGTTGACCAGCTCCAGATGCGCCTTGCCGCCGCCGAACAGGCGGGTGAACAGATCCTGGAAATTGCGGTTCACCGTGTCGAAGCTGGCGACCAGACGTTCGCGCGCCTCGCGGTTCAGGCTGGCGATTCCCTGGCGCAGGCGGGCGATGGCGGCGGTCAGGTCCTCGCGCTCGCCATGCAGGCCGCCGATCTGGGCCTCCAGCTCGGCCGCCTCGATCTCGGCGCGCAGATTGACCGGCCCCATGGCCTCGCGCTCGCGCGTCAGCTTGTCGAGCCGGGCCTCGACGCCCGCCGCGTCGGGCAGTTCCTCGCCGGGGGCCAGCTCGGCGGCGGCGCGGGTGTCCTGCGGCGTGCAGTTCAGCCGTTCGGCGATGCGTTCGGTCAGGGTCTGCGCCTGCTGCATCGCCGTCGCCACCGCCGCCTCGGCGCGGGCGCGGGCCTCGCGGGAATCGGCGAGACCGGCCTCGGCGTCGCGCAGGGCCTTCTCGCTCTCGGCCAGGCGTCCTTCGGCCTCGGCCAGGGCATCGACGGCGCGCTTGCGGGTCCGCTCGGCCTCGGCGGTGCGGTCGAAAAGCTCCTGCCGCTCGGCGGCGATCGCCGCCGGACGGCCGGCAAGCTGGGCGATCTCGGTCTCCGCCGCAGCCGCGCGCGCGCGCAGCTCCGACACCCGCCCGCCGGCCCCGGCCGAGCGCGTGTCCCAGGAGGCGACCTCCGCCGCGATGGCCGCCAGACGCTGGCGGCGGGACTGCGCCTCGCGGGTCAGGCGGTCCAGCCCGTTCTGCTTCTCGGCGAGCGCGGCGCGGCGTTCGGCGAGCATGGTGCGCTGCTCGCTGACCCGCTCCCGCCCCTCGCGGGCGTCGGGCAGCGCCTCGAGCAGCTCCAGCGCCTCGTCGCGCCGGGCGGCAGCCTCCAGCAGGTCGGCGTCGAGCCGTTCGATCGACTCGACCAGCGCCGACAGACGCGAGGCGGCGGCGTCGGCCTCGCGCGCCAGCTTGGCGTGGCGGTCGCGGGCGGCGTTGACGGCGGCGAAGCTCTCGCGCACCGCTTCGCGGGCGCGGCGGTCGGCCAGGACGGCATCCTCGATGGCGCGCTTGGCGGCGTCCAGCGTTTCGCGCGCCGCCTCGACGCGCTCCTCGGACAGGTCCAGTTCGCCGCGCAGCTCGGCCAGCCGGTTGCGCTGCTTCAGGCGGACGGCGGCGGCGGTCGGCGCCCCGGCCTGGACGGTGAAGCCGTCCCAGCGCCACGCCCCGCCGTCGCGGCTGACCAGGATCTGCCCCGGCGCCAGCGCGGGCGCCAGCGCCGCGCCGGTCGCGGCGTCGCCGACCACGCCGATGTGGGCCAGCGCGCGTGCGGCGGCGGCCGGGCCGTCGACGCGGGCGGCCAGCGGCTCGACCCCGGCCGGCAGGGCGGCCATGCTGTCGTGCAGCGGGAAATGGCGCCAATGCACCGGGGCCGCCTCGTCGAGCGGCGCGGTCAGCGCGTCGCCCAGCGCGGCGGCCAGCGCTCCCTCATACCCAGGGTCCACCGTCACCGCGTCGACCAGAGGCGGAAACTGGCCGCTCGACCCGGCGGCCAGAAGCTCGGCCAGCGCGCGCTCCTCGGCGCGCAGCCTGGCATGGGCGGATTCGGCGGCGGACAGCCCCTCGCGGGCACGGGACAGCGCCGGTTCGGCGTCGGCCTTGGCGCGTTCAGCGGTCTCCGCCGCCTCGCGGGCCTCCTCGAGCCGCTGTTCGGCCAGCTCGACCGCCAGTTCGGCCTCGGCGACGTCGGGCCGCCCGGCGATCTCGGCCTCCAGGGCGGCGCGCTGGGCCTGCTGCTCGGCCAGCCGCTTGGCGACACCGGCGACCCGCGTTTCCAGCTCGCCGGCCTGCCGCTGGGTGGCGGCGCGGCGGGCCTCGTCGGCGGCGACGGCCTCGGTCAGCCGGGTCAGTTCGCGGTCGAGCCCGTCGACCGCCTCGCGCGCCTCGGCCAGCGCCTCGCGCGCAGCCTCCTCCAGCATCTCCTCGTCGGCCTGGGCTTCGGTCAGCCGGTCGCGCTCGGCCACCAGACGGGCCAGCGCCTCCCCGGCGTCGGCGGCGAGCGCCTCCTCGCGGCCGAGGTCGCCGGCGATCTGATTCAGACGGGAATGCAGGGCGCGCTGCTGCTCGGCGACGCGGCGCTCCTCGGCGTCGAGCTGCTCGCGGGCGATGACCAGCCGTTGCAGCGCCGCCGCCGCCCGCGCCTCGTCCTGGCGCTTCTCGGGCAGTCCGGCGGCCGCCTCGGTCCGGCGGGTGGTGAGATGATTGACCGACAGCATCAGCTCGCGCACCGCGCCCTCGGCGGCGGCGAAGGCGGCGTGGGCGCGTTCGAGGTCGGCCCGCGAGGCGAGCCAGCGCAGATGCCACAGCACCGCCTCGGCCTTGCGGATGTGTTCGGAGAGGTTGCGGTAGCGGGCCGCCTGCCGCGCCTGCTTCTTCAGGCTCTGGAGCTGGGTGTCCATCGCCCCGATGATGTCGTCGAGGCGGGTCAGGTTGCCTTCGGCCGCCTTCAGCCGCAGTTCGGCCTCGTGCCGGCGGGAATGCAGGCCGGTGATGCCGGCCGCCTCCTCCAGCAGGCTGCGGCGGTCCTGCGGCTTGGCGCCGATGATCTGGGCGACCTTGCCCTGGCTGACCAGCGCCGGGGAGTTGGCGCCGGACGCGTTGTCGGCGAACAGCAGCTGGACGTCGCGCGCCCGCACCAGCTTGCCGTTGATGCGGTAGTCGGAGCCGGAGCCGCGCTCGATCCGCCGCGTCACCTCCAGCTCGTCCAGCTCGTTGAAGCCGGCGGGCGCGGTGCGCGAGCGGTTGTCGACGACCAGCGCCACCTCGCCGAGGTTGCGCGCCGGCCGGTTGGACGTGCCGCCGAAGATGACGTCGTCCATGTCGTCGCCGCGCATGCGCTTGGCCGAGGTTTCCCCCATCACCCAGCGCAGCGCCTCCACCAGGTTCGACTTGCCGCAGCCGTTGGGGCCGACGATGCCGGTCATTCCGGGTTCGATCACCAGATCGGTGGAATCGACGAACGACTTGAAGCCGGACAGGCGGAGACGCGTGAACTGCACCGGGAAACGACCTTTTTTACTTCAGCAGCTTGTCGATGGCCTTGGCGAAGACCTCGAAGGACTGCGCGCCCTCGACCCTCTCCTTGCCGTCGTTGAGGATGAAGGTCGGGGTCGCCTCCACCTTGTGCTGGTTCTGGCCGACCATGCGGCTGTTCAGGATGCCGTCGGCCAGCTGGGTGTTGGCGAAGCAGGCGTCGATGGTCTCCTGGCTCATCCCGGCCAGCTTGCCGTATTGGGCCAGCGCCTTGGCCGGATCGGCGGCGCGGGCCCACTGGGCCTGGCTCTTGAACAGAACGTCGGTCAGCGGGAAGTAGCGCTCGGTCGGGGCGCAATGGGCCAGCATGCTGGCGCTCAAGGCCGCCTTGTCGAAGGGGAAGTCGCGGAAGACCAGCTTCACCTTGCCGGTGTCGATGTAGGCCTCCTTGATCTTCGGCAGCACCTCGGTGTGGAAGACGGCGCAGTGCGGGCAGGTCATCGACGAATAGTCGAGGATCGTCACCGGGGCCTTCGGATCGCCCAGCACGCGCTCGGCCAGCAGCTGGTCCAGCGGCGGCAGCGGGGCGGCGGCCTGCGCCGAGGCCGGCGCGGCGGTCAGCCCGGCCCCGCCCAGCGTGGCGGTGATCCCAACGGCGAGAAGCCCGGCGAGTCCCAAAATCTTGCGGTTCACGATGCCTTCATCCTTACCAGATGTTGTCGATGTATAGACAATGACCGGCCGCCCCGGCAAGCGCCGGCGGCCTCAGCGCCCCGGCCGCTTGGCCGGACGGGCCAGCAGCGACCGGCCGAACCGTTCCAGCGTGGCGCGCAGCTCCTCGTCCTCGACCGCCGCCAGCGTGGTGGTGACGGAAATCTCCTCGTCCATCGTCAGCGCGCGCTGGCGCAGCATCGGCGAGGGGGCGGCGGGGAGGGCCGCGTGGATCAGCTTGATCCTCGCCACCGCGCGGTAGCCGAAGAAGCTGTTGATGCGCTCGATGATCTGCGGCTCCAGATGCTGGAGCTCCAGCGCGATGGCGCCCATCGCGCGGATGTGCAGCGTCGCCTCCTCGCGCTTGCCGCGCGGGAAGCTCAGCTTGTCGGGGGCCGTGCGCAGCGAGAGCTGCGGACCGACGATGGCCGGCCAGTCGGTGATCAGCGCGCCGAAGGCCAGCCCGCGCTTGCCCAGCACCTTGCCCGCCACCTCCGGCACGGTCTGTCCGATGCGCCGTGGTCCGCTCATTCGCTGCCGATGCTCCTCTGGCGTGCCCGCGCCGTTCTCCTGGCGGGTCATGTGGGGTGGCCGCACCGTAGCGCAAGCGGGGGCGCTTTCCCAGCGGGGCGGCGCGCGATGCCGGAAGGCGTCGAAGGACACGGATGAACACGGATGCGGGCTGGCGCCCGCCACGGATGAACCGGGAAGCGAAGGGGGCGTCGCCCCCGGTCCATGCCGCGTCCATCCGCGTTCACCCCCTGCCCTTCAAAGCCCTCTTCTCCAGACGCCGGATGGGCTCTATCTATTCCCGTCATGATCCGTGATTCCGCCGAGGCCGCCGCGCGGCTCCTGTCCTGGTACGACCGTCACCGCCGCGACCTGCCCTGGCGCGCCAAGCCCGGCGAAACCGCCGATCCCTACCGGGTCTGGCTGTCGGAGATCATGCTCCAGCAGACCACGGTGCCGGCCGCCGCCCCCTATTTCCGCAATTTCACCGAACGCTGGCCGACGGTGCGCGACCTCGCCGACGCCCCGCTCGACGACCTGCTGGTCGCCTGGGCCGGACTCGGCTACTACGCACGGGCGCGCAACCTGCACAAATGCGCGCAAGCCGTGGTCGAACGCCACGGCGGCGCCTTTCCGGAGAGCGAGGCGGCGCTGCTGGAGCTTCCCGGCATCGGCGCCTACACCGCCGCGGCGGTCAGCTCCATCGCCTTCGGCCGCAAGGCGACGGTGGTGGACGGCAACGTCGAGCGCGTCGTCGCCCGCATCTTCGCGGTCGAGACGCCGATGCCCAACGCCAAGCCAACGCTGCGCCGGCTGGCCGCCACCCTGACCCCCGACGAGCGGCCCGGCGACTTCGCCCAGGCGATGATGGATCTCGGCGCCACCGTCTGCACCCCGCGCAAGCCCAAATGCATGCTCTGCCCCTGGGCCGAATGGTGCGACGGCCGGGCCGCCGGCATCGCCGAGACGCTGCCGCGCAAGGCGGCCAAGGCCGACAAGCCGACCCGGCGCGGCGTCGCCTACTGGCTGCTGAACCCGGAGGGCGCCGTGCTGCTGCGCCGCCGGGCCGAGGACGGTCTGCTCGGCGGCATGACCGAGGTGCCCTCGACCGGCTGGGGGCCGGAGGCCCCGGACGAGGCGGCGGTGTCGGCGGAGCAGCCGCTCTCCGCCCCCTGGCGCCGGCTGCCGGGGCTGGTCCGCCACACTTTCAGCCATTTTCACCTGGAACTTGGGGTGGTCGCCGCCCAGGCCGGCGAGCGCTGGCGGGCGGCGGACGGGCTGTGGGTGCCCATCGACCGGCTGGGCGACCAGGCCCTGCCGTCGGTGATGGTGAAGGTGGTCCGCCACGCCCTGTCCAACGCCTGAGCCGCCTTTCGCTTCGGGGTGTCCATGCCGCGCGTTTTGCTCTCCCTGCTCACCGCCCTCGCCCTGCTGGCCGGACCCGCCGCCGCCGAACCGAAACCGGACCCGAAGCCGGCATCCGGGGCCGGGGTCGCGCTGGTGCTGGCGCTCGACGGCTCGGCCTCGATCACCCAGGGCGACCTGGAGTTCCAGCTCCAGGGCCACGCCGCCGCCTTCCGCGATCCGTCGGTGGCCGACGCGCTGTCGGCCGGCGGGGCGCTGGTGACGCTGACGGCCTATTCCGGCCCGCACAGCCTGAAGGTGCTGATCCCCTGGACGCTGCTGAAGACCCCCGAGGACGCCCGGCGCTTCGCCGACCGCATCGACGCCACCCCGCGCGGCTTCCAGGGCGACTCGACCGCCATCGGCAGCGCCATCGAGGAGGCGGCCAAGCTGTTCGCCCCAGGCGGCGATGGGGGCGGCGATGGGGGCGGTAACGCACCCCGCCGCGTCATCGACCTCGTGTCCAACGGCTTCTCCAACAGCGGCCTCGACCCGGCGACGGCGCGCGACCGCGTCACGAGGCGCGGCGTCATCGTCAACGGGCTGGCGATCCTCGACGAATTCCCCTGGCTGGAGGAGTATTTCGAGGAGCACGTCATCGGCGGCCCCGGCAGCTTCGCGAAATCGGCGATGGACCGCGCCAGCTTCATCGAGGCGTTGCGGCAGAAGCTGATCCTTGAAATGGTGTCGCTGCCCGACCACCTGCCCCGGCAGGGCGCGGGCACCCCATAAGAAGAACCGGGCCGAGAGGAGCAAGCAAGCGTGGAACGGGCGGATTTCCTGGTGATCGGAGCCGGCATGGCCGGCGCGTCGGCGGCCTACGAACTGGCCGCCCATGGCCGGGTGACGGTGCTGGAGCGCGAGTCGCAGCCGGGCTATCATTCGACCGGCCGCTCGGCGGCGCTCTACACCCAGACCTACGGGCACCGCACCGTCCGCGCCATGACGGTGGCGAGCTGGGACTTCTACACGGCGCCCCCCGCCGGCTTCGCCGACCATCCGCTGCTGACGCCGCGCGGCGTGCTGCTCGTCGGCCGCGCCGACCAGACCGACCTGCTGGAGAAGGAGTTCGCCGACGGCCGCAGCCTGACCCCCTCGGTCGAGCGCTTCGACCGCGAGCGCACGCTGGCGATGGCCCCCTTCCTGCGCCCCGACTACGCCGTCGGCGCGGTGTGGGAGCCCGACGCGCGCGACATCGACGTCCACGCCCTTCATCAAGGCTATCTGCGCGGGCTGAAGGCACGCGGCGGCCGAATCGTCACCGACGCCGGAGTGTCGGGGCTGGCCCGGCGCGACGGGCTGTGGGTGGTCGACACGCCGGCCGGCGGCTTCACCGCGCCGGTGCTGGTCAACGCGGCCGGCGCCTGGGCCGACGCGCTGGCGGAATTGGCCGGGGTGCGGACGATCGGGCTGGTGCCGAAACGGCGGACCGCCATCACCTTCGATCCGGTCT
Source organism: Azospirillum agricola (assembly GCF_020005195.1). Lineage (NCBI taxonomy): Bacteria > Pseudomonadati > Pseudomonadota > Alphaproteobacteria > Rhodospirillales > Azospirillaceae > Azospirillum > Azospirillum agricola. The sequence goes on from NZ_JAIFZR010000004.1 coordinate 917,528, forward strand.
TCGCCGATCCCGCCGACAAGACCGGGCTGGACGGCTGGCCGATGGTCTGCGACGTCGGCGAGCGCTTCTACGTGAAGCCCGACGCCGGGCGCCTGCTCGCCTCCCCCGCCGACGAGACCCCGGTGGCGCCGTGCGACGTCCAGCCGGAGGAGATCGACATCGCGGAAACCGTCGACCGGCTGGAACAAGCGTCGCGTTTCCGCGTTCACCGACTCGCGCACAGCTGGGCGGGCCTGCGCAGCTTCGTCGCCGACCGGGTGCCGGTGGTGGGCTTCGACGGTCAGGCCGAGGGCTTCTTCTGGCTGGCCGGCCAGGGCGGCTACGGCATCCAGACCGCACCCGCCATGGGCCGCACGGCGGCGGCGCTCGCCACCGGCGGCGGTTTGCCGCCCGACGTCCGGGCGCTGGGCGTGACCGAGCGGGATTTGTCGCCGTCCCGCCTGCGCTGACATGCGCCAGGTGGCGACGCGGGTCCCGAAAGGGCGGGTGCCGAAAGGGAGGGTCGTCATGTCGATGCGTCATCTGCTGCGCTGGGGCTTCGTCGTCGGCACCCTGGCGGCCTGCGCCAACCCGGCCGCCGATCAGGCGCTGATGGCGCAGACCGCGCTGGTCGGCATGCCGAAGGCCACTCTGCTCTCCTGCGCTGGCGTCCCCGACCGGCAGGCGGCGGTCGACAACCGCGAGTTCTTCACCTACCGCAGCGTCCGCATCGCCTCCTACCCCAGTCCGGGTGTCGGGTTGTACGGGTCCGGCTGGGGGCCGCATTACGGTTATGGCTGGGGCTGGCCGGCCTATGGATCGGAAGTCTACAGCTTCGACTGCGACGCAACCTTCAGTTTGCGCAACGGTGTGGTGGAGCGCGTGACTTACGGCGGATCGTCGGGCGGCGCCACACGACTTGGCCAATGCTACGCCATCATCCAGAACTGTCTGGCGCAGGCGCCATCCGTTTCGGCGCCCTCAAACCCTTGATTTGATTGTCTATGCGACAACTCGTCACTGTTGCAGAGCTGCTGCAACGGGCCGGGATCGGTTGTGCTCCGCCCCGACACCCATAGTAGCCCCACGGCGAGTCTGGTAATACCTCCATCGGCTGATGCCACAAATCAGAAACAACGCATTTCGCCTGGAGCACTCCCCATGAGCATCCTGTCGCGCGCCGCCGCCGCCCTGCTGGCGACTTCGGCTCTGGTCGCCATCTCTTCCCCGTCGCTCGCTCAGGATTTCAAGGGCAAGTCGGCCGGCGACATCGTCGTCCGTGCGCGCGGCCTCGCCGTGATCCCGCAGGAAAAGGGCAGGCTGAACGCCCCGGCGCTGAACGCCGACATCGGCGACGCCAAGATCGGCAACGACTACATCCCGGAAGTCGACTTCACCTACTTCTTCACCGAGAACATCGCGGCCGAGCTGATCGCCGGCACCACCCGCCACCGCGTGAAGGGCAACATCCTGCCCGCGCTCGGCGGCAGCGTCGAAGCCGGCAAGGTGTCCCTGCTGCCGCCGACCCTGACGGTGCAGTACCACTTCCTGCCGAAGGAGCGCATCAGCCCCTACGTCGGCGCCGGCCTGAACTACACCCTGTTCTACAACAAGAAGGCCGCCAACAGCGTCAACTCGGCCGGCCTCGCCGTGATCGACACCGACTATGAGAACCGCTTCGGCTGGGCTCTCCAGGCCGGCGTCGACGTCGCCATCGCCGGCAATTGGTCGCTGAACTTCGACGTCAAGAAGATCTTCCTGAAGACTGACTGGAAGGCCAAGACCAACCTCGGCGTCGACGTGAACTCCAAGGTCACCATCGATCCGTGGCTGATCGGCATCGGCGTCGGCTACCGCTTCTAAGCGATCCGCCCCGCCGGGTTGAGAAAGACGGGCCGGCTACCCCTTTCGGGGTGGCCGGCCCTTCCTTTTGTGCGGCTTCCCTTGCAACACGGCTTCGACGGACCATGGTCTCTCAATGGGAAACCGGAGGGAGGCCCCACCCTATGCACGTCGCCGCCGTCTTGAAGCGCAAGGGCCATCGCATCGTGTCCGCCACGCCGGCCGACACCGTCGGCGCCATCGCGCAGCTGCTGACCGAGCATCGGATCGGCGCCGTCCTGGTCATCGAGCAGGATGGCCACCCGGCCGGCATCCTTTCGGAGCGCGACATCGTGCGCGCCATCGCCCGCGACGGCGCCGCCGCCCTGTCGCGCCCGGCCGCCGATCTGATGACGCGGGAGCTGATCACCGGCCAGCCGACCGACACCGTGGCCGACCTGATGGCGGTGATGACCGACCGCCGCGTCCGCCACATCCCGATCCTGGAGGATGGCCGGATCGTCGGCGTCATCAGCATCGGCGACGTGGTGAAGGCCCGCATCGACGACGCCGAGCTTGAGGTCGAGTCGCTGCGCGGCTTCGTCGCGGGAATCGGCTGAACGGCGGCCCCGCGCCCATGAAAACGGCGCCGCCCGTCCCCTGAAGCTGGGCAGGCGGCGCCGTTTCTTCTTCAAAGGCAGGGTGTCGTCAGAGGATCGGGCCGTTCCATGGTCCCTTGGGGTCCCTTGGGGTCCCTTGGACGGACTCCGATGGAAAGGCCACCGCTCCGTCAGGCCGAGTGCGACTGCGGGAAGGCCATCGCCGCCTGGGTGCGGTTGCGCACGCCCAGCGACTTGAAGATCGCGGTCATGTGGATCTTCACCGTGCCTTCGGACAGGCCCAGCTCATGGGCGATCTGCTTGTTCGACTTGCCCTCGCGCAGCCGGTCGAGGACCTCGCGCTGGCGCTGGGTGAGGAGCTGCTCCAACTGCGGGTCGGCCGGCGGCACGACCACGCGGGCTTCCGGTTCCGCGCCCTCGCGCAGCACCGTCGCCGGCACATAGACGCCGCCCGAGAAGATCAGGTCGAGCGCGCTCAGCATGATCTTCACGCTGGAGGATTTCGGAATGTAGCCGGAGGCGCCGTTCTCCAGCGCCTCGCGCACGTCGCTGTGCGCCTCCGACGCCGACACCACGACCACCTTGGCGCCCGGCTGCTTCTCCCGCAGCGCTTCGATGCCGCTGAAGCCGGGCCAACCCGGCATGCGCAGGTCGGTCAGAACAAGGTCATAGGCCTCGCCCGCGCCCGCCAGCGCCAGAAGCTCGTCGAAGTTGCTCGCTTCCCCGAAAGTCGCGCCTTCCTTCAGCTGCTCCAGCAGCCGGCGCAGACCTTCCCGGAACAGCACATGATCGTCACCGATCAGGATCTTCATCGATCAAACTCCCGCACACACACTTGCAACTCTTTGAAGGCAGGCTCTTCGCGTCAGGCAACGGCCACAAAAAGAGCGAAGAACTGCTCGACCCGCCTATTCATAAAATCCAAAGGATATAGCAGGCCCAGGCCGAACGTAATGCCTAATCAGATGTAACACGCCCCGTCAGTTATCCACAACCAGAAATTAACTTTTGTCACATGCCTAACCCATTGGCAAAAAGGCTGCCCGCCGAAGCCTGTCCCATGGCCCAAAAGTGTCACCACCATTCTAGAACTTATGCCAAAAGGGGCAACCGCTTATTTTCCATACCATTCGGAAGCCAAACAAAAAACCGCCTCCGGCGCGCTGGCGCCGGAGGCGGTCGAAGGAAACGCATCCCTGGAAACCGTACGGAGACCGGCGGTCAGAAGGCCGCTTCGTCCATCTCCATCAGCGGGGCGGCGCCCGCCGTAATGGTGATGAACAGCGCGTTCACCTGCGGCAGCAGCTTGGTCATGTAGAAGCGCGCGGTCTTGATCTTGGCCTCCAGGAAAGCGGCGTTGCCCTCGCCGGCGGCCAGCTTCGCCTTGGCCTTCCGCACCATGGTCAGCCACATCCAGCCCAGCGCCACCAGACCGAACAGGCGCAGATAGTCGGTCGCCGCCGCCCCCGCCTCCTCCGGGTCCTTCAGCCCCTTCTGGGCGATCAGCGCGGTGGCCTGCTGGAGCTTGGCGAAGCCCTTGGCCAGCGGCATCACGAACTCGCCAAGCGCGTCGTCCTCCATGGCCGCCTCGATGTCGCGGCCGACCGGGTGGAAGAAGTGGCGCAGCAAGCGGCCCATGTCCTGCGGCAGCTTGCGGCCGACGAGATCGAGCGCCTGGATGCCGTTGGTGCCCTCGTAGATCTGGCAGATGCGGGCGTCGCGGACATACTGCTCGACGCCGGTCTCCCAGATGAAGCCGTGGCCGCCATGCACCTGCACCGCGATGTTGCCGGCCTCGAAGCCGATGTCGGTGAACAGCGCCTTGGCGATCGGCGTCATCAGCTGCACGAACTCGTCGGCGTCGCGGCGGGTGCGGGCGTCGGCGTGCTTCTCGGCGACATCGAGCTTGTAGGCCACCAGGGCGCCGAGCGCACGCGCACCCTCGGTGTAGGCGCGGGCGGTCAACAGGTTCTTGCGCACGTCCGGGTGGACGATGATCGGGTCCGCCGGCTTGTCCGGCGCCTTCACCCCCGACAGCGAACGGCCCTGGAGCCGCTCGCGGGCGTAGTTGACGGCGTTCTGGTAACTGACCTCGGCCAGACCCAGCCCCTGGATGCCCACGGCCAGACGGGCCGCGTTCATCATCACGAACATGGCGCGCATGCCCTTGTGCGGCTCGCCGACCAGCCAGCCGGTGGCGTCCTCGAAGTTCATGACGCAGGTCGAGGACGCCTTGATGCCCATCTTGTGCTCGATGGAGCCGCAGGCGACGCCGTTGCGGGCGCCGGGCGTACCGTCGTCCTTGGGCATGAACTTCGGCACCAGGAACAGGCTGATGCCGCGCGTCCCGGCCGGGGCGTCGGGCAGGCGGGCCAGCACCAGATGCAGGATGTTCTCGGTCAGGTCATGCTCGCCGGCCGAGATGAAGATCTTGGTGCCGGTGATGGCGTAGGACCCGTCCGCCGCCGGCACCGCCTTGGTGCGGATGATGCCGAGGTCGGTGCCGCAATGCGGCTCGGTCAGGCACATGGTGCCCGACCAGGTGCCGTCGACCAGACGCGTCAGGAAGCGCGTCTTCAGCTCGTCCGAGCCGTACATCGCCAGCGCGTTGTAGGCGCCGAGCGACAGGCCGGGATACATGCCGAAGCTGAGGTTGGCGGAGCAGATGAACTCCTCCAGCATGGTGTTGACCAGCTTCGGCAGCCCCTGCCCGCCATAGGCCGGGTCGCAGGCCAGCCCCTGCCAGCCGGCCTCGATGTAGGTGGTGTAGGCCTCCTTGAAGCCCTTCGGCGTGCGGACGACGCCGTTCTCGAAATGGCAGCCCTCGCCGTCGCCCGACTGGTTCAGGGGGAACAGCACCTCCTCGCAGAGCTTGGCGCCCTCCTCCAGAACCTGCCCGACCAGCTCGGGCGTGGCGTCGGCGTAGCCCGGCAGAGCCGTCAGATTGTCCAGCCCGACGATCTCGTCGAGGACGAAGCGCACGTCCTCAAGCGGAGCCTTGTAGATCGGCATCTCTCAATCCCCCCTCAATTCCGCAGCGGCTTGCCGGTGGTCAGCATGTGCTCGACCCGGTCGATGGTGCCGTTGGTCCGCACCAGATCCATGAACGCCTTGCGCTCCAGCTCCAGCAGTTCATCCTCGCCGACCGGCTTGGAGGCGTCGGCGTCGGCACCGCCGCTGAGGATCTCGGCCAGCGCGGCGCAGACCACCTTGTCGTGCGTCGTCACCTTGCCCTGAAGGGCGAAGCCCTCGACCGCCAGCTCCAGCGCGGCGCGCGCGGTCGGGCCGGGCAGGACGAAGCTGTCCTTCTCCGGCGGGCTGTAGTTTTCCGCCAGTTGCAGCGCCTTGGCCTTGGCGTCGGCCAGCAGGCGGTCGCGGTTCATGGTGATGCCGTCCGTGCTGCGGAAATACAGCAGCTCCTTGGCCTCGGCCGCCGACTTGGCGACGGTGGCGGTGCTGATGATCTCGAAGGCCTTGGCGACGGGGGGCATCGGCCCGCGCGGCGCCTTGGGGTTCCTGGCGTGGCGGGCCAGCATCTCGGTGCAGCCGCCCCAGGCCGGGATCAGCCCGACGCCGACCTCGACGAGGCCGACATAGGTCTCGGCGTGGGCCTGGACATGGTCGGAGTGCAGCAGGATCTCGCAGCCGCCGCCAAGCGCCAGACCGCTGGGCGCCGCCACCACCGGGAAGGGGGCGTAGCGCAGCGCGCGGTAGGTGCGCTGTCCGGCCTCCACCATCTCCTCGATCTGCGGCCACAGGCCGATGTTCAGCGCGAACAGGGCGAGGCCCAGATTGGCGCCGACCGAGAAGTTGTCGGCCTCGTTGTGGATGACCAGCGCCTTCCAGGCCCCGCTCTTGCCGTCGCCGATCAGCTTCATGGCCTTGCCGTAGGCGGCCATGGTGTCGCCGTCCAGCGCGTTCATCTTGCTGGTGAACTCGAAGCACAGCACGCCGTCGCCGATGTCCCACAGGCTGGCGGAGGCGTTCTTCCACACCGGCTTGCCGGCGGCGCGCTTGACGTCGGCCAGCAGCAGCACGCCGTCCGGGCGCACCACATTGTCGTAGACGCCCGCCGTCGTCAGATGCTGGAGCTTGCCGTCCTCGACCCGGTAGAAGGGCCGGCCGGCGGCGGTCTCGACCAGCGCCGGGACCGGGATGCCCTCGGACTTGCACAGCTCGGCGAACCAGCCGGTGCCGAGACGGTCGATCAGCTCGAACGGCCCCTGCTTCCAGGCGTAGCCGAGCCGCATGCCCTCGTCGACCGCGACGATGCTGTCGGCGATCTCCGGCACCAGGCTGGCGGCGTAGGCCAGCGTCTGAGCCAGCACGCGGCGGGCGAATTGCCCACCCTTGTCGGGGTGCTCGCACAGCTTGCGCAGGTCGCGGCCGGCGGCCGACACGCTCTCCAGCCGGGCCTTCTCCGACGGGGCGTACTCGCCGGTGCGCAGGTTGACCGATTCCTTGACCTTGCCGCCGCCCGCCTTGTTGATGCGGTAGAAGCCGCCCTTGCCCTTGCGGCCGGTGTAGCCCTCGGCGATCATCCTGGTGATGACGGCGTGCTCGCGCATCACGCCGCGGTAGGCGTCGTTGGCCGGCAGGGTCGCCAGCATGCTCTTGGCAATGTGCGGCATCAGGTCGAGGCCGACCAGATCCATCAGGCCGAAGATGCCGGTCTTGGGGATGCCCATCGGACGGCCGCCGACGGCGTCCGCCTCCTCCACCGTCAGGCCGAGGTCGATGGCGGCGTTGACCGCCGCCTGGATCCACAGCACGCCGATGCGGTTGGCGATGAAGCCCGGCGTGTCCTTGCAATGGACGACGCCCTTGCCGAGCCGGCGGTCGCCGACGTCGGCGACGGCGGCCAGCGCCTCGGCGCGGGTCTTCGGCCCGCCGACGATCTCCAGCAGCCGCATGTAGCGCGGCGGGTTGAAGAAGTGGGTGATCAGGAAATCCTGCTTGAAGCGGTCGCTCTGCCCCTCGGTCAGCACGGCGAGCGGGATGGTCGAGGTGTTGGAGGACACCACCGAGCCTTCCTTGCGGACGGGATCGATGCGCCTGTAGAGGTCGGCCTTGATCGCCGGATTCTCGATGATCGCCTCGACGATCCAGTCGACGTCCGCCAGCAGGTTGAGATCGTCCTCCAGGTTGCCGGTGGTGATGAGCTTGGCGTTCCTCGGATGCATGAAAGGGGCCGGGTCGGTCTTCAGCATCTTCGCCACCGCCCCCTTGGCGATGGCGCTGCGGTCACCCTCCTTGGCCCCATCTTTGACAGGGATGTCGAGCAGGACGACGGGGATGCCGGCGTTGGCGAAATGGGCGGCGATGCCCGCCCCCATCACACCGGCGCCGATCACGGCGGCGCGTTCGATCTTCATGGATTCTTCCTCCCTGATGCCCGCGCTGCCGTCAGACCGCTTCCAGGATGGTGGCGATGCCCTGGCCGCCGCCGATGCACTGGGTGGCCAGCGCGAAGCGCTTGCCCTCGCGCTTCAGCAGCGCCGCCGCCTTGCCGGTGATGCGGGCGCCGGTGGCCCCCAGCGGGTGGCCGAGCGCCAGCGCGCCGCCGTCGAGGTTGATCTTCGCCGGGTCGATGTCGAGGTCGCGCATGCAGGCGATGGCCTGCGACGAGAAGGCCTCGTTGATCTCGATGAGGTCGATGTCGCCGATCGACAGGCCGGCGCGGGCCAGCGCCTTGCGGGTCGCCGGGACCGGGCCGAGGCCCATCAGCTCCGGCTCGCAGCCGGCCACCGCGATCGAGCGGATCTTCGCCAGGATCGGCAGGCCGTTGGCCCGCGCGTACTCCTCGGTCGTCACCAGCACGGCCGACGCGCCGTCGGTCAGCGGCGAGGAAGTGCCGGCGGTGACCGAGCCGTCGGCGGTGAAGGCCGGCTTCAGGCCGCTCAGCCCCTCGACGGTGGTGCCGGGGCGGATGCAGCCGTCGCGCTCGACCAGACCGGCCGGGGTCTGGATGCCGACGATCTCGTCGGACAGGCGGCCGGCGGCCTGGGCCTCGGCGGCCTTGGCGTGCGAGGTGACGGCCAGCGCCTCCTGGTCGGCGCGATTGATGCCGTACTTGCGGGCGACGTTCTCGGCGGTGACGCCCATCGAGCAGTAGGCCTCCGGATAGGCGTCCTTCAGGGCCGGGTTCGGCATCGGGTTGAAGCCCATGATCGGCACGCGGGTCATCGATTCGACGCCGCCGCAGACGAAGACCTCGCCGGCGCCCATCTGGATGGCGCCCGCCGCCTGGTGGATCGCCTGCATCGACGAGCCGCAATAGCGGTTCACCGTGGTGGCGGCGGCGGTCAGCGGCAGCTTCGCCAGGAAGGAGACGGTGCGGGCGACGTTCAGCCCCTGCTCGCCCTCGGGGAAGGAGCAGCCGACGACGACGTCCTCGACGTCCTTCGGGTTGAGGCCGGTGCGATCGACCAGCGCCGCGATGACGCGGGCCAGCAGGTCGTCGGGGCGGACCTTGGTCAGCTCGCCCTTGTGGGCGAAGGCGAAGGGCGAACGGGCGTAGCCTGCGATGACGACCGACTTCATGAGTGCTTCTCCTCCATGGGATGCGTCTCCGTGGTGCCTTGGCGGCTCAGATGCTCGGAGATCTGGGTGTCGAGGGTGCGCAGCTCCAGCAATGTCTGCTGGACGTCCTGGAGCTGTCGTTCCAGCGCCTGGATGCGGCCGCGGGCGAGCGCCTGCGCGTAGCGCATCTGCTCGACCTGGGCGTCGTCGGCGTCGTAGAGGGTCAGGAAATCCTTGATCTCGGCGAGGCTGAAGCCGAGCCGCTTGCCGCGGCAGATCAGCGCCAGCCGGGCGCGGTCGCGGTGGGCGTAGACACGGGCCTGACCGTCGCGCCCCGGCGCCAGCAGCCCCTCCTCCTCGTAATGGCGGATGGTGCGGTGGGTCAGGCCGAACTCCTCGGCCAGCTCGCCGATCGAACGGCAGCGGTCGTCCGCCCCCCGTCCCGTCGCTCCGCCGCCGATCTCCATCCGCATCGCGCCCCGCCTCTCGCCTCACGTTTACGTAAAGGTAAAGTGACTCCCGTATACTGTCAACGCTCTTGTTGAGTCCACCAACCAGTTCCCACCCCTGCCTTCCGCCCGGCGGCCGAACCGTTCCCCGGCCGAGCGGGTGCGGCGCGCCCGCGCAGTGACAGGATGCCGCGCCCGCCCGCGCGACGTGCCTATGGCAGGCTCGTCCGCGTGAACGGCGCAACCGGGTCAACGTTCAAATAGGGATCGGGACCGCCCGCTCACAGCGGAGTTGGGACAGGGGAACGGAGACAACCCATGTCATCGCGCGCCATCGTGTCTTTGGGCGTCTGGATTCTCGCCATGGTGCTGGTCGGCACGCTGACGGTGGGGGTGGCGCTGGCCTTCTACGTCGCGCTGACCGCGCTCTGCGCGCTGGTCGCGGTGGCGCTGAGCGTCCTGTCGCACAGGCGCGCCGTCCGGCGCGAGCGGGGCGATCCGGACGACGAGGAGGGGATGGGAACGGAGCAGACCCGAAGCCGCCCGCTCACCGCTGCCGGGCGCTCGGGACGCGCACAGGAACAGCCACAGGGCTTTTAGTCACGTCATGACCGGGTTTGTCCCGGTCATGACGGAAGGCATCGATGACGCGATCGCTTTCGCGCCGTTCCTACTCGCCCAGCACCCGCAGCCGCGACGGCGCCGTGCGGGCCGACAGGTGGGGGCGCTGGAGATCCTCGACGGTGGCGCCCGGCAGGGCGAAGTCGCCCGGCGTCACCGCCCGCACCAGATAGACCAGCCGGAAGCGCGGCGCCTGCTTGGGCAGGTCGACGGCGGCGAGGAAGCGGTCGTCGCGGAACTCGACGTGCGACGCCGCCGACAGATCGCCCAGCCAGGACAGGTTGCCGAGCTGGCCGCTGTTGGCGAGCCGGACATTCTCGATCTCGAATCCGGCCGGCAGCGGGTCGTTGACCAGCACCGAATGGTCGAGCGGATCCTTGGCCTCGCCCTCCAGGATCACCACCAGCAGGTCGTTCTGGCGCACCCCGGCGAGATCGACCGGCCGGCCGGCCATGTCGAAGACGCGGCGGGCGATGGTCATGCCCTGCTCGTCCGCCGCCGCCGGCTGCTCGGGCACGCCGACCACCGAGACGGTCTGCCGCACCTCGCCCCCGGCGTTCCGCACCGCCGGCACGGCCGCCGGGTCGATGCGCTGGAACAGCGGCTTGGCGTTCTCCACCGTCTGGTCGCCGACCACCAGCTTCATCGGCTGGGCGCGGTCGATCAGCGCCTTGGCCGCCTGCAACAGCCACGCCTGCTCCTGCGGGTTGGTGGTGCGGACGGCGGCGAAGGTCTTGGCGACACGGTCGGCGGCCTGGAACAGCCGGTCGCGCTCCACCGCCCGGCTCTCCGCCATCAGGGCGACGACGCCGGCCTCGTCGCGCAGGGACGAGCCGTGGTCGCGCAAGCTGGCGGAGACCATGCGGGCGCCGCTCAGCTTGGCGAAGGCCTCGGTGGCGCGGGGAACGTCGCCGAGCAGCGCGGTCGCGGCGGCGATCTGGGCGCGGCCGAAATCGGTCTGCAAGCGGTCCCAGTAGGTTTCCTGGAAATAGCGCACCGCCCCGGCGTCGGTCATCTTGGCCCGCGCCAGCACATAGAGCGCGTAGGCGCGGCCCGGCAGGTCGGCGGTCTCGACCCAGGCGTTGTCGATGGCCTGCTTCAGCCAGTCGAGCCCCTTGCGGTAGGGCTGGTCGGGCACCCGATAGCCGGCGGCCTTGGCGCGGCCCAGCACGTCGACCGCGTAGGCGGTCAGCCAGGGATCGAGCTCGCCGCGCGGCGACCACGCGGCGAAGGCGCCGTCCAGCCGCTGGAAGGTCAGCAGCCGGTCGATGCCGCGCTGGACGCGGGCCTTGATGCGATCCTCGGGAGCGATGCCCAGCGTGGCGGCGGCGTCGCTCATCGACAGCAGCGGCAGGATGCGGCTGGCGGTCTGCTCCGCCCCGCCCACCCCGGCGCGGTCGAGCGCGAAGAGCAGGCCCGGAACGTCGAGGTCGGGCAGCGGCGCCACCAGCGCACCCACCGCCACCGTCTCCGGCCGCAGCCCGGCGGTGGCGTCGACGGGAAGCGCCAGGCTCCTGTCGGTGGCCAGGGCGGCGAAGCTGTGGCGCGACACCGACGCCGTGGCCGGGCGCACCGTCACGTCCCAGCGGCGGGTGACGCGCAAGCCCCCCGGACCGGTCACGTCGAGCGTGACATGCCCGGCGCCGGTGGATGACGCGGTGAGCACCCGCCCGGCGGCGGCCCGCTTGCCGCGCGCGAGGTTCGGCACCTCCAGCGTGCCGTTGTCGAGCGTCACCGCCCCCCCGGCGGTCAGCTCCGCCCGGTAGTCGCCGGCCGGTCCGTTCAGGTTGTCCAGCGTCACCAGCACCTGCGCCGAGTCGCCGGGCGCCAGGAAGCGCGGCAGCACGGCGTCGGCCAGCAGCGGGTCGCGGACCAGCACGTTGGCGTCGGCGCGGCCGAGCTTGCCGCCGCTCCACGCCACCGCCATCAGCCGCAGCCGGCCCTGGAAGTCGGGCAGCTCGAAGGGGACCGACAGCTTGCCGTCGGCGCCGACCGGCAGGATGCCGGAGAACAGCGAGACCACCCGCTCCGACTTGGGCGGCACCAGCCCGGCGATCTGGCGCAGGCGGGGCGCCGCCGGGCCGCGCGGGCGGGCGGAATCCAGCCCGGCCGGGTCGATCAGGCGGCCGTAGGAATCGCGCAGCTCGGCGGCGAGCCGGCGCCTGCCGAGATAATGCGCCGCCGGATCGGGGGAGGGCTGGTCGGTCAATTGCAGCACCGACTCGTCGACCGCCGCCAGCGTCACGAAGGCCGGCTGGCCCGCCGCGACGCCCTCGACCGTCACCTCGGCGGTCAGGTTGCGGCGCGGCTCGCTCTCGGCCGGGGCGGCCAGACGGACGCCCAGCGTGCGCGGCGCCGGGTCCATCGCCAGCCAGGACAGGCCGACGGCGCGGCGCGGCGGCCCCTTGGCCGAGGCCGGATCCTGCGGGTCGGGGGTCGAGAAGGCGGTCGCCAGCACATAGGCGCCGCCGGTCCAGCCGGAATCGACCGGGATTTCGAAGAAGGCGCCCTCCGGCCCGATCTCGCGCGTGACCGCGTGCTTCACCGCGCGGTCGGCGACGGCGACCAGCACCTGGCTGCGGTAGGGCGGCTTGACATGGACCCAGGCGGTCTCGCCGCCGGTGTGGGCCGGCATCATCACGGTGACGTCGACCTGGTCGGGCCGGTCGCCCGCCGTCGGCGTCATCCACCAGCCGGCGGCGAAGCGCAGGCTGCTCGCCACGCCGGTCTTGGAATCGAACACCTCCAGCCGGTAGCGGCCGGCGGCGACCGGCGCCTCGACCGAACCGGGGGCGGTGGCCTGGAGCGCCAGCGTGCCGCCGGTCACCCGCTGGTCGCGCACCGTGACCTTGTAGTCCCAGCGGCCGTTCGCCTCGAACCAGGCGTAGTCGTACTCCTCCTCGAACAGGTCGTAGGAGAGGTCGGCGCGGTCGACCGGCTTGCCGTCCGGACCGACGGCGATCACGTCGAACCCGGCGGTCGCCCCCTCCGGCACGCCGTCGCCCTCGAAGCGCGGCTTGATGCCGATGGCGAAGGGCTGGTGGCGCACCGGCAGCACGAGGTCGCGGCCGACCGGACGCCCGCCGATGTCGAACAGGGTGGCGCGCACCACCGCCTCCAGCGGCCGGGTGCTGTCCGGCGGCTTGGGCAGGTTGATCGCCAGCGTCGCCGACCCGGCGGCGTCGGTGATGAAGCCCGGCAGCTCGCTGCGCACCGGCTTCACCTCCTCCTGGGCGAGGCCGAAGCGGTAGCCCGGCAGTTCCGGATAGGGGTTGCCGGCGGCGCGCAGCGTGACCGCCAGTTCGCCCGGCAGCCCGGCGGCGGGGGCGCCGTAGAGGTAATGCCCGTCCAGCGACAGGGTGGCGGCGCCCTCGGTCGTCAGCTCCCGCGTCGGCGAGGCCAGCGTCACGTCGATGCGCGGCGGGACGAAATCCTCCAGCAGGAACTCGGCGCGGCCGAGCAGCGGACCCAGACCGGAGGAGCCGGGCGCGCCGCCCTCCCCCTCGGCGTGGGCGACGACGCTCCAGGTGCCGGGATAGGCGTTCATCGGCAGGTCGATGCGGGTGGCGTAGCCGCCGGCCCCGGCGTCGGTCAGGCTGCGGCGCTCGGCCTCGAAGCCGTCGGGGCGCAGGATGCGCAGGGTCAGCGGCTTCGCGGCGGCCGGCGGGTTGACGTCGGCGTCGCGCAGCAGCGCCGTCACCTGGACGGCCTCGCCGGGACGGTAGATGCCACGCTCGGTGTAGAGGAAGGCGTCGGGCTGCCCCGGCGCCGGACGGGCGGCGGCGGCGGGCTGTCCGGAAGGCGGACCGCCGGGCGGCTGGCCGGCGGCCGGGGGGCCGCCGGGAGACTGGTCGGCCGGGCCCGGTCCGCCGGCGGTCAGGTCGAGCACGCCGAAATCGCCGGCGCCGCGCGCGGCGAACAGCGCCTGCACCGGCTCGGTCCCGGCGGCGCGCAACGCCGCGACATCGAAGCGGCCGAGCCCGTCCGGCCCTGTCTGCACCTTGCCCAGCTCGGCGCCGTTGCGGGCGACAAGCCGCAGCTCGACCCCGGCGGCGGGGGCCGCCGTCTGGACGGAGCGGGCGAAGACGACCAGCGAATCCTCGCCGAGGATGGTGTTGAGGCCGAGGTCGGAGACGACGAACCACTGCGTCGCCTTCTGCTCCCAGCCGCCCGGCTTGATCTCGTCGGCGCCGGCCACGGCGACGTAGACGCCCGGCTCCAGCCTGCCCAGCACCCCGTCGATCGGGAAGGCGGTGGTGACGGCCTTGTTGGGCTGGTTGCCGATCCCCATCTCGCCGCGCCACACCTCCTGGCCGGAACGGTCGAGGATCTCGCCGATGTCGTAGTCGGTCATCTGCTGGGTGATGCGGCCGAAATAAATCTTCTCGACCAGCGCCCGGTCGGCGATGCGCAGCACCTGGAGCTTCGCGCGGTCGAGGTTGATCGAGCGCAGCGGCAGCCCCTCGCCGCCGACGCGCGGCAGGATGTAGCCGGCGCCGCGGAAGGCCAGCGACGGCTTGCGGTTGGGCACCTCGACGTCGCGGGTGTCGGCGGCCGGCAGCCGCTTGCCGTCGGCGCCGGGCAGCCCGTCGCGCAGCGTGATGCGGTATTTCTGTCCGTGCTGGAGCCCCTCGACGCACAGCGTGCGGTCGCGCGCCACGGCGGCGCCCTCGACCGGCGGCTGGACCTCCACGAAATCACGGAAGCTCACCGCGCGGGAGCGTTCCAGCCGGTCCGTGAAGGCGAAGCAGGCCTGCGGCGCGTCGCGCTCGGCCACCACCTCGACCCCGGCGACGCCGAAGGGCACCGGCTCGGCCGGCGGATCGGCGGCGAGAACGGCCCCGGTGGACGCGACAAGAACGGCACAGACAGGCGCCAGCGCACGCAGCATACGAGACAAGCCCCAATTCCCCGGAACGGACCGGCGCGGCGCGGAGCGGTTCAGCCCTGGCGTCGGCTCGGACCCTGATCGAAAACCGGCCGGAGTATGCCCAACCCCTTGTCGTTTCGCCATGTCTTTGCAGGGGCGGCCGGCGGGAAAAAGCAGGCGGCCCGAACGCCGGATCCGCCCCGCGCGCCGGCTGGACGCCGCCGCTAGCCGGACGGGCGGTTGAAGGTCAGATAGACCGCCTGGGTCCGGTTGGTGGCGCCGAGCTTCCTCAGGATGTTGCGGACATGGACCTTCACCGTGCTCTCGCGCATGCCGAGTTCGTGGGCGATGATCTTGTTCGCCTTGCCTTCGCGCAGGCAGGACAGCACGGCGATCTGGCGCGGCGTCAGATCGCCCGGCGGCGCTTCATCGCCGGACGGCGCCACCGCCCCGCCGCCCGGCGGAAAGCCCGGCAGCGGGTCCTGCATGAGACGGCCGAGGAAGGCCGGCGGAATGAAGGTTCCGCCGTTGCCGACCAGCCGGACCGCCTCCACCGCCACCGACAGGCCGAGATTGGTGGCGATGTAGCCGCGGGCGCCCAGCCGGAAGAGGGCCAGCGCGTCGGCGGTGTCCTCATACTCGGCCAGCACGATCAGCGGGATGGCGCCGAGCCGCCCCAGCAGCCGCTCCAGCAGCCCGCGGATCTCCGGATCGTCGGGCGCGGTGCCGCTCAGGTTGCACAGCACGACGTCGGGCGGCGGCGCCGCGCCGATCACCGCCTCCGCCTCCGCCTCCGTCGCGGCGGTCGCCACATGCAGCCCGCCGTCGCACAGGTTCAGGCTCATCGACAGGCTTTCGCGGGTCAGCGGCGTCCCGTCCAGCAGCAAGGCCCGGATTGACCGCGCGCCGGGCCGGACCGGCAGACCGTAGGCCGATCCTTCCGCATGGTCCGCCATGGCGGGGACGCGGCCGCCGGGCGGGCCGGGCGGCTCGAGGACTCTCCTGTCAGACTGCATGCGGCTCCCCCTCGCTTTCGGAACAGACGGGGTTTGCGTCCGATCACCGCTGCACCGGCAACCCTTCTTCTGGAAGGTTTGGCCGTCGCCGGGCTGGCGCGTGGCGGTTCGCCGCTTCCTGCGAAACCGGAAACACACCGTCATATCCGTAGCCACTATAGATTACGACAATGGCCTTTCCGATGTCTAATATGGGCAAATACACAGGTCATTCCGGAACCTGATCTGGGCAGACGGGAAGAGGGAACGGGGCCCATTGTGGCTATGCGACAGTCATCTCCCTAATCTTCGATTGCGCCCCGACTGCCGAACCGCAGCCCGTTCCCTTAGCGATCACTTGCGGTGGGAGGACGCCGCGCTCCGGTTGACAGCGCGCCACGATGTGAACGGCGCGGGAGTGGACCGTCAACGCATGCACAGGGCCGACTGCGCTGTCGACCATGCGCCGGTGATGGCCGCCTCCGTGAACTGGTGCTGGATGGTGTCCAGGGCGTTCCCCCGGATGCGGCCGCTGTCCTTCAGCCCGTCGATGGCGCGGATCAGGGCATCGGCGATCGCCGGCGGCTCGGTTCCCGCCGCCTTGATCATGTTCTCGCCGTCCACCCCGTAATCGCGGATGCCGCCGACGTCCGTCGCCACCACCAGCATGCCCTCCGCCATCGCCTCCAGCACGGCGATGCACAGCCCCTCGCGGACGCTGACCTGGACGTAGATGTCGCTGCCACGGCGCAGGGGCGCGCAGTCGCGGATGAAGCCGAGCAGGGTGACGTGGCGTTCGAGGCCCAGCTCATGGATCACCGTCTGCAACCGCCCCCGCTCCTCGCCCTCCCCGGCGATGTCGAGGACGACGCGATGGCCGCGATCGACCACGATGCGGATCGCCCGGATCAGGTTCTCCTGGTTCTTCTGGGCGATCAGGCGGCCGGTGGTGAGAATCCGCAGAACGCCGCCGTCCGGCTCGCCGCGGCGGGACCGGCAAGGCTCGTCCTCGCGGCAGCGCAGCACCGTCAGCGGCACGTAGAGCGCCGGGCCGCTCCATCCGGCGCCGTAGGCGCGGCGGATCGATGCCCAGGTTTCGGGAGCGTCGTAGAAGACGGCGTTCACGCGGCCGGCCGTCAGCCGCATCAGCAGGCCGGCGCTGCGCCGGCGGTAATCGACGGTGTGCTCGAAGGCGACGACCCGCATCGCCGGAAAGGCCAGCGCGGCGAGGCGCCCGGCGAGGTTCGCCTGCGGCAGAGACAGGAACAGCACGTCGGGCCGACGGTCCATGAGCGCGCCGACCAGCCGGGGAATGGCACGGGCGAGGACGGCGTTGCCGACGTCCTCGTCCTCGTAGAGATAACCGACGCGCGTGCGCCCCAGCGCGGCGCGAAGCCGTTCGCAGGCCCAGCCGGTCCCCTTGCAGAGCGCCAGGACCGACAGGTCGTGCCCCTGGAAGAACCCGTTCTCGACCAACGTGGCGAGCCCGTGCTCGGCGCCGCCGTCGGCGTAGGAGTTGATGAGGTACAGTATCTTCATGCTCCACCCCGTTCGCTGAATGCCTGCGGCGCAGGCCCCTCGCCCGCACCCCCGATCCCCGACCCGTTTCCCTTCTCCGCCGCCGCCGCCGCCGCCGCCGCCGGAACGGGACGAGCGAGGCGTCCCGACAGCTTTCTCATCACCTTCCGGCCGAGCACCGGCAGGCTGAACGCGTATTGCTTGCCGTCGATCAGGGTCCGCCCGCCCCAGCGCGACAGCGTGTGCAACCCGTGCCGCGCCGGGCCGGCGGGGTCCGGGCGCAAAACCGTTGCGACCTCCTCCTCGTAGGCGTCCGGCGTGCAGACGCGGATCCGGTTCAGCGCGATGGCCCCGCCATAGGTCAGGCTGCAATCCTGCGCCGGGCGGTACAGCGCCCCGTCATGCCAGAAGGGGGTCCCGGCGGACCGCGCCGACCGCACGTCGATCTTCACCGGAAGGCGGTCGTGACGACGCCAGGGACCGGCCAGCGACTCCGCGTGCAGCAGGCACAGGTTGTTGTAACCGTCGATGTCCACGTCGGTGTAGGCGATCCAATAGCGCCCGCCGAAAACGAAGAAGGCGGGATCGGCGGCGCGGGTGCCGGTCAGCGGGGTGGCGAAGCGGCGCCACCGCCCGGCGGCGCGGTCGTGGCGGAAGAGGGTGACGGCGCGCGCTTCCAGCTGCTCGGGCACGCAGTAGAGTTCGCCGCCCTCCTCGAACAGGCACGGGTAGGACATATGGGCGTCGCAGCCGAAGTCCTGGAGAGCCCCCAGCGCGCCGGAATCGCCGGACACCGCCATCTCGCGGATGACGCCGCGCCCGGTCGCCCAGCTGTAGACCTCGCAATAGAGCCGGTCGTCGGCGCCGGGCAGCCCGAACGGGTCGGCCGCATACCCGCCGGGCCGGCCGATGTCGAGCCACCGGGCGTCGGCCATGCCGGTCCGGGCCAGGGTGGAGCCGATCGGCCGGTCGAGATAACCGATCCTCCACTCCTCCATCAGCAGCTTGTCCTTGTGCCGGTGCCAGACATGGTCGACGAGGCCGCGGGCGAGGAAGCGCAGCAGGGCGGCGGCGCCCGGCTCCCGCCGCCGCCCCGCCGGGGCCGGCGGGGCACGGCGCGGGGAGGAGGCGGCGGAAGCCGGGCGGCCGGCGCTCCGGGCGGTGAGCATCGAGCGGGACAGGCGCAGCGCCTCGCGCAGAAAGGCGGCGTAGGAACGCCGGGTCGGCGACAGCGTGATCGAATCGACGATCCCGTCCGCCTCCCCCGGCCCCCGCCGCTCGGCCAGGACGATGGTCGCGACGCTTCCGGCCCGGTACGCCTCCTCCAGGAAGGGGAAACCCTGCGGAAAGGCCCGCCCGTCCATGGTGACGAGGCTCCAGACCGGAACGCCGGGCGGCGGGGTCGCGCGCCGCCCGACGGTCAGATCGATGACCAGATCGGTGGAGGCCGGCCCGAAATCCGCCAGATCGGACGGCGACAGGGCCGGCCAGGACGGCCGCGCCGCCGCGCGCAGGTCGGGAACGGCGCGCGGCAGGGCCCGCGCCGGCAGGACCGACCACGGGTCCGGCCGACGCTCCGTCGGAACGGTCTCCATCCGCAGTCCGACGGTCCGCACAGCGGCGACCGTGCGAAGCTCCTCGTCGATGGACCGATGCCAGCGGCGCACGTCGTCGGCATCGGTCACCAGCAGAATCCTGACCGTCATTGGCGCTGAACTCCAAAGAAAACCGGGTGTTCACAAAATTCTCGTCGGCTTCATGGTACTGAGGATGAAAACCCGCAAATACCCGACAATATTCATTACCACCGTTGAGTGGACAATGCGGATCGCCGGAAGTCGAGGCGGGCATCGACCGCTCATGCGCCGCCCTCGGATTTTCCGGTGCCAGACCCGGATTGACGGGGCCCGCCATCGTCATGACGGGCGGGAGCGACCAATCCGGAGGATGGCGACAGAAAATAAATAATTAGAGGATGCGTATTTTATCAACTCAAGTGATTAGGCCGAAGTATCGGCAAACAATTGATGGATTCGCCATCATATACACGTGCTATGCTTGGAAACATGATGGGAGCGCGATCCCGATCTGGACACGCCCGACTCACCATCGACCGAGCCCCGGAGACGGAATCTCCGAGCCACGGGCCGCAAGCTCCTCAGCCAATGACCCGGTAGGCCCCATGATCGACATGGCTTCGTTGGAAAACACCGCGCGGCTCATCGAGCAGACCTCGCGCGCCATCCACGCCGTCGGCCACCGTGAGGGCCTGTTCCCCGCGCAATGGGCGGCGCTCCGCTATTTCCGGCAAGCCCCGGCCGAGGCCCACACCGTCGCCGACCTCGCCCGCTTCCAGCATCTGCAACGCGGGACGGTGGCGCGGACGGTGCGCGTCCTGATGGAGAAGGGGCTGCTGAAGCTGCGGACGGACCGCGACGACGACCCCGTCGAGCGGATCGAGATCACCCCCGGGGGGGCGGACGCGCTGCGGCACGATCCGCATCTCGACCTCTTCGCCGCCCTGCGCGACCTGCCGCCCGACCGGATCGAGGGGCTGACCCGCGGGCTCGCCGCTTTCCTCGACAGATTCGAGGCGGTGCGCCGCGACCACCGCTGATCGCCGGAGGCCGGGCCAGAGGCCATAAGCCGGTCAAATCCCGCCGGCCAGGGCGGTCAGGGCGTCGCCGCCGGCTTCTCCGCCGGGCTTTCCGCCACCGGGCTTTCCGCCGTCGCGGCGGTTCCGCGCGCGTAGACGCGGATGTAGTCGATCGCCAGATCGGCCGGAAACGGGGTGCCGGCGTCCGGGGCCGGGGCCCGCCTGCCATTGGCGACGGCGAGATTGGCGATCAGGTACATCGGCAGGTCGGGCGACCGGCTGGTCGTCTTGCGCACCAGCCCGTCGACGTACCAGGTGACCCGGTTCGGCTGCCAGTCGACGGCGAAGACGTGCCAGCCGGCGGTCCAGTCGGGCAGGAGGACGGTGGACGCGCTCTCCCCCTCCGGGCCGTGCAAGGTCAGGTGGATGCGGGTCCGGTCGTCGCCGTAGAACTCCATGACGTCGATTTCCGGCGGCCACTGCTCGTTCCGCGGCCAGGCCCAGAAGGCCGGCCAGAATCCGCGGCCCGCCGGCAGCTTCATGCGGGCCTCCATGTAGCCGTAGCGGAAGGAGAAGGACGGCTTGCTGGTGATCATGCCGGAGGTGAAGGCGAAGCGGCGGCCGCCGAGCGGATCCGCCGTCTCCTCGCGCCGGGCGACGAGGCGGAGCAGGCCGTCGCCGACGGCGATGTTCTCCGGCCGGTACCATTGCGCCTCGCCGTTGTCCCAGTTGGAGCGCGCCATCCCGCCGGGCCGGTCGTAGGCGGTGGCCCAGCGGGCGGCGTCGAGCCGGTCGCCGTCGAACTCGTCGGCGAAGACCAGCCGCCAGGGGGCCTGCCCCGGCCGGGTTTCCGGCAGGGCCGCCGCCGGTCCCGCCGGCGGCAACGCCGACAGGCCGGCGGCCAGCGCCGCCAGAGCCGCCACCCGCCTCATTCCGCCACCGGCCGGCGCAGCAGCCGCGCCTGCAAGGATTTCAACGCCAGGAAAGCGTCGGGATGGCGCGTCCGCAGGGCGGTCTTCGCGTTGACGCAGAGGGTGAAGCCGCAGGCGTGCAGCCGTCCGCGCGCGGTCAGCGCCGAGCCGTGCGCGTGGAGCGCCATCGTCCCCTCGGTCCAGTCGAGCTTGTAGCGCTCGCCGCCGATGGTGAAGTCGAAGACCGCCAGCTTGCGGTCGCAGGCCCAGCGGATCAGGTTGAGCAGCAGCAGCCGCCCCGGCGAGAAGCGCGCGAAACGGTCGCCGTCGAAGGCAGGCATCAGCCAATAGAAACGGTCGCCGGCCACCATGCCGACATGCACGGCGACGGGCTCGCCGTCCACCGTCAGGGCGCAGACATGGCCGCGCCCGCCCTCGCCGCAATCGGCGGCCAGCGCATGGTAGAAGGCGGCGCAGGCCGGGTTGCGGAAGATGTCCTCGGCCCCGGTGTCCCGGTAGCGGCGCGACTTCTGCGCGATCATCGCCTCGACCAGCGGCCGGGCCTCGGCCGGGTCGCGGACGATGCGGAACTCGACCGCCCCCTGCCGGGAGAGCCGCCGCTGCTTGGCGCGGGAATCCGCCATCAGCCCGTGGGAACGCCGCTTGAGGAAATCGTCGTACCCTCCGTTCAGCGGCGCCTGATAGCTCATGTCCTGCGGGCTGCTGGGAAGCTGGAGCAGCGGATTGGGCAGGCCGCCGATCCGCTCGGGCATCTTCTCCAGCCGGACGACGTCGACCGGTCCGGCCGCCGCGCCGATGGCGGCGAGGATGCGGCGCCACAGATCCGGGAATCCGCCGCGCGACAGCCTCCGGGCGACGTCGGCGCGGATCAGCGGAGCGTTGTAGTCGGTGACCCCGAAATCGAGAAAGCGCAGGGTGGCGACGCCATGCGTCCGGCGCAGCATGAGCGGCAGGATCAGGGCCGGGGCCTCCCCGCCCTTCCCATCCGCATCGGTGACCAGCGTGATGACCGGGCGGACCGACGGGTCGCGGCCGATGGTGTCCAGCAGCGCCGCCATCCAGAAGACGCTCTGAAAGGCGTAGCCGTCCGACCGCGCCTCCAGCCATTCCCAGCGCTCACGCAGCGGCTCGCACGCGTCGAAGCACCGGATGCGGACCGCGCCCGCCCAGGCGGCCTCACCAGTGGCCTCACCAGCGGCGGCGGCGGCCGGCGCGGCGGCCGGCGCGCCCTCCGCCGCCAGCCCCAGGGCCGCCGTTCGTCCCGTCGACGAGGCTTTGAAACCAAGCATGCCACCCCCCTGCCAAGTTCGGGTCCGCGGTTGGGTTCTCAAGTCCGGAGTGCAAGGCGCTCGACGTCAGTAGGCGCCCGACCCCCGGATCATCACCATCGGCGTCGCCAGGATGATCCGCGCATCCAGGAGCAGCCGCCATTTCCGGCGGTAGGCGTGGTCCAGCGCCACCCGCCGGCGGTAGCGCGTGTCGCTGCGGCCGCTCACCTGCCACAGGCCGGTGATGCCCGGCCGGCAGCTCCTGTAGCTGGTGAAGTAGCGCCCGTAGCGCGCCACCTCGGCGGCGACGATCGGGCGCGGCCCGACGAGGCTCATGTCGCCGCGCAGCACGTTGAGGATCTGCGGCAGCTCGTCCAGGCTGCTGCGCCGCAGGAAACGGCCGATCCGCGTGACGCGCGGGTCGTTCCTCAGCTTGTGGGTCCGCCGCCACTCCTCGGCGGCGGCGGGATCGCGGGCGAGCTGGCGCTGGAGCGCCGCCTCGGAATCCACGCACATGCTGCGGAACTTCAGGCAGTCGAACGGGACGCCCTCGGCGCCGAGCCGGGGCTGCCGGTAGATGCCCGGCCCGCCGTCGCGCCGCACCAGCAGCCACAGCAGGATCATCAAGGGGCCGAACAGCAGCAGCAGCGCCGACGCTCCGACGACGTCGACCAGCCGCTTGAGCGCGTTGTCGTACAGCGCCGGAGGGCCGGCGGCCTCGCGGCGCCGCGCCCGGTCCGGGCGGCGGCCCGAGCGGCGGGGCGGATGGTTGTGCAGGGTTATGGACATGTCTCCCCCCATTGTCCGTGGTCAGGCACCCGGTCGTGGCGGCCGGCCCGGCGCTATTGCAGCCGCGCCTGGAGGGCGGCCTGCGGCAGGCCGGCCCGCTCCGCGATCTCGTGGGTGTAGAAATCGACCCAGCGCATGGCGACGCGCGCCGCCCCGTACTCCTCGGCCAGCCGCCGGGACGCCAGCCCCATGCGCTCCATCATCGGCGCGTGGCAGCACAGCAGCCGGATCGCCTCGGTGAACTCGGCCGCCGTGTCGCAGACGAAGCCGTTGACGAAGCTGGTCAGCAGCTCCCGGTTGCCGTCCGCCGGGGTGACGACCAGCGGAAGCCCGCAGGACATCGCCTCCAGCACCGAGATGGGCAGCCCCTCCCACACCGAGGTCTGCATGTAGATGTCGGCGTCCCGCAGGATGCCGGCGACGCGGTCGTGCGGCAGCCAGCCGGTGATGGCGACGTTGTCCGGCACGGCGCAGCCGGCGGGAACCTCGCCGGCGCCGACCCAGAGGAAATCGACGGCCTCGCCGGCCAGCCGGGTGGCGACCTCGCAGAACAGCGGAAAATTCTTCTGCGGGCGGATCGAGCCGACGCTGACCACCGTGCGGCGGCGGCCCGGCAACGGCGCGGCGTCCGGCGCCGGAGCGGTCCGGCCCGCGCCATCGCCGAGCTGGGCCAGCTCGATCATGTTCGGGATCATCGCCGCGCGCCGGGCGACCTGCCGGGCGTAGGCGTATTCCGTCCGCCCGACGGCGACGGTGGTGTGCGCGGTGCGTCCCAGCAGCCACTCCACCGCCCAGAACAGCCGGTTCGACGGCCGCGCCCGGCCGCCGCGCAGGAAGGCGTAGCAGTGCGGGGTGTAGATCACCGACGGACGGCCGCGCGGGAACGCCAGGCGCACGAGCGCGCCGGCCTTGCTGGAATGGGCGTGGATCAGGTCGGGCTCGAGCGCCTGCACCGTGCGGCGGAGCTGGCGGACCGCCGCCACGTCCTTGAGCGGGTTGAGGCTGCGCGAGACGTCCCAGGGCTGGAAGACGGTTTCCGGAGGGAACATCGCCTCGAAGTCCGCCGGGGTTTCCCAGCGCCGTCCGTACAGGATCGAGAAGGAGAAATCCCCTTGCAGCTCCTTGCAGATCATCGCCAGCGCCGTCAGCACGCCGGTCGAAAAGCACTCGGTGACGTGGAGTATCCGGGGACGGCCTTGGGGATCGGTACGCTGATGGGTTTGCGCGCCGCCCTCGCGAAGAGGACAGTCGGAGCGCAGCACACCATAAGTCATTGCTGTTCCTCCTTTGCATCACGGCGCGGCCACGGACGTCGGGCTTTCCGGCAGGAAGCGAAGGCCATCATTGCGGCACTTCGGCTTTCCGAATGATCGCCATGAATGTTGAATGGATGGACATCGTTCATGGGACCGAAAACGGGGCCGAAAAGGGGGAATAAATCCTGTCCGGTAACTTTATTCTTGGGTTTCGTCTTTTTTGAAAAACGATTCCCATCCCGATCGGCCAAAGGTCACGCCGTATATTTGTGTTATAATTTAGACCATGCATATTTATCAATAATCACTCTACGTTCGTCCGGATTGCCGACAAGAATTTTATTGAATTATGGAAGTTCATTCGAATTGATTTCAAAAAACTCCACCCTCGTCTTTTTTGAATACTCATTCCGGAGGTCCGGCGGCACCCAACCGAAGGCCAAAGAGGAAGCGGAGCGCATCGGGGGCGGGTTGCGCGTTCCGGGACGACGGGGCCGGGCCGGCCAGGGACGCCGTTTCCGCGACAGGCCCGACAAAGGACGATGCCCGCCCCCACGGATCGGACGACGCTTCCCACCTCTCGTCAGAAGGGACGATACCGCCCCCATTCCCATCCAGCCAAAATGATGAGTTGGGGATTTCCATGAAAAACTTGGCGTAGGCATCGTTGATCGCCCGTACTCTTTGCGGTAGCCGAAATGAAAAAAGACCAAAATCTTTAAACAGGCGCGCCCTGCTGATACAGTCCCTCTGTCGGCATTCGCCGATTTGCCCTGATTTTATTTTCCCGACGCCCATCATTTGGTGCGCCATGCCGGGAACCGAACCGCCCGGACGGCGGACGGGGGCGCGCGACGCCGGCCCTGCCGGCGTTCCCGAGTGCGGCGTCGGAACGACGATCCACCGGGATGCCTTCAGCGGCGACGCCGGACGCACCGGCCATCCGCTGGAAGATCCGTTGGGGAAACAAGGGGTGTTCACATGGCAATCAGTCAGGACGAGAGACGTCGCTCGCTTTCCGCAAGGAGGAACAGCTTCGACCATGAGCTGGTGATCGAACCGAACCCCGCGCGGACGGGCGCGTCGTGGAACGCCGGGCCGGGAGACGCCGGGCTGAGATGGGTGGCCCTG
Organism: Azospirillum agricola; assembly: GCF_020005195.1. Taxonomy (NCBI): domain Bacteria; kingdom Pseudomonadati; phylum Pseudomonadota; class Alphaproteobacteria; order Rhodospirillales; family Azospirillaceae; genus Azospirillum; species Azospirillum agricola. The sequence continues at coordinate 942,895 of NZ_JAIFZR010000004.1, forward strand.
GCGTTCCGCCGCTATCTTCCGCTGATCGTCGCCGTGACGGCCGCGCTGAGCGGACTCTTCGCGCTCGTCGCCGATCTGGTGCCGTCGCGCTACACGGCAACCGCGCTGGTGATGATCGAACCCCGCAAGGGGCAGGTGTTCCAGTTCGCCAACGTGGTGTCGAGCCTGCCCCCCGACCTCGCCGTCGTGAAGTCGGAAACCGACGTCCTGCAATCCCATGCGCTGGCCCGCAAGGTCGCCGAACGGCTCGATCCGGCGCGGCGGCGCGACGCGCTCGGCGACGGGATGGGCGACGGCATCGGCCTGCGCCTCCGCAACGAAACGGCGCGCCTGCGCGCGGCGCTGTCGCCCTGGCTGCCGGCCGGCCTGCTGCCCGCCGTTCCCGCCCCGGCGACGGCGGCGGCGCCCGAGGGCTTCCCCGACGCCGACGTCTTCCTCGACCGGGTGGCGAAGACCCTTCAGGAGCGGATCCAGATCCTGGTCGACGGCCGCTCCTACGTCTTCCACATCCGCTACCGCTCGACCGACCCGGCGCTCGCGGCGGCGGTCGCCAACGCCTATGCCGGCGCCTACATCAAGGACCAGCTCGACCTCAAGCGCGCGCTGATCCGCGGCGCCAACGGCCGCATCGAGGGCGGGCTGGAGGCGCTGGAACGCCAGGCGCGGGCGAGCGACATGGCGGTCCAGCGCTACGTCGCCGACCACGGGCTGTTCCAGGTCGGCGGCGAGACGCTGGCGGCCCAGCAGCTCGGCGGCGTCGGCAGGGAGCTGTCGCAGATCGCCGCCGACCGGGCGGACAAGGAGGCGGCGCTGGCCGAGCTGAGGCGCGCCGCCCAGGACCCGAACGGCGCCGCCTCGCGCTCGGCCGTGCTGAAATCCCCGCTGATCGAGCGCCTGCGCGAGCGCGAGGCCGACATGACGCAGCGGCTCGCCAACCTGCGCGAACGCTACATGGGCAACCACCCCGAGGTGGTCGCGGCGACGGCGGCGCTGCGCGACCTGCGCGGCAAGATCGCCGACGAGGTCGAGCGCATCATCCGCAACGCCCAGGGCGAGGTCGACACCGCCGCCCGCCGCGAGGCCGCCGCGCGCGAGCGCCTGAAGGTCCTGCAATCCAGCGCCGGCATCGCCGAGGAGGACATGGTGGCCCTGCGCGAACTCCAGCGCCGGGCGGCCGCCGACCGCAGCCTCTACGAATCCTTCCTGCACCGCGCCGGCGAGACGCTGGCCGAGCAGAGCACCGAGACGCCCGACGCGCGGATCGTCTCCGAGGCGCCGGTGCCGGAGGACGCCTTCCCGCCGCGCGCGCTGCTGGTGGCCGGCGGGGTCGTCGTCTCGGCCGTGCTGGCCGCGCTGCTGGCGCTGCTGCTCGAACGGCGGCGGGCGGGGATCCGGACGGAAACCGACGCCGAGGCCCTGCTCGGCGTGCCGGTGCTCGGCATGACGCTGGACACCCGGCGGGGCGGCGGCGGGCGGAACAGCGGCCGCAACAGCCGGCCGGTCGATCTGGTGGCGCGCGACCGCTCCAGCGCCTACAGCGAATCGCTGGCCCAGATCCGCACCGGCGTCCAGCAGAGCGTCGACGGGCTGGCCCCCAAGGTGGTGCTCGTCACCTCCTCGATCCCGGGGGAGGGCAAGTCGGTCTTCGCCGCCTCCTTCGCCCGCGGCGCCGCGCTGTCGCGCATCCGCACGCTGGTGGTGGAGTGCGACATGCGGCGCCCGACCCTGGCCCGGCTGCTGTCGGCGAGGCCGCCGCGGCCGATCGCCGGCCTGCGCTCGCTCGAGGCCGGTTTCGCCGGACTCGAGCGGCTGGTCCACACCGATCCCGACACCGGCCTCGACTTCATCCCGGCCGGCGACGGCGACGCCCATCCCGAGGACATCCTGCGCAGCCTGGACTTCGAGCGGCTGATCCTGGAGGCCCGGCGCTGCTACGACCTGATCGTCCTCGACGCCCCGCCGGTGCTGAGCGTGTCCGACGCGCGGATCATCGCCCCGCTCGCCGACCACATGATCCTGGCGCTGCGCTGGGACAGCACGCGGCCGAACGTCGCCCAGGCGGCGCTGAAGAGCCTGCGCAGCGGCGGCCTCCAGGGAATCGGCGTGGTGCTGACCCAGGTCGACATGCGCCGGCAGGCGCTCTACCAGCCGCAGGTCCAGAGCTACGGCTACGCCAGCCATCCGGGCGTCGGCGCGTCGTGAGGGGGCCATGACCGGATCGAAACCGGCCACCCCGCCCTTCCGGCCCGTCATGCCCGTGCCAGGCACGGGCATCCCCGGACAAGCCTCGGGATTCCGCGCGGATCTCCCGAGGGCATCGCACTTTCCCGCAAAAGACAGGTCGAGGGACCGAATGAAACCCTTCGCACGGCGCCCGACGCCCTTCCTGACGGCGCTCACCGCCGGAACCGGACGGATCGCCCAGGCGGCCTGCACGGCGCTGACGATCCCGCTGGTCGCCAACCACCTCGACGCCGAGGAGTTCGGGCTGTGGATCGCCGTCACCGGGCTGATGGCCTTCGGCGGCGTCATCGACCTCGGCATCGGCGGCGATCTGGTCAACCGGCTGGGGCTCGCCATCGAGACGCGGGACGAATCCGGCGCCCGGCGCTGCATCGCCACCGCCTACGCCATCCTGCTCGCCTTCGGCGCGCTGATCGTCGCCGGCAGCCTGCTGGCCCACGCGACGCTGCCCATCGACCAGTGGCTGCCGGTCCAGCAGTCCGCCACCGCGCGGGAGGGGGCGCTGGCGTTGACCATCGCCGTCGTCTGCCTCGGCCTGCTGGCGCCGGTCGGGGTGGTCGGCAAGATGCGGCTGGCCTGCCACGAAAGCCACATCCACTATTTCTGGGACACGGTCGCCACCGGGCTGATGGTGCTGTGCGTCGCCGTCGCCTGCGTCGCCGGCGGCGGGATGATCACGCTGACGCTGGCCATTACGGTGCCGCCGGTGGCGGTCAACGTCGTCAACACCATCCTGTTCTTCCGGCGCGGGCGGCTCGCCATCGCCCCCGCAGCCAAGGCGGCGGATTTCCGGCTGGCGCTGCGTTTCCTGCGCTCGGGGGCGCTGTTCTTCGTCATCTCGGTGGCGACCCTCGTCTGCATCGGCACCGACGCGATCATCGCGCTCTACGCGCTGGGCGGCGAGGTGGCGGCGCAGTGCGGCGTCGCCGTCAAGCTGGTCACCTCGCTCCAGGCGGTGATCGGCATGATGCTGGTCCCCTACTGGCCGCTCTACGCCGCCCCGCTGGCCGGCGGACGGGTGGCTGAGGTGTGGCGGATCCTCGGCCGCTCGCTGGCGATGGCGCTGCTGATCGCGCTGCCGCTGGCGGCCGCCCTCGCCGGCTTCGGCAACGACATCCTGCGTTTCTGGGTCGGGGCGGGCATCGCCGTTCCCGCCGGCCTGATGCTGGCCTGCGCCGTCTGGCTGCCGCTCTACGCGCTGGGCGCGGCGACCAGCGCCTGCGCCTGCAACACCCCCTTCGTCCCGGCGCTGGCCCGCATCATGACCGTCGCCACCGTCGTGATGGTCGCCGCCAAGATCGTCCTCGCGGAGCATCTCGGCCCGGCCGGCATCGTCTGGGGCGGCGTCGCCGCCTACCCCGTCGTGGTGCTGCTGCCGACGCTGGCGGCGATCGCCTGGAGGCTCCGCCGCCCGGCGGCGACGGCGCTGACCCCGGCCACGCGGGGCGTGGGATGAGCGCCCTGCTGAAGACCGGCGGGCCGCCCCCGGCCGGGCCGGCCGCCGCCGTGCCCGCCTTCCGGCCGGGGGGGGCGGTGGCGCCGGGGCGCACCCTGACCCTGACCGATTCCTGGTTCCTGTTCGGGCTGGCGGCCGATCTGGTCTCCATGGCCGTGGAGACGGTGGCGCCGGTCAAGTTCGGCGAGTTCGTCATGCTGGCCGCCCTGCTGGCGCGCGCCGGCCTTCCGGCCGACCCGCGCCAGCGCCGGTTCCACGCTGTCGGGCTGGCGCTGATCGGCGCGCTCGCGCTGTGGACGGTGCTCGCCGACGTCATGGCCGGAACCGGGGCGGACGGGATCGCCAAGACCGCCTTCCGCTTTCCGGTGCTGCTGCTGCCGATCATCCTGTTCGCGACCGCCGAGGACCAGCTTCCCTTCATGAAGATGTGCGTCGGCATGTACGCGTCGAAATGGCTGTTCTTCTTCACCATCAGCCTCGCCGAGCTGGGTGGGGTCGACACCGGCTATTCGCTGAACGAGTCGGCCGATTCCTTCAAATGGATCACCCCGGCGCCGACGGCCTGCCTGCTGGTCGCCTGGGCGCTGCGCCCGGTGATGTCGCGCGGGCAGCTGCGGCTCTGGCGCTTCGCCTGCACCACCTCGCTGATCTCCTGCGCCGTGACGCTGTCGCGCACGACGCTGCTGATGATCCTGCTCGGCTTCGGCTGGGTCCTGGCCGACCGGATCGGCGGGCGCGTCGTCGGCCGGCGCCTCTGCACGGCGCTGCTGGTCGCCGTGCTGCTGGCCCTGCCGCTGATGCCGATCGTCGGAACCGTCTACATGCCGTCGGACGCCATCTACGGCTCCGACCTGGAGACGCCGAGCAACCTGGAGCGCACCTTCCTGTTGGAGACGGGCCTCGCCATCCTGCGCGACGCGCCGCTGTTCGGCGTCGGCAGCACCGCCTTCCACGACTTCTACGCCCCCTGGTTCACCTACCTGTTCCAGTACGAGGCCAAGGTGGACAGCGCGCACAACATCCTGATGGACATCGCCATCCCCTTCGGGCTTCCGGCCGCCGCGATCTTCGTCGCGCTCTACGGCACCCTGATGCGCGACGCCCTGGCGACGGCGCGCGACCGGGCGATCACCATCATCGCCCTGTGGAGCATCGCCATCCCCTACGCCTTCATCCCCACCGCGGGCACCAACCGCCTTCAGGCGACGCTTCTGTGGTTCGTCGTCTTCCTGCTGCCGCGCTGGACGGCATCCCGGCGTCCCGGCCCGTAGGGGCCACACTGGTTTACGGCCGCTGAACCGTTCCGTGACAATTCGGGGAAAATCCAGGATTGGAGGCTTCGCGAGGCGTCCCAACTGTCTCCCGGATGCATCACAACATTTTAGATAAGTTCGCGGCGATATTGTCTCAAGCAAACAGCGCTTGACGACAGACTTCGCAAAGGACTCGGTGATATGGCGAACCTCCCCCCTCAGGCCCCGGCTGGCAGCACCTGGAAACTCGTCTTCGACGACGAGTTCAACGGCACCAAGGTCGACACGACCAAATGGACCGACAGCTCCAGCGCCGAAGCGGATGGCGGCCACGGCAACCTCGGCAACCGGCAGCTCGAGTGGAACCAGATGAAGAACGCCACCGTCTCGGATGGCATTCTGTCGCTGACCGCCAAGCGCGAGTCCTACACCTCGGCCTCGGGCACCCATTACGACTGGACCTCGGGGCTGCTGACCACCTCGCCGTCCTTCACCTTCCAGTACGGCTACATCGAGGAACGCGCCAAGATGCCGGCGGAGAAGGGCTTCTGGCCCGCCTTCTGGACCTGGCAGGCGCCCGGCGTGAACTCCTGGCAGGAAACCGATGCCTACGAGTACTACTCGGACAACAAGTCGAAGATCTACCTGACCTCGCACGCCGGCTCGGGCGGCGGCAGCATCCACGACCTGCCCTTCGATCCGACCACGGACTTCCACACCTACGGCGTGGACATCCGTCCCACCGGCACGACCTGGTACATCGACGGCGTGAAGGTCGCCAGCGCGTCGGGCTCGCCCTCGGCCCCGACCAACATCATCACCAACCTCGCGGTGTTCAAGGACATCCAGCCGGCCGCCTCGACCATGAGCGCGACCAAGCAGGTGGACTACGTCCGCGCCTATTCCTACGACGCCGGCGCCAAGGCGGTGACGCCGCAGGAGGGCTATGACGGGCCGGGCGCCACCCCGACCACGCCCACCAACCCGACGGCCCCGACCACCCCCACCACGCCGACGACGCCCACCGCCCCGACCGAGCCGACCAGCCCGACGGCCGGCAAGGCGACCATCGTGGTCAACGCGTCCGGCACCCCGGCGGGCGGCGTGAACGCCCACTTCAAGCTGCTGGTCGACGGCAAGCAGGTCGGCGAGGGCACGGCCGGCGCGACGGCCAAGGACTACAGCTTCACCGCCGACGTCACCCCCGACCAGGCCCACAAGATCCAGGTGCAGTACGACAACGACGGCTGGGCCGGCGGCCAGGACCGCAACCTGAAGGTCAACACCGTCAGCGTCAACGGCCACGTCTACAAGGCGACGGACAGCGCCGTGACCTACGACAAGGGCGCGCTGGACGGCAGGGACGTGGTGAAGGGCCAGGCCGACCTGTGGTGGAACGGCACGCTGGTGGTCAACGCCGGCAAGGCCGACTTCCCGGCCGGCGCGACCACCACGCCGACGAACGGCAACTCGACCATCACGGTCAACGCCACCGGCACCCCGGCGGGCGGCGTGAACGCCCACTTCAAGCTGCTGGTCGACGGCAAGCAGGTCGGCGAGGCCACCACCGGCACGACGGCCAAGGACTACAGCTTCACCACCAACCTGACCGCCGACCAGGCGCACAAGGTGCAGGTGCAGTACGACAACGACGGCTGGGCCGCCGGCCAGGACCGCAACCTGACGGTGAGCAAGATCACGATCAACGGCAAGGCGGTGTCGCCGACCGACAGCATCGTCAGCTACGACAAGTACGCGCTGGACGGCAAGGAGGTCGTCAAGGGCCAGGCCGACATGTGGTGGGAGGGGACGCTGGTGGTCAACGCCGACAAGTCCTTCTTCCCGGCGGCCAAGGCGGCGATGGCCTCCGCGGCCTCGGTGTCGGACGCGATGTGGACCCACCTCGCCGCCCAGCAGGCGCCGGCGGCCGAGGCGGCGCTCGACAGCCACCACGACACGGCGACGGGCCTGACGGCGTCGGCGGCGGAGCTGAGCGCCTACGCGCTCGGCCACCTGGACGCCGCGCACCTCGCCCACGCGGCCTGATCACGGGTCATTGGAAGAAACTTGAGGCCGGCAGCACCCGCTGCCGGCCTTCTTCTCGATTCCGCCCCGCCTTTTCCCGCCGCCTTCCCCCACCGCCTTCAGCGCTCCTCGCGCGGCTCCATCGGAGCGAAGCGGGCGCCGGGACGGGCCCCCGGCCAGGCCGCCGACAGGCGGTCGAGCGCGGTTCGGCAGGCGGCGGCGGCCCTGGTCCGCGACCGCCGCACCGCGACCTCGGTCAGGTCGCAGGCGAAGGAGACGCCGCCACGCAGGGTGGCCGGGTAGACGCGCAGCGCGTTGTACCGATGCAATCGCGGCGACCACAGGTTTTCCCAGCGCTCCAGCACGCCGAGGAACTCATGGGCGGCGAGGCCGTTCTCGCAGCCGTAGCGCAGCGTCGCGTGGGTCAGCAGGATGCCCGGCGAACACTCGCTCCAGCGCTCGTCATAGCCGATCTTCAGTTCCCACAGGGTGCGGCCGTGCTCGACGGCGACGCGGCCGGCGACGGTTTCCCCGCCGATCTTCAGGAAGAAGATCCGAAGCATGCCGAGCCGGGCCGCCGCCCGCCCGTAGAGCAGGAAGAAGCGCTCCATCGGCGGGTTCGACAGGATCGAGGTTCCGTCGCGGCGCTTCCAGCCGGAATGCTCGATGCGGAAGAAGGCGCGCAGGACGGCCTCGGCCCGCGCCTCGTCGGGTGCCAGCGCCTCGAATTCGACAGCGCCGCGGCTCTCGGCGGCTTTCCATTTCCGGCGGACGGCGCTGCGGTGGCGCGACGCCATCGCCGCCTCGAAACCCGCCCAGGGCACGCCGAGCGGCACCCAGGCGCTGTCCAGCCCGGTCCGGGTGAAGCAGCGGGTCAGGCGCGACGGCCCCGCCTGGAGCAGGTCGGTTTCCGGCCGGTCGGCTGGCAGCCGGTGCAGCAGGAAAGGCCGGCGCCAGCCGACCAGCGCCGCCAGCAGATCCTCCAGCGCCGCCCCGTCCCGGTACAGCAGGGAGGCGGGCTCGTGAAGCGGCTGTCCCATCAGATGCAGGGTTGAGCTGCCGGTGAGGCGGGGCGCCGCCAGCGGAGCGATGGCGCGGACGCCGGTCCCGTCGCGCAGGACCACGGCGCGGGGTTCGTAGAGGCGGCCATAGGCCTCGGTGAAGGCCATCGCGCATTCGTGGCGGAGCAGCGGATTCCCGCCCGCCGCGAGGTCGTTCCAGTCGTCCCGGAGAGCCGCGAGGCCCCGGATGTCCGAGACCACGTCGATTCTGGCGCTTGTCATCGGATGGCCCTCGGCTGTGGCGGAGATGCCCGAGACTATCGGACACATCCCCGCCTCCGGCCAAAGAAGCGGATGGGTGGACCGTAGAAAAAAGGTCGTGGTCACCACGCGAGTATTTTAAAAACCCTGCGCATTCCTGACTAGTCGCAAGAGCGGAGGCGGGCGGTCGCCCGCCCGGACCGCAGCGCCGGCAGGAGGATCAGGCCTGGGCCGCCGCCGGGGGCGCGTTGTCGAGGAGGCAGCGGTGGGCCAGATAGGCGGCCTCCGTCCGGTTGGTGGCGCCCATCTTCTTCAGGATGTTGCGGACATGGGCCTTGGCCGTGTTCTCGCACATGCCGAGCTGGTAGGCGATGAGCTTGTTCGACTTGCCCTCATGCAGGCATTTCAGCACCGCCAGCTCGCGCGGCGTCAGCCCCTCCATGCTGGCCTGGGCGGACGCCGCCGGCTCGCCGCGCGGGCCGCCGAAACGGGTGAGCTTGTGCAGCGACGAGGCCGGCACGAAGGTGCCGCCCGCCACCACCAGCCGGATGGCCTCCAGCGCGACGCCCAGACCGAGGCTCGACACGATGTAGCCGCGCACCCCGAGGCCGAGGCATTCCAGGATCAGGTCGATGTCGTCGCGGTCCGAAATGATGATCAGGGGGGTGTCGCGGACCGGGGCGCCGTCTTCCCGGAGCGCCGCCGTGCGCGCCTCGCCCAGCGCGCGGTCGGCGCCGATGTGGCAGAGGACGACGTCGATGCGCTCCCCGCCGGCCATGAGGTCGCCGGCCTCCCGCAGCGACGCCACCGGAATCACCGTCATCCCCTCGCCCAGCGTGCCGAGGCTGAGCGCGAAGCAGTCCCGCGTCAGGCTGTTCTCGTCGACCAGGACGACCAGGATGCGGTCCGTTCTCGTCCGTGCCGCCGGCCCGCCGATGCCCCCCGCCCTGGCCGCCGGGTCGTCATGGATGCTGATGCTGCTCATCGTCGCCCTTCTCCCTTCGATGTGGCCGGCCCCCCGGCGGTATGGTTTTCCTTGCGGCGTGATACCTCGAATCTTCCGTGGCGCCCCCGCCATCCCCTTTCGATGGGAACATTCCCGTCCCATCCAAAGTCCGATCGGAGAAAATCCATCCGATGATTCTCCCATTCGTCTTTGAATGGATTTCTCCAGTCGCCGTCTTCCCTATCATGATCGGCGATGATCATGAGTGATCACTCCCTGGCGTCGTCACTGTACTGAGGGAAGGTTAGGCGGTAAATGCACAGTTCGGTGAAGCTCGCCAGGGAGAAGGGGGCTGCCCGTACCAATTCCGACGTAGAGACGGCCGGCGACCGCGCCCGCCCGGCACCGGGGGCGTGCCGTGCGGAACCCGGAACGGCTTTGCCCGAAAATGCCTGGCGATCGAGCGGGGTCAAAACGGATGGCCGCCATCGGGATTGGCTTAGTCAGCTTTGACGACGGATCGGCGGAATGTTGCTGTTGACGGGAAAGCGTCCGGAAGTTTACTTGAAACAAGGCGGTATTATTGCATTGGAAGACTTGGACGGACGAAGAATCCTTCATCGTCCCCGCCCGCGTGCGCAAGCACCGGCTCCGCAGCCTCGATGCTCATCGGAACCGGGATCCGCCTTTCCCTCCGCCATCCCCGCGAAGACGGGGAGACGGGTCCTTCCAAGCGGAACCAATGGGCAGGGTCGGATCGCCGCCTTCGCGGGGATGACGGCCGGGAAAGGGAGGATCGGTTTCGCAGCAGCCTCGACGGGTCAGGTTGGCGTCCAGCGCGCCTGCGTGGGTTTCCCGATACGGAAGACGGTCGGCATCCGGAAGAAGGGGGCGGTCGCGTGTGCAGGACGTCGGTGGAAAGTGTCATGCTGTGCGGCCTGACGGCCGCCGACCGCCCGTCGACGCCACGGCACGCTCCGGGACGGGGGGACGGAAACGCGTCGTCGGCCCCTCTCCTGCTCGGCGTGATCGACGACCGGGTTCTGTTCGGCGAAAGCCTGGTCAAGGCCATCAACGGCAGCGACAGCGGCCTGTCGGCGTGGCACGCGACGAGCGCGCAGGCGCTCGCCGACCTGCGCGCGGTGCTGGGCCGGGCCGACGTGGTGCTGGTCGCCATCGGCCGGTCCGGTCCGAGCGTCGGGCGCATCGGCCGGGTGATCGAGGCCCTGCTGGCCGAGCGGCCCCACCCGCCGGTGGCGGTGCTGACCGAGCGGATGCGGCCCCCCCTGCTGGAGGAGGGACGGCGGTCGGGCCTGAGCGGCGTCCTGTCCGTCGCGGTTTCCCTGGCCGTCCTGATCGACGCGATCCGCCGTCTGCACAGGGGCGAGCGGCTGAATCTGCCGGACGGCTGATCCGGCCGCTCGCCCCGTCCGCTGCCTGTTCCGTGACTGTTTGGTTGCAAAGAAGTGGTAGCGGATGTGACTTTAAAAGCTCATTAACCTTAACGGCCGCATTGTTGGGCAACCGACGCGGGCACTGACGCCACACCGGCCCCGCCCACCCCAACCTCCGCGAGAAGCAAGCCGATGACGACCGCCACCATCACCGACCTTTCTTCCTTCGCCGCCGCCCCCAGCGCCAACACCAGCACCGCCCGCATGGCCGAGGCCATCGCCCGCGTCGCCCTGGTCGACGCCGACGACCGCTTCCGCGAGGCGCTGGGCACCACGCTGGCCGACCAGGGATACGACGTCCGCCTGTTCGACCGCAGCGGCCCGGCGCTGGACTATCTCGCCAACGGCGGCCAGACCGACATCGTGCTGCTCGACTGGAACATCCCCGGCACCGACACCGCCGCGATCCTGCGCGACGCCCGCGACCGCGGCCTGAGCGCGCCGGTGATCTGCCTCGCCGACAAGGTCCACGACGCCGCCGAGGAGATGGCGCTGGCCAACGGCGCCGTCGATTTCGTCGAGAAGACCCGCCGCCTGCCCATCCTGCTGCGCCGCATGGCGCTGGCGATGGACAGCACCCGGGGCCTCGTCGCCTACGGCGACGCGCCGGCCGAAACCGGGCCGGCGATGCAGGTGATCGGCGACCTGGAACTGCGGCTCGACCAGAGCCGCGCCCTGTGGAAGGGCCAGCGCCTGGACCTGACGCTGACCGAGTTCAACATGGTCAAGCTGATGGCGACCCGGCCGGACGCCGACGTCTCCTACCGCGAGATCTACGACCTGGTCCATGGTCCGGGCTTCATGGCCGGCCATGGCGGCCAGGGCTTCCGCGCCAACGTCCGCGCCTTCATCAAGCGCATCCGCCAGAAGTTCCGCGCCATCGACGCCGAGTTCGACAGCATCGGCAACTATCCGGGCTTCGGCTACCGCTGGACCAGCGAGACGGCCGACGCGTTGCAGGCCGAGGCGGCCTGACCTACGCTCCCGCCACCCGGCCCATTACCCGGTCGCGCAGCACCCGTTTCGTCACCTTGCCGTTGGCGTTGCGCGGCAGAGCCTCCCGAAGCAGCGTCACATGGTCGGGCACCTTGTACTCGGCCAGCGCGGCGCGGCAGAACACCCGCACATTCTCGGCGGTCAGCGCCGCCGAGGCGGTGGTGACGAAGACGTGGATCTTCTCGCCCAGCACCGGATCGGGATGGGCGACGGCCGCCACCTCGACGACGTCCGGATGCCGGGCCAGCGCGTTCTCGAGCTCGACGCTGTAAATCTTGTAGCCGCCCCGGTTGATGACGTCGCCCTTGCGGTCGAACAGCCGCAGCCAGCCCCGCGCGTCGAGCGCCCCCAGATCGCCGGACCGCCAGTAGCCGTCGACGAAGCCGGCGCGCGTCGCGTCCTCGCGGTTCCAATAGCCGGGGATCGTCATCGGCCCGCGGATCCACACCTCCCCCGTCTCCCCCGCCGGGCACTCCCGGCCGTCCTCGCCGACGATGCGCAGGTCGCCGCAGGGAACGCACATCCCCACGGTGTCGAGCCCGTCCCGCGTGCGGCCGACCGGCACGACGCTGATGATCGTCGCGCATTCGGTCGAGCCGTAGGCGTTCAACAGATGCAGGTCGGGCAGCCGTTCGGCCATCGCCTCGACCGTCGCCTCCGGCATCGGGGCGCCGCCGAAGCCGCCGACCCGCCAGCGTGACAGATCGTGCCGCGAGACGTCGCCGCGCAGCAGGACCAGATTGTACATCGCCGGCACCAGCACCGTGGTGGTCATCCGTTCCCGGCTGGCCAGCGCCAGGAACGCGTTCGCGTCGAAGGCCGGCATCAGGATGACGCAGCCGGCGACGCGGACCATCGCCAGAAGAACGGCGACCAGCCCGGTGACGTGCGACGCCGGCACCGCGAGGACCGCGCGCTCGCCGTCGCGGTACCGCCAGCACTCCTCGAAATGCATCGCCGAGTGGATGATGTTGACGTGCGCCAGCAGCGCGCCCTTCGGCTTGCCCGTGGTGCCGGAGGTGTAGAGGATGACGGCGGTGTCCTCCTCGCTCCGCGGAACCTCCGGCAGGGGGCGCTCCGCTTCGGACAGCAGATCCTCAAAGGGTTCGGCGCCCGCGACCGCCCCGCCGACGGACAGGCGCAGCACGAGCGACGGCACCGCGCCCTCCTCCGGCATGCGGTCGGCCAGGGCGGCGTCGTGGATCAGGAACTTCGCGTCGCAGTCGGCCAGGATGCCGGTGATGCCGGGCCGCTGCTCGCGGGCGCTGACGGGAACCGAGACGAGGCCGATGCGCGCCGCCGCCAGCAACGCGATCAGGAACTCCGCCCGGTTGGTCAGGACCAGCGCCACGCGGTCGCCCGCCACGCCGCCGCGCGCGACCAGCGCCCCGGCGATCCGCGCAACCAGCGCGTCCAGTTCCCGATAGGTGAAGCGCCGTTCGCCATCGACCACCGCCTCGCTGCCAGGCGCGCGCTCCACCGCCGCACGGACCATCGCGTCGAGCGTGGCGGGCCGCTCTCTGTAGCACGGTACAAGGCGGGTGCCGAAAAGCAACTCGCGCCGCTTGGGAAAGCCCTCACCGTCCGGCCACGCCATCCTGCGTCTCTCCTCTTTGATTTTTCATGGATTTCCAGCTCCCGCGCGCGGAGCGACACGGAGCCGTCCGGCGCGTCGGGCTTGTTCCTCCTTCGAAAATTATGTCATTCTATGAACTGAGTGTCAAATAATGGCACAATCCTGGCATCGAACAACAGCCGGAGTGCCGCCCTACAACGGCCTGCCGACACGCGATCCGCCAGACAATCAATCCATCGAGAGGGAGGGAGGACATGCCGAAGGCCCATTACGTGACCACCGCGTCCGGACAGCTGCGCCTGTGGCGGGAGGGCACCGGCCCCGACCTGCTGGTCCTGCCCGGCCTGATCACGGCGGCGTCGGTCCGCGCCGGCGATCTGGCCCGGCGCCTGCCCGGCTGGACGGTCACGGTGGTCGAGTTGCCCGGCATCGGCGGCTCCGCCAACGCCTGGGCCGACGGCGTGGACGGGTTGGCGGCGGTCGTCGCCGAGGCGGCGGCGACCGCCGGGATCGGCCCCTGCGCCCTGCTGGCCTTCGATCTCACCGCACCGCTGGCGGTCGCGCTGGCCGACGCCCTCGCCATCCCGCCGGCCGCCGTCCTGCTCGTCAACGCCGACGCCGCCGAGGCCTGGGCCGAACGCGGCCTGCAACCGCCACCGCTGGCGCCGCGCGCCGACGGCACCCACCTCGCCGTGCTGTGCGCCCATCTGCGCGACGCCCACATCCTCGCCCCGCGCGACCCGCGCCGCCCCTCCCTGACCGGCGACCCGCTGCCGGACGCGGCCGGGCTCGACGCCACGGCGGTCGCCGCCGCCGTCAAGCCGGAACGCTACGCGGCGCTGTGGGCGTCCTGCGCCGGGGCGATGCCGCGCCGCGCACGCACGGGCGGCCCCGTTCCACGACGGACGGGGCTGGAGGAGGCCCCGGCCCTGCTCGCCGCCGTCAGGGCCGGTCTGCCGGCCGGCCGGCCGCTGCCGCCGACCCGGCCTTTCACCACCCGGCCCTCCACCACACGGCCCTTCGCGGAGCCGGCGGCGGTCTGGCACGATTACGCCGACACGCCCAAGGGGCGGGTCCATCTGCGGCGGGCCGGGCCGGGGGATGCGTCGGGAGGCACGCCGCTGCTCGCCTTCCAGTCGGCGCCGGGGTCGTCAGCGCCGCTGCTGCCGCTGATCCGAGGGCTTGCCGGCGGACGGGAGGTCATCGCCCCCGACTATCTCGGCAACGGCGATTCGGAGAAGCCGGAGCGGACGGTGGACATCGAGACTCTGGCCGGGGACGCGCTGGCGGTGGCCGACGCGCTGGGGCTCGCCCGCTTCGACCTGTGGGGGACCCACACCGGGGCTCTGGTGGCGCTGGAACTGACGGTCCGCCATCCCGAGCGGGTCGGCCGCGTCGTGCTGGAGGCCCCGGTGCTGATTCCGCCGGGCTTCAACGCCGACATCCTGGAGAACTACTTCCCGCCGCTGCGGCCCGACCGCTGGGGGCTGCACCTGCTCCAGGCCTGGAACATGCGGCGCGACATGTTCCTGTTCTGGCCGTGGTACCGGCAGGAGCGCGCCGCCGGCCGCGCGCTGGGCGTTCCCGCCCCGGAGGTGCTGCACGACTGGGTGATCGGCCTGTTGAAGAGCGGCGCGCATTACGACCGCTCCTACCGCGCCGCCTTCCGCTACGACACCCGCGCCGCCCTGCCCCGCCTGACCCGCCCGGCGCTGATCTGCGCCGGCCCCACCGACATGCTGGTCGAGGGGCTGGCGGAGGCCAGGGAGCTGGCCCCCGCCGGCACCATCGTTACCGGAACCCCGGCGACGGTCTGGTATCCCGATCAGGAGGACGCGGCGATGGCGAAGACGCTGGGCGCCTACGACGCCTTCCTGCGCGGCTAGACCGGCGTCCGCCTATCTCCGCTCGACCCGCGCGTCCGCGTCGTTCCAGCGCCAGCCCGGCACGCCCGGCGCGACGCGGACACCGCCGACCCAGCGCACCGGAGGCGCCAGCGACAGCCCGTCCCGCTCCCCCCGCAACAGAGCCCGCCCCGCCTGCGTGATCGCCAGCCGCCAGCGCGGCCAGGGCTGGTCCGTCTCCTGGTCCAGGATCGCCAGCGGCGGCTCCCCGGCCTTCGCCATGGCCCGGACGATCCACAGGAACATCAGGTCGCCCAGCCAGGGCAGAGGATCCCGCTGGCGCATCAGCCGCGCGAAGGCCTGCCCGACCGTCAGCTCCTCCTCCGCGAGCGACTGGAGGACGATGCGTTCGGTCAGCGACAGCCCGTCGCCGGTCCAGGGCAACTCCTGGAGATGGCGGCGGAGCGCCCCCGGCATGTCCGGCAACCCCTCCGGAGTCGACCGGGCGATGGCCGCCAGCTCGGAGGGGTCGTCGCGGCGCAGCGCGTTCCACACGCGCCGGCCCGCCGCCAGGGCGGGCGCCGCCACCGGGCGGCGGGTCGACCACAGCATGCGGATCGCCTCGGGCGGCAACTGCCCGAGGCCGATGAAGCGCGCGGCACCGGGAAAATGGCTGATCGCGACCATCTCCAGCAGCGCCGGAGATCCGGTTTCATGGAATCGCGCGAGCCAGCGGGCAAGCGCCAACTGGTCGTAACTGTCATGCTCGCACCAGAGGACGACGCGCTCGTAGTCGCGGGCGGCCCGCGCCAGCCCCTCCTCCTCCCGCGCCATCTTCCCGGCGATGGCCGCCTCCGTCACCCAGTCCGAAAGGCCGTCGTCGGCCTCGACGATGAAGCGTGCCCGGATGGCGGAC
This sequence comes from Azospirillum agricola, assembly GCF_020005195.1. NCBI lineage: Bacteria > Pseudomonadati > Pseudomonadota > Alphaproteobacteria > Rhodospirillales > Azospirillaceae > Azospirillum > Azospirillum agricola. The sequence goes on from NZ_JAIFZR010000004.1 coordinate 958,867, forward strand.
AGGCCGTCGCCCTCCGGTACCGGCCCGAACGCGCAGGGGTCGGAATGCTCCAGGAAATCGCCGACGAAACCCGCCCCGGCCAGGGTGCTCCGGATGTCGGAGCCGCAGCGGAGGTGCAGGGTTCGCGGACCGGCGTCCGGCGGCGGCGCTCCATGGTTGAGCGTCCGTTCGATCGCGTCCTGGGCCCGTCGCAGGGCCGTGATGTGCGTCTTCAGCCGCGCCCAGCTCGGGCTGCCGAGTTCCCGCGCGATGACGAGCTGGGCGTCGGCGAGTCGCGGCGGCCCGTCGGCGGCGATGGTGGTGGTGGCGTTCGGGTGATGCTCCCGGAGGCGGGCCACGGCCTCGGGGTCGCCGGCGCGGAGCGCGCGGAGCAGCTCCTTGGCGCGCGTCCTCTGCTGCTCAAGGTCGAGACGGAACGGCCAACCGGGCCGCCGGTTCTGGTCGGACATGACGATCCCTTTTCATGCGCATCCGTGTCCGCCGACAGACAGAAAAGGGAGAGGAAACTCGGCCTCGGGCTCTGTGGTCGCGGGCGCAGCCCTTTCCGCGGACGGGAGGGTCCGACCAGACCCGCGCCCGAGTGTACGGACGCGGGCGGGTCCGTCAAGACCGTCCGGCGGCCGTGACGCGGTGCCCGCTCACACCGCCACCGTCCGCGCGGCGATGATGTGGTGCATGAAGCAGGTCATCACCGTCTCGCCGCGCTGGTTCAGCGTGGCGTAGGCCAGCTTGACGGTTCCACGGTCGCCGCGCCGCGACGGCCTGGTCTCGGCAACCTCGATCCGGACGCGCAGCGTGTCGCCGGGACGCACCGGCAGCAGCCAGCGCAGCTCGTCCACCCCCGACCCGCCCAGGCTGGTGCCGGTGATGATCCCGGTGTCGCGCAGCAGGCGGAAGGTCAGCGACAGGGTGTGGAAGCCGCTGGCGATCAGCCCCTGGAACGGCCCGTCCGCCGCAGCGACCGCGTCGACATGGAAGGGCTGCGGGTCGAAGCGCTGGGCGAAATCCATGATCTGGCTGTCGGTGAGGGTCATCCCCTCGGTCTCGACCACGTCGCCGACGCGGAAATCCTCGAAATAGCGGCCGCTCATCCCCGTTCCCTTCCCTCTTCCGGTGTTCCTCAGCCTTCCGACAGCTCCGGATTGAGCTGGATCATCACCTTGTCGATGCGGCGCCCGTCCATGTCCACCACCTCGAAGCGGATGCCGTTCCAATGGAAATGCTCGGCCGCCGTCGGCACATGCCCGAAGCGGTCGAGCAGGAAGCCGGCCAGCGTGTGGAAATCGCCCTCGCCCTTCATGTTCTTCATGCCGACCAGCGCCTCGACCTCCTCGATCGGGGTCATGCCGTCGACCAGCCAGCTGCCGTCCTCGCGCTGGACCGCCGAGGCCTCGCCCTCGTGGCCGTGCTCGGGCAGCTCGCCGGCGATGGCCTCGAGGATGTCGGTCATCGTCACGATGCCCTCGACGCTGCCGTACTCGTCGACCACCACCGCCATGTGGACGCTGGCCTGCTTGAACAGGTCGAGCAGCCGCAGCACCGGGGTGCCGTCATGGACGACCAGCGGTTCCGACAGCGCCGCCCTCAGGTCGAAGGAGACGCCGTTCAGCGACTGGTCGAGCAGCGCCTTGGCGGAGACGATGCCCTCCAGCTCGTCGACGTCGCCGCGGCAGACGGGAAAGCGCGAATAGCCGCTCTCGCGGATCTCGCGCCCCACCGATTCGGCGGGGTCGTTGATGTCGAGCCAGATCAGGTCGGGGCGCGGCGTCATGATCGAGCGCACGCTGCGGTCGGCCAGATGCAGGACGCCCTCGATCATCTGGCGCTCGGCCGGCTCGAACACGCCGGTCTGGGTGCCTTCCTTGATGAGGGACTTGACCTCCTCCTCCGTCACCGTCTGTTCGCGGGAGGTGGGCAGGCGCAGCAGCTTCAGCACCGTGTCGGTGGACACGCCGAGCAGCCAGACGACGGGCGAGGCGATGCGCGACAGCGCCCGCATCGGGCCGGCGACGAAGGCGGCGATGCGCTCGGCGTCGACCAGCGCCATGCGCTTGGGCACCAGCTCGCCGATGATCAGCGAGAAATAGGTGATCGCCGCGACGACCAGCGCGAAGGCCGCCGGCTGGCCGTAGGGCGCGATCCACGGCACCTCGTTGAGCACCGAGCCGAAACGCTCCGCCAGCGTGGCGCCGCCATAGGCGCCGGCGATGATGCCGGTGAGGCTGATGCCGACCTGCACGGTGGACAGGAAGCGGCCCGGATCCTCCGACAGCTCCAGCGCGGTGCGGGCGCCATGGGCGCCCTTGCTTTCGGCCATCTGCTGAAGCCGGGCACGGCGCGCCGAGACCAGCGCCATCTCCGACATGGCGAAGAAGGCGTTGAGCAGAATCAGCAGGAAGATGACCAGCAGTTCCCAGATCATGGCGTCGTGCCCGAAGGGCGCTCCCTCAACCGAACAGTTGTTGCCACAGCATCGTCCCCGCCTGCCCGAGACCGAGCAGGACGGCGGCGATGATGGCGATGGCGAGAAGGCCGGCGATCAGGCCGGCCAGGACGAAGGCGCCGTCGCGCTCGATCAGCCCCAGCGCGATCAGCGCGATGGCGAAGGCGGGCGGCTGGTTGCCGAAGACGATGGGCAGGGCCAGGATGCCGGCCAGGATCATCACCGCCACCCCGAGCAGCCGTTCCGCCGTGGCGCCGACAAGTTGCGGCAGCCGCTCGCGCAGATGGCGCTCGATCCGCCCGGCCCAGGGCTCGGCGCGCCGCATCACCGCCAGGAAGGCGTCGCGGTCGAGCGTCACCGCGGCCATGCGGCGCGGCAGCCAGGGGCCGGACCGCCCGGCGGCCATCTGGGCGCCGATCAGGATCATCGGCAGGCCGGTCGCGGTGGACAGGCCGGGCACCGGCAGGACGTTCGGAATGGACAGGATCAGCAGCAGCGCGCCGAAGGCGCGGTCGCCCAGCAGCGTCATCACGTCGCCGAGCGCGATGCGCGGGCCGTGGTCGCGCGCCAGGAACTCGTTCAGAAGATCGGAAACGCGGCCGTGGGACGCGTCCCGGTCGGCACGGCTGGCGTCGGACAATCCCGGAGATCGGCCCGAAGGTCGGCCCGGAGGTCGGTCTTGGCTCACGACGATCCCCGGCGCCGTGGAGACGGGCGGGAGCGGCCGGGAGACGGGAAATGCGGGCCCATGGACCTTTCGCAACGCAACGGCGAGGGAATCCCTTCTACAGGATGGCAGGGCAAAGCGCCAGCGCGGGTTGAGGCCCTTGGCCGTTCGGAGGATCGGCAAGCGCACCGGCCGTGACGCCGCGCTACTGCCCCTTTTGCAGGGTGAAGGTCAGGCGCTTGATCAGGTCGGCCTTCGACACCGGCTTCACCAGATAGCCGGAGATGCCGTAGGCGATGGCGCGCTTCACCACCTCCGCCTCGCGGTGGCTGGTCAGCACGATCACCGGAAGCTCGGCCAGCGGGTTGCCGGTGGCGGTGCGCAGGGCGTGCAGCAGGTCCAGCCCGCCCATGCGCGGCATCTCCAGATCGCAGATGGCGATGTCGACGTCGTCGCCGTTCTTCCGCAGGATGTCGAGCGCCTGGACGCCGTCCGCCGCCTCGAACACCACGCGCAGCCTGATGTCGTGCAGCAGGCGGGAGATCAGCCGGCGCGTGAAGTCGTCGTCCTCGATCAGCAGGACGCCCAGATCGTGGATCGTCCGGATGCGGCGGGTCCCGTTGCCGGCCTCAAGCATCATCCCGTTCTCCGAATTGCGGTGCATCGTCCGAGGCCGGAAAAGAAAGCTCCGGCCGAACCGATCCTCGTGATGCATCGTTGCGCAGACGTTAACAGAATGCTTCTCCGGACGTGTTGTCCAGGGGTTTTGCAACGATCCGCCGACCCAACCATGACCGGCGGCGGTGGCGTTGACGGCCGCGACGCCGTATCCTGTCGGCATCCCGGCCGCCAGCCCGCCGCCACCTTCAGGACCGCTCCCAGGACCGCCCCTTGCCGACCCCCGCCCCCCCCTTCCAGACGCCCGGCGCCATGCCGTGTCCGCCGACGGCCGAGATGCTGGCCGCCGTGGTCGAGGCGACGGGCGCCGGCATCGCCGTCGCCGACCCGACGCTGCCCGACACGCCGCTGGTCTATTGCAACCGCGCCTTCCTGGAGATGACCGGCTACGCGATGGAGGAGGTGATCGGCCGCAACCCCCGCTTCCTCCAGGGGCCGGACACCGACCCGGCGACGGCGGCGGAAATCCGCGCCGCCATCGCCGCCGGGCGCGCGGTGTCGGTGGAGATCCTCAACCGGCGCAAGGACGGCACGCCCTTCTGGAACGCCTTGTCGCTGCGCCCGATCTTCGGACCGGACGGCCGGGTGCGCTGGTTCGCCGGCTCCTTCTCCGACGTCACCCGCAGCCACCGCTCCGAACGCGAGCTGCGCGACGCCCAGGACCAGCTCACCAAGCTCGCCGCCGAGACCTTCGCGCTGGCCGAGGATCTCGACCGCGCCCGCGAGGAGGCCGACGAGGCCCGGATCGCCGCCGAGAACGCCAGCCGCGCCAAGTCGCGATTCCTGGCGATGATGAGCCACGAGCTGCGCACGCCGATGACCGCCGTCATCGGCATGGGCGACCTGCTGATGGGCACCGACCTCAACGACCAGCAGCGGGCCTTCGCGAAGACGCTGCGCTCGTCGGCCGACACGCTGCTGAGCATCCTGAACGACGTGCTGGACTTCTCGAAGATCGAGGCCGGGCAGCTCACGCTGGAGGCCATCGACTTCTCGCTGCCGCGCCTGGTCGACGACGTGGTGCAGCTCTTCCTGGTGCGCGCCGCCGCCAAGGGGCTGAACCTGTCGGCCTCCATCGCCGACGACACGCCGCGCCATGTGCGCGGCGACCCGACCCGGCTGCGGCAGGTCCTGTTCAACCTCGTGTCGAACGCCATCAAGTTCACCGACCGCGGCGGCATCGAGATCGCCGTCTGGTCGCCCGCCCCGCCCGGCGTCGACCAGGGCTCCGGCCTCCATCCAAGCCGCCCGCTCACCCTGCGCTTCGAGGTGGAGGACACCGGCATCGGCATGACGAACGAGCAGCGCGCCCGCCTGTTCGGCGCCTTCGTCCAGGCCGACGCCTCGACCAGCCGGAAGTATGGCGGAACCGGGCTCGGGCTGGTGATCTGCAAGCGGCTGGTCGAGGCGATGGGCGGCACCATCGCGGTGACGAGCACCCCCGGCCGCGGCTCGGTCTTCCGTTTCTCGATCGAGGTCCGTCTGGCGGAGGCGCCGCCGACCGGCGAACTCGCCGCCCACCGCCACGCCGCCCTCCACCCGCCGGCGTCGCAGCCGACGAGCCCGGTGTCCCTGCGCCTGCTGCTGGCCGAGGACAACGACATCAACCGGATGCTGATCACCACCATGCTGACCCGCATCGGCCATCGGGTCGACGCTGTGGCGGACGGGCAGGCGGCGGTGGACGCGGTGCGGGCCAACGACTACGACGCGGTGCTGCTCGACATGGAGATGCCGGTCCTCGACGGCCGCTCGGCCACGCGGGCGATCCGGCGGATGGATGGCCCGGCGTCGCGGACGCCCATCGTCGGCGTCTCCGCCGACGCCCTGCCGGAGCACCGCGACGGTCATCTCGCCGCCGGCCTCGACGCCTATCTGACCAAGCCGATCGATTGGGAGCACCTGAACGCCGTCATCGTCGATCTGGCGACCGGATCGCGCGAGGGGCGCGTCGTGCCGGCTCCCGGCCGGCCGGTGCCGGACGGCGGCGGCTATTCGCGCCTGCCGCTGGTCGACCGGGTGAAGCAGGCCGAGCTGCGGCTGGCGCTGGGCAGCGACAGCCTGGACGGCATGCTCCGCATGCTGCCGGAAACCGCGATGCGGGAACTGTCGGCCATCCGCGCCGCCCTTCAGGGCGACCGCCCGCAGGAGATCCGGCAGGCCGCGCACACGCTGGCCGGGCTCGCGGCGAATTTCGGGACGCCGCGCATGGCCGCCATCGCGAGGGCGGTCAACGACCGGCACGACGACCCCGAAGCCATCGCGGACCTGCTGCCGTTGCTGGAAACGGTGGTCGCCGCCACCAGCCGGATGGTCCTGAACCTCGAATCCGGCGGCGACGGCTGAGGCGACCGGCTTCCACCCACGGGCCCCCGCCCCCTGCCTCCGACCCTTCATCCTCCACGATTTCCTGGAAATCCCGTCCCCATGCCCCGCGCGATCCAGCTCGATCTCCTCCGGAAGCCCAGCGGCCGCACCTCGATCCTCACCGCCTCCGGCTTCGTGCTCGATCTGGCCAAGCCGGACGCCACCGGCCTGCCGGTGGAGGACGTCGCGCGCGCGCTCGCCTACCAGCCGCGCTGGTGCGGCGCCACGAGCGCCTTCTATTCGGTGGCCGAGCACAGCGTCATGGTGTCCCGCCTCGTGCCGGAGCCGCTCGCCTATTCGGCGCTGTGGCACGACAGCATCGAGTTCGTGCAGGGCGACTGGCCGTCGCCGCTGAAGGTCTATCTCGGCCGCGACGAGATCAACCGCAAGCTTGCCCCGCTGGAGGCGGCGCTGGCCCGGCGCTTCGGCTTCCGCTCCCACCTGCCGGAGGTCAAGCGGGCCGATCTGGTGGCGATGGCGACCGAGCTGCGCGACCTGCTGCCCCCCGCCTGGATGGATTGGGGGCACCTGCCGCCGCCGGCGGAGGAGACGATCCAACCCGTCGGTCCGGAGCGCGCCTGCGCGCTGTTCCTGGAACGCTACGAGCAGCTCAGGCATCTGGCCGAGCCGGCCGACCGGCCGGGCACCGGCAGGCGGAAGAGCGGCGGCCGGCCTCCCCGTCCCCCTCAGGCCTGACCGGCCGAACTCTGCGCGCCGCCACGCCGTCCGCGTCCGCGCCGCGCCTCCGGCGGCACCGCCACCGCCCCGGCGGCCTCGGCGGCCTCCGACTGCTCGGCGCAGCGCTCGGCCAGCTCGCGGATGGCGCCGCGCACCTGCGGGTCGCGGATGCTCTGGTAGTAGCGGGCCAGCATCAGCGCCTCGCGCGAGCGCAGCGTGGTGTCGGAGTCATCGGTGCGGACGATCTGCGCCTCGGCGTCCTCGGTCGCCGGCCGGCTTTCCAGCCCCTCGAAGAAGACCGACACCGGCACCCGGAAGAACTGCCCGAGCTTGAACAGCCGGCTGGACGACACGCGGTTGAAGCCGCGCTCGTATTTCTGCAACTGCTGGAAGGTCAGGCCGAGCGCCGACGCCACGTCGCTCTGGCTGAGACCGGCCAACATGCGCAACTCCCGCAGGCGCTGGCCGACGAAGACATCGACGTCGTTCAACCCTTCCCTCTTCTCGCGACCACGCTTTTTCATGGCGTTCCCCTTGTGCAAAATGGAGGCCTGCCATCGCACCGGTCGTCCGAAGCACCGGGACCGTCCCGGATACAAATCGATTTGGTCGGATGCGGGCATGAATTACAACTCAGCTATGTCACGGCCGGGGTGATGTCAACCAGGGCTGAGGCGTTTACTCCGTTTGGATGAATGGAATTTCCCGATACTTGACCAATGGTCAGAACGCCTACGCCGGATTCGCGCAGGGGACTTTGAGCGTCCGCTTCCGAACGTGGCATCGCCGGACGGCCCGTGCCCGATCGGCAACATTTGTGGGACACTAGGCATGTTTTGCCGGGCACTGGGCAAAAATTGCCGCCAATTAACCGTCTCTTCATCAAGACGACGCAGCATGCCTGTTTGATGCACAGGACCGGCGCGGAACTTGCAGACCTTGTCTTCGCAATCGCGAAGCTGACGGTTTGAGGTGGGAATGCCGGGACGGAACCCGATCGGGGATGGCGCGTGAACAACCTTTTGCAGACCCTGCGCAATCTCGGCCCCGCGCGCCTCGCGGCGATCGGCGGCGTCGGTCTCCTCCTGATCGGATTCTTCGTCTACCTGACGACGCGCCTCTCCACGCCGGAGATGGAGCTTCTCTACGCCGAGCTCCAGCCGACCGAGGCGGCGGCCATCGCCAAGAGCCTGGAGGCCTCCAAGATCCCCTTCACGGTCGACAAGACCGGCACCAGGATCACCGTGCCCGCCGACCAGGTCGGCCCGGTCCGCATGAAGATGGCGGCGCAGGGCCTGCCGTCGGGCGGCTCGGTCGGCTACGAGCTGTTCGACAAGTCCGAAGGCTTCGGCGCCACCAGCTTCATGCAGAACATCAACCACCTGCGCGCGCTGGAAGGCGAGATGGCGCGCACGGTGCAGACCCTGAACGGGGTGCAGAACGCCCGCGTCCACCTCGTGCTGCCCAAGCGCGAGCTGTTCGCCCGCCAGCAGAACCCGGCGACCGCCAGCGTCTTCCTGAAGCTGCGCCCCGGCGCCCAGCTCTCGCGCGAGAACATCCAGGCGATCCAGCAGCTCATCGCCGCCTCGGTGCCCAACCTCGACCCCGGCCGCATCTCCATCGTCGACGACAAGGGCAAGCTGCTGGCGCGCGGCACCGGCAGCGACACGCCCGACGCCATGATGGCCAACGCCGAGGAGAAGAAGCAGGCCTACGAGACGCGGCTCGCCCGCGTCGTCGAGGATCTGCTGGGCCGCACGCTCGGCTACGGCAAGGTGCGGGCGGAGGTGTCGGCCGACCTCGATTTCGACCGCATCACCACCAATTCCGAGATCTTCGACCCGGAAAGCCAGGTCGTCCGCTCGACCCAGACCGTCAACGAATCCAGCGACAGCAGCGACCGCGACCCGCTGGCCCCGGTGACGGTCGACCAGAACCTGCCGACCGCCCAGTCGGGCAACAACGCCGGGCCGCTCTCCTCGAACAAGTCGAACCGCGCCGAGGAGACGATCAACTACGAGATCACCAAGACGGTGAAGTCGCACGTGCGCGAGTCGGGCCAAGTCCGCCGCCTGTCGGTCGCCGTGCTGGTCGACGGCACCTACCAGCTCGCCAAGGACGCCCCCCCGGCCTACCAGCCGCGCACCGAGCAGGAGATCGAGAGCATCAAGGCGCTGGTCCGCTCGGCCGTCGGGCTGGACGCGGTGCGCGGCGACACGCTGGAGGTCGTCAACATGCGCTTCTGGTCGCCCGAGGACGACATCCAGAAGCCGGAGGAGCTGTTCATGGGCCTCGCCAAGGACGACCTGTTCCGCATCGCGGAGATGGTCGTGCTCGGCATCGTCGCCGTCCTCATCATCCTGCTGGTCATCCGCCCCCTGATCGCCCGCGCCTTCGAGAAGGCCGAGATGCAGGAGGAGGATGAGATGGATCGCCTGTTGACCGACCAGGCGGGCATGCCGGCGGCGCTCGCCGCCCCCACCGGGGCGCTGGCCCAGGATCTGGCGCTGGAGGCCGCCCAGGCCGACGAGGAGCTGGAGCAGATGATCGACATCAACCGCGTCGAGGGCCGCGTCCGCGCCTCCTCCCTGCGCAAGGTCGGCGAAATCGTCGACAAGCACCCGGAAGAGGCCGTGTCGATCCTGCGCAACTGGCTGTATCAGGAGAGCTGAGTCATGCCCGCCTCTCCCCATGACGGCCGGAGGGCCCGCCGATGAGCGTGCGCAAGTTCCTGTTCGACGAGTCGTTCGACGTGGACGCCGTGCCGCGCATGACGCATGTCGACGACGACGACCTGCTGCCCGAGACGGAGGATCCGCTCCCCCAGCCGGAGCCGGAACCGGAACCGCCCCCCGCCCCAACCTTCGGCGAGGCCGAGATCGAGGCGGCGCGCGCCCAGGGCCACGCCGAGGGCTTCGCCGCCGGCAAGTCGGAAGGCACCGCGGCCGGCTACGGCAAGGGCTTCGGCGAGGGGCTGGTCGCCGGCCAGAACACCGGCTACGAGCGCGGCAAGTCCGAGATCGAGGAGCAGGTCAACGCCCGCATCGCCAACGCGCTCGACCAGCTCGGCAACGGGGTGGCGCATCTGCTGGCGCAGAGCGAGGCGGCCAACGCCATGCGCGCCGACCAGCCGGTCCATCTGGCGCTCGCCATCGTGCGCAAGCTGATGCCCGAATGGACGCGGCGCGGCGGCGCGATGGAGGTCGAGGCGATGGTCCGCGCCTGCCTGACCGACCTGATCGACGAGCCACGGCTGGTCATCCGCGTCGCCGACGACACCATGGATCTGGTGCGCGAGCATCTCGACGCCACCATCGCGTCGCGCGGCTTCGGCGCCCGGCTGATGGTGCTCGGCGATCCGGGGCTCGCACCCGGAAGTTGCCGGATCGAATGGGCGGAGGGTGGCATGGAGCGCGACACGGCCCAATTGATGGTTGAGGTGGAGCGTTGCGCCGCCCGCATGCTGGAGACTCCGGCCCCCGTCTGACGGGAGGCTGGACACAAGGAGGCCGGAGACCGATATGCCGAGCGACAACTTCTCGCTGAACGACCTGAACCCGGGAGAGGACGACTACGGCAGCTCCGGGGTCGCCAAGGATCTGGAGGCCGTCTACGACATCCCGGTCCAGATCTCGGCGGTGCTGGGCAAGTCGACCATGCAGGTGGCGCAGCTGCTGAAGCTGGGCCGCGGTGCCGTGGTGGAGCTGGACCGCAAGGTCGGCGAGGCCATCGACATCTACGTCAACAACCGCCTCGTCGCCCGCGGCGAGGTGGTGGTGGTGGAGGACCGGCTCGGCGTGACCATGACCGAAATCATCAAGTCGGACCGCGGCTGATGGCCAACGCCTCCGACACGTCCGCCCAGCGCGGCCGGCCGGCCCCCCGGCCGGAGCCGCCGCCCGCCGCCCCCCCGACCAGCCCGCCGCGCAGCGTGCGGCTGCGCGGCGGGCTGGACGTGGCGACGCTGGTCGGGCTGGCGGCGGCGGGGGGCGTGATCCTGGTCGCCATCACGGCGGGTGGCTCCTTGCGCGCCTTCCTCGACCCGCCCTCGCTGATGATCGTGCTGGGCGGCACGCTGGCGGTGACGACGGCCTCCTTCTCGCTCGGCGACGTCGCCGTCGCCTGGAAGAACGCGGCGGCCGTGCTGATCCACCAGACGCTCGACCCCAAGGGCGTCGCCCGGCAGGTCCTGCTGCTGGCCGAGGCGGCTCGCCGGGCCGGGCCGGAAACGCTGAGGAACGTCCTGCCGGAACTGCGGGCCGAACCCTTCCTGCACCGCAGCGTCACCCTGATCACCGAGGGGCTGCCCCCCGACGTGATGGAGCGCATGCTGACCGGCGAGGTCGAGGCGTCGGTCGGTGGCCACGCCCGCAGCGCCGGCGTGCTGCGCCGCGCGTCCGAGGTGGCGCCGGCCATGGGGCTGATCGGCACGCTGGTCGGGCTGGTGCAGATGCTGGGCAGCCTGAACGACCCGTCGGCCATCGGCCCGGCGATGGCGCTGGCGCTGCTGACCACCTTCTACGGGGCGGTGCTCGGCAACGTCATCCTCGCCCCGCTCGCCGCCAAGGTCGAGCGGGCGGCGGAGGAGGACGCGCTGGTCAAGACCCTCTACACAATCGGCGCCGTGTCCATCGCGCGCCAAGAAAATCCCCGGCGTCTGGAGATGCTCCTGAACGCCGTCCTGCCGCCTGGAAAGCGGATCCAGTATTTCGACCGGGAAGCCCCGAGAGTGGGAGCGTAAGGCTATGCGTCTGCTGATCGTTGGAACGTTGGAAGGCTACATCACCGCCGCCGGCAAGATCGCCATGAAGCGCGGGGCCAAGGTGTCGCACACCGACAGCATCGAGGGGGCGCTGACCGCGCTGCGGGCCGCCGCCGGCGCCGATCTGGTGATGATCGACGTCAAGCTCGACATCGCCACCTTCATCGACAGCCTGAAGGCCGAACGGATCACCATCCCGGTCGTCGCCTGCGGCATCGGCACCGACGCCGCCGCCGCCGTGCGCGCCATCCGCGCCGGCGCCAAGGAATACCTGCCGCTGCCGCCCAACGCCGAACTGATCGCCGCGGTGCTGGAGGCGGTGGCCGAGGAAAGCCACTCCATCGTCTGCTCCGACCCGGCGATGCTCGCCACCCTGCGGCTGGCCGACCAGGTGGCGCCGAGCGACGCCTCCGTCCTGGTCACCGGCGAGAGCGGCACCGGCAAGGAGCTGATGGCCCGCTACATCCACCGCAAGAGCCGCCGGTCGGGCGAGCCCTTCGTCGCGGTGAACTGCGCCGCCATCCCGGAAAACCTGCTGGAATCGGAGTTGTTCGGCCATGAGAAGGGCGCCTTCACCGGCGCCGTCGCCCGCCGGCTCGGCCGGTTCGAGGAGGCCAACGGCGGCACCCTGCTGCTCGACGAGCTGTCGGAGATGCACCCGCGCCTCCAGGCCAAGCTGCTGCGCGCGATCCAGGAGAAGGAGATCGACCGCATCGGCTCCTCGCAGCCGGTCAAGGTCAACGTCCGCCTGATCGCCACCTCCAACCGCAACCTGGAGGCCGAGGTCCGCGCCGGAAACTTCCGCGAGGATCTGTATTTCCGCCTCAACGTCTTCAGCGTCGCCATCCCGGCCCTGCGCGAGCGCCCGGCCGACATCCCGATGATCGCCGAGCATTTCCTGCGGAAATACGCCGAGGCCAACGGGCTGGGCGAGAAGCGGCTGAACGACGACGCCCTGCTGATGCTGCGCGCCCACCATTGGCGCGGCAACGTGCGCGAGCTGGAGAACACCATGCACCGCGCGGTCCTGCTGTCGCGCGGCGAGGAGGTCGGGCCGGAGGCGATCATGCTGACCAGCCAGCTGCTGGCGCCGGAAGGCGGCGGGCACTCCTCGATCCCGGCCAACTCGCCGGTCGCCAACCCCTTCGCCGGCCCCGGCGGCACCGTGCCGGCCGCCCCGCAGCAGCCGGCCCTGCCCACCCCGCTGTCGGTGGCCCCGCCCACCGCCCTGCCGACCAGCTACGGGCCGAAGGGCGCCAGGGGCGGCGCCTACGGCGGCGGCGCCGGGGGGGGCGGCACGCTCCAGGGGCTGATCGGCCGCACGGTGGCCGACGTCGAGCGCGACCTGATCCTGGAGACGCTGACCCACTGCCTGGGCAACCGGACTCACGCCGCGAACATCCTCGGCATCTCGATCCGCACGCTGCGCAACAAGCTCAAGCAGTACGGCGACGAGGGCAGCACGGTGCCGGCCCCCGGCGAGGGTTCCGGCGGCGAGCAGCGGGCCCTGGCGTAACCCGCGCGGCACCGGCTGAACGACGGACCCACCCATGGCCCTGACCGAGCACAACCCAGGAGGCCCGCCCGGCCCGACCGGCAACATGGCCGCGTTCGGCGAGATGTATGCCGTCGTCAAGGCGTCGCTGAAGCGCGGCGACGTGGTGATGGCGATCGGCATCCTGATCGTCGTCGTCGGGCTGATCATGCCGCTGCCGGCGGTCATGCTCGACCTGATGCTGGGCCTGAACATCACCATCTCGATCCTGATCCTGATGGTGGTGCTGTTCATCGAGAAGCCGCTCCAGCTCTCCTCCTACCCGACGATCCTGCTGATCACGACGCTGCTGCGCCTGTCGCTGAACATGGCCTCGACGCGCCTGATCCTGACCCAGGGGCACGAGGGCACGTCCGCCGCCGGGCACGTCATCGAGGCCTTCGCCAGCCTCGTCATGGGCGGCGACTTCGTCATCGGCGTGATCATCTACGCCATCCTGACCATCGTGAACTTCAAGGTCATCACCGCCGGCTCGGGCCGCATCGCCGAAGTGGCGGCGCGCTTCACCCTGGACGCGATGCCCGGCAAGCAGATGGCCATCGACGCCGACCTCTCGGCCGGCATGATCGACGAGGGCACGGCGCGGGCCCGCCGCAAGGAGCTGGAGGACGAGAGCGCCTTCTTCGGCTCGATGGACGGCGCGTCGAAGTTCGTGAAGGGCGACGCGGTCGCCGGCCTGCTGATCATGTTCATCAACGTCATCGGCGGCGTCACCATCGCGGTGCTGCGCCACGACATGCCGGTAATGACGGCGCTCGACACCTTCACCAAGCTGACCATCGGCGACGGCCTCGTCTCGCAGATCCCGGCGCTGGTCATCTCGATCTCCGCCGGCTTCCTGGTGTCGAAGGCCGGCATGGGCGGCTCGACCGACAAGGCTGTGGTCGGCCAGCTCACCGGCCACAGCCAGGCGCTGGCGCTGGCGGCCGGCGCCGTCGGCGTGCTGGCCCTGCTGCCCGGCATGCCGATGATGACCCTGCTGCCGGTGGTCGCCGCCGTCGGCGGCGCCGCCTGGTACCTGCCCAGGCTCCAGGCCAAGAAGGAGGCCGCCGAGGCCGAGGCGGCGGCGGCCGAGGCGGCGGCGCAGAGCGGCGGCGGCGGCGGTCCGGGCGGCGCCCAGATGGCCGACGAGCCGATCGCCACCGCGCTCGCCATCGACCTGATCCGGCTGGAGCTTGGCTACGGCCTGCTGTCGCTGATCAACCAGCCGCAGGCCGGCAGCCACCGGCTGACCGACCAGATCAAGGGGCTGCGCCGGCAGATCGCCGGCGAGGTCGGCTTCGTCATGCCGGCGGTGCGCATCCAGGACAACCTCCAGCTTCCGCCCAACACCTACATCATCCGCGTCAAGGAGATCGAGGCCGGGCGCGGCGACATCCGGCCCACCATGCTGCTGGTCATGGACCCGCGCGGCGACGCCATGAGCCTGCCCGGCGAGCAGACGGTGGAGCCGACCTTCGGCCTGCCCGCCATCTGGATCGAGCCCGGCTACCGCGAGGAGGCGCTGTTCAAGGGCTACACCGTGGTCGACCCCTCGACCGTGGTCACCACCCATCTGACCGAGCTGATCAAGGACAACATGCCGGAGCTGCTGTCCTTCACCGAGACGCAGAAGCTGCTGGACGAGACCGACAAGGAACACCAGAAGCTGATCGCCGATGTGGTGCCGAATCAGATCACTGTGGGCGGATTGCAACGGGTGTTGCAGAATCTCCTTGCCGAACGCGTCTCGATCCGGGATCTTCCAACCATTCTGGAAGGAGTGTCGGAAGCGGCCAGTCAGACTCGCAGCATCACCCAGATCACCGAGCATGTGCGGTCCCGCCTTGCCCGGCAGATTTGCGACGTGAACACCAACGAGATGGGATTCATCCCGCTCGTCACCCTGTCGCCCGACTGGGAGCAGGCGTTCGCGGAGTCGCTGGTGGGGGATGGCGACGACCGGCAGCTGACGATGGCCCCCTCCCGTCTGCAACAGTTCATCACCTCGGTCCGCCAAACCTTCGAGCGACACGCCATGATGGGCGAGACCCCCGTCCTGCTGACCAGCCCGCTGATCCGTCCCTTCGTCCGCTCGATCGTCGAGCGGTTCCGGCCGGCGACCGTGGTCATGTCGCAGAACGAGATCCATCCCAAGGCGCGGATCAAGACCTTGGGGCAGATCTGACGATGCACGCCGCGCGCCGCCACCCGCCTGATCCAGGCCCGCCCGATCCCGGAAGGCTCCGCCCATGAGGCTGAAGTCCTTCCACGCCAAGACCATGTCCGAAGCCATGCGGATGGTGCGCCAGTCGCTGGGCGACGACGCCATCATCGTCGCGACGCGCGAGGAGGAAGGCGGCGGCGTCCGCGTCACGGCGGCGGTGGAGGAGGAGGATCTCCTGATCGCGCAGGAGCGCGCGCGCCAGCCGGTGAGGCCGGCCGAGCCGGAGATCGACGTCGGCGAGGTGGTGGCCGACGCCCTGCACCGCCACGGCGTGCCGGCGGCGCTGGCCGAGCAGCTCATCGACGCCGCCTCCGGGCTGGACACCGACGACGCCTGCCTGGCGCTCGGCTCGGCGCTGGACTCCCTCTACACCTTCGCCCCCCTGCCGGACGGACGGACGGCGGTCAAGCCGCTGGTGCTGGTCGGCCCGCCGGGCTCCGGCAAGACGCTGGTCGCCGCCAAGCTGGCCGCCCGCGCCGTCTTCAAGAAGCGCTCGGTCGGCGTCATCACCACCGACACGGTGCGCGCCGGCGGCGTCGACCAGCTCGCCGCCTTCACCCGGCTGATGAAGCTGAAGCTGGCGACCGTCGAGGATCCCGACGCGCTGGCCGGCGCCTTCGAGGTCCACCGCAAGACCGATCTGGTGCTGGTCGACACCGCCGGGCGCAACCCCTTCAGCCATGAGGACATGGACGATCTGCGCGCGCTGCTGTCGGCGGGCGAGGTCGAGCCGGTGCTGGTGCTGCCCGCCGGGCTCGACGCGCTGGAGGCCGCCGACATCGCGATGGCCTTCAAGGCGCTCGGCGTCCGGCGCATGCTGGTGACGCGGGTCGACATGGCCCGGCGTCTGGGCAGCCTGCTGACCATCGCCAGCCGCGCGCGCATGGCCTTCTGCGACGCCAGCGTGTCGTCGAAGGTGGCGGAGGGGTTGACCCCGCTCAACCCTCTGGCGTTGGCACGGATGATGCTTCCGCCCGAGGAGGCCGGGGAGGACACGGCGCCCGAACCGGCGCCGCGCGGCCGTCCCGCCGCCAGATCCGCCGCCCAGCCTGCCAGTAAACCCGCTGCCAAACCCGCCAAGACCGCAACCAAGGCCAAAGCCGCCAGTTCCCCCTCGTCGAGGACCCTGCCATGACCGATCCGGTGTTCCCGGCCGCCCTCAAGAACGTTCGCCCGCTGCGCGGCGCCAACGTCATCGCCGTGGCCAGCGGAAAGGGCGGCGTCGGCAAGACGTGGTTCTCGATCACGCTGAGCCACGCCCTGACCAAGGCGGGGTTGAACACCCTGCTGTTCGACGGCGACCTCGGCCTCGCCAACGTCGACATCCAGCTGGGCTTTTCGCCCCGGAACGACCTCGGCGCCGTCATCAACGGCGAGGTGACGCTGTCCAAGGCGGCGCAACGCTTCCCCGACACCGGCTTCGACATCATCGCCGGCCGCTCCGGCTCCGGCACGCTGGCGCAGTTGCCGAGCCAGCGCCTGTCCGGCCTGCGCAACGACCTGCTGGAGCTGGCCAAGAGCTACGACCGGGTGGTGATGGACATGGGGGCCGGCGTCGACCGCACGGTGCGCACCCTGTCCGGACCGGCCGGGGTGACGCTGGTGGTGACGACCGACGAGCCGACCTCGCTGACCGACGCCTACGCCTTCATCAAGCTGACCCACGCCACCAACCCGTCGGCCGACCTGCGCATCGTCGTCAACATGGCGCAGAGCGTGAAGGACGGCGAGCGGACCTACGGCACCATCCTGAAGGCCTGCCAGAACTTCCTGAAATACAAGCCGGCGCTGGCCGGCATCATCCGCCGCGACCTGAAGGTGCGCGACGCCATCCGCAGCCAGACCCCGCTGCTGACCCGCTCGCCGACCAGCGACGCCGCCCGCGACGTGCAGTCCATCGTCCAGCGGCTGCTCGCCAGCTCGAACTGAGCGGGGCGGGCCGGAGGGGCCGATGGGCGGCGCCATCCCACCGCCGGTCGTGCCGGCCGCCACCGCCACGGCACCGGCCGCCGCCCCGGCGCCGGTTCCGGTGGGGGAGGCGACGGTCGTCGCGCTGCCGGACCGGCTCCAGGACATCGCCCGGCCGGTGGTGCTGACCGGCACCGTGCTGGGCGAGACGCCGGAAGGGCTGACGCGGATCCGCACCTCCGCCGGCGAGGTGCGGATCGACAGCCCGACCCCGTTGCCGGCCGACAAGCCGGTGACGCTCCAGATCACACCGGGCCAGACGGCGCCCAACGGAGCGCTCCAGGCCAAGCCGACCGCGCTGATCCTGCTGCAAAGCCTCGCCACCGCGAGCGGCGGCGCCGCCACCGGCACCCAAGCCCCCGCCGCCCCCACGCCGGGCAACACCGGGGTGCCCACCGTCATCCTGCAACCCCCGACACCCCCGGCCACCCCCGCCCTGCCGACACTGCTGCCGGGCACCGTCGTGCCGGCGCTGGTGCTGGCGTCGGCCACGGCGACCAAGCCGCTCCAGCCCCCGGCCGGCGCCCTGCCCCCGGTGCAGCCCGCTGTTCCAGGCACCCTCGTCGCGGCGCCACCGGCGGGAAGCCCGGCTCCGGCCGGGGACGCCGCCACTCCACCGTTGCCGGCGCCGGTCACTGCGCCACCCCAGAGCGGGTCGGCCCCCGCGGCCTCCCCGCTTCCCACCGCCCCGATGCTCGACCTTCCCGTCGAGCTGGGCGGCGACGCCGCGCATCCCGGTGCCGAGACGCCCACCTTGAAGCCGGCGAACCCGGAAGCGAACCCGGAGGCTCCCGACCTGCCGCGCGGGGCGACGGTGGCGCTGAGGATCCTCACCGTCACCCCGCCGCCCCAGCAGCCCAAGCCGCCCGGCCAGCCCGACAACGGATCAGGCCCCAGGCCGCAGCAGGGACAGTCCGGGACCGGCGGCCAGCCCCAGCCTTCCCCGCCGGCCGATCCGGCCGCCACCCCGATGACCGACCCGATGGCCGACCTCGCCCCCGACGCGCCGATCCTGCGCGGGACCGTGGCGGGCACGACCCCGCAGGGCCAGCCGGTGCTGGCGACCCGGCAGGGTATGCTGGCCCTGAACGTCCAGGCCAGCCTGCCGCAGGGCGCCAAGGTCACGGCGGTGCTCGCCGATCCCGCCCAGGCGGCCCGGCAGGCGGCGCAGGCCGCCCCGCTGCCGGGAGGCGATCCTGGACCGATGAGCGAGCGCGACTGGCCGGCGATGCGGCAGTTGATGGCGGCGCTGGCGGCGGCCGACCCGGCGCTGGCGCGGTCGATGCTGGCGACCATGCCGCAGCCGAACCGCAAGCTGACGGCGGCGCTGACCTTCTTCCTGTCGGCCATGCGCGGCGGCGACGCGCGCGGCTGGCTGGGCGACGAGGCCGGTTCCGCCCTGGAACGCTCCGGCCGCGGCGATCTGCTGGCCCGGCTCGACAAGGAGTTCGAGGGGCTGAGGCGCGAGGCGTCCGAGCCGATGCCCGGCGACTGGCGCCCCTACACGCTGCCGATGATGGATTCCAACGGGCCGAAGCCGATCAAGCTCCACATCCACCCGTTGAAGGGCGACGAGGAGGAGGGCGGCGACGGCAAGGAGAAGGGCAAGCCCGGCAGCCGCTTCCTGATCGACGTCGAGATGAGCCGCCTCGGCCCGATGCAGCTCGACGGTCTGGTGCGGCCCAACCATTTCGACCTGATCCTCCGCAGCCACGCCGCCCTGCCACCAGAGCTGCGGGTGGAGCTGATTCAGATCTTCGCCGACAGCGTCCGCGCGGTCGGCTATACCGGCGGCCTGTCCTTCCAGTCGGGGGCCAAGAGCTGGGTCAAGCTGACCCGCGCCGGCAAGAGCGCGCTCGGGGTGTCGGCGTGAGGCGCGAGCGGCTGACGACGCGCCCCTCCCCCGACAGCCGCCACGATTTCCTGGTGGAGCTGCGCGGCGAACCGATGGCGGGAACGCGGCTGACGGTGCGGTTCGTGCCGGACGCGCTGGTTCTGGAGCCCGCCGGTCTCGTCGCCTATCTGGGCGAACTGACGGACGTCGCCGAAGGGCTCGAAGCCCTGGCGATGGCCGTGCTCGACGACCTGAACAACGAGCTGGTGCCGCGCTGGGTGGAGATAACGGCCGAGCGCGACACGCCCTTCCCGCACCGCGTGGTGATCGAGGACCGACAGCCCAACTGGGACAACCCGGCCCTGGTGGCGCGGCTGCGGCGGCTCTGATACCGTCGAGTGAAAGTCCTGACACACCCGTAACCCGTCATGCCCGGCCTTGAGCCGGGCATGACGGCCGCAAACGATCGGAAAGAGACCGGGCGTGGATGACCGGGACCAGCCCGGTCATGACGGAAAGCAAGGTGGATGCGTCAGCGCTTGCGCTTGGCGGTATGAGACGGCAGGGGGGCATCGTCGGCCGACGCCGCCCCCCCGCACAGAACATCACCCTTCCAGGAACGCCTTCAGCGCGTCGGCCACCGCGCGCATCTCCTCGCCAGTGCCGATGGTCACGCGCAGGCAGCTCGGCAGGCCATAGGCCGGCATCTGGCGGACCAGGATGCCGCGCGCCTTCAGGAACTGGCGCGCCGCCTCGGCGTCGTCCTTGCCGGCGGCCTGCCCCTTGAAATCGACCAGGATGAAGTTGGTCACGCTGGGATGCACGGTCAGGCCGAGCTTTTCGGCCTCGGCCGCGAACCACCCCCGCCACGTCTCGTTGTGGCGGCGCGAGCGCTCAAGGAAGTCGACGTCCTCGATCGCGGCGATGCCGGCGACATGGGCGGCGGTCGAGACGTTGAACGGCCCGCGCACCCGGTTCAGCACGTCGACGATCCCCGCCGGGCCGTAGGCCCAGCCGATGCGCAGCGAGCCCAGCGCGAAGATCTTCGAGAAGGTGCGGGTCATCACCACGTTGGGGAAACGCTCCACCAGCTCCTCGCCGGCGGTGTAGTCCTCGCGGTTCATGTATTCGGCGTAGGCCGCGTCGATCACCAGGATCACGTTGGCCGGCAACCCGGCGTGCAGCCGCGCCACCTCCGACGCCGGCAGGTAGGTGCCGGTCGGGTTGTTGGGGTTGGCGAGGAAGACGATCTTCGTGCGCGGGGTGACGCGGGCCAGCAGCGAATCGACGCTGGCGGTCAGCCCGTCCTCCGGCGCCGTCACCGGCGTGGCGCCGACCGACTTGGCGCCGATCGGGTACATCAGGAAGCCGTGCTGCGAATACAGCACCTCGTCCCCCGGCCCGGCGTAGGAACGGATCAGCAGGCTGATGATCTCGTCCGACCCGGCGCCGCAGACGACGCGGTCGGCGTCCAGGTTGAAGCGCTTGGCGATGGCGCCGCGCAGGGCGGCCGACGCGCCGTCCGGGTAGCGGTGCAGCGTGGCCGCGGCGTTCGTGTAGGCTTCCACCGCGCGCGGGCTGGGGCCGAGCGCGCCTTCGTTCGACGCCAGCCGGATGTGGCCGGAATGCTCGCCGCCGACGTAAGCGGCGATGTCGAGAATCCCCGGACGCGGCACCGGGCCGTTCGGCTGAGTCATGGCGTGGAACCTTCCGAATCCAAAAAGAGGCGTGGCTGGTTTGGGAGTTGTGGGTTTGGGAGCGCTTACAGCGGCAGCGGCACGGCGTAGCCGCCGACGGTGTTGACCCGCACCGGGATGTCCCCGGACCGCTCGACCAGCGCGGTCAGGCGGGGGTCGGCGGGATCGACGAAATCGGCGATCTCCACCAGATGGATGGAGGGGCCGCCGTGATGGCCGCCGCCGGCGTGCCCTCCGCTGGAATGCCCCCCACCGGAATGCCAGGAGCAGAAGCCGACGGGCGGCAGGCCGCAGGCCTCCAGCATGTCCTTCAGCCGGCCGCGGCTGAGGTCGCCACCGATCTCGATGCTGAGCAGGGTGCGGTCGTCGCCGGTCGGCTCGTGCGCCGCCACGGCGATGGCGAGCGCGTCGCGGTTCTCGCCACGGGCGTTGCCGCGCCCGCCGAAGGGCAGGCGGGCGACCACGCGGGGCCGATTGGCGTCGGCCGAAACCAGGAAGCGCCACCAGGGGTCGTTGTCGTCCTCGGCCGGATAGGGCACCACCGCGACCGTCGCCGTGCCGTCCGACACGGCGCGCAGCGCCGCCGCCGGGGTGTTGACGGCGGTCATCGGCACGAAGCTGCCGTAATGGTCGCGGGCGACGTCCCAGAAGCCACGCTTGTCCTCCGGCGCGTGGACGGCGACGGCGAAGGGGCCCTGGATGCGGGTCAGCGCCGTGATCATCTCCCGCCACATGCGGACGACGACCTGGGCCGGGAAGGTTCCGGTGTGGCGCGCCATCAGGCGGCGCAGGATCGAGGCCTCGCGCGCCGGACGCAGGTAGATGGCCTGCCCCGGCGCGCCCTTGGCGGCGCCGATGCGCTCGACCACCGCGGCGCGGCGCATCAGCAGATCGTGGAGCGCGTCGTCGATCTGGTCGATCTCGCGGCGCAAATCGTCGAGCGGGGTCCGGGCGGGAGACATCGATTCACAAAACCGTCGGAGGCAAAGCCGGATAGTAGTAGTCCGCATGCGCCGCAAAATCAAAGAAAACGTTGACACTCCGAAGCCCGGCTTCGTAGCTATACGGTTCCCGTCCCGCCCAAGGCTTCCAAGCGCCCATGCCCGCGTCCCAACCCTCCGTCGTCGTTCCCGCCGACGCGGGTCCCCTGCCCGGCCAGCGGGTCCGGCTGGGCGTGACCACCCCGATGCGGCTGGACAGCGGCGCCGAGCTGGGCCCGTTCGAGATCGCCTACCAGACCTACGGCACGCTGAACGCCGACAGGTCCAACGCGATCCTGATCTGCCACGCCCTGACCGGCGACCATTTCGTGGTTGAGAGGCACCCGGTCACCGGCAAGCCCGGCTGGTGGGAGATGCTGGTCGGCCCCGGCCGCCCGGTCGACACCGACCGCTATTTCGTCATCTGCTCCAACGTGCTGGGCGGCTGCCTGGGCAGCTCCGGCCCGAAGGACATCAACCCGACGACCGGCCAGCCCTACGGCCTGTCCTTCCCGGTCATCACCATCGGCGACATGGTGCGCGCCCAGAAGCTGCTGGTCGAGCATCTCGGCATCGACCAGCTGTTCTGCGTGATCGGCGGCTCGATGGGCGGGATGCAGGTGCTGCAATGGGCGGTCGCCTACCCCGAATCGGTGTTCGCGGCCTGCCCCATCGCCACCGCCGCCCGCCATTCGGCGCAGAACATCGCCTTCCACGAGGTCGGGCGTCAGGCGATCATGGCCGACCCCGAATGGCGCGGCGGCAACTACCTGCTGGAAGGCACCCGTCCGGAGTCCGGTCTGGCGGTGGCGCGCATGGCGGCGCACATCACCTACCTGTCGGAAACCGCGCTGCACCGCAAGTTCGGGCGCAACCTCCAGGACCGCAAGTCCATCACCTACGGCTTCGACGCCGATTTCCAGGTGGAGAGCTACCTGCGCTACCAGGGGGCGGCCTTCGTCGAGCGGTTCGACGCCAACTCCTACCTCTACATCACCCGCGCGATGGACTATTTCGACCTCGCGGCCGACGCGGGCGGAACGCTGGCCAACGCCTTCCGGCCGGGCGGCAAGACCACGCCGGTGCGCTTCTGCCTCGCCAGCTTCAGCAGCGACTGGCTGTTCCCGACCGCCGAGTCGCGGGCCATCGTCCACGCGCTGAACGCCGTCGCCGCCAACGTCAGCTTCGTCGAGTTCGAGACCGACAAGGGCCACGACGCCTTCCTGCTGGACGAACCGGAGTTCCATCAGGTCATCCACGGCTTCCTGGAGGGTTGCGCCGAGCATCGCGGCCTGACCGTCCGCCGCCGCGCCCGCTGACGACCCGAGAAGCCGAGGACCAGACAGACCGTGGACATCCGTGACGACCTGAAGCTGATCGCCGAGATGGTGGAACCGGGCAGCCGCGTGCTGGACGTCGGCTGCGGCGACGGCGCGTTGCTCGACTATCTGACCCACGCGAAGAACGTCGATGGTCGTGGCATCGAGCTGAGCATGGACGGCGTCCGGCAATGCGTGGCGCAGGGCCTGTCGGTGATCCAGGGCGACGCCGAAACCGACCTGAAGGACTACCCGGCCGACGCCTTCGACTATGTGATCCTCGGCCAGACCCTCCAGGCGATGCGCAACCCGCGCGAGGTGCTGGACCTGATGTGCCGCATCGGCCGGCGCGCCATCGTCTCGGTGCCGAATTTCGGCTATTGGCGCGTCCGGCTCCAGCTTCTGCTGACCGGGCGGATGCCGGTGACGGAAAAGTTGGGCTACCAGTGGTGGGAGACGCCCAACATCCATTTCTGCACGCTGCGCGACTTCGTCGTGCTGACCGAGGAGATGGGAATCCGCATCGAGCAGGCCCGCATTCTCGACCGCGCCGGCCGCGTCACCGGCCGGGCGCATTCGGGTTTCGCCAACCTTCTGGGCGAACAGGGCGTCTTCCTGCTGAAGCGCGACTGAACGGAATAGCGGGGATCCGAAAGCCGGGCCGGCAACCCGGAGCCGCTTCCGGGTGTTTAGGGAAAAAGCTCTTTTCCCCACCGGAAGGCCCGTCCCATGCCCCGCCCTCTCCTGTTCGCCCTGCCCGCCGCCGCCCTGCTGCTCGCGGGAGCCGCCCAGGCCCAGATCGTCAACCCCGACCAGACCGAACCCGGCCGCAGCACGACCGCCCAGACGGTGCCGCCGGCCGCCGCGCCGCCGCCGCTGATGACCGCGCCGCGCCCCGACGACCGGCCGACCACCGACCCGCTGGCCTCGCCGTCGGGCGTCGGCGGCTCGGCGCCCTCCAACGAGGTGCAGAACCCGTCGCCGCCGGTCGCCTCGCTGCCGCCGGACGCGCTGACGGCGCCCCAGGCGCAGGCGATGGTCGGAACCGAGCTGCGCACCCGCGACGGCCAGGTCGGCGGCCGGATCCTCGACTTCACCATGGCGGAACCAGACGGGCGCATCGCCCGTGTCGTGCTCGCCCCCAACGACGTGCTGGGACTGGGAGCCAAGATGGTGACGGTGCCGGTGACGGCCCTGAAGATGGACGACGGCACCCCGACGCTCGACATGGACGCCGCCGAACTCGCCCAGGCGCCGGGCTTCGCCTACGGCATCGACCAGCGCACGCTGATCCGGCGCCAATGATGCGTCAGGAATGATCCGTCAGGAATGATCCGCCGGCGCCGGCGGCCGGGAGCGCGTCCGCTCAGCGGACGCGGCGGCGCAGGCTGCCGGTCAGGCAGGCGACGAGGCACAGGCCGGCGCCCAGCGCCATCGACCACACCGTGCCGTCGGCCTTGCCCAGCCCGCTGAACAGCAGGCCGACGGCCGCCGCCCCCAGCGTCTGGCCGAGCAGCCGGCCGGTCGCCTGGATGCCGCTGGCCCCGCCGCTGCGCTCCTTGGGCGCGCTGCTGACCAGCACCTTGTTGTTGGGCGTCTGGAACAGGCCGAAGCCCAAGCCGGCCAGCGCCATCCGCCACGCCACGTCCCAGAAGGCCGGGTCGGCCGGCAGCGTCCCCATCAGCGCCAGCCCGGCGGCGAACAGGGCCAGCCCGGCGCCGCTCAGCAGGCTCGGCTCGTAGCGGTCGGCCAGCCGTCCGGCCAGCGGAGCGACGAGCGCCACCGCCACCGGCCAGGGCGTCATCAGCAGGCCGGTGTCGCCCTGGCTGCGCCCCAGCACGTCCTCGAAGAAGAAGGGCAGCGCCACGAAAGCGATGTTCTGCGCCGCGAAGGAGCAGACCGACGTCACCACCGACAGGGCGAAGACCGGCCGGCGCAGCAGATCGACCGGCAGCAGCGGCGCCGCCTGCGACAGCCCGCGCCGCACCAGCGCCACGCCGAAGGCCAGCGCGCCGCCCAGCTCCAGCCCGGTCATCCAGTGCGGCTGGCTGCCGTCCAGCCCCTTGAAGCCGAGGATCGCCAGCCCGAGCGTCAGCGCGTTCAGCGCGGCACCCGCCGTGTCGAAGCTGTGGACGGAGCGCGGCGAATGCGGCAGCGCCTTCGCCGCGACCGCCAGCGCCGCCAGCCCGATCGGCACGTTGACGGCGAACAGCCACGGCCAGGAGGCGACGGAGAGGATCAGCGCCGCGACGCTGGGGCCGGCCGCCGTCGTCACCGCGACGATCAGCGCATTGTAGCCCACCCCGCGCCCGAGCTGGGCCGTCGGGTAGATGTGGCGGACCAGCGCCAGGCTGACGCTCATGATGCCGGCGCCGCCGAGTCCCTGGAGCACCCGCGCCGCCGTCAGCAGCGGCAGCGAATCCGCCAGCGCGCAGGCCAGCGACGCCACGGTGAACACCGCCAGCCCGCCCCAGTAGACCCGGCGGTAGCCCAGGATGTCGCCCAGCGAGGCGAGCGGGAACAGCGAGATGGTGACGGCGATCTGGTAGGCGTTCACCACCCAGATCGATTGCGCCGCGTCGATGGCGAACTCGCGCTGGATCGTCGGCAGGGCCATGGTGGCGACCACGCCGTCCAGCACCGCCATGACCAGCGCCGCCGTCATCGCCGCCATCGCCCAATAACGCTGCGGAACCGGAAGGCCGTCGGCGGCGGGAACGGCGGGGGACGGCGCGGCGGCGGATGGGGCGGGCGATGGGCTGTGCGGCATGGGCCGGGAGCATAAGGGGCGGATTATCCCCCGCCCTCCCGATTTCTTCGCATGCAAGCGTTGCGGCGGCGGAACGGGGAACCCGCCGCGACGCGCCCCTGTTGGAGAGGAACTGTCTTCAACCGCAGGAGCGGCTTCGATGACCAAGCACATTCCCCCCGTCCCGCCCGCCGGACGCAGCAACAAGGGTCCGGCCGGCGTGCCGGAGAGCGCCCCGGCCGACACGGCGGCCGGCAACGCGCCGCCGGCGAACCTGAAGGAGCAGGACCGCCAGGGCAACGCCGCCCAGAACACCACCCATCAAGGCCTTCAACAGGACCGGTGAGACCCATCATGACGAAGCGACACGAGGCCACCGACCGCCATCACGGCGGCCCCGGCAGCAGCCGGCAGAACGCCGACAAGCCGCAGGCCCCCGCCGAGAAGCACCCCCGCCCCGGCGAGCCGACCAACACCGAGCGCAGCCACATCTCCGGCGGCGGCGGGGAGCGCGACATCCACCACACCCACGATCCCCGGACCAAGAGCTGACGGAATTCGGGCGCCCTTCGCCCGCCGGACGGGAGAGGGGCGAGAGCGCGGCCGGAGCGGCCGAATTCCATTCACCGAAATCAGTGTTGCTCAGCGATACAACGGCCGGAGCGAGCGATCGCTCCGGCCGTTGCCGTCTCAATCGCCGAGCGCCAACTGCGCCCGCGCCGCCCGGTGCAGGGGCGGCACCCGACCGGGGTAGAGATTGGCCGAGATGTCGCGCACCGCGCCGCGCAGCTCCTCCAGGAAGGCCGGCTGGCCGTTGCGGATGATGTGCGGGGTCAGGCCGGTCAGGCTCACCGAGGCGACCAGCGCGCCGTCGGGGTCGAAGACCGGCATGGCGATGGCCGACAGGCCCTCGTAGACGTCGTCCACCGCCACCGCCCAGCCGCGTTGCCGCACCGTCTCCAGCTCCTCCAGCAGCACGGCCGGATCGGTGGTGGTATAGGGCGTCAGGCGGGTGGTGCCGCGCGCCAGCACCCGCGCCACCTCCTCCTCCGCCAGAAAGGCGAGCAGCACGCGCGGGGCGGCGCCGCAGTTCATCGGCAACTGCCCGCCGACGATCCACCAGCGCACCTCGACCGAGCGGTCGCTGTGGAACTGGTCGAGGCAGATGGCGGCCCCGTCGTGATAGACCGACAGGAAGACCGTGCTGCCGGTGGCCTTGGCCAACCGCGACAGCACGGTGGCGGCGATCTGGCGCAGATCGCGCCGCTCCGGCACCACCCCGGCCAGCTTCAGGATCTCCAGCCCGAGGCTGTATTTCTGGGTCTGCGCGTCGAACACCGCGAAGCCGTCCTGCACCAGCGTCAGCAGGATGCGCCGGGCCGTGCCCTTGTCGAGCTTCGCCGCCCCCGCGATCTCGGTCAGCGAGAGCGACGGCCCCTCCTGGTAGAAGCTGCGCAGCACGGCGAGCGCGCGGGACACGGCGCGGACGCTCAGCCCGTTCTTTTCCGTCCCTTGCTCCGTCCCCTGTTCCGTGGCCTGCTCGGCGCCCTGGGTGTCGTCCTGATCCTTGTCCATAAGCAAAACCTCTCGTGGATGGCGAGCCGCCGGGTCCCGAACCGGTCGGATTCATCCCGTTCCGGTAGCATTCGTTGGTCGCGCCCCGTTGCGCAAGCCCAATGTCGGGTCCGCCCATCGGTGTTGCAGAGTGATACCATATTTGCCTGTTGACACTCTTCATGGCAAATGGTTTCCTTTGCGAACAAACAGAACAAACGGCAGGAGGGGAGGCGGATGACCACCATCGCCCACACCCAGACCCCCCACACCATTTCGCCCCACACCATTTCGCTGGGCGCCTTCACGGTCACGCGGATCGAGGAGATGCTGACGCCGGGCTTCGATCCGGCCTTCCTGTTCCCGGCCTATGAGGACGCCATCCTCGAGGCGGATCCCGATCTCGCGGCCCCGAACTTCCTCGACCCGGCGTCGCGCCGCCTGATGTCGAGCATGCATTCCTGGCTGATCCGCACCGGCGACCACGTCATCCTGATCGACACCGGCTGCGGCAACGGCAAGCACCGCGACACGCCGGGCTTCGAGCGCTTCCACATGCTCGACAAGCCCTACCTCCAGCGCCTCAAGGAGGCCGGCGTGCGGCCCGAGGAGGTGACGCTGGTCATCAACACCCACCTGCACATCGACCATGTCGGCTGGAACACCCAATGGGTGGACGGCCGCTGGGTGCCGACCTTCCCCAACGCCCGCTACATCTACGGCGCCAAGGAGTTCGCGCACTGGCGCTCGCCGACCGGCGGCCTGGTCACCATGCCGGGCAACGGCCCGGTGATGGAGGACAGCGTGATGCCGGTGTGGGAGGCGGGCCAGGTCGAGCTGATCGAGAGCGGCGACCGCATCCTCGACGGGCTGGAGGTCGAGCTGGCGCCCGGCCACACGCCGGGCCAGCTCTTCGTCACGCTGGAGTCCGGCCGCCACGCGGCGGTGTTCACCGGCGACTGCCTGCACCAGCCGATGCAGATCACCCGGCCCACCTGGAACAGCCGCTTCTGCGAGGACCAGACCGAGGCGGTGGCGACGCGCCGCCGCCTGCTGGATTTCGCCGCCGACCGCGAAGCCCTGGTCTTCCCCGCCCATTTCGGCGCGCCGCACACCGGCTTCGTGCGCCGTCGCGGCGAGGATTTCCGCTTCGAGCCACTGAACGGGACGGTGTGAGCGCCGGCAGCGAGATTCCCTCTCCCGCCCCGGGAGAGGGAAGGGGCTCGCGACAGCGGGAAGGGTGAGGGGGTATCCGAGGATCAAAGCCTATTGTTCCCGGAGAACCCCTCACCCTCCCCATGCTCCGCATGGGTCCCCTTCCTCTCCCGGGGCGGGAGAGGGCTCAAAAAAGCCGGGCGCCACCGATCCAACGACCCGAGTTTTTCGACACTCTGACGCAGAGGCACATTTCGATGAGCATCGCCGCCCTCGAAGGCTCGGCCACCCTGCCGGCCACCCTGCTCGACGACCTGCGCGCCGCCCTCGGCGCCGAAGCCGTGCTGGACGACGAGAAGAGCCGCAACTTCTACGCCAACGACGTCTTCTGGCAGCCGGGCGTTGCCCCGCTCGCCATCGTCCTGCCGCGCACGGCCGACGAGGCCGCCGCCGCCGTGGCCGCCACCGCGAAGGCCGGCGTCGCCATCGTGCCGCGCGGCGGCGGAATGTCCTACACCAAGGGCTATCTGCCCAAGCGCCCGGATTCGATCATCGTCGACGGCCGCAAGCTGAACCGCGTCGTCGAGCTGAACACCGCCGACCAATATGTGACGGTCGAGACCGGCTGCACCTGGGCGGCGCTGAACGAGGCGCTGGAGGGCACCGGCCTGCGCACCGGCTATTGGGGGCCACTGTCGGGCATCAACGCCACCATCGGCGGCGCCCTGTCGCAGAACAGCGCCTTCTTCGGCTCCGGCGTCCACGGCACGGTGGCGGAGACGGTGCTCGGCGTCACGGTCGTGCTGGCCGACGGCCGCAAGGTCACCACCGGATCGGGCGGGCGCGTCGGCGCCAAGCCCTTCAACCGCTTCGGCGGTCCCGACCTGACCGGCCTCTTCCTCGGCGACAACGGGGCGATGGGGCTGAAGGTCTCGGCCACCCTGCGCCTCTACCCGCACCCGGAGAAGGTGGATTTCCTGTCCTTCGGCTTCCCGACCATGCAGGCGATGGCGGCGGCCCAGGTCGAGATGGCGCGCTCGCGTTGCGTCTCGGAAGGCTTCGGCATCGACCGCACCAAGATCGAGCATTCGGCCAGCGTCAACAAGCTGTCGGACGGGCTGAAGACACTCGGCAACCTCGCCATGGGCGGCAAGTCGCTGCTCCAGGGCGCCAAGGACGCGCTGGGCGTGGCGACCGCCGGCACCGCCTTCCTCAAGGCGCACAACTTCACCCTCCATCTGGTGGTGGAGGGGCGCACCGACGGCGAACTGCGCCATTCGCTGGACACGCTGCGCGCCATCGGCAAGCGCCACGGCACCGAGATCGAGAACAGCGTGCCCAAGGTGATGCGCTCCAAGCCCTTCGGGCCGGTGCGCGGCATGCTGGGGCGCGACGGCCAGCGCTGGGTTCCCATCCACGCCGTCTTCCCGCTCGGCGACGCCGCCAAGGTGGTCGACGCCAACGACGCCTTCTTTGCCGGGAAGCGCGCCTTCATGGAGACTCACGGCATCATCTATTCGGTGATGACGATGACGGTCGGCAACGACTTCTTCCTGGAGCCGGCCTTCTACTGGGACGACGAGATCACCCCGCTGCACGCCGCCAGCCTGGGCGAGGAGGTGGTGCGCCCCTGGCGCGACCGTCCGGCCAACCCAGGCACCCGGCAGGCGGTGGCGGAGCTGCGCCGCGCCACGCAGGAACTCTACGCGGGACTCGGCGGCATCAGCTGGCAGGTCGCCCGCGACTACCCCTTCCGCGAAATCCTTTCGCCCGAGACCTGGGCGCTGCTCGAAGGCGTCAAGCGCGCCGTCGATCCGCAGGGCCTGATGAATCCCGGCGCGCTCGGCCTCGACTGAGCGCACCGGAACGGAGACCGCCGCCATGGGCCACACCATCACCGAGAAGATCCTGGCGCGCGCGGCGGGGCTGCCCGCCGTCCGCGCCGGCCAGGACATCAAGGCGAAGCCGGACTTCGTCCTCGCCTACGACTTCCCCGGATACACCGACGTCTATTTCAAGACGATGAAGGAGGATTTCGGCATCGAGCGGGTCGCCGAGCCGGAGCGCTTCGGCATCTTCATCGACCACATGGTGCCGACCGCCACCGCCAAGGAAGAGGAGCTGCACATCAACACGCGCAACTGGTGCGCGGAGAACAAGGTGCCGCTGTTCGAACGGCGCGGCATCGGCCATCAGGTGGCCTGCGAGGTCGGCTACGCGACGCCCGGCGCCTTCGCCGTCCATTTCGACGGCCATGTCAGCCAGATGGGCACCTTCGGCACGCTCGCCATCGGGCTGCGCCGCAACGTGCTGGAAGCCTTCGTCAGCGACACCGTGTCGCTGCGCGTGCCGCACACCGTGCGGGTGAACCTGCACGGCTCCTTGCGGCCGGGCGTGATGGCGCGCGACGTCTTCCATCATCTGGTCCGCGTGCTCGGCCCCAGCTCCTGCCGCTTCCAGGTGCTGGAGATCGGCGGGCCGGCGGCGGCGGCGATGAGCACGGAAGGTCTTCAGACCATCACCGGGCTGGCGATGTTCACCGGGGCGCTGACCGCCATCGTCAACCCCGACCCGGTGCGGCTCGACTACGCCCTGCCGCGCGCCCGCAAGAAACTCGATCCGGTGTCGAGCGACGCGGACGCCGAGTATTCGGCGGTCCACGAGGTCGATCTGTCGGCGCTGGAGCCCATCGTCGTGGTGCCGCCGACCCCGGCCGACACCCGCGACCTGACCGAATTCCTGGGCCTGGAGATCCACGCCGGCTATCTGGGATCCTGCGCCTCGGGCCGGTTGGAGGACATGCGCGTCGCGGCCAGGATCCTGAACGGCCGTCAGGTGAAGGGCGGCGTCTCGCTGCACATCATCCCGACCAGCCAGGAGCTGATGGCGGCGGCGGCGCGCGAGGGGCTGATCGCCACCCTGGTGGAGGCCGGCGCCTTCGTCTCCTCGCCGAGCTGCGACTACTGCTTCGGCCGCATCGCGACGATGACCGCCAACCAGCGCGCGGTGTCCACCGGGACGCTGAACGTGCGCGGCCGCATGGGCAGCCCGGATTCAGAGATCTACCTGTGCAACGCCGCCGTCGTCGCGGCCTCCGCCATCGAGGGCCGGATCGCCGATCCGCGCCCCTATCTGTGAGGCCCGCCATGGCGCTCAACCCCTTGCGCGGCCGCGTCGCCTACATCTTCGACGAGGTCAATTTCGACGTCGACCAGATCGTCGGCGTCAAGAACATCAAGATCACCGACGTGGAGGAGCTGGCGAAGCTCGCCATGCAGCCCTACGACCCGGATTTCGCCACCAAGGTGAAGCCCGGCGACCTGCTGGTCGGGGCCGACAACTTCGGCTACGGCCACCCGCACTACCCGCCGATGAAGGCGATGCGGCACCTCGGCATCACCGGGGTGATCGCGGAGTCCTTCTCGCCCGGCTACTGGCGCGGCGAGATCAGCATGGGCTTCCCGCAGGTGAGCTGCCCCGGAATCCTCGGCTTCGTCCGGCGCTGGGACGAGCTGGAGGTGGATTGGACTACCCACACCATCCGCAACGTCACCCAGGGGACGGAGATCGCCTTCGAGCCGCCACCGCAGTCGGACGCCGAGATGATCGAGGCCGGCGGCCTCGTCCCCTACCTGAAACGCCAAGCTGCTGAACAACGCGAACGGAAAGGAAGCGAGCATGTCCAGGGGGCCTGAGTTCCGCAACCGCATTCTCGCGCGGAAGACCGTCTGGTCGGCCGGCGCCTACGACGCGCTGTCGGCCCGCTTCATCGAGCAGGCCGGTTTCGACGCCCTGATGACCTCGGGCTTCGGCGTGTCCGCCTCCTTCCTCGGCCAGCCGGACGCCGAGCTGTACACCATGTCGGAGAACCTGACGGTGGTGCGCAACGTCGTCTCGGCGGTCAAGCTGCCGGTGATCGCCGACATCGACACCGGCTACGGCAACGCCATCAACGTCATGCGCACGATCCGCGAGTTCGAGGCGGCCGGCGTCTCGGCCGTCATCATGGAGGACCAAGTGGCGCCCAAGCGCTGCCCGATCTGCGTCGGCGGGGTCGAGGTGATCCCGCTGGACGAGGGGGTCGCCAAGATCCAGGCCGCCGTCGCCGCCCGCCGCGACCCCAACATGCTGATCATCGCCCGCACCGACGCGGTCGATCCGGCCGAGGCGATGAAGCGCGGTCGCGCCTATGCCGAGGCCGGCGCCGACATGATCCAGCCGATCAGCAAATGCTTCAGCTCGATCGACGGGCTGCGGGCGATGCGCGAGGCGGTCGGCGTGCCGCTGTCGCTGCAACTGCTGGGCTGGCTGGAGAAGGACCTGTCGCCGGCCGAGGTCGAGGAGGTCGCCGGCATGGCGACCTACGCGCTGGTGCCGCTGATGACGGTGGCCTCCGCGCTGAAGGAGAATCTGGCGGCGCTGGCGCAGCGCCGGTCCACCAAGGATCTGCCGCGCCCGGTCACCGACCACAACAGCTTCATCGACTTCATCGGCTTCCCGGAGATCGAGGAACTGCAAAAGAAATACCTCAAGAGCGCCTGAACCGGCGCCGGCCTCATCCCACTGGCCCGACTCAACAAAGCGACAATCAACGGAGGAAACCATGCTCGGAAGGCGCGATCTCATTGCGGCGGCGGCCGCCTTGGCCCTGTTCGCCCCCCTGGCCGGCGCCCAGGCCCAGCAGCCGCCGGTGCGCATCGCCCTCATCGGGCCGATGAGCGGCACCGGCGCCTTCGAGGGCCAGCTCGGCCTGGAGGGCGCCCAGGCGGCGGCGGCCATCATCAACGCCAAGGGCGGCGTCGCCGGCCGCAAGCTGGAGCTGGTCACCTACGACGACAAGGGCTCGCCCGAGGACGGCGTCAGCGCCGCCAAGCGCGCCATCGAGCAGGACAACGTCGACTTCATCATCGGCGGCTGGTTCAGCGCCGTGGCGCTGTCGATGAAGGAGGTCACGCGGGACAAGATCATCACCGTGATGACCAGCTCGCAGCACCCCAAGGTGACGGAAGAGGGCCACAAGTACCTGTTTCGCCTCAACGCCACCTCGGCGATGATGTCCAGCTTCTATTCGAAGGCGATCTGCAACCAGATCAAGCCGAAGTCGGTCGCCTTCATGAACGTCAACGACGACTGGGGGCGGTTGGAGCTTGAGAACTACACCAAGCTGCTCGGCGCGTGCGGCATCGAGGTGAAGGGTCACGAGTTCTACAACCGGACCGACACGGACTTCACGACCGCGCTGACCAAGCTGAAGGCGATGAATCCGGACGCCATCTATGTGGCGGCGATCAACACCTCGCAGGGCGCCACCATCTACCGGCAGGTCCGGCAGACCGGCTTCCGCGGCAAGGTGATCGCGTCCGCCGGCAACATGAACCCCAAGCTGGTCGAGCTGTCGGGCAACTCGCTGGAGAGCGTCTATTCGGCCTCGCCCTTCGTCGAGGACAACGGCCAGCCCTCGATGAAGCCGTGGCTGGCGGAATACCGCAAGTCCTACAAGAACGAGCCGTCCTTCATCGCGGCGCTCGGCGCGCAGGGCGTCGAGGTCATCGCGGCCGGCGTCACCGCCACCGGCGGCGATCCGCGCGCCTACGACAAGATCGCCGCCTATCTGAAGGCGAACGAGATCCCGACCGTGCTCGGCAACGTCCGCTTCTCCGAGCAGGGCCAGGCGACCCAACCGATCCACCTCGTCCAGGTCAAGAGCAAGCAGATCGTCGCCGTCCGCGACTGACGCCAGCCGTGCCGTCTCTCCCTCTCCCGCCCCGGGAGAGGGAAGGGGCCCGCAAAGCGGGAAGGGTGAGGGGCGATCGGCAGCATGGATTGAGCCGCACGCCCGCTAGCCCCTCACCCTCCCCACCGCTGCGCAGCGGGTCCCCTCCCTCTCCCGGGGCGGGAGAGGGATTCTCGCTCCGTCCCTCCGGCACCCCGACAAGGGAAGGTTCCCATCTCCATGGATGTCACCGTCTTCGCCCAGCAGATCGCGAACGGCTTGGTCAACGGGATGGCCTATGTGCTCATCGCCACCGGGCTGACGCTGGTCTTCGGAGTGCTGCGCATCGTGAACTTCGCCCATGGCGAATTCTACATGCTCGGCGCCTACCTCACCTACTTTGCCGGAACCCTGTTGGGGTTGGACTACATCACCGCCGCCGTGCTCGGCGCCGTGGTGGTGGCGGCGCTCGGCGTCGCCGCCAACAAGCTGATCTTCTGGCCGCTGCGCCGCGACCACGAGTTCACCATCCTGCTCTCCAGCCTGGGCCTCGCCCTGCTGATCGCCAACAGCGGCGAGCTGCTGTTCGGCGCCGACCCGAAATACGTCGAGAGCCCCTTCGCCGACGAGGTGCTCGACATCGGCACCGTCACCCTGACCCAGCAGCGCGTGCTGGTGTTCGGCGCCGCCGTCGCGGTGCTGGTGGCGGTCTATCTCTTCATCCGCTACTCGCGCTTCGGCAAGATGATGCGGGCGACCGCGCAGAATCCCGACGGCGCCGCGCTGACCGGCATCAACATCGGGCTGGTCCACAGCTACACCTTCGCGCTGGCCTGCGGGCTGGCCGCACTCTCCGGCGCGCTGGTCGGACCGACCGTGATGATCTTCCCGACCATCGGCAACTGGGCGGTGCTGAAGGGCTTCATCGTGGTGATCATGGGCGGGCTCGGCAGCGTCACCGGCGCGCTGTTCGCCGGTCTGCTGCTCGGCGTCATCGAATCGCTGGGCGGCGGCTACATTTCCCTCGGCTTCATGGAGGCGATCGGCTACGCGATGATCATCGCGGTCCTGCTGTGGCGCCCCAACGGCCTGTTCAGCACGGCAAGGGGGCTGCGATGAGCACTCACACCACCGCCTCCTCTCCCGGAACCTCCACCGGCGTTCCGGGCGGCATTCCCGGCGGCACGCTGGGGCTCGCGGGCGGCGCGCTGCTGCTCGGAATCCTGCCCTTCCTGGCCGGCAACGCCTATCTGGAGCATCTGCTGGTGCTGTGGATGCTGTACGCGCTGCTGGCGCTCAGCCTCAACATCATCATCGGCTATCTCGGCGAGCTGTCCTTCGGCCACGCCGCCTTCGTCGGCGTCGGCGCCTACACCTCGGCAATCCTCTCGACCCAACTCGGCCTGCCGCCGCTGATCGGGCTGCCGCTGGCCGGCATCGTCGCAGCGCTGTTCGGTCTGGTCATCGGCTACGCGGCGCTGCGCGTCGTCGGGCCGCAGTTCGCCATCCTGACGCTGGGCTTCGGCTCGATCCTCTACACCGTCACCAACCACTGGGTGGATCTGACGCGCGGGCCGATGGGCATCTCCAACATCCCGCCGCTGTCGCTCGGCCCCATCACCTTCGCCGAGGCGCGCGAGACCTACTATCTCGTGCTCGCCCTGGTGCTGATCGTCGCCTTCCTGTGCCACGCGCTGGTCAACAGCCGCACCGGCCGCGCCTTCATCGCCGTGCGCGAGAACGCGCCGCTGGCCGCCTCGCTCGGCGTCAACGTCTTCCACACCAAGCTGCTGGGCTTCGTCGTCGCCACCGCCATCGCCGGCGTCGGCGGCGCCATCTATGCCCACTACATCAAGGTCATCACCCCCGACATCATGGGCGTGCACAACGTCGCGGCGCTGATCATCGTCGTCGTCGTCGGCGGGCGCGGCACCATCGCCGGGCCGATCCTGGGGGCGCTGGTCTACATCGGCCTGCTGGAATCGCTGCGCGTCGCCGGGCCGCTGCGCATGGTGGTCTTCGCCGCCTTGCTGACCGGCACCGTGGTCTTCCTGCCGGGCGGTCTGGTCAGCCTGTGGAGCCGCTGGCGCGGCCCCCGCCACGCCGAAGGAGGCGCCAAATGAGCACCGCCATGAATGGGGAAATCCTCTCCGTCAGCGGCCTGACCCGCGTGTTCGGCGGCCTGACGGCGGTGCGCGACGTCGAGCTGTCGGTGCGCGCCGGCGAGGTGGTCGGGCTGATCGGCCCGAACGGCGCCGGCAAGACGACGCTGTTCAACATGCTGGGCGGCTCGCTGCCGCCCTCGGCCGGGCGCATCCGCTTCGACGGCGCCGACTGCACCGGGCTGCCGTCGCACGCCATGGGCCAGCGCGGCGTCTCGCGCACCTTCCAGATCACCAGCGTCTTCCCCAGCCTGAGCACGCTCGACAACGTGCGCAGCGCCGCCTACCGCACGACGAAGGCCGGCTGGGGCGCCGCCGTCTTCCGCACCGCCGCCTATCGCAACGAGGAGGCCGACCTGCACCGCCGGGCGATGGAGACCCTCGCCTTCTGCGACCTTGACCACCGGGCCGACACGCTGGCCGACGCGCTGTCCTACGGCGAGCAGCGCCGGCTGGAGATCGCCATCGCGCTGGCCGCCCAGCCGCGCCTGCTGCTGCTCGACGAGCCGGCCGCCGGCATGAACCCGGAGGAGGGCCAGCGGCTGGTCGAGATGATCCGCCGCATCCGGGCGCGCGGCGTGACCGTGCTGCTGGTCGAGCACCACATGCGCGTCGTCGCCGCCGTCTGCGACCGGCTGTTCGTGCTCGACCACGGGGTGAAGATCGCCGAGGGGCCACCGTCCCAGGTGCTCAACGACCCTGAGGTGATCCGCGTGTATCTGGGACGGGAGACGGTCGATGCTTAAGGTCGAGAAGCTTCAGGTCAGCTACGGCCACCGCGAGGCGGTGCACGACGTGTCGCTGAGCGTCGAGGCGGGCGAGATCGTCACGCTGGTCGGCTCCAACGGCGCCGGCAAGACGACGACGCTGAAGGCGATCTCCGGCCTGCTGCGCCCGTCGGGCGGGAGCATCGTCTTCGAGGGCGAGCGCATCGACCGGCTGGCGCCGCACCAGATCATCGAGCGAGGCCTCGTCCATGTCCCGGAGGGCCGGCTGCTGTTCCCCGAGATGACGGTGCTGGAGCATCTGGAACTCGGCGCCCTGCGCGGCCGGCCGGGCGCGATGGGCTTCCCCGAACGGCTGCGCTGGGTCTACGACCTCTTTCCGGTGCTGTCCGAGCGCCACGCCCAGAAGGCCGGCACCATGAGCGGCGGCCAGCAGCAGATGGTGGCGATCGCGCGCGGCCTGATGGCCAACCCGAAATGCCTGATGCTGGACGAACCCTCGCTCGGCCTCGCGCCGATCATGGTCGACACGCTGGCCGACACCATCAGGAACCTGCACGGCACCGGCATCACCGTGCTGCTGGTCGAGCAGCGGGTGGATCTCGCCCTGCGGCTGGCCGACCGCGCCTATGTGCTGGAGACCGGCCGCGTCGTCATGCAGGAGGCCGCGCACACCCTGCTGGCCGACCCGCGCATCAAGACCGCCTATCTCGGCCTGTGAGATGATGGACAGCGTCATCGCCGACCTGCGGGCGGTCGTCGGGCCGGACCATGTCCTGACCGCCGCCGACACGGCCCCCTTCCTCGCCGACTGGCGCGGGCGTTACCGGGGGGCGGCGCTCGCCGTCGTCCGCCCGGCCGACACGGCGGAGGTGGCCGCACTCGTCCGCCTCTGCGCCGACCGGCGGATCCCGCTGGTGCCACAGGGCGGCAACACCGGGGTCGTCGGCGGCGCCATCCCGGATTCCTCCGGCACGGCGCTGGTGCTGTCGCTGGCGCGCCTGAACCGCGTCCGCGCGCTGGACCGCACCGGCGACGCCGTGACGGTGGAGGCCGGCTGCACGCTGGCCCAGATCCAGCTTGCGGCCGAGGAGGCCAACCGGCTGTTCCCGATGAGCCTCGGCAGCGAGGGCACCTGCCAGATCGGCGGCGCCATCGCCACCAACGCCGGCGGCACCGCCGTGCTGCGCTACGGCCCGATGCGCGACCTCGTGCTCGGGCTGGAGGCGGTGCTGCCCGACGGGACGGTGTGGAACGGGCTGCGCTCGCTGCGCAAGGACAACACCGGCTACGCCCTCAAGCATCTGCTGATCGGGGCGGAGGGCACGCTCGGAATCGTCACCGCCGCCGTGCTGAAGCTGTTTCCGCGCCCCAGGAGCAGCGCCACCGCGCTGACCGCCCTGCCCGGCCTCGACGGCGCGCTGGAGGTCTTCGCCCGCCTGCGCGCCACGCTCGGCGACCGCGTCACCGCGGCGGAGATCCTGTCGGAAAGCCAGCTCGCCGCCGTGCTCGCCCACGTCCCCGGCACCATCCGCCCGCTGGAGACGCGCACGCCCTGGTATCTGCTGACCGAGGTGACCGACACGCTGCCCGGCCAGCCGCTGGCCGACCGGCTGGAGGAGGTGCTGGGCGGCGCGCTGGAGGACGGCACCGCCGCCGACGCGCTGGTCGCCCGCAGCGGCGCCCAGGCCGCCGCCCTGTGGACGCTGCGCCACAGCGTGTCGGAGGCCAACCGCAAGAGCGGCATCGTCGTCGGCCACGACACCGCCGTGCCCATCGCGCAAATCCCCGCCTTCGTCGCCGGCGCCAGCGCGGCGGTCGCGGCGTTGCGGCCAGACGCCCGAATCGTCGCGGTCGGCCACATCGGCGACGGCAACATCCATCTGGTGGTGATCCTGCCCGAGGCGTTGCGGACCTCTGGCGAGCCGCTGGAGCCGATCGTCCGCGCGATCAACGCGGCGGTCCACGACCGCGCCGTTGCGCTCGGCGGCACCATCAGCGCCGAGCACGGCATCGGCCAGAGCCTGCGGGCGTCCCTTGCCGACCTCAAGGGGCCGGCCGAAATGGCGCTGATGCGCGGAATCAAGCGGCTGTTCGACCCGCGGAACATCCTCAATCCGGGCAAGCTGCTGTAAGGACGCGGCATTCCCACGCGTCGGCCTCCGCCGCGTGGGGATCAAGCGGCCGGCCCCGCCATGAACCGGCGGCGCACGCCTGTCACCACGCGTATTTCAAGCCGGCGGTCAGGCTGTGACCGGTCTGGTGGCGGGACACCGACAGATCGTAGCCCACATTGACGCGCAGGGCCTGCTCCCCCGCGATGTCGAGGCCGACGCCGAACAGCCCGACGTCGCGTCCCGGCCGGCTGCCGTCCGCCGCGAAGGCGGCGCCCGGCGCCCCGACCAGCCCGGCGCTCATACCGGGCGCCGCGTCGCCCAGATTGTGCTGCCAGCGGACATGGGCCTGCGGCGACACCCGCAACGAGTCGCCGGCCGCCACGCTGGTGCGCGCCGACAGCCCGATCGACGGCGCCAGCAGGTCGTAGGCCTGCGGCGACACCGACAGGCCGGCGGAACCCGCCCCCCGCTCGGTGAAGGAGTCCACCGCGACGCGCTGCCAGTCGAGCCGGGCCGAGGGCGTCAGGGTGACGGCGCCGAACGTCAGCGCCGTGCCGGCCTCGACCGCGGCGCCCATTCCGTCGGAGGTCGGCGACGCCGTGGCGGTGCGGTCGAGCGACCCGATGGCGATCCGCCGCCTGACGTCGGTTTCGCCCCGGCTGTAGCCGACCAACCCGTCGACGAAGGCCGCTCCCAGCACCGCCGTGCCGTAGACCGCCGCGTGCCACGCCGTGGTGTCGCCGCGCGCCTCCCCGGAGGTCAGCCGTCCGCGCGTGTAGCCGCCCGCAAAGCCGCCGACGAGATCCGGCGTGATGGCGTGATCGCCACCCAGCGCGAAGCCGGCGGCACGGCTGCGCAGGGCTGGACCGTTGCCGTCGGACCGGGTGTTCGACAGGCCGCCGATGCCCGACAGCCAGAGCGACGGGCTGGCGGGATCGGTCAGGCCGACGCGGCGCTGGGCCAGCCGGTCGCCGATCCGCTGCATGAACAGCGTCTGGGCGTGCCGGCCGGCGACGGCAAGCGAGGCCAGCTCGTGGCCCGAGAGGCTGTCGAGCGCCCCCCGCCCCTCTTCCGCGCCGGCCAGCCCGTCGAGCGCCCCGAAAACCGCGTCGAGATCGCCCTGCGCGCTGGTGAGGTAGGAGGCGTTCAGGTGGCCGGCGACGGCCCGTTGGTTGGCCGTGGCGGCGGGCAGCGCGAAGTCGCGGCGCAGCGTCAGCGTGACGTCGTGGGCGCCGGACAGGGCGTTGCCCCGCAGGAAGGGCGTCACGCCGCCGACCTGGAGCTGGCCGGACAGGGTTCCGGCGGCGCTGACGACGCGCAGGTCGAGATCCTTGATCTTCGCACCGTCCGCGATGGTGACGTCGATGCCGCCGTCGAGCACGGCGTCGCCCCCCACGGCGAGCGCGTCGCCGCGCGTCCCGTCCACCTCCAGCGCCAGCCGGCCGCCGGCCTGCTGGACATAGTCGCCCTGCACCGTCAGCGTCCCGATGGAATTGCCCGGCGCCACGGTGCCGTCGTTGACGAGACCGGCGCCGATGGTCCCGGTGCCGGACAGCCGCGCGCCGGAATCGACCCGCACCGCGCTGGCCAGCGACCCGTTCAGCGTCAGCGTGCCGGCGGCGACGCGGGTGCCGCCGGCGTAGCTGTTGCGGCCGGTCATGGTCAGGCGGGCGCCGCCGTCCTTCAGCAACGCGCCGGTCCCGCCGATGTCGTTGGAGAAGGTGACGTCGCGGGTCGCCACCGTGGCGTGGAAGCCGTCCGCCGCGATCGCGCCGGGGCCGCCCGACGCCTTGCCGAGATCGACGAGGCCACGGCCGTAGATCGCGTCGGTGCCCGGCTCGCCGAGGTCGGTGGTGGTGGTCAGCAGGGTCTTGATCAGCTCGGTCGCGGCGAGGTCGGGAAAGGCCTCGGCCAGCACGGCGAAGGCGCCCGCCACATGGGGCGCGGCCATCGAGGTGCCGTCGAGCCGGTCGTACCCCCCGTTCGGCACCGTCGAGTTGATGTCCACCCCCGGGGCGGCCACGCACCAGTCGGCGGTGACGCCGCAGCGGTTGCTGAAATCGGCGATGACGTTGTTGCGGTCGGTGGCGACCACCACCACCAGCCTTCCCTTCAGCGCGCTGAAATCATGGGTCGCCGCGCTGGGCGTCTCGTCCGCGTTGAGGAACTGGTAGACGCCGTCCCCCCTGGTCGCCGGGCTGACATAGGGCAGCAGGCCGGCGCTGGTCGGGTTGCGGGCGACGATCGGCTGGCCCTCGAACTCGTTGCCGGCGGCGAAGACCGGGATCACCCCCTGCCGGACCGCCCGCAACAGCGCTTGGTACTCCGTCACGTCGTCCGGTCCGAACGGGGTGGTGGACAGCAGGGGGGCCCCCTCCCGCGAATCGCCGAAGGACGGGCCGTAGCTGGCGTTGATGATCCTCACCCCGAGCGCCACCGCACGGTCGATGGCGGCCGCCGTGGTCGCCGACGGCGTTCCGGGAAGCGCCGTTTCCTCCAGCGGCGGGGACGCCGGGATGCCGCGCAGCGCCAGGATGCGCGAATCGAAGGCGACGCCCATCATGCCGGCGCCGTCGCGCCGCGCGCCGACGGTGCCGGCGACATGGGTGCCGTGCCCATCCACATCCTTGGGGTCGCCGGGATCGCCGTTGAGGTCGCTGAGCATGAAGTTGGCCCAACGCGGATCGAGCTTCCCCACGAATTCACGATGGGTGACCTCGATCCCGGTGTCGACCACGCCGACCAGCACACCCTTGCCGGTGAAGCCCCGCGCGTAGGCGGTCGAGGCGTTCATCGCCGCCAAGCCCCAGTCGGCGCGGTACTCGGCGTCCTCGAAGCCCGCGACCATGGGGTGCGCGGCGGTCTGCGCGGTGGCGGCGGTTGCCGCGACCAGGGCGGTCGAGCCGAGAAGCAGCCCGCCCAGCCAGCCCAGGCGGCCACGGAGGAAAAGGTCCGGCGTGGTCATCGGCGTGTTTCGATCCCCGGTCGTTGGAAATTATTGCGTGTCGAATGCATTTTCGGCGTTGTAGCGCATTCCCACGCTCCGCAACACAGGGTGTGTCCGCCCCAAACCACGGAACCCTCGCCCGGTGGCCGCGAAATCACACCGGAGGCGATCGAACCGGATCGGCGCGGCGCAGCACGACCTCGAACAGGGCGCCGCGTTCGGACGGCAGCAGCGCGATGGTTCCGCCATGCGCCTCGACGAGCCCGCGCGTGATGGTGAGGCCGAGCCCGGTGCCGCCATGGCCGCGTGCCGTGGTGAAGAAGGGGTTGAAGACGCGGTCGGCGTTGGCCGGCGAGACGCCCGGCCCGTCGTCGGATATCAGCAGGACCGCCCGCTCCCCCTCG
Source organism: Azospirillum agricola (assembly GCF_020005195.1). Classification (NCBI taxonomy): domain Bacteria; kingdom Pseudomonadati; phylum Pseudomonadota; class Alphaproteobacteria; order Rhodospirillales; family Azospirillaceae; genus Azospirillum; species Azospirillum agricola. The sequence goes on from NZ_JAIFZR010000004.1 coordinate 1,001,547, forward strand.
GGCCGCGCCTCGGAGCGCAGCGTGACGGCGACCCGCGCGTCCGGACCGGCGTGGCGCCGCGCGTTGTCGATCAGGTTCGCCAGGACGCTCTCCAGGGCCTCCAGCCCCATGGCGACCGGCAGCGACTCCGGAAGCGACGCCTCGGCGCCGTGGCGTCCGGCCAGACGGGCGGCCACCGGCACCGCGTCGGTCGCCGCATCCTCCGCCACCGTCATCACGTCGGCGCGGGCGAGTTCGAGCAGGCGGCGGACCAGCCGGGACAGCCGCTCGGCCTCGGAATCCATGTTGGCGAGGAAGCGGTCCCGCTCGGCGGCGGGCATGCTGTCGAGATGGTCGCGCAGCAGCTCGACGGTGCCCCGGATGGTGGTGAGGGGGGTCTTGAACTCGTGCGAGACGTGGGCGGCGAAGTCGCGGATGTAGTCGGCCCGCTCCTCCAGCGTCGCCGCCATCCGGGCCAGCGCGTCGGACAGCTCGGCCACCTCGCGCACCACGGGACGCGGCAGCGGAACCATCACGCCGCGCTCGCCGTCCGCCGTGCGCTTGGCGAGCGCGGTGACGGTCCGCAGCGGCCGGGCGATGGCGACGGTGCCCAGCCGCGCCAGCAACCCCACCGACGCCAGCAGCAGCAGCGTCATCCCGGCAAGGTGCCAGCGCTTGCCGTACAGGGTGTCGGAAAGGCTGCGCGGCGTGCGCGACAGCAGCACGACGCCGACGACGCGGCCGGAATCGAGCACCGGCTGGGCGGTGAAGACCCGCAGCGACCGGCTGCGGTCGGGCACCGCCACGCCGTCGAGCCCGACGCGGGTGCCCGAGCGCTCGCGCAGGACGCTGGCCGGTTCGCCAGCCAGGGCGCGGCGGACCTCGTCCTGGCTGTCCAGCGACAGCCCCAGCTCCTCGCCGGTGCTGGCGACCACCACGCCCCGGCGGTCGGTGACCCGCATCCCGGCCAGGGTGACGCGCTGCGCCTCGCGCAGGATCGGCCCGAGCGACGCCCCGGCGGCGACGGCGGCGGGGTCGGGCGCGGAGGGCGCCGGAACCGGATCCGGGGCGGCCGGCAGCACCGGATCCTCGGCCAGATCGAGCCCGGCGAAGCGGGGCGTCCAGGGCGCCTCGAAGCCCGGCGCGTGCGTCCAGGACGGGTCGAGCGCCGAGCCGAGCCCCTCCGGCTGCCCGCCGGCCCGGCGCCAGCCGTCGCGGTAGAAGGCGGCGATGACGCCGGCCTGGGCGATCAGCTCCGATTCCGTCTGGCGGATGAGGGCGCTCTCGTAGAGGCGCAGGATCCACAGCCCGCTCAGCGGCAGCACCAGCGCCGCCAGCGTCATAACCAGCAGCACCGTTCCGATCGACAGGCGCCGCCCGGACGGCCGCCTCATCGGCAGTCCGACAGCTTGTAGCCCAGCCCGTGCACGGTCTCGACCGGCGCGCCGCCCACCGCCTGGAACTTGGCGCGGACCCGGCGGATGTGGCTGTCGACGGTGCGGTCGGCCACATAGCGCTCGGTCGCGTAGGCGCCGTCCATCAGAGCGTCGCGGCTGAACACCTTGCCCGGACGCTCGGCCAGCGTGCGCAGCAGGCCGAACTCGGTCGCGGTCAGCGTCACCTCCGCCCCGTCCCAGAAGGCGCGCACGCCCTCCGGCTCCAGCCGCAGGCGGTTGTGGCGGAGGACCGGCTCGGAAACCGCCGGTTCAGCCGGCGCCACGCGGCGCAGCACCGCCTTGACCCGCGCCGTCAGCTCGCGCGGGGAGAAGGGCTTGGTGACGTAGTCGTCGCCGCCCAGCTCCAGACCGAGGATGCGGTCGATCTCGTCGTCGCGCGAGGACAGGAAGATGATCGGGACCCGGCTGTCGCGGCGCAGCCGGCGGCAGACCTCGGTGCCGTCCATCTCCGGCATGGCGATGTCCAGCAGGATCAGGTCGGGCGCCTCGCCGACGGCCAGCGCCAGCCCGCGCGCGCCGTCCTCCGCCTCGACCACGGCGAAGCCCTCGCGCATCAGGGCGAAGCGGACGATGTCGCGGATGTGGGGATCGTCGTCGATCAGCAGGATCTTGGGCGTCTTGGGCATGGCGGCGCAACTCTACCCGATCCCCTGCACAAGTTCTGCACGGAGTTTCCTCCGTCCCTGCAAGGCCGCGTCATCGCCACGGCACGGCACGGCGGCACAGTGCGGGCCTGTCCCCTCCAACCGTCTCCCGGAGAGTCCTTCATGACGACCGCGCCGCCCGATCCGCCGATGGCGCCCGCCGCTCCGCTCCCTTCGCACCGACGCCGCCGGTCGGCGAAGGTCCTGCAAGTCGCCGGGCTGCTGCTCGCGACCCTGCTGGCAAGCGTGCCGATCGCGGGAATCATCCACGAGCGCGAGGAACGGCAGGCCGAGATGCGGGCCGAGATCATGCGGAGCTGGAGCCCGGCCCAGACGGTGCACGCGCCGATCCTGGCGGTGCCCTACACGGCGGCCCACGGCAAGACCAGCGGCTACTTGAAGATCGCCCCCCGCGAGCTGTCCACGCAAGCCGTGCTGGCCCCCGAACGGAAGAAGCGCGGCCTGTTCTCCGCCATCGTCTACACCACGACCCTGGACATGACCGGCACGCTGGCGATCCCGTCCGCCGCCGATCTGGAGACCATCACCGGCCCCGGCGGCGCGATCTTCTGGGAGGACGCGGTCGTCCTGCTGCAAGCGTCGGGGCTGACGGGCATGACGGCCGGGGACCGCATCGTCTGGGACGGCCGGACGCTCCCCTGGCGGGCCTGCTACGAGCTGGTTCCCCACGCCGGCGATTGCAGCGACGCGCCGCTCGTCGCCCGCCCGGCGCTGACGGCGGCGGCCGCCGCCGCGAACGCCGAGATCCCGTTCCAGGCGACGGTGACGCTGCGCGGAACCGAAGCCTTCCAGCAGAGCGTGTACAGCCGGCAGACCACGGCGGTCATCAAGGCCCCCTGGCCGACGCCAAGCTTCACCGGCAGCGTGCTGCCCGCCGAACCGAGCGTGACCGACGACGGGTTCGAGGCGCGCTGGCACATGCTGGATTTCTCAAGGCCGCAGCTCTGGTCCACCGTCCGGCTCTCGGAGACGCCGGACCCCAACTGCCTTCCCTCGATCGGCGTGACCCTGCTGGAGGCGGTCCCCACCTACCGCATGATCAACCGCGCGTCGAAATACGCGCTGCTCTTCATCGTCCTGTCCTTCACCGTCTACGCGCTGTTCGAGCTTCTGTCGGCGGTGCGCATCCACGTCGTCCAGTACGGCCTGCTCGGGCTGTCGATGACGCTGTTCGCCCTTCTGCTGGTGTCCTTCGCCGAGCCGCTGGGCTACGCCGCCGGCTACTGGATCAGCACCGCCCTCGTCCTGAGCCAGGCGACGGCCTACACCGCCGCCGTCACCCGCCGGCTGCTGTCCACCCTGATCTTCGCCGTGGTCCTGTCCGGCCTGTTCGGCTTTCTCTACGTGCTGCTCAGCCTGGAAAGCTACGCGCTGCTGGCGGGGTCGGTCGCGCTGTTCCTGACGCTGTCGGTCATCATGGCGGTCACCCAGCGCGTGGACTGGCGGGGAGAGCGGCCGTGAAAGCCATGATGATGTGGTGGCTGGCCGGCCTGACGCTGGCCTTCGCCGGGGCCAACATCCACGACCCCTACATGGTGCCGGTGCGCGGCTGGTCGCTGCCGACGATCGTGGCGGCCGGGCTGTGCGGCCTGCTGGTCCAGCTTCGCGGCCGGGCGCAGCGTGGGCTCCGCCACCGCCTCCTGCTCGCCCTGCTGTGGGGGGCGGTGCCGCTGTCCGCCCTCGGCGCGGAGGCCGTGTTCCAGACGCGCAAGGCGTCGGTGCTGGCGGCGAGCGGGCCGCTGGCCCTCGATCTGGGGCGCCACTTCATCGTCGGCTACCGGCGGGTCGAGGAGGTCGAGGGGCTGGCCGCGCGCGGGCTGATCGGCGGCCTCTTCGTCACCCGCCGCAATCTGGCCGGCCGCACCGCCGAGGCGCTGGGCGCGGAGATCCGCTATTTGCAGGACATCCGGCGGCGCGCCGGACTGCCGCCCCTGACGGTGACGGCCGACCAGGAGGGTGGAATCGTGTCGCAGCTGTCGCCCTGGCTGCCGCACCAACCGGCCCTGTCCACGTTGGCCGGCCTGCCGCCCGGCGAGCGCCGCGCCGCCGCCCACGCCCTGGGGGCCGGCCACGGGCGGGACCTGTCGTCGGTCGGCGTGACCGTCAACTTCGCGCCGGTGCTCGACCTGCGCCACGACCGTCCGCGCAATCCGCTGGACTTCAACAGCCGGATCACGCAGCGGGCGATCGACGGCGACCCGGAGGTGGTGGCCGAGATCGCCGCCGCCTACGCCGCCGGGCTGTCGGAGGCCGGCGTCCGGCCGACGGTGAAGCATTTCCCCGGCCTGGGCCGCGCCGGGCAGGACACCCACCATTTCCGCACCACCATCCGCGAGTCCCGCGCGGAGCTGGAGGCGACGGACTGGCGCCCCTTCCGCCAGCTGCTGGCGGACGACCCGCAGGCCCTGCTGATGGTCGGGCACGCCATCGTCGCCGCCGTCGATCCCGACCGGCCGGCCTCCCATTCGCGGCGGCTGATCGACGGGGTGATCCGGCGGGAATGGGGCTTCGACGGCCCGATCGTCACCGACGATCTGGTGATGACGCCGGTCTACCAGTACGGGCTGTGCCGGGCGGTCGCCGAGGCGTTGAACGCCGGCGTCGATTACCTGCTGGTGGCCTTCGACGGCCGCCAGTTCTACCGGGCCATGGCTTGCGCCCTGGACGCCGGGAAGCGTGGCGAACTGGACGGCGCGATGCTGGCGGCGAGCCGCGCGCGGCTGCCGCAGGCCCCGGCGGATGCGGCTGCCGAGGTGGCGGCGAAGCCGGAGCGCTGATCCTCCCCGGCCGGCGCGTCAGTCGGGCCAGTCCGGCTGCGCCCAATCCTCCGCGTCGGGGTCCGCCGTTCCCAGGGGAGCGACCGTCGCCCCGGCGTCGAGCGCCGCCGCCAGCCAGGGCTCGACGGTGGCGACCGGCGACGCCCGGCACCAGCGGCGTCGGCGGCCGTCCCAGCGGCAGTGCCCCTGCCGCTTCATCTCCTCCCGGAGTTCCCAGGACGGGATCGCCGGGAACTGGAGTTCCAGCCCCCGCTCGCTCTGGTCGACCTCGACGACCTCGCCGGCGGGCGTGGTGTGGGTCAGCCCCTCCTCCAGCGCGCGCCGGATCGCCGTGGCCCGGTCGTCCCGCAAGCGGGCCTCCGCCGCGCGCTGCTCGCGGCGCTCGGCGAGGGCGTCGGCGATCCAGTCGGGCGGCTCGTCGAGAACCCGGCAGCCGGCGCCGCCGCGCGGGCCGGGCGCCTCCTCGACCAGCCCGGCCTGCACCAGATCGGCGAGCAGGCCCTTGAGCCGGTCGCGGTCGGCCCGGACGCCGGGCAGGCGGCGCGCCGCGCATTCCGCCAGGGTGAAGCGCTCCCCCGCGCCCCAGGTTTCGTAAATCCCGGAGGCGAGCGCGTGCAGCTCGCCGATGCGGTCCTGCTCGCCAGCCAGCCGCTCCCGGATGACCGGGTTGAACGGCCGCTGGGCGTCCCCCTCCAGCCCGCAGGCCGCGCACGCCCAGCGGCCGGGATCCGAAAGACGAATCCGGGGGGCGCAGAGCCGGCCGCGGCAATGCTCCTCGCTGCCCGGCTCCGGCAGGCCCGGCAGGCCTTCCAGCAGGATGCGGATCGCGTCGGCGGGCTCGTCGGCGATCTCCCTCAGCCGGGCGGCGACATCAGCCGGCAGCCAGACCTCGGCGCCCTCCCCGGCGGCGCCCTCCCCGGCGAGACGCCTGCGCAGCGAACGCCAATGCGCCGGATCGAGCAGGTCGATCACGCGCTCGGCCGTGTAGGTCTCGTCGAAGCGGTCGGCCAGGACCTCCGCGAGGCCCGCCAGCGAGGCCGGCGGCGCCAGCGCACGCCGGTCGCGGTCCAGGACGATGCGGCGGGCCTCCGCGAGGATCGCCGCGCTCTCGTCCCGTCCAATTCCACGCGTCCCGGCCATGCCCGATCCGTTCCTCCGCCGCCTCCCCCCTTCAACCATGGTCGCGCCCGGAACACTCTTCAAGCGGATGGGCCGTCGGGCCGGGTGCGGCAACCGGCCGGGATCGGAACCCGCCGTCACGGCGGCCATCAATACTTATATTTTTCATGATTTCATACGTATTCGTAAGACTTACCCGGCCAGAATTCAATGATTTATTGTCGCATACACTGCAACAAATCTTGACGATTACCGAGTATCCGAAAAACACTCGCCCATCGACAACCAATGGGAGCGGGCCATGAGCAGCGGGTTGACCGTCAGTGATCTGTTTGCGGGATCGTCCATCGCCGTCGTCACGCCGCCGGCGGACGGCACCGGCCTGATCGCCTGGGCCGACGACCGCCGCGACGCGATCCGGGCGCTGCTGGCCGACCGCGGGGCGGTGCTGCTGCGCGGCTTCGAGGCGCGGCCGGTGGCCGGGCTGGAGGATTTCCTCTCGCTCTTCTCACAAGACCTGCTGACCTACGTCAACCAGTCGACGCCGCGCACCCGTGTCGACGGCAAGGTCTACACCACGACCGAATACCCGGCCAACCACACCATTCCCCAGCATTGCGAGATGGCCTATCACCGCGACTGGCCGATGCTGCTGGCCTTCCAGTGCGTGGTGCCCGCCACGACCGGCGGCGAGACGCCGCTGGCCGACATGGAGCGGGTGACGGCCCGCATCGGGACCGAGCGCATGGCACGCTTCCGCGAGCGCGGCGTCCTGTATGTGCGCAACTACGGCCACGGCGTCGACCTGCCCTGGCAGACGGTGTTCCAGACCGACGTTCCGGGCGAGGTGGAGGCCTATTGCCGGGCCAACGGCATGGACTTCGCGTGGCTGGGCGGCGACCGCCTGCGCACCTCCCATGTCTGCCAGGGCACCGCCATCCATCCCGGCAGCGGCAAGGAGCTGTGGTTCAACCAGGCCAACCTGTTCCACATCTCCAGCCTGCCGGCCGAGTTGCAGGAGGCCATGATCGCCATGTTCGGCGAGGACGATCTGCCCCGCAACGCCTTCCACGGCGACGGCAGCCCCATCGCGGCGGCGGATCTGGAGGCGGTGCGGGAGGCCTTCGCCGCCGAGACCCTGGCCTTTCCCTGGCAGGCCGGCGACATGCTGCTGATCGACAACATGCGCTATTCCCACGGGCGCAACCCCTTCACCGGGCCGCGGCGCGTGGTGGTGGCGATGAGCGATCCCCACAGCGCCCTGATCTGACGCCGGCTCCCCCGGAACACATCCGGGGGAGCCCCCTCAGGCTCAGGCCGGAACGCGCCGGGCCGACAGGGCGGTGTCCAGCACCTCCAGGACACGGGCGACATGCGGCGGGTGGAACAGGGAGTAATGGTCCCCCGGCAGCCGGTGCACCGTCACCCGCCCGCGGGTCAGATCGGCGAAGCCATGCATCCCGGCCGGCCGGGGGTTGTCCATCGCCTCGATGGCCAGGATGTCGGCGGCAATCGGGTCGGCGGCGGGATCATGCTTCGCCAGCAGGGCGATGTTGTGACGCACCAGCCGCTCCAGCCGCGCCACCTCCTGCGCCGGCAGGCCGTCCATCAGGATCGACAGCACGCGCCCCCAATAGGGCCGGGTGCGCAGTTCGGCGAAGCCGGTGAAGGCCGGCTCCCCCGCATCATCCGGGCGCGGCCCGGCGTCGATCAGCACCAGCCGCACCGCCCGTCCCGCCTTTTCCAGGTGACGGGCCGTCTCCACCGCCAGATGGGCGCCGAAAGACCAGCCGACCAGCCGCAACGGCTCCGTCCCCTCCAGCGTTGCGGCCTGGGCGGCGAAGCCACCGGCCAGCGCGTCGAGGGACGGGGCGAAGGGCTCGTCGCGATCGAAGCCAGGGCATTGCACCCCCCAGCAGGCCACCTCCGCCGACAACGCCGCCGCCAGTTCCTTGTACAGGGTGGCGGTGCCCAGCGCCTGCGGCAGGAACAGCGCCGCCGGAGCGCCCGCCGGGGCCGGGCGGAGCGCCAGCAACGGCGACGGCCGGGCCGCCGCCTGCGAAACCGCCGGGGAGGCCGCCCCGCCGCCAATGGCGTCCAGGCGCGCGGCCAGCCGGCGGATGGTCGGGTTCTCGAACAGGTCGCGGATGGTGAAGCTCTTCTTCAGGGCGGTGCGGACCTTGGCAATCATCAGGATCGCCTTGATGCTGTGGCCGCCCAGGGCGAAGAAATCCTCGTCCAGCCCGACCCGCTCGACGAACAGAATCTCCTGCCAGATGCCCTGCAAGGTCTCCTCGGTGGCGGTGGCAGAGGCGGTCCCGGCCTCGGCGTCCGCCGGGCCCGCCGGCCGGTCCGTCCGCCGCTGCCCGGCCAGGGCGGCGCGGTCGATCTTGCCGTTGGCGGTCATCGGGAAGCGGCTGACCGTGACGAAGCGGCCGGGGATCATCGGTTCGGGCAGGCGTCCGGCCAGATCGGCGCGCAGGCCCGCCGCCGTCGGTTTGGCCGCGCCCGCGCCGTCCTGGAGGATCAGGTAGGCGGTCAGCTCCGTCCCCTGGTCCGGGGAGGCGGCGCGTTCGGCCAGCACCACCGCGTCCTTCACGCCCGGCGTCTCGCGCAGGGCCGCCTCGACCCCGCTCAGCGAGACGCGATGGCCGCGCACCTTGATCTGATCGTCGCGGCGGCCGAGGAAGACGATGGTGCCGTCGGCCTGCCACAGGGCGAAGTCGCCGGTGCGGTAGACCGGGGCGCCGCCGAGCGCGGGCAACGTGGTGAAGCGGGCGGCGTCGGCGGGGGTCGGGTTCATGTAACCCTGGGCCAGCGGCAGGCCGCCGACCACCAGTTCACCGGGCACCCCCGGCGGGACCGGGGCGAGAGTGTGGTCGCACAGCAGGATTCGGGCGCCAGCCACCGGGCGGCCGATGCGCTGGGGAGCGCCGGAGCCCCCCGCCAGATCGTCGAGCGGGCCGGCAACGCAGCCGATGGTGGCCTCGGTCGGGCCGTAATGGTTGAGGATCCGCAAGCCCGGCCGCAAGGCCCGGAGCCGCCCCAGGTCGTCGAAATTCTGCGGCTCGCCTCCCAGCAGCACCAACTCCAGCGCCTCGGCCTCGGCGAAGCGCCGGCCGGCCGGCGAGGCCAGCAGCATGTTCAGGTAGGAGGGCGTCGCCTTGAGGAAGCTCAGCCGGTCCCCGACCACCGCCTCCATCACCCGGTCCGGATCGCGCCGCTCGTCCTCGTCCAGCAGCGTCAGGCAGCTGCCCAGCAGCAGCGCCCCGAACAGGCCGGTGTAGCCGAGATCGAAGGCCGCCGAGGTCACCAGGGCGGTGGCGCTTCCCGGACCGATGCCGAGGTCGCGGCTCAGCCAGCCGGCGTAGTTGAGCAGCGACGCCTGCCCGACCCGCACCCCCTTCGGCAGCCCGGTCGTGCCGGAGGTGTAGATGATGTAGGCCGGGGCGTCCGCCGGCACCGCCGGCAGCGGCGCGCCGGACAGGGTGCCGGCACCGTCCCCGCCGCCAGTCTCCCCGGCATCCCCCTCGGAAACAACCACCACCGGCAGCGCCCCGGCGACCGCCTCCACCGCCGCCGGGGACGCCGCCAGGATCACCGCGGCGTAGCTGTCGGCCAGCATGTGGCGGACGCGGGGCGCCGGCAGGGCCGGATCCAGCGGGACGAAGGCGGCGCCCAGCAGCAGGCAGGCCAGCATGCCCCGCAGCATCGGCTCGCCCGGCTCGGCGTGGATCGCGACGGCGCTGCCGACGCCGACGCCGTGCTGGTGGTGCAGGTGGCGGGCCAGCGCCTCGGCCCGTTCCTGGAGCTGGCGATGGGACAGGACGCCCCGCCGGCCGCGCACCGCCGGCCGGTCGCCGCCGGCCGCCACCACCGCGGCGCGCCGCTCCGGCACCGTCGCGGCGAGACGGACGGGATCGGCGCCACGGCTCCAGCGGTCGAGGATGAGCGCGCGCTCGGCGTCGTCCAGCAGCGACAGCGCGTCGATGGGCTCGTCCGGCCGTCCGGCGGCGCGCTCGGCCAGCAGCCCCAGCCGGCCGGCGATCGCCTCGATGGCGGCCGGATCGACGATGCGGGCGTTGTATTCGAACTCGACCAGCATGCCATCCGCGTCCGGCGGCAGGGCGCGGATCAGGAAGTCATAATGGCTGGCCATGAACACCGACACGTCGCCGACGGTGACGCCGGGGGCCAGCTCCTGGGCCTCGCCCTTGAAGCGCTCCTCCAGCGGGTAGTTCTCGAAGACGAAGTAATGGCTGAACAGGCCGTTGCGCAGCCCGCTGCGCGCCTGGATCTCGGCCAGCGGGCAATGAACGTTGTCCAGCCAGTCCAGCATCCGGCCGCGCGTGCGGCGGAGCAGGCCGCGGAAGCTCTCGCCCGCCTCGAAGCCGACGCGCAGCGGCAGCATGCCGATGCAGGGGCCGACCATCGCCTCGCTGCCCGCCAGTTCCGGCGGCCGGGTGGAGGCGACGCTGCCGAACACCACGTCGCGGGTGTTGTTGTGCTTGGCCAGCACCAGCCCCCACAGGGTCTGCACCAGGGTGCTGGCGGTCACCCCCTGCTCGCGCCCCAGCTCGCCCAGCCGCGCCAGCAGGCCGGGCTCCAGGCGCAGCCGGTGGGTGCGCGGGTCGCGCGGACCGGGCAGCGGCACCGGCCGCTGGCCCGGCAGGTCGAGCGCCGTCTCGTAGCCGGCCAGATAGTCCGACCAGAAGGCCAGCCGCCCGTCGCCCCGGCGGGCCTCCACCCACTGGACGAAGCTGGCGTATTGCAGCGCCGGACGCGGGGCCGGCCGGCGGCCGGCGGCGAAGGCCTGATAGGCGTCGGCCAGCTCGTCCTGGAGCAGGCCCAGGCACCAGCCGTCCACCAGGATGTGGTGGAAGTCCCACACCACCCCGTGATCGGCCCGCCCGTCGGGGCCGGGACCGAAGCTCAGGCAGCCCACCCGCGTCAGCGGGGCGCGGTCGAGCGCGAAGGGCCGGCGCCGCTGCCCGGCGGCGTAGCCGGCCAGGGCGGCGTCCCGCTCCGCCGGGGACAGGCCGGCCCTGTCCTGGCGCTCCAGCGCGAAGTCGACGCGCTTCAGCACGATCTGCAACGGCCGGTCGCGCCCATTGGCGCGGAACACCGTGCGCAGGATGTCGTGGCGGCCGATCACATGCCGCCACGCCTCCTCGAAGGCCGTCAGGTCGAGCGGGCCGCGGATGCGGAAGATCAGCTGCTGGAAGTAGGCCCTCGGCTCGCCGGCCACGGCATCCTGGTCGATCAGGTCATGATAGAGGATTCCCTCCTGGAACGGGGTCAGGGGGTAGATATCCTTGATGTCATCGCGCGTGATCATTGGCGGAAAACCCGGTCAGGGATGAAGGGAAGGACACCGGTCAGCGCCTCAGAACGAGACGGTGAGGCCGGCGCCGAGGCTGTGGGCGGTGTACTCGTCCTCTCCGGTGGAGGTGTACTGGATGTCGTAGATGTATCCGAATTCCAGGACGGCCCAGGGAGCGAGCGTCCAGGCCCCGCCGGCGGCGGCGGTGAGTTCGCGGTAGGTGACGGGAAGCTGGATGGCCCGCTGGACGGTGGAGTCCAGCCGGGCCTCCAGCAGCAGGGCGGACGACCATTGGTGGGACAGCCGTCCGCCATAGCCGGCCACGAAGATGCCCGGCGTGCCGGGATAGACGTATTCGGCCGCCATGCGGCTCCACTCCAGGGTCGCCGCCCAGTCGGCGGCGATGTCCCAGCGAAGGGTGGCGTTGCCCACCGGCCCGACCACGGGGGAAAAGCGCGGGTCGTCGTAATCCTGGCGCAGCAGCCCGAGCTGCCCGCTGACGCTCACCCCCGCCAGCGGCTTGGCCTGGAGGCCGGCGGCGATCTGCCAGCCGCGCGAATCCCGGTCGTAGAGTTGGCGGCTGGTGTCCCGGACATAGACGTTGCGGTTGACCGAGGCCAGCAGGTGCGGCTGGAACGACGACGACGCCTTGTAGGCCAGCTTGGCGACGGCGATGGTCTCGTCGTTGTCGCGGCCGGTCAGATCGATCGTCTGCCCGTCGCGGCTGACGGCGGCGTAGCGGCGCTCGTCGCGGGACAGCCGCAAGCTGGTTTCCAGCGGACCGGGCGCGTGGCTGACGCCGAGGCTGTATTTGGTTCCCTCCCGCAAGGTGCTGGAGGCGCCGGAAATGGCGTTGAGGCTGCCCTGGCTGAGCTGCTGGCGGGTGACGGTGATCCCGCCGGTGACCGTGAGGCCGTCGGCGGGCCGGACGAACACGGAGCCACCGCCCAGATACTCCCCCAGGCTCTGCACGCCGCCGGCCAGATAGCGGGTCAGACGGGCCGAGCCGGTCGCCTCCCCCCCGGCGGCGCCCCCGAACAGATCCTTGCCGGTGCGCAGGGTGAGGGCCGGCGCGGTCACCAGCCGGACGCCGTCGATGCGGCTGGAATCCTTGAGGGCGTTGGTGGTGTAGACCGAGTGCAGCGACAGCTTCGGAGCCACGGCGAGCGCCCCGCCCAGCAGGCCCAGGGGCGCGGCGCCGTCCGGAACGTCCAGGGGCTGGGTGGCTTCGGTGCGGCCGGTCGCCTCCCCGCGCTGCGCGTCGGGGTCGCGGACGGCCGCCGCCGGGGGCTGGCCCGCCTCCGGCGGCGTCCCTTCGACGAAGGTGCCGGCCGACGCCCCTCCGGCCGCCAGCGCCGCCAGCAGGACGGAAGGGAGGCCTGTCCGCAGGCCGCCGGTCATGGATCGGTCGCTCCCATGGGGGGCGGGCGGGTGGTGGGCGGCGCCATCGGCGGCGTTGGCGGGGGCTGGACGGAAAGCGGGCGGACGGAATCGGGACGGATGGCGGGTGTCCGCTCGCCCGGCCCCAGCACGGCGCCGAGCAGGCCGCCCAGACTGCCGAGCAGGCCGGCGGTGCCCTCCAGCCCCATCAGGGGCGAGAGCACCGGCTGGACCGGGCCGGTGCGGAGCGGCGTCGCCGTGGCCGCCGCTGTGGCCGCTTGGGCCGGATCGCCGCGCAGGGCCAGCTTGGTATCCGCCCGGACATCGGTGCGCGGGGCGGTGCGCGGATCGGCGTGAGGATCGCTGCCGGGCGGCGGCATCGGGTCCCGGTTCCCCGGCTCCTGGTCCGGCAGGTCGAGGCCGCTGCTGTCGATCTCGGGCGGCACGGTCGCCGGCGGGTGCCCCGGCCGCGCCGGCACGGCGCCCTCGCCGGTGTTGAGGATCAGCGGCAGGCCGTTCTGGCCGCCGATCACCACCGTCTTGGCGTTCGCCGAGGCGGCCAGCTTCAAGGTGGCCTCGATCCCGCGCCATTTCAGGTAATTGTCGGAGATTCCCTCCTGCACCTTGTCCTGGAACTGGCGGATGCCGTCCGCCTCGATGGCCTTGCGCTGGCTCTCGAAGCGCTCGCGTTCCAGGCGGAAGGCGTATTCCTGGACAAGCTGTCCCTGCTCCTCCTTGCGCTCGATGGCGGCGCGGACGCGCTCGGGCAGCACCACGTCGCTGATCAGCACGTCGTTCAGCTCGATGAAGGTGTCGGCCACGCCGTTGGAGCCGAGCGGCGCGCCCCGCCCCTTGGGAACGTCGTGCGGGATGCCCTGCTCCGGGGGCACCGCCAGGAACAGGCCGTAATGGTCGGTCCGCTGGGAGAAGCGGACTCCGCCGATCAGGTTGCCGTCGGTGTGGTCCAGCACCCCGCGGTAGATCTGGTCCTGGATCTGGCTGCGCAGCGGGCCGTAGACCTCGCTCGCCAGATACCGCGACACCTCGCGGCGGGTGATGGAGCCGACCTCCGGGACCAGCAGGATGTTGGTGTAGTCGGGGCCGACGGCCTTGTGCAGGTAGGCGACGGCGTCGGGATCGGGACGGTAGCGGAAGCTGACGGCGATCCTGATGTGCAGCCCGTCGCGGGCGATGGCCTCGTACTCCTCCCGCCGGTACTGGAGACGGACGTCGTAGACGGTCACCGTGTTCCACGGCCAGATCAGCGTCACCCCTTCCTGAAGCACCGTGCGCACGTCGATGCCGCCGCCGAAGCGGCGGTAGAGCACCCCGGCATGGCCGGGCGGCACGCTGACCACCATCAGCGGGGCGAGGTAGACGGCGACGAACAGGGCGATCAGCACCCCGAGCAGGATGTTGCGCCGGTGGCGCAGATACCAGTCCCGCAGCCGGCGGACCGGCGGGATGCGGGCGAAGCGGACCCGGAACGTCTCCGGGGCGGCGGCGGTGTCGGTCATGGTCTGGAGGTCTGCTGCGACAGTGGGGGCGCCGACGGGGGCCGGTCGGTCAGGACCGACCGCCGCTCCTGGTCGAGACGCGAGGTCGCGATGATCAGGATCAGCAGCCCGGCCAGGGGAGACATCGCGAGCGACAGGATGAAGTACAGGAAAAAGCCGCCGCGCTGCCCTATGGCGAAGGCACCGACCATGAGACAGAGCGCGATGTAGACGACATGAGCCATCCCTGCGTGTCCTTTGCCGAAAATGGGCCAGTCCGGCCCGCGCCCCACGGGGCGGCGGGCGGCTCTTCCTTACCCTGCCGCGCCGCCGGTCAGACGGTGGGGGACGGCGGCGTCTTGGCCGACGGCTTGGTCACCGCGACGGGCGCCACCGGAACCTCGACCGGGGACGCCGGCACGCCGTGGTCGTCCGGGTTGCTTTTGGCCGCCTCGAACTCCCTGTGGAAATGCTCGCGCAGCTCGTCCACATCGAGGTCCAGCAGCTTGCCGCCGGCCCGGAAGTGGGCGGTGAACACCCGGCCCAGCGCCAGGGTCGCCGCGCCGGCCAGCGACGGCATCACCGCGATGCCGACCACCGTGCCGACCACCGGGATCGACTTGGCGACGGCGCCCAGCGACCCGGTGCTCAGCAGGAACGGCAGCCCGCCGCCGAGCAGGGCGGTGACGATGGACCGCAGCCGGTCGTTGGAGGCCGGCACCCCATAGAGATCCGCCAGCTCGCGGATCATCTTGTACTGGGCGCCGCTGATCGCCGCCAGATCCAGCACCGGAACGGGGATCAGGCCCAGCCCGGCGGCCAGGATGGCGTGCTTGCGGACGATCTCGTCGGCCTTGGCGCGGCGGTCGACGGGAACGACCTCCCCGGCGGGCTTGACGTCTGTGTGCAGATTTTCGGTCATGGCGTGTTCCAGCTCCTTCGTGTTGCAGTCGCTCATGGTCTTGCACAGATCGGACGGCGGGCCGGCCGCTCCGGGGAGCGGCGGCCCGCCGTCCATGGTTTCCCGCCCGAACCTGGCGCCACGGCCTCAGAAGCGGACCCGCAGGCCGGCGTTGAAGCGGTGGCTGGCCGAGCGGGAAGAGAATTCGCCGCCATAGGCGCCGAACAGGCTGACGGTTTCGCCGGCCATGGCCTCGACCCGGGCCGACACCGGGACGCTCCAGCGGTTCTCGGCGTAGCCGTCCACGCTGAGGGGGAGGTCGTAGGCGATGACCCGGCCCGATTCGGTGCGCCCCTCGAGTTCGACGTCGCGCGCCACCCCGACCCGCAGCTCGCTCAGCAAGCCGCCGCCGCCCAGGTCGCCGTCGCCGAGATCGAAGACCCGGCGCAGGCCCAGCGACGCCTCGGCGCGGAACAGCTGGGACGAGGTGCTGTCCACCGCCAGCGCCCCGACGCCCGCCCCCTTCTCGGCGTAGCCGTCGCCCTGCACCCGCGACCAGGAGGCCCCCAGCCGCGGCACCAGGGTGGCGAAACCGGCGTCGACCTCGCGGCTGACCCCCAGCCTGGCCGCCAGCCGCAGATCGCGGTAATCGCCTTCCGCCGCCATCGCCGAGCCCAGGACCATGGTCGGGCGGCGGGTGTCGTTGTCGCCGATGCCGGCCAGGAGCGAGGCGTCGACCGTCACCCCGTCCAGCTTCGCCACGCCGTAGAGGCCGGCGTAGTAGGCCCGGGAATCCAGCTCCGTGTCGTTGCCGTCGCCCGCCCTGGCCCGCGTGGTCTGGTAGGCGGCCATGGCGCCGACGCCCAGGCTGCGGGACAACTCGACGTCGGCGCCCAGCGCCAGGCCGATGCCGTGGCTGCGGATGCCGGCGGTGCCGCCGGTCTGGTCGAAGCGGCCCATGTGGTAGAAGGCGTCGCTCCACAGATTGACCCCACGGGGGCCGCGCAGTTCCACCGGCCGGCGCGGGACGAAGCCCTCGATGCCCGAGCCGGCGGCGTCCGTCAGGGTGCCGCCGGGCCGGGCCGCCACCTGCAACGGCGAGCCGCCGAACAGCGCCGCCCGGTCCTGGAGAACGCCCAGATGCTGGCCGATGCCGGCGTTGGCGGTGCGCACGCCCATGTCGAAGCTGACCGCGTTGACCGCCGCCGCCGTCACCTCCCCCGCTCCGTAATAGGCGCGCACCGCGGTGCGGTCGATGGAGTTGACGGCGGAAAACTGGTTCAGGACGGTGCCGGCGGTCAGCACCGTGTAGATTCCGTCCAGCCGCGTCGAATCGGGATGCAGCTCCAGGACGCCGCCCAGCAGATCGGCGGTGCCGGCCACCGCCAGCCGGTTGCTGACCCCGCCCGGCCGGGTGTGGATCTCCAGCACCGTGTTGTGGCCGTTGTAGGCGCCGACGGTCAGTTGGGGCGGGGTGCCGCCGCCCAGACCGCCGCCCAGGCCGCCGGCGACGATGTAGTCCGGCGCCACCCGGCCGCCGCCGCCGACGGTGCCGGTGATGAGGCCGCTTCCCTGCAACCGGGTGTTGGTGTTCGTCATGTCGATGTTGCCGGCGACCACGCCGTCCACGATCACCGTGTTGGTGGTCCCCCGGCCCAGCCGGATGTCGCCCAGCACGCTGGCCGGGGTGCCGATGGTGAGGGTGCTGCCGCTGCCGAGGATCCCGAAGGCGGAGGCACCCGCCCCATAGGCGTTGACCGTGCCGGAGGCGCTCACCGTGTTGTTGCCCCACAGGAGGACGGCGGCGGAGTCGATTCCGGTCATCTCGATGATCGAGCCGGGCTGGAGCGTCAGGGACGCGCCCGGATTCAGGTTGATGCCGGCCATGCCGCTGCCGAAGAAGGCGATGCTGGGGCGCGGCACGTTGACGAAGGCCACCTGGGGTATGGGATCGGTGATGTTGGTGATCACGGCGTTGGCGATGGTCCGCCCGGACGGCTGGACGGTCAGGGCCCCCGACACGTCCAGCGGCGCCGTGCGGACGCTGTCGCCGGTGCAGGTGGCCGGAGCGGCGGTGGCGCCTCCCCCCCAGCCGGTGCAGCTCCCCTGGGCCTGCATGGCGATCTGAAGATTGCGGTCCAGCGCCCACAGGATCGGCACGGTGTTGAAGTTGCCGCCCTGGAGGGCCTGGGCGTAGGCGCTGCCGCCGTAGAGCGGGTACCAGGGGGCGGCGTCGGTCGCGTAGCCCGTCATGTTGATGGAGAAAGCGACGTCCAGCAGGGGATCGTAGAAGATGGACGAGACGTAGCCGCCGATCTGGCCGCTGTGGCCGACCAGCTGGGTGCCGGTTCCCGTGGAGGGCATGTGGTAGATCGCCAGCCCGTACTGCACCGGGATGTAGGCGACGTTGCCGGGCACCGTGCTGGTCAGCCGCTCGATCTGGGTCTGCTGGGACAGCAGGTTCTGGTTGTTGAGCGCCAGCTGGCGAATCCAGGTCAGCTCGTCCAGGGGGGTGGACAGGATCGATCCCGCCGCCCATGGCACCTTGGGGTTGGCGTTGGTGACGTTGTAGGAGCCGGCGGGCATCCCGGGCATCACGTCGCTGGGCATGATGGTCTGGAGGTTCTGCACCGGGACGCCGGTGAAGTTCCCGTCGACCGGGAACAGGGTGCTCCCCATGCCAAGCCGCTGGATGACGCCGCTGTTCACCAGGGTCTCGATGGAGCGGCAGCCCCCGGCCGTGGCGCAGGACGCCTTCTGTGCGATCATTCCCAGCAGGGCGAAGTTGGTGTTGGAATACTTCATCTGCCCGACCGCGCCATAGGTCTGGCCGGGTGTCTGGACCACCGCCTGGATCAGCTGCTCGGGCGTGTAGTCGGCGGTGGCGTAGGGGGGACCGAGGGCGAAGCGGCTCCATTCGGCCAGCACCGACATGTTCGGGTAGCGCAGCGACGTGGCCATCAGATAGTCCGGAATGCCGCTGGTCATGTTCAGCAGGTTGCGCACCGTGATGGCGCCGCTGTTCGGAATGCCGGTGTTGGGCAGCCAGCGCTCCAGCGTGTCGTCGAGTCGGATCGCCCCCTGGTCCACCAGCTGGAGGACCGCCGTGCCGGTGAAGGTCTTGCTGTGGCTGCCGATGCGGAACTGGTCGGTCGGTTGCAGGGGCTGGGTCCGGGCGATGTCCCGGTAGCCGCCGGCCCCCAGCCAGATCTCGCCGTTGCCGTAGCTCACCCCCACGCCCACGCCCTGCAACGAGGAGCCCTGGGACACGGTCATGTCGATCACCGCCTGGAGCACCGGCCCCAGCTGCTCCCGGCTGGCGGCCCGGCCCTCGGCCGCCCCCAGCGCCAGCGGGCACAGCGCGACACCCGCCAGCAGCAGATCCCGCAGGATCCCTGTCCGGCTCCTGCCCCTTTCGCAAACCTCGTCCTTGCTGCACGCCATGACACCGCCCCCCGGCCGAAGTGATGGTGAAGGTTTTCCGATGGACGCAGCCAGCCGCTTCGGCAGCGGTCCATCGTCCAGTGAATTTTCAGGAAGAGGCCTTATTGGGAGATAATCTCCTATCCGCCTCCAGAACAGATTTCATATGTGCTTCAATAATCCGCGCCATATTGAGACCAATTACTCATTCAAATGACAAAGAATACGAATGAATGACCGATTCTTTATAAAACCAATTGCTATTATCATTGACACGCCCGCGTTATCTATGCAGATTTTGCTATATACCATGCAACAATGAAATGACAACAAGAGTCTTTCCTAAAACGGCAGATAATCGTATAAAGCCATACAGGCGCATCGATACAATAGTGTTCATGAATTGCCATGAAAATTTCGAAATCTACCATTGATTGCTTAAAATCTATTCCTGAAAGGAGGTTTATACAAAGAGAATAAAGGAAATGCAGCGCCACGCATTCTCACAATCATTGAGAAGTATAATTTATCATTAATACTCCAATGATCGTTCAGAGTGCGGAATCCACAATCTCCGAGATGGCCGATCGATGCGTTCAGCAATCGTGTTTACCGCCAAGACCGCCCATCAAGAGACAACCCTCCGTCAATCCGCGAAGGATATTTTCAGAAAATCCACGAACTCATTGCCGAATCCAATGATAATTCTCCGAATATCCCGTAAATACCGGAATCATCAATTTATCTTCATAATATTTATCTGAACATTACAAAGAGAAACTAAGATACTAACCAGCAAGAAACCCATGTATACTCAAGACGGCCACGCGCGCTGGCAAAATGATTTGCATGTCATTGTTATTTTTAACGACAACCGAGATTCCGCACGAGACCACCCCCTCGCACCGCCGCAACCCAGACGCTGACGATGATGGACTGCTCCACTCCCAACCGGATCCCCTCGACCCTGGCGGCAGCTCTCGAAGAGAGCGCCACGACCAGCCGCGGCGTCACCTATGTCCTGTCGAGCAGCGAGGAGCGGCGCCTGCCCTACGCCGGCCTGCTTGACCGCGCCCGGCGCTGGCTGGGCCGGCTCCAGGACCAGGGCGTGCGGGAGGGGGACGAACTCGTCCTGGCCACCGACGACCAGGAACTGTTCACCGCCGTGTTCTGGGCCTGCATCCTCGGCCGGATCGTCGCCGTGCCGGTCTCCACCCCGACCAACGACGAGGGGGCGGTCAAGATCCTCAACGTGCTGGATGCGCTGGACAGCCCGTGGCTGCTGTCCGACCAGCCCCTCGAATCGCGGCTGGCGGCCGGCGGACACGGCGCGGACACCTTGGCCCGCATGGCCGGGCGGATCATCGCCGCCCCGGCCGCCACGCTCGACGGGCGGCTGGCCGAGCCGGCGGCGGTGGCGGCCGACGACGTGGCGCTGATCCAGTTCTCCTCCGGATCGACCGGGACACCGAAGGGCGTGACCCTGGCGCACGCCAACCTGCTGGCCAACGTCCGCGCCATCATGGACCATCTGGGGCCGGTGGGAGCCGAGGGGCGGCTGCTGAACTGGATGCCCCTGACCCATGATTTCGGCATCATCTGGTTCCACATCATGCCGGTGGTCTTCGCCCTCGACCACGCCATGATCCCGACCAAGCTGTTCATCCGCAACCCGCTGATCTGGATGCAGAAGACCTCGGACTTCCGCGCCTCGATCCTGGGCGGCCCCAACTACTCCTACCGCCACCTGCTCAAGCATCTGGACCCGGCGGACGGCGGGGAAGGGGCCGGGGAGTTGGGCGGGGAAGGCGGCGCGGCGCGCGGCTGGGACCTGTCCTGCGTGCGGGTGGTGGTGAACGGCGCCGAGCCGATCGCCTGCGACCTGATCGCCGACTTCCAGCGCGCCATGGCCCCCTACGGGCTGGCGCCGGGGGCGATGATGCCGGCCTACGGGCTGGCCGAGGGCACCTTGTGCGTCTGCCTGACGCCGGTGGGGGCCGGCCTGCGCGCCCACGCGGTCGACCGTCGCACGGTGTCGGCGGGCATGCGGGTGCGGCCCGACGACGACCCCGGCAGCCTGGACCGGATCGTCTTCGCCGATGTCGGCGTTCCGGTGGCCACCGTGGGCCTGCGCATCGCCGACGCCCAGGGCGAGCCCTGCCCCGACGGGGTGGTCGGCACCATCCAGATCCGCGGCCCCAGCGTCATGCGCGGCTACCGCAACAACCCCGAGGCCACCGCCGCCGTCCTGTCCGGGGACGGCTGGCTCGACACCGGGGACCTGGGCTATCTGCGGGACGGCCGGCTGGTCGTCACCGGGCGGCGCAAGGACGTCGTCATCCTCAACGGCGCCAACTACTACCCCCAGGACATCGAGCGGGTGGCGGCCGAGGTGCCGGGGCTGGACCTGAACATGGTGCTGGCCTGCGCGGTGCCGCTGCCCGGCGAGGGGCGCGAGGGGCTGGCCCTGTGCATCCTGTTCCGCAAGAGCCTGGAGGCCTTCGCCCCACTGGCCGAGCAGGTGCGCGACCAGGTGGTCCGGAAGATCGGCATCGCCGTCGACCATTGCCTGGCGGTGCCCCGGATCCCGAAGACCACCAGCGGCAAGGTCCGCCGCTTCCATCTGGTGGAACGTTTCGCGGCCGGGGCCTTCGACGAGCAGATCGCCACCCTCCGGCGGCTGGCCGGCGAGCGGGGGGCGGCGCTGCGCGAGGCCCGCTCCTCCGGCGACCGCGCGGCGCTGCTGGCGGCGCTGGCGGCGCTGGCGGCCCGCCTCACCCCCTCCGGCGCCGTCGATCCCGACGCGCCGCTGATGGAGCAGGGGCTGACCTCCCTGCGGCTGGTGGAGTTCCTCAACCGCGTCAACCACGCCCTGGATCTGGCCCTGCCGGTGTCGGTGCTGTTCGACCACCCGACGCTGGCCGGGCTCACCGGTCACCTGATGGGCCTTGCGTCGGACGGTGAGCATCCGGCCGCCCGGCCGGCCGGCGAAGCGGAGCCGTCACACGTCTCGCCTTCCAGCCCGCCCTTCAGCCCGCCATGGGCCGCCGCCGCCGGCGCGGACGGGGCGATCGCCGTGGTCGGCATCGGCTGCCGCTTCCCCGGCGGGGCCGACGGTCCCGACGCTTTCTGGGAGCGGCTGGCGGCGGGATTCGACGCCACCGGCCCCTTCCCCACCGACCGCTGGCCGGCGGCGCTCAACGCCGGCGCCACCACCGACCGTGGCGCCTATCTCGACCGGCTCGACCGCTTCGACGCCCGCTTCTTCAACCTGACCCCGGTGGAGGCCGAGGCGCTCGACCCCCAGCAGCGGCTGCTGCTGACGGTGAGCTGGGAGGCCTTCGAGCATGCCGGCATCGATCCCCATGGGCTGCGCGGCGCCCCGGTGGGGGTGTTCACCGGCATCAGCGGCTCCGACTACGCCCAGGCCCAGGCGCGCGGCGCGCTCGACGGCATCGGCGCCTACGCCTTCACCGGCACGGCGCCCAGCGTCGCCTCGGGCCGGCTGTCCTTCTTCCACGGCTTCGCGGGGCCGAACCTTGCGGTGGACACCGCCTGCTCCTCGTCCCTGGCGGCGGTGCACTTGGCGGTGCGCGCGCTGCGGGCGGGGGATTGCGGGCTGGCTCTGGCGGCCGGCGTCAACCTGATCCTGGCGCCCGAACTCCAGGTCGGGCTGTCGCGGATGAACGCCCTGTCGCCCGACGGCCGCTGCAAGAGCTTCGACGCCGCCGCCGACGGCTACGCGCGCGGCGAGGGCTGCGGCGCCGTGCTGCTGAAGCGGCTGGACGACGCCCGGCGCGACGGCGACCGGGTGCTGGCGGTGATCCGCGGCAGCGCCATGAACCACGACGGCGCCTCCAACGGCCTGACCGCCCCCAGCGGGACGGCGCAGCAGGCGGTTCTGCGCGCCGCGCTCGCCGACGCCGGGCTGGAGCCGGGCGGGATCGATTATGTCGAGGCGCACGGCACCGGCACCCCGCTCGGCGACCCGGTGGAGGTGATGGCCCTGGCCGCCGTCCACGGCCAAGGCCGGCCGCTGCTGGTCGGCTCGGTCAAGAGCAACATCGCTCATCTGGAGGCGGCGGCCGGCATCGCCGCCCTGTGCAAGACGGTGCTGGCGCTGGAGCGCGGCCTCCTGCCGGCCTCGCTGCATCTGCGGACCCCCAACCCCCGAATCCCCTGGAC
Organism: Azospirillum agricola; assembly: GCF_020005195.1. Taxonomy (NCBI): domain Bacteria; kingdom Pseudomonadati; phylum Pseudomonadota; class Alphaproteobacteria; order Rhodospirillales; family Azospirillaceae; genus Azospirillum; species Azospirillum agricola. The sequence goes on from NZ_JAIFZR010000004.1 coordinate 1,024,252, forward strand.
GACGATTCCGGTGGAGGTCGTGGCCGCCGCCCGCCCCTGGCCCGACACCCCCGGCGGCCGGCCCCGGCGGGCCGGGGTCAGCGCCTTCGGCATGAGCGGCACCAACGTCCATGTGATCGTCGAGGCCGCGCCCGCACCCACGGACACGGCCATTGCCACCGGCGGCGCCCTCCCGCCGGCCCTGATCGCCCTGTCGGCCCGCACCGAGGACGATCTGGCGGCCCTGGCCCACCGCTACGGGGAGGCGCTGCGGAGCGCGGACACGGAACGCCTGCACGATCTCGCCCACACCGCCGCCCTTGGCCGGGCCGCCTTCCCACACCGCCTGTCGGTCGCCGGGCGCGAGGCCGGCACGCTGGCGGACCGGCTGGCCGCCAGCGTGCCGCGCAACCGCGAACCGGCCTCGCCCGCGCCCCGCGTCGTCTTCGCCTTTTCCGGCCAGGGTTCCCAGACTCCGGGCGCGGGACGCGAGCTGTTCGAGCGCGAGCCGGTCTTCCGCGACAGCCTGCTGCGGGCCGAGCGGACGCTGGGCGACCGGCTGGGCCGGCCGCTGACCGAGCTGATGTTCGCCGGCACCGCCGGGGATCTGGCCCGCACCGCCGTCACCCAGCCGGCGGTGGTGGCCTTCGGGCTGGCGCTGGCCGAGCTGCTGCGCTCCTGGGGCGTCGTCCCGGCGGCGGTGCTGGGCCATTCGGTCGGCGAGATCGCCGCCGCCGCCGTGGCCGGGGTCTGCGATCCCGACACCGCCCTGCTGATGGCCGCCCGGCGCGGCGCGCTGATGCAGGCCCTGCCGCCCGGCGCCATGGCCGCCGCCGCCTGCGATCCGGCCACCGCCGAGGCGGCCCTGGCGCGGGCCGGGGGCGTCGGCTGCGTCGCCGCGGTCAACGGGCCGGCCTCCGTCACCCTGTCGGGAGAAAGCGCGGCGGTGGAACGCGCCGTCGCCATCCTGCAAGGCCGGGGCGTGCGCACCAGCCGGCTGGACGTGTCCCACGCCTTCCATTCGCCCCTGATGGATCCGATCCTGGCGGCGCTGGAAGGGATGGCGCGGGAGCGGTCCCTGGGCGAGCCGCGCGTGCCGTTCCATTCCACCGTCACCGGCGGCCGGGCAGGGACCGGGCTGCTGTCCGACCCGGCCTACTGGGCGCGCCACGCCCGCGCGCCGGTGCGCTTCCACGAGGCGCTCCAGGGCGTGCCCGTCGACGCCGCCACGGTCTTCGTCGAGCTGGGCGCCCGTCCCGGACTGGCGCCGCTGGCCGCCGCCAGCCTGCCGGAGGCCACCTGGCTGGCCTGCGCCGGCGGCCCCGATCCCGCGCTGCGCCTGGACGAGACCTTGGGCCGCCTGTTCGAGCTGGGGGTGCCGGTGTCGTGGCCGGCGGTGTTCGCCACCCGCCCCGGCCGCCGGACCACCGCCCCAACCTATCCGTTCCAGGGCCGCACCCGCCTGCTTCCCACCGTCCGCAGCGGCGCCCCCGTGGCTGCCGTTCCCAACGCCCCCATACCCAACGCCCCCACCCCCAACGCCATCGTCGCAACGGCAGTCCCCATGACCCCCACCGGAACATCCTCCCGCCGCGACGGCATCGCCGCGACGATCCGCGGCATCCTCAAGGGCATCGCCGGCCTCGACCCGGCGGAGGTCGCGCCCTCGGCGAGCTGGTTCAGCCTGGGGCTGGATTCCCTGCTGATCGTCCAGCTCCAGCAGGCGCTGGGCCGGGAATACGCCGTCGAGCTGGCCCTGGCCGACGTGCTGGAGCATGGCTCCACCCTGGACGCCCTGGCGGCGCTGGTGGATTCCCGCCTGCCCCCGCCCGCCCATCCCGGCGCGGCGTTCCCTCCGCCGGCCCCACCTCCGGCAGCGGCCCCGGTGCCGGGCGTCGAAGGGGTGCTGTCCCGCCAGATCGAGGCCATGAGCGCGCTGTTCCAGCAGCAGCTCGCCGTTCTCCAGGGCGCCCCCGCGGCGGCTCCGGCGGCCGCCCCCGCCGCAACTCCGACGGCCCCGCTCCCGGCAGCGGTCGCGGCCTCGTCCCCCGCGCGCGCCGCCCCGGAAATCAAGGGTCTGTTCAAGAGACTGCCCGGCAAGCGCGACGGCTGGAACGAGGCGCAGGCGGCCCATGTCCGCCGTCTGGCCGCCGATTACAACGCCCGGACGCGCGGCTCCAAGGAGCACACCGACCGCCACCGCGACGTCTACGCCAACCCCCGCGCCGTCATCGGCTTCCGGCCGGAATGGAAGGAGCTGACCTACCCCCTCCACGTCGCCCGCGCCGAGGGCGCTTATGTCTGGGACGTCGACGGCAACCGTTACGTCGACATCACCATGGGGTTCGGCGTCACCCTGCTGGGCCACAACCCGCCCTTCGTGCGCGAGGCGGTGGCGGCGGAATTGGCGGCCGGCGCGCCGCTGGGGCCGCAGACCGCCAGGGCCGGCACGGTCGCCCGCCTGGTGGCCGAGATGACCGGGGCCGAGCGCGTCGCCTTCTTCACCACCGGCAGCGAGGCGGTGATGGTGGCGGTGCGGCTGGCCCGCGCCGTCACCGGCCGGACGAAGATCGTGCTGTTCGTCAACTCCTACCACGGCACCTTCGACGGGGTGCTGGCGGTGGGCTGGGCCGACGGCGGCCGGGTGACCAGCATGCCCGTCACCGACGGCACGCCCCAGCGGATGGTGGACGACGTCATTGTGCTGCGCTACGGCGACCCGGCGGCGCTCGACGTCATCCGCGCCCACGCCGGCGAGCTGGCCGCCGTGCTGGTCGAGCCGGTGCAGAGCCGCGACCCGGCGGTGCAGCCGAGGGAGTTCCTGCACGCCCTGCGCGCCCTGACCACGGACAAGGACATCGCCCTGATCTTCGACGAGATGATCATGGGCTTCCGCATCCATCCCGGCGGGGCGCAGCATCATTTCGGCGTCACCGCCGACCTCGCGACCTACGGCAAGATCGTCGGCGGCGGCATGCCGGTGGGCGTGGTGGCCGGCAGGAAGCGCTTCATGGACGCGGTGGACGGCGGCCTGTGGCGCTACGGCGACGACAGCGCCCCCAGCGCCCGCACCGCCTTCGTCGCCGGCACCTTCAACAACCACCCGCTCGCCATGGCGGCGGCCGAGGCCATGCTGCGCCACCTGAAGGAGACCGGTCCGGGCCTCCAGCAGGCCCTGAACGCCCGCACCGCCGCGATGGCCGCCGACCTCAACGCCTTGTTCGAGGCCGAGGAGGTGCCGGTGCGCGTCGTCCATTTCGGCTCGCTGTTCCGCTTCGACTTCGCCGCCGACACCGAGATCCTCAACTACCATCTGCTGAAGAACGGCGTCTTCGTGTGGGAGGGGCGCAACTGCTTCCTGTCCACCGCCCACAGCGACGCCGACATCGCCTTCATCGTCGAGGCCGTGCGCCGCAGCGTGGCGGAGATGCGGGACGGCGGCTGGCTGCCACCGCGCGGCGGCGGACACGCGGACGCGCCCGCCGCCGAAGCCACCGCCATGGCGGGGCCGGCCGGCGCGCCGGCTCCGGAACGGACGCCGATGCCGGTGGGGCGCGGCCAGCAGGAGATGTGGTTCCTGATCCAGTCCCGGCCGGAAGCCACCCTGGCCTACAACGAGATGGTGGCGCTGGAACTGCGCGGACCGCTGGACGTGGCCGCCCTCCGGCGGGCGCTCGACGCGCTGGCCGCCCGCCATCCGGCGCTGCGCGCGACGGCGCTCGACGGCGAGAGCTGGCGCGCCGCCCCGCCGGCCCCGGTTCCCCTGCCGGTGCATCCCGTGGCGGACGCGGCGGCGGTGACGGCGTGGCTGGCGGCCGACCTCGGCCGACCCTTCGACCTGAAGGCCGGACCGCTCCTGCGCGCCGCCCTGCTGCAACGCGGCAACGGCCACCATGCGCTGGCCCTGACCGTCCACCACATCGTCGCCGACGGCTGGTCGCTCGGGCTGATGGTGTCGGAGCTGTCGGCCCTCTACGCCGCCGAGCGCCACGGCCGGCCGGCGGCGCTGCCGCCCGCCCGGCCCTTCGACGCCTTCGTCGCCTGGAGCGACGCCCTGCCGCCGCAGCCCCCGGCCCCGGCAACCGAGCCAGCCCCGCCGGTGCTGCTGCCGCGCGAGGACGCCCACGCCCGCACCCCGTCCTTCCAGGGCGGCCGCATCCACCGCCGCGAACCGGCCGGCCCCTCGGGCCCGCTCTACGGCCGGGTCAAGGCGCTGGCGCGGGCGCAGGACGCCAGCCCGGTGATGGTGCTGCTCGCCGGCTTCGCCCTGCTGCTGGGCCGACTGGCCGACCAGCGCCGCCTCACGGTCGGCCTGCCGATGGCCGGCCACACCGAGGCCGGCATGCCCGACATGGTGGGGGCGGCCTCGGCGGTGCTGCCGCTGGCGGTGACGCTCGCCCCCGGCGAGTCCTTCGCCGCCCTGCTCCAGCGGGTCAGGACCGACCTGACCGCCGCCCAGCGCGACATCCGCCGCCTGTTCCGCCGCGAGCCGGACGGGCCGGCGCCGGCGGTCAACGTGCTGTTCAACGTCGACCGCGGCGTGCGGATGGGCTTCGACGGGCTGGAGGCGGACTGGCTGTCGCCGCCGGTGGCCCATCCCAAGATGGACCTGTTCCTCAACGTGCTGGAGCTGAACGGCGAGGCCCTGTTCGATTTCGACCATGATTCCGCCGTGGCCGGCCCCGCCACCGCCGCCCGCTGGTTCGAGTCCCTCGTCGCCCTGCTGGACAGGGCGGCCGCCGACCCGCAGGCCCCGCTCCGGTCCCTGCCCCTGTCGCCGGCCGACGAGGAGGCGGTCCAGGCGGCGGAGGCATCGGGGATTCGCACCCTCGACGGCTTCGGCGCCCCGGCGGCCATCGGCGTGGTGGCGCCGGTCGAGCGGCGCATGGGCGGCGGCTGGTCGGACAGCGGCGAGCTGGGCCGCCTTCGCCCCGACGGCACGGTGGAGGTGCTGGGCAGCGCCGGCCGGCTGCTGCGCGGCGCGCGCGGCTGGATCGACCTCGGCACCGTCGAGGCCGCCCTCGCCGAACACCCGGCGGTGACCCGCGCGGTGGTGGTGCTGGAGGAGGCCGGCCTGACCGCCTTCACCGACGGCAAGGTGCCGGCCGGGGTGCTGGCGGCCTTCCTGCGCGCCCGCATGCCCGCCGACCATGTCCCGTCCTTCTTCGCCGCCCTGCCCGCCGGACCGGCCGACGCCGACGCCCTGCGGGCCGGCGACGCGGAACGGGTGCGCGGTCGCGAGATCGTCGCCCCCCGCAGCCCGGATGAGGCGCGCGTCGCCGCCGTCTGGTCGTCGGTGCTCGGGCTGACCGAGCTGGGCGTGACCGAGAGCTTCTTCGACCTGGGCGGCCACAGTCTCAAGGCGCTGGCCATCCTGGCGCGGGTGGCGCGGGAGTTCGGCCGCTCGGTGCCGCTGCGCCGCTTCTTCGAGGCGCCGACCGTCGCCGGGCTGGCCCGCCTGCTCACCGCCGGGGCCACCGACGACGCCGCGCCCATCCCCCGCCTGCCCGAGGCGCCGGATTACGCGCCGTCCAACGCCCAGGCCCGGCTGTGGATGCTGGAGCAGATCGACCCCGGCCTGACCGCCTACAACATCGGCTTCGCCCTGGTGACCAGCACCCCCGTTGACGAGCCGGCCCTGCGCCGCGCCCTCGACCGGCTGGCGCGCCGCCACGAAAGCCTGCGCACCGCCCTGGTCGAACGGGACGGCCTGCCACGCCAGACCGTCGAGGCGGACCCGGCCCCGGTCCTGACGGTGGAGGAGGTGGGCGGCGCGGACGCGGCGCGGACCCGCGCCCGCGCCATCGTCGCCGCGCCCTTCGACCTGGGCCGGGCGCCCCTGTGGCGGGTGGCGCTGCTCGCCGGCGAGGAAGGGGCCGGCGCGTGGATCGTCGCCGTGATGCACCACGCCATCGGCGACGTCTGGTCGGTGGGAGTCTTCATCCGCGACCTGCTGGCCCTCTACGGCCAGGAGCGGGACGGCGGGCCGATCCTTCCCCTGGCCGCGCTGCCCGAACTGCCGGTGCAGTACCGCGACTGCGCCGCCTGGCAGGCGGAACGGCAGGACGCCCATCTGCCCTTCTGGCGCCAGCGCCTGGACGGCGCGCCGCCGGCCCTGGAGCTGCCGGCCGACCGTCCGCGCCCGCCGGTCAAGACCTACGACGGCGACCAGGTGACGGTCACCGTGCCGGCGGCAACCGCCGCCGCCCTGCGGGCGCTGGCCGCCGCCCGCGACGCCAGCCCCTTCACGGCCGTCACCGCCGGGCTCTACGGCCTGCTGCACCGGGTCACCGGCCACGGCGACCTGCTGATCGGCGGGGTCGGGGCCGGACGCGACCACCCGGCGCTGGAGGACGCCATCGGCTTCTTCGTCAACACGCTGCCGCTGCGCACCGCCGTCGCCCCGTCCGACCGTTTCCTCGATCTTCTGGACCGGACGCGCGCCACCATGCTGGAGGCGTTCGAGCATGGCGACACCCCCTTCGACCGCATCGTCGAGGCGGTGGGCGCCCCCCGCGACCCGGCGCGCAACCCGCTGTTCGAGATCGTCCTGGTGATGGACGACCGCGAGGGCATCGCCCACCTGCTGGAGGGCACCGGCTGGCGGGCCGAGGAGATCGACACCGCCACCGCCCAGTTCGACCTGACCCTCTACGTCACCGACCGCCCGGACGGCATCGCCGTCAAGGCGGCCTACAACACCAACCTGTTCGACCGCTCCCGCATCGAACGGCTGATGGCCGGCTTCGCCGCCCTGCTGACCGCCGCCGCCGCCGAGCCCGAACGGCCGCTGGTCGAACTGGCGGCCGCCGAGCTTGTGGTGACGGGGCCGGCGAACACGGGACCGGCCACGATGGAACCGGTGGCCGCCGAACCGTCGCCCCACCAGGAGCGGCTGTGGTTCGTCGACCGCTTCGAGCGTGGCGTCCTCTACCCGCAGGGGCCGACCTACTACAACATGCCGGTGGTCGCCCGGCTGGCCGCCGCCCCCGATCCCACCCGGCTGGAGACGGCCCTGGCCCGGCTGGCGGCCCGCCATCCGGCCCTGCGCACCGCCCTCGCCACCGAGACCGTCGCCACCGAAGGCGAGCGGCCGGTGCTGCGGGTGGCGGAGAGCGCCGCCCTGCCGCTGGCCCGCATCGCGGCCCCGGCCGGCGGCGGCTTGGACGCGGTGGAGGCGGCCAGCCGGGAGCCCTTCGACCTGTCCCGCGCGCCCCTGGTCCGCGCCACCTTGTGCGTGGAGGACGGCGGGACGGTGTTCCTCGCCCTGACCGCCCACCACGCCGTGGCCGACAAGCGCACGCTGCACCGCCTGCTCGACGAGCTGGCGGCCCTGTGCGCCGATCCCGGCACCGTCCTGCCCGCGCTCGCCGAACCGGCCGCCGCCGCCGACAGCCGCGAGGCCGACACCGCCTTCTGGCGCGCCAGCCTGGACGGGCTGACGGCCCTGGTGCTGCCCACCGACCGTCCGCGTCCGGCCATCCACACCTACACCGCCGGCCGGACGGCCCTGACCCTCGACGCCGGCGTCACCGGCGCCGTCGCCGCCCTGGCCCGGCGGCTGGGGGACGGCGGCGCCCCGTTCAGCCCCACCGACGCGCTGCGGGCGCTGTGGCTGGGGCTGCTGCACCGTCTGTCGGGACAGGCCGACGTGGTGATCGGCGAACCGTTCGAGCCGGCCGGCGACCTGACCGCCGGCCCCCACGCCAACCTGCTGACCCTGCGCGCCGACCTCGACGCCGCCCCCGGATTCGCCGACCTGCTGCGCCAGTCGGCCGGCCGGCGGCGGGCGGCCGAGGCCCACGCCGCCATGCCCTTCGACCATGTGGTTCTGGCCATCAAGCCGAAGAACGACATGAGCCGGACCGCCCTGTTCGACGTGCTGTTCCACCACGACGCCGGCGGCGCGACCGCGCTCGCGGCGGCGGGTGGGCGGATCGTCGACACCGGGCTGGGCTGGGGCAAGTATGATCTGGTGCTGAGCCTGCGCGACGCCGACGGCGGGACGCTGGACGCCACCCTGGTCTACAACCGCGACCTGTTCGACGATGCCGGCGCCCGGCGCATCCTGGAACGCTTCCGCCGGCTGGCGGTGACGGCGACGGCCGCGCCCGAAACGCCGCTGGCCGATCTCGACCTGATGGTGGAGGGGGAACGGGAGTCGCTGCTGACCCGCGCCGCCCAGGTGGCCGGCTACCCCCGCCACCTCACCATCCAGACCGCCTTCGAGGCGGCGGCGGAGCGCCACGGCGACCGCATCGCCGTCACCGACGGCGACCGGTCCCTGACCTACGCGGCCCTCAACGCCCAGGCCAACCGGCTGGCGCGCGCGCTGCGCGCCCACGGCGTCGGACCGGACCGGCTGGCGGGGGTCTATCTGGATCGCACGATCGCGCTGCCGGTCGCCTTCCTTGGCATCCTCAAGGCCGGCGGGGCCTATGTGCCGATGGACCCGGACTACCCGGCCGAGCGCGTGCGCTTCATGGTCGGGGATTCCGGCGCGGAGGTGATCGTCACCGACGCCGCCCACGCCGGGGAAGCCGCCCGCTTCGGCCGGCCGGTGCTGCTGGTGGAGCAGCCGGCGGGTCCCGAGGACAACCCCGCCCCGGCCGCCGGGCCGGAGAACCTCGCCTACGTCATCTACACCTCCGGCTCCACCGGGGTGCCCAAGGGGGTGATGGTCGAGCACCGCAACCTCGTGCAGCTGATGTTCCACGACCGCCACCCCTTCGCCTTCGGGCCGGAGGATGTGTGGACCCTGTTCCACTCCCCCTGCTTCGACTTCTCGGTGTGGGAGATGTACGGGGCGCTGCTCCATGGCGGCCGGCTGGTGGTGGTGCCCAAGCGTGTCGCCCAGGACGCCGCCGCCTTCCTGGACTGTCTGTCGCGCGAGGGGGTGACGGTGCTGAACCAGACCCCCACCGCCTTCCACGCCCTGATCGACGCCGCGCTCGCCCACCCCGATCCGGCTCTCCGCCTGCGCGAGGTGATCTTCGGCGGCGAGGCGCTCCAGCCCGCCCGGCTGGCCGACTGGCACCGCCGCCACCCGGAGACCCGGCTGGTCAACATGTACGGCATCACCGAGACCACCGTGCACGTCACGTTCAAGACCATCGGCGCCGACGAGATCGCCGCCGGCCGCAGCGTCATCGGCGCCCCGCTGCCCTCCTACGGGGTCCTGCTGGTGGATCCGGCCCTGCGGCCGCTGCCGGTGGGCGTGACCGGCGAGATTCTGGTGACGGGCCACGGGGTGGCGCGCGGCTACCTGAACCGTCCCGAACTGACCGCCGAACGCTTCATCGAGCACCCGGCCCTGCCCGGCCGGCGGCTTTACCGCTCGGGCGATTTGGGGCGGATGACGGAGGACGGCGAGCTGATTTACCTGGGCCGCCTGGATCATCAGGTGAAGATCCGCGGCTTCCGCATCGAGCTGGGCGAGATCGAGCGCCAGCTGCTGGCCCATGCCGGCATCCGCGACGCCGTGGTGCTTCCCGACGGCGACAGCCTGTCGGCCTATCTGGCGGCCGAACCGGGAACCGTTCTGTCGCGGGAGGACATCGTCCACCACCTCTCCGACAAGCTGCCCGACTACATGGTGCCCTCGCGCCTGCTGGGCGTGGAGGCGATCCCGCTGACCGCCAACGGCAAGATCGACCGCGCCGCCCTGGCGGCGGCCGGACGGCCGCTGACGGCCGGCGGCGGCGAGGGCGGGATTGCCGACGAATCGCACACCCCGGTGCAGCGGACGGTCGCCGCCATCTGGCGCGAGGTGCTGGGCGTCGGGCGCGTCGGGCTGCGCGACAATTTCTTCGAGCTGGGCGGCCACAGCCTCAAGGCCAACCAGGCGGTCGTCCGCATCCGCCGCCAGCTCGAGCGGCCGCTGACCCTGAAGGACTTCTTCAGCGCCCAGACGCTGGGCGCCCTGGCCGACCTGCTGGCCGCGCGCGGCACGGAAGAGGACGGGGACGGGGCGGACCGGCGCATCGCCCCCGCCCTGCCGCCGGCCGATCCCGCCGACGGCCATCCGCTGTCCTTCGCCCAGCGCCGCCTGTGCCTGCTCCAGTCGATGGAGCCGGACTCGGTCAGCTACAACATGGTGGGCGGCTTCCTCCTGGACGGTCCCCTGCGGCTCGACGCCCTGGCCCACGCCTTCGAGGCGCTGGTGGTCCGTCACGAGGTGCTGCGCACCCGCTTCGTCACCCGGCACGGCCAGGCCCGTCAGGTGATCGACCCGCCGCCCAACGGCTTCATCCTGGAGGCGGAGGACCGCAGCCGGGACAGCGGCGCCGGCACCGACGCGGTCATCGACGACGCCCTCAAGGCCGAGCTGCGCCATGTCTTCGACCTTGGCACCGGCCCGCTCCTGCGGGTGCGGGTGGTGGAGCTGCCCCGGGAGCCGGAGGGACGCCACAGCCACGCCCTGCTGCTGAACATGCACCATGTGGTGTCGGACGGCTGGTCGGTGACGGTGATGCTGCGCGAGCTGGAGGCGCTGTACCGCACCGCCCTGGCCGACCCCGCCCGCACCGGCGCCGCGCTGGCCGCGACCCTGCCGCCGCTGCCCCTCCAGTACAGGGATTACGCCGCCTGGCAGGCAGCCGAGGCCGCCGGGCCGGGACTGGCGGTGGCGCGGCGCTTCTGGCTCGGGCTGTTCGAGGACCGCGTGCCGGTGCTGGCCCTGCCCACCGACCGGCCGCGTCCGGAACGGGCCGGCGGCGACGGGGCCATCGTCCACGCCCGGCTCGACCGCCCGCTGACCGCCGCCCTCAACGCCCTCGCCCGCGCCCATGACACCACCCTGTTCGTCGTGCTCGCGGCGCTGGTGCGCGCGCAGCTCCATCTGGTCTCCGGCGACGGCGACATCGTGCTGGGCACCCCGGTGGCCGGGCGCACCCAGGTCGAGTTGGAGGGACTGATCGGCTTCCACCTGAACCTGCTGCCCCTGCGTCTCGGCCTGTCGCCCGGCCAGAGCTTCGCCGGCCTGCTGGCGGCCGAGCGGGCGCTGGCGCTGGACGCCTTTACCCACCAGTCCTACCCCTTCGACCGGCTGGTCGAGGAGCTGGACCCGCCGCGCCTGCCCGGCCGCCAGCCGCTGTTCGACGTGCTGGTGATCCTCCAGAACAACGAGCCCCTGCGGCTCGACCTGCCGGAGGTGACGGCCCGGCCGATCCGCGACGTCAGCGTCAGCGCCAAATACGACCTCAACTTCATGTTCGAGGACCGGCCCGAGATCGAGCTGGCCCTGGAATACGCCGCCGACCTGTTCGACCCGCAGACCGCCGAGCGGCTGGCCGGGGCGTTCGTCGCGCTGGCCAGCCGCGCCGTGGCCGATCCCGGCGCGACCCTGGCAACGCTGGGCGGCGGGGACGGCGCCGCCACGCCCCGCCCGGCCCCGCCCGCCGCCGCCCTCCCCGACGGCAGCGGCGACGACGAACTGATGGACGCGTGGTAACGCCGATGTGCGGAATTCTCGGACTCTTCACCCCCGGCAGCCCGGAACCCGTGTCCCGCCACCAGCTGGCGGCCATGGCCGAGGCGCTGGTCCATCGCGGCCCCGACGACGAGGGCTTCTTCACCGCCCCCGGCATCGGGCTGGGCTTCCGCCGGCTGGCCATCGTCGATCTGGCGGCGGGCAACCAGCCGGTCTTCAGCGCCGACGGCACCGTGGTCTCGGTGTGCAACGGCGAGATCTACAACCACGGGGAGCTTCGCGCCGAGCTTGAGCGGCGCGGCCACCGCTTCCGCACCCGCGCCGACACCGAGGTGCTGCCGGCCCTCTACCAGGAATACGGGCCGGAGTTCGCCGCCCGCATGAACGGGCAATTCGCCTTCGCCGTCTACGACCTGACCCGCCGCCGGCTGGTGCTGGGCCGCGACCATGTCGGCATCGCCCCGCTGTTCCTCGCCGACACCGCCGAGGGGCTGGTCTTCGGGTCGGAGATCAAGGCGCTGCTGCGTCACCCGGCGGTGCCGCGACGGGTGGATCTGACCGGGCTGGACCAGATCCTGACCTTCCCCGGCCCGGTCAGCCCGCGCACCCTGTTCGAAGGGGTGGAGAGCCTGGAGCCGGGCACCGTGCTGGTGGTGGAATCCAGCGGCGCGCGGCGGCGCTCGGTCTATTGGGACCTCGACTATCCCGAGGCCGGCGCCATCGACGACAGCCGTCCGGCGGATTCCTGGGTGGAGGAGTTGGACGCCGCCCTGCGGCAGGCGGTGCGCTACCGGCTCCAGGCCGACGTGCCGGTCGGCGCCTATCTCAGCGGCGGGCTGGACAGCTCGCTGATCGCCGCCATCGCCGCCGACCTGACGCCCGGCGAGCGGCGCCAGACCTTCTCCATCACCTTCCGGGACGGCCGCATCGACGAGAGCCCCCACCAGCGCCTGATGGCCCGGCGGCTGGGCAGCCTACACCACGAGACCGCCGTGGGGCCGGAGCAGATCCACGCCCATCTCGCCGACATCGTGCGCCACGCCGAGGCGCCCCTGCGGGAATCCTACAACGCCTGCTCGCTGATCCTGTCGGGGATGGTGCGCGACCGGGGCCTGAAGGTGGTGCTGACCGGCGAGGGGGCCGACGAGCTGTTCGGCGGCTATGTCGGCTACCGGCTGGACCAGCACCGGGAGGCGGACGCCGACCCGGCCGACCTCGACGCCCTGCTGGAATCCCAACTCCGCCAGCGGCTGTGGGGTGACGCGGGCTTCTTCTACGAGAAGAACTATCTGGCGGCGGCCGAGGTCAAGCGGGCCCTCTATTCCCCGGCCGTGGCGGCGCGCTTCCCCGGCTTCGACTGTCTGGACCGGCCGCCGGTGGACGTCGCCCGGCTGGCCGGGCGGCACGCCTTCCACAAGCGCTCCTACCTCGATTTCAAGCTGCGCATGGCCGACCATCTGCTGGCCGACCACGGCGACCGGGTGGCCTTCGCCAACGGGGTCGAGGCCCGCTACCCCTTCCTCGACATCGGCGTGATCGAGGTGGCCCGCCGCATCCCGCCCGCCCTGATGGTCCATGGCGGCGAGGAGAAGCACCTGCTGAAGCGGCTGGCCCGCCGCTACCTGCCGCCGGAGATCATCGATCGCAAGAAGTTCAGCTTCGTCGCCCCCAGCAGCGCCGCCCTGCTGCGCCACGGCGTCCCGCTGGTGGAGGAACTGCTGTCGGCCGAGCGCATCCGCCGCGACGGCTATTTCGACCCCGACACGGTCGAGCGTCTCAAGCGCCTCCACCGCGAGCCGGGGCGCGACCTCAACCAGACCTTCGAGGACGATCTGCTGATGGTGGTGCTGACCTTCGGCCTGTTCCTCGACGCCTTCGACCTGCCGGCCTTCGGTGGAACCGCCGCCCCGCAACCGCAACCGGCCGATGCCGGAGCGGACATGGAGGCCGACTGGTGAGGCACTCTCCCCATTTTTCCGCATTCGAGCCCCGCTTCGGCGGCCCTACGAGTCCTGACGGAGTTTCCGTGTGATGCAGCGCCAAGCCTATTTCGAGCAGTTCGAGTTCCAGGCCGAGAGCCGCCCCCAGGCGGTCGCCGTCGAGACCGCCGGGCGGAGCATCACCTACGACGCCCTGAACCGGCAGGCCAACCGCGTCGCCCATGCGCTGGCGGCGCATGGGGTGACGGGCGGGGCGGCGGGCGGCGCGGGCGGCGGCATCGTCGGGCTGTTCCTCGATCCCGGCATCGGCTACATCGCCGCCCTGCTCGGCACCGGCAAGGCGGGGGCGGCCTTCCTGCCGCTGCCGCCCGACCTGCCGGAACGCCGGCTGGCCGCCTATCTGGACAAGGCGCGCTGCCGGGTGGTGGTGACCGACTCCGCCAACCGCCCCGCCCTGGAGGCGCGCCTCGCCGCCGCCGGGGCCGAGGCGGTCATCCTGGAGGCCGACGGCCCGGCCGGAGAACAGCCCGACCATAACCCCGGCATCGCCGTGGGGCCGGGCGACGGCTGCTACGTCATGTTCACCTCCGGCTCGACCGGCCAGCCCAAGGCCATCCTCGGCCAGCAGCGCGGCCTCAGCCATTTCCTGCGCTGGGAACTGGCCGAGTTCGGGCTCGGGGCGGAGACGCGCGGCTCCTGGCTGGCCCCCATCACCTTCGACGTCAGCCTGCGCGACGTGCTGGTGCCGCTGATGGCCGGCGGCACCGTCTGCGTTCCGGCGCCCGAGCTGCGCAGCCAGCCCCACCGGCTGGTCGACTGGATGGCGGACTCCCGCCTGACCCTGGTCCATTGCGTGCCCACCGTGCTGCGGCTGCTGGTGCGGGAGCTGGAGCACCGCGCCCCGGCCGAAGCCCCGTTCCCTCATCTGCGCCATCTGCTGGTGGCCGGCGAGCCGCTGCTGGGCGCCGACGTGGCGGCGTGGCGGACGGTGGCCGGCGGCGGGGCCGAGCTGGTCAACCTCTACGGCCCCTCGGAAACCACGCTGGCCAAGCTGTTCCACCGGGTGGGCGCGTTGTCCGGCGACCCGCGCCGGGTGCTGCCCATCGGCAGGCCGCTGCCCAACACCGCCGTGCTGATCCTCAACCAGGGCCGCGCCTGCGCGGCCGGCGAGATCGGCGAGATCCACATCCGCACCCCCTACCGTTCCCTGGGCTACCTCGGCGATCCCGAGCTGACCGCCGCCGCCTTCGTCCAGAATCCGCTCAGCCCCGACAAGCCGGACGTCATCTACCGCACCGGCGACCTTGGCCGCCTGCTGCCCGACGGCACCGTCGAATGCCTGGGCCGCCAGGACAACCAGGTCAAGATCAGCGGCATCCGCATCGAGCTGGCCGAGGTCGAGGCCGCCCTGCGGCAGGTGCCGGGCGTGGCGCAGGCGGCCTGCGCCGTCCATGCCGGCGCCGACCAGCGCCCGCTGCTGGCCGGCTATTACGTGCGCGCCGACGGCTCCTCCGACCCGCTGCCGGCGGACACGGTGAAGGCGGCGCTCGACCGCATCCTGCCGGCCGGCATGCAGCCGCACACCCTCATCGCCCTGGCCGACCTGCCGACCACCATCAGCGGCAAGCTGAACCGCAAGGCCCTGCCGCGGCCGGAAGCGCTCTATTACCAGGAAAGCGGCTACGTCCCGGCGGAGACCGCCACCGAGAAGGCGCTGGCCGCCGTGTGGAACGGGCTGTTCGGCATCGCCGACGCCGGGGTGACCACCCGCTTCCACGCCTTCGGTGGCGATTCCCTGCGGGCGATCCGCGCCGTGCTGGAGATCTACCAGACCTGCGGCGTCGAGGTCGCGCTGAAGGACTTCTTCGCCAACTCCACCATCCGCGAACTGGCCGCCCTGATCGACCGCACCAGGGCCGGCAGCCCGTCCGCCGCCGCTCCCAAGCCCATCGCGCGGGTGCCCGACGCCCCCAGCCACCCGGCCTCGCCCGCCCAGGCACGGCTGTGGCGTCTCGACCGCATGGGCATCGCCCCCACCGCCTACAACCTGCCCGAAGCCTACGAGCTGCGCGGGCCGGTCGACGCCGCCGCCCTGGAGCAGGCCTTCCGGACGCTGATCCGCCGCCACGAATCCCTGCGCACCAGCTTCCGCGAGGAGGACGGGCAGGCCCGTCAGGTGGTGCACGCCGCCCCGCCCTGGCGGCTGGAGACGATCGACCTGCGCCGGCACGCCCGGCCGGAGGAGGAGGCCCATCGGCTGGCGGCCGGCAACCGCGAGCATGTGTTCGACCTGGAAACCGGGCCGCTGCTCCACGCCGTACTGGCGAGGCTGCCCGACGGCGATGGGGACGGCGCGCCCCGCCATGTGTTCCTCTTCAACATCCACCACATCGTCAGCGACGTCTGGTCGCTGGGCGTGCTGGTGCGCGAGCTGGCCGCGGTCTACGCCGCCCTGACCCAGGGCCGCGACCCCGATCTGCCCCCTCTGCCGATCCAGCAGCGCGACGCGACGGCGTGGCAGGCCGGACGGCTGGCGGATGGCGCCCTGGAGGCCGACCGCCGCTACTGGCTGGACCGGCTCGGCGGTCCGCTGCCGGTGCTGGAGCTGCCCGCCGACCGGCCGAGGCCGCCGGTGCAGACCTTCAACGGCACCACCCACCGCCTGCGCCTGCCGGCCGAGGCCACCGGCCGCCTGCTGGATCTGGCCGAGGCCCATGGCGCCACGCTGTTCGCCACCCTGACCGCGCTGACCAAGGCGCTGCTGCACCGCTACAGCGGCCAGCGCGACATCATCGTCGGCAGCCCGGTCGCCGGGCGCGACCATCCGGACCTGGACGGGCAGATCGGCTATCTCGTCAACACGCTCGCCCTGCGCGACCGGGTGGAGCCCGAAACCCCCTTCGCCGGCCTGCTGGCGGCGGTCGGCCGCACGGTGGCCGACGGGGTGGCCCACCAGTCCTACCCCTTCGACACTCTGGTCGGCGAGCTGGACCTTGCCCGCGACATGAGCCGGTCGCCGGTCTTCGACGTGATGGTGGTGGTCCAGACCTTCGAGGCGATCGACCTCGCCCTCGACGGCGCGGCGGCGCGGCCGTTCGGGCCGGAGAACGCCTGGAACTTCAGCCGCTACGATCTGGTGTTCCATTTCCAGACCGACGGCGGGGAGCTGGTGCTGGATCTCAACTACAACCGCGACCTGTTCGACGCCGCGCGGATCGCGGCGCTCTGCGGCCACTTCACCGCCCTGGCCGAGGGTGCGGCGCTGGCCCCCCACACGCCGGTCGGCGCCCTGCCCCTGCTGAGCGGACCCGAGCGCGCCGCCATCGCCGGCTTCGCCGCCGGCCCGGCCGCCGACCGCCCGCGCCTGTCGATGGCCGCCCTGCTGTCGGAGGTCGCCGCCCGCCACCCCGGCCGCCCGGCCCTGGTGGACGCCGCGCGCAGCCTGGATCACGCCGCGCTGGAGGCCGCCACCGACCGGCTGGCCCGGCTGCTGGTCGCCCATGGGCTGGAGCCGCGCGACCGGGTGGCGGTGCTGGCCAACCGCTCGGTGGAATCGGTGGTGGCCCTGCTGGCGATCCTGAAGGCCGGCGCGGTCTATGTGCCGCTCGACCCCGACTACCCCGCCGCCCGGCTCGCCGCCATGCTGGAGCGCGCCGGGTGCCGGCTGGTGCTGGTCGACCGGCCGGGCGACGAGTCCGCGCTGCCGCCCGGCAGCCCGCCGGCCCTGGCGGTGGCCCCGGTGCTCGAGCCCGGCACCGCCGTCCCCGACCTTCCCCTGCCCGCCGTGGCGCCGGACGAGGTGGCCTACATCATCTTCACCTCCGGCTCCACCGGCCAGCCCAAGGCGGTGATGGTCGAGCACGCCGGCTTCGTCAACATGGCGCTGGGCCAGATCGAGGCCTTCGGGCTGGGGGCCGGCGACCGGGTGCTGCAATTCGCCTCCCCCTCCTTCGACGCCTCGCTGGCCAACCTCTTCATGGCCCTGTTCGCCGGGGGCGCCGTCGTGCTGCCGGACAAGGCGGTCATCGAATCGGTGCCGCGATTCCTGGAGTTCCTGGCGGCCAGCGGCACCACCGTGGCGACCCTGCCGCCCACCTACCTGCGGGCGCTGGACCGGGCGGCGATGCCGACCCTCAAGGTGCTGATCACGGCGGGCGAGGCAGCGCCGGTCGCCGACCTGACCCATTACGCCGACCGCCTGCGCGCCTTCAACGCCTACGGCCCGACCGAGGCGTCGGTCTGCGCCACCATCCACCGGGTGAGCGGCGCCGACGCCGCGCTCGTCCGCGTCCCCATCGGCCGGCCGCTGCCCAACACCAGCCTGCACATCCTGGACGGGGCGGGTCAGGCCGTGCCGGTCGGAGTGCCGGGCGAGGTGCATCTGGGCGGCGCCGGCCTCGCCCGCGGCTACCGGGGCGACGAGGCGCAGACCGCCGCCCGCTTCGTCACCGCCGCCTGGGGCGAGCGGCTGTACCGCACCGGCGACCTCGCCTGCTGGCGGCCCGACGGCACGGTGGATTTCCTCGGCCGCGCCGACGAGCAGGTCAAGATCTCCGGCCACCGCATCGAGCTGGGCGAGATCGAGGAGGCGCTCCGCGGCGTTCCGGGCGTGCGCGACGGCGCCGTCGCCGCCGTCACGCGGACCGACGGCTCCCAGGCGCTGGCCGCCTACTACTGCCCGGAGGCGCGGGTGGAGCTGTGGCCCTCGGTGGCGGAGTTCTTCGTCTATGACGACGTCGCCTATTCCAGCATGGCCGGCGACGAGGGCCGCAACCGCCGCTACCGCGACGCCTTCGCCCGCCATCTGCCCGGCCGCACGGTGGTGGACATCGGCACCGGCCCCTTCGCCATCCTGGCGCGGCTGGCGTTGGAGGCCGGCGCCCGCAAGGTCTACGCCATCGACCTGCTGGAAAGCACGGCGCGCAAGGCACGGGAGACCGTCGCCCGGCTCGGCCTGTCCGACCGCATCGAGGTGATCCACGGCGACGCCCAGTCCATCGCGCTGCCCGAGCCGGTGGATTTCTGCATCTCCGAGATCGTCGGCGCCATCGGCGGTTCGGAGGGGGCGGCGAAGATCATCAACGGCGCCCGTCGCTTCCTGACGGATCCCGCCCGCATGCTGCCGCAGCGCAGCCTGACCCGGATCGCCGCCGTCAGCCTGCCGGAGGGCAGCTTCGCCTATGGTTTCCCCGACATCGCCGCCCATTACGTGGAGCGGATCTTCGCCGAGGTCGGCCGCCCCTTCGACTTGCGGATCTGCGTCAAGAACCTGCCGCGCGAGGCGATCCTCTCCACCGCCGGGATCTTCGAGGATCTCGACCACACCGGAATCGTGCCGCTGGAATCCGTCCATGACGGGGAGCTGGTGGTGGAACGGGCCGGGCCGATCACCGGCCTGCTGGTCTGGCTCCAGCTCCATGTCGACGGCGACCATGTGGTGGACATCCTCGACAATCCGGGAAGCTGGCTGCCGGTCTACCTGCCGCTGGACCAAGCCCTAGATCAAGCGGGCATTGCGGCGCGGCCGGGCGACCGCATCCGCTTCACCGTGGCCCGCAGCCTGTGCGCCAACGGCCTCAACCCCGACTTCACCGTCACCGGCCGGATCGAGCGGCAGGACGCCGAGGCGGTGCCGTTCCGGGTGGTCAGCGCCCATTTCGGCGACGGCTTCCGCGCCAGCCCCTTCTACGAGCGGCTGTTCGCCGCCGGCCCGGTGCCTCGGGCGGACGCGGTGACCCCGGTGGCGGTGCGCCGCCACCTGTCGCGCCTGCTGCCTTCCCACGCCGTGCCGGCCCATCTGGTGGCGCTGGACGCCCTGCCGGTGACCGTCAACGGCAAGGTCGACCGCGCCGCCCTACCCGCCCCCGCCGCCCCGGCGGCGGCCAGCCGGCGCGACCCGGCCACCCCGGTGGAACAGGTGGTTCTGGAGGTGTGGCGGGCCATCCTGGAGCGCGACGACATCGGCGTGGACGACGATTTCTTCGGGCTGGGCGGCGATTCCATCCGCGCCATCCAGATCGTCTCCCGCCTGCGCGGGCTGGAGCTGGGAGCGGAGATCCGCGACATCTTCCAGAACCCCAGCGTCGCCCAGTTCGCCCCGGTGGTGAAACCGCTGAAGCCGCGCGCCGACCAGGGGCCGGTGAGCGGGCCGGTGCCCCTGGCGCCGATCCAGCGCTGGTTCTTCGAGACGGTCGACGAGGACCGCCACCACTTCAACCAGGGCGTCCTGCTGCGGGCGACGGCGGGCTTCGACGCCGGGGCGGTCCGCAAGGCGCTCGACAACCTGTGGCGCCACCACGACACCCTGCGGACGGTCTTTCCGGCGGCCGTGGACGGCGTTTCCCTGCCCGACCCGGTCATCCTGCCGCCCGAAGGCGGGCCGTCCCTGACGCTGGTCGAGCTGGGCGCCGAACCGGGCACCGACGAGGACACGGAACTGGCCGCCGCCGCCGACCGGCTGCACGCCGGCTTCCGGCTGGAAACCGGGCCGCTGTTCGCCGCCCTGCTGGCGCGCGGCGCGTCCTGCGACCGGCTGCTGCTGACCGCGCACCATCTGGTGGTGGACAGCGTGTCGTGGAGCATCCTGCTGGAGGATCTCCGCACCGCCTACGCCGCCGCGCTGGCCGGAACGGTGCCGGCGCTTCCCGACAAGACCGCCTCCTACCGCGACTACACGGGGGCGCTGGCCGACATGGCCGGCGGCGCCGGCTGGAGCGGGGCGCTGGCCTACTGGAAGACGGTGGCCCCGCCCGAGCCGCTGGCCATCCTGCCGCCCGGCCGCGCGGCGGTGCGGATGGCCGACATGGCGAGCGTCTCGGGACGGCTGGACCGCGACACCACCGCCCTGCTGCTGGGTCCGGCCCACCGCGCCTACGGCACGCGGACCGACGACCTGCTGCTGTCCGGGCTGGCACTGGCGCTGCGCCGCCGGCTGGACCGCCGGCGCACGCTGGTGACGCTGGAATCCCATGGCCGGGAATGGCCCGCCGCCGGCAGCGATGCCGCTCCGCTTCCCGACCTGACCCGCACGGTCGGCTGGTTCACCGCCCATTACCCCTTCCTGCTCGAGTCCGGAACGGACGGAAGCGGGGACATCGGCACGCTGGTCAAGCGGGTGAAGGAGTCGCTGCGGCAGGTCCCCGACCGGGGCTGGAGCTACGGCCTGCTGACCCGCCATCCGGCCGGGCCGGGTCTGGCGCCGCTGGCCGGCCAGATCGGCTTCAACTTCCTTGGCGCGATGGGCGGGGCGATGGGCGGCGTCATGGCCGGCGGCCAGCCGGACGGGGGGTTCACCATCGACTGGGACGCGCCGGGCCGGACGCTCGGCGCGCGGGTCCGCCGCCCTCACCCGCTCGACATCCTCGCCATGGTGGTGGACGGGGCGCTGACGGTCGGGCTGGACTACGACAGCGCCGTGGGACGCGAGACGGCGCAGGGGCTGCTGGACGGGTTCCTCCAGGCCCTCGCCGAGGTCGCCCGCCACTGCGTCTCGCGGAGCGGCAGCGAGGCGACGCCGTCGGACTTCACCTACAAGGGGCTGTCCCTGGACGATCTGGACGCGCTGCTGCACGCCGACTGAAAGAGGGGCCGGACACTCCCGGCCCTTCCCCTTCCCTCCCGTGTTTTCCCGGAGATCCCGGCCCGCATGAAACTCCTAGCCCTCTTCCGGCGCGACGCGGACGTCCTGCGCTTCCGCTTCCTGCTGCTGGCGGCGATCTCCGGGCTGGCCAACGCCGCCGTGCTCGCAACCATCAACGTCGCCGCCCAGAACGTGTCGAGCAAGCAGTCCAACCTGCACAACCTGCTGCTGTTCTCGCTGGCCATCGCCATCTTCGTCGTCACCCAGAAGCGGCTGATGGTGGATGTGTGCAATCAGGTGGAGCATCTGATCCACCGGCTGCGGGTGCGGCTGCTGGAGCGGGCGCGCCACGCCGAGTTCCTGGAGATCGAGGAGATCGGCCGCTCGGAGATCTACGCCGGCCTCAGCCGCGAGACCCAGGTGATCTCCCAGGCCGCCC
Organism: Azospirillum agricola; assembly: GCF_020005195.1. Classification (NCBI taxonomy): domain Bacteria; kingdom Pseudomonadati; phylum Pseudomonadota; class Alphaproteobacteria; order Rhodospirillales; family Azospirillaceae; genus Azospirillum; species Azospirillum agricola. Next base: position 1,045,620 of record NZ_JAIFZR010000004.1, read on the forward strand.
CCAACATCATCATCGCCGTGCAGTCGGCGGTGCTGGTGCTCTTCACCATGCTGTACATGCTGACCCTGTCGATGGCCGCCTTCCTGCTGTCGGCGGCCTTCACCACGCTGGGCGCCGCCATCCATCTGGCCCGCTCGGGCGAGGTCAAGGCCCAGCTCCGCCAAGCCTTCGCGCGTGAGAACGAGCTGGTGGAGGGATTCACCGACATGCTCGACGGCTTCAAGGAGGTGAAGATGAGCACCACCCGCTCGCTGGAGATCGCGCAGCGGGTGGCCCATGTGTCGTCCGACGTGGCGGACCTGAAGATCCGCACCCAGACGCTGTACGCCAACGACTTCGTGATGTCGCAGGTGACCTTCTTCCTGCTGACCGGCCTGATGGTGTTCGTCGTGCCGAGCCTCAGCCAGTCCCACGTCGAATCGGTGGTGATGACCACCACCGCCAGCCTGTTCATGATCGGCCCGGTCTCCACGGTGGTCGGCGCGCTGCCCATCTTCTCAAACGCCAACACCGCCGCCGAGAGCATCCTGGAGCTGGAGGAGCGGCTGTCGCGCATCGACGTGGACCGCGACGGGGATCCCCGGCAGGCCGACCATTTCCACGGCTTCCGGCGGATCGTGCTGGACGGCCTGACCTTCCGCCACCACGCCCCGGCCGGCGATTCCGGCTTCGCCGTCGGTCCCATCGACCTGACCATCGAGCGCGGCACGGTGGTGTTCATCACCGGCGGCAACGGGTCGGGCAAGACCACCTTCATCCGCCTGCTGATCGGCCTCTACCCGGCGGTCGACGGCACCCTGCGCGTCGACGAGGAGCGCATCGGCCCGGAGAATCTGGCGGCCTACCGCAACATGTTCTCGGTCATCTTCTCCGACAACCACCTGTTCACCGAGCTGTACGGCGTGCCGGACATCGACCAGGCCGAGGCCGACGAGCTGTTCCGGCTGCTGGAGATGAGCCACAAATCCAGCCTGCGCGACCGGCGGTTCAGCACCACCCGGCTGTCGGGCGGCCAGCGCAAGCGGCTGGCCCTGATCGTGTCGCTGCTGGAGAAGCGCCCGATCTGCGTCTTCGACGAATGGGCCGCCGACCAGGATCCGCGCTTCCGCGAGAAGTTCTACCGCGTCATCCTGCCCCGCCTGCGCCGGGCCGGCATCACCGTGCTCGCCATCACCCACGACGACAAGTATTTCGACACCGCCGACGTCCATCTGCACATGGAGGACGGCCGCCTGTCACCGGTGCCGCTGGGCGGCGTCGCGCACTGACCGCAACGCACCGGGCCTGCCGTCACGACGCCTCGCGGCCGGGCTTGTGGAAGCCCAGGTAATGCGCGACGGCCGGCGGGGCATCTCCACGGTGGAAGGCGCGCGTCTCCTCCTGGAGGTCGGCGTCGGCGTGCGACACCCGGCGGTGCTGGCGCTGGTGCTCCGCCCAGGATTCGACGAAGAACCATTCCAGCACCCGCTCCGGATCGCCGGAATCCTGGCTGACGCCCCAGGCGTAGGCGCCGTCGCGCCGCCGTCCCTCGGCCAGGCGGTGCAGCACCGTCAGGAAGGCGGTGTGGTCGGCGGCGGCGACGCGGTACTCGATGGTGATCAGCACCGGGCCGCGGTCGCCATGGACCGGCTCGGCGATCGCCGGCTCCGGCCAATGGTTCGACGGGGTCAGGTCGGCCTCGCCGGACGGCAGGTGGTGGCGGCGCAGAAGGGCGGCCACGGCGAGCAGCGCCACGGCGCTGGCCCACAGGGTGGCCGGAACGCCGATGGCCTCGGCCAGCACGCCCCAGGCGAGGCTGCCGGCGGTGAGCGCGCCGTTGAAGACGGTCAGATAGAGCGCCAGCCCGCGCCCGCGCACCCAGTTGGGCAGGATCGCCTGGGTGGTGGCGTTCAGCGTCGTCAGCACGGCGATCCAGGCGGCGCCGGCGACCAGCAGGATCGGCACCGCCGCCCAGCGCGGCGGGGCGAGCGCCAGCATCCCCATCACCGCCGCCGTGGCGAGGGCGGCGGCCAGCATGATGCCCTCCTGGCCGAGCCGGGCGCGCAGGCGGGGCAGCAGCACGGCGCCGCCGATGGCGCCGGCTCCGACCGCGCCCAGCAGCAGGCCGTAGAAGCCGGGACCGCCGCCGAGGATGCGGCCGGCGATGATCGGCAGCAGAGCCCAGAGCGCGCTGGCGGCGGCGAAGAACAGGCCGGCGCGCAGGAACACGCGGTGCAGCTCGCGGCTGGCGCGGGCGTAGCGCAGCCCGGCGCGCAACGCGCCGCCGAACTGCTCCGACAGCTCGTCGCGGGCGTCGGGTTGGCGCTTCCACCACAGCAGCGTCAGCAGCACGATGGCGTAGCTCGCCACGTCCATGCCGTAGGTGGCCGCCGCGCCGAAGGCGGTGAGGATGGCGCCGCCGGCCGCCGGGCCGATGGCGCGCGAGATGTTAACACCCAGGCTGTTGAGGGCGACCGCCCCCTTCAGCTCGGCGCGCGGCACCAGCTCCGGCACGATGGATTGCCAGACCGGCGCCATCAGCGCCGCGCCGACGCCGCCGAGGAAGGTCAGCCCGACGATGGAGGTGACGCTGGCCGTCCCGGTCGCCGCCTGCAACGCCAGGGTCAGGCTGACGCAGGCCAGCCCGATCTGGATCATGATCAACATGCGCCGCCGGTCCATGATGTCCGACAGCACGCCGGCCGGGATCGCCAGCAGGAAGATCGGCAGCGTCCCCGCCGTCTGCACCAGCGCCACCATGGCCGGCGAGCCCGACAGCTCCAGCACCAGCCAGGAGCTGGCGACGTCGCGCATGAAGGTGCCGACATTGCCCAGCACCGTCGCCATCCACAGCACGGCGAACAGCCGGTTGCGCAGCGGCGCGAAGGCGCCGGCCGGCGGCTTCGTCCCGGTTCCGGGGGTGGTTCCGGGCGCGGCGTCGGCCGTCATGGGGTCGTCCTTCCGCGCCGGTGGGTCAGCGCCGCCGCGGCGGCAAAGCCGCCGACGATGGCGAGATGCTCCAGGAAGGTGGCGGTCTGCCGCGCCCGGTCGAGCCCCTCGAAGGTCCAGAAGGCGTGGGCGATCAGCGTCGCCACCACCGTGAAGCCGGCCAGCAGACCGGCGCCGAGCCAGCACCAGCGGCGCGTCAGGAACAACCCCGACCCGCCAAGCTGCGTGACGATCACCGCCGCCGCGACCAGCGCCGGGGAGCCGAGCCCGAGCCCGGCGGTCTCCGCCGTCGCCCCGCCGAAGTCGAACAGCTTCACGAGGCCGCTGACCGCGTAGGGGCTGGCCAGCGCCAGCCGCGCCGCCAGATCCAAACCCGGCCAGTCGAGGATGCCGGCGATCGGCGCCGGGGCGCCGTCATGGCCCGCATCGCCGGACAGCCGGCCCAATGTTCCGCTCATCGCAGAGCCTCCCTTCCCGTCCGCGCCATCACACCGCCCAGCAGCCACAGCCGAAGGCGCCCCAGAAGCTGCGGGCGTCGGCCACCGGCACGTTGGCGCCCAGCGCCGCCGCGTGGTCGTGGCCGTGCACCGCACAGCCGGACTGGCAACCGCAGGACGCCGCCTGCCGCTGCGTCGCCTTGGGGTCCTGCCGCTGGTGGTAGCCGCCGAAGGTGGCGACCGGCGACCAGTCGGGCATCGGCTTGGGCAGCGGCGGGGCGAGCGGGCCGTAGTCGCCCGAGCCGTGCACCGGCTTGCCGCCCAGCAGGGTCAGCACCGAGCGGATGTGCGGGATGCGGTCCTCCGGCACCGACAAATAATCGTCGCTGAGCAGCACCGCGTCGGCGAGCTGGCCGGCCTTGATCTGGCCCTTCCTGCCCTGGTCGTTGGAGAACCAGCTGTTGGCCTCGGTCCACAGCCGCAGCGCCGTCTCGCGGTCGAGCCGGTTGGCGACCGGGTAGAGCCCGAGCCCGCCGACCGTCTTGCCGGTGACCAGCCAGGACAGCGAGACCCACGGGTTGTAGCTGGCGACGCGGGTCGCGTCGGTGCCGGCGCCGACCGGCACGCCGGCGGCCAGCATCCTGGCGACCGGCGGGGTGGCCTCGGCCGCCTTGGCGCCGTAGCGCTCGACGAAATATTCACCCTGGTAGGCCATGCGGTGCTGCACGGCGATGCCGCCGCCGAGTGCGGCGATGCGGTCGATGTTGCGGTCGCTGATCGTCTCGGCGTGGTCGAAGAACCAGTTCAGCCCCTGGAGCGGCACGTCGCGGTTGACCTTCTCGAACACGTCGAGCGCGCGGGTGATGGTCTCGTCGTAGGTGGCGTGCAGGCGCCAGGGCCAGCGGTTCTCGGCGAGCAGGCGGACGACCGGCTCAAGCTCGGCCTCCATGTTCGGCGGCATCTCCGGCCGGGCGACGCGGAAATCCTCGAAGTCGGCGGCGGAATAGACCAGCATCTCGCCGGCGCCGTTCAGGCGGTAGGTGTCGTCGCCGTGGCCCGGCTTGACCTGCTTCGACCAGCTCGCGAAGTCGGACAGCTCCTCCTTCGGCTTCTGGGTGAACAGGTTGTAGGCGATGCGCAGCGTCATCTCGCCGTCGGCGTGCAGTTTCTCGATGATCGCGTAGTCGTCGGGGTAGTTCTGGTAGCCGCCGCCGGCGTCGATCACGCTGGTGACGCCCAGCCCGTTCAGCTCGCGCATGAAATGCTTGGTCGAGTTGACCTGATACTCGGGCGGCAGCTTCGGCCCCTTGGCCAGCGTCGCGTAGAGGATCGTCGCGTTGGGCTGGGCCAGCAGCAGGCCGGTCGGGTTGCCGGCCGCGTCGCGCACGATCTCGCCGCCCGGCGGGTTGGGCGTGTCCTTGCCGTAGCCCACCGCGCGGAGTGCGGCGGCGTTGAGCAGGGCGCGGTCGTAGAGGTGCAGGATGAAGACCGGGGTGTCGGGGGCGGCGGCGTTCAGCTCCTCGATGGTCGGCAGGCGCTTCTCGGCGAACTGGTGCTCGGTGAAGCCGCCGACGACGCGCACCCATTGCGGGGCCGGCGTGTTGGCGACCTGCCGGCGCAGCATCGCCATGGCGTCGGCCAGCGAGGGCACGCCGTCCCAGCGCAGCTCCATGTTGTAGTTCAGCCCGCCGCGGATGACGTGGATGTGGCTGTCGATCAGGCCGGGGATCAGCCGGCGCCCCTTGGCGTCGATCACGGCGGCGTCGGGGGCGGCCGCGGCGCGCGCCTCGGCCTCGCTGCCGACGGCGAGGAAGCGGCCGTCGCGGATCGCCACCGCCTCGGCGACCGGGTTGGCGCGGTCGAGCGTGGTGACCTTGGCGTTGACGAGAATCAGGTCGGTGGACGGCATGGCGGCTCTTCCGGGTCGGGATCCGAGGGAGATCAGGGGGGATGCGGCAAGCAGGGAGGTCGCGGCGGCTCCGGCCATCGCCCGGCGGCGGGTCGGTCCGCTCATGCGTGACCCCCTGGAGAATGGTCGGGGGGCCGCTGGTCCGCCGGTACGCCCTTCCCAGCCTGCGGCCCGAGGACATGGCGCGCGCAGTCGCCCTGGATGAAGGCGAGCACCGGCTGTCCGGCGAGCAGCCGCTTGGCGACCGGGACGACCTGCTCGCCGACCAGCATGCCGAGCAGCCCGATCAGGGCGATCGTCGGCGGGGCGGGCGAGCGCACCCCGATCAACGCATAGATGACGCCGACCAGCAGGCCGGCGCCCAGGGAAAGGAGGTAGGGCATCATGGCGTTCCGTCCTGGGTCTTGGCCACCCGACCGGCTGGGGAAGCCGAAAGCCGTTGCTTGAAAAAGCGGGAAGCCCCCCTCCCTCGGGGAGAGGGGCCTCAAACCGTCAGGCGTGCTCGTGCGTGGCGGCGCCGACGACCTTGTGCGGATAGGCACCGCGCTGCGGCGCCTTGTGGACCATGGTGTAGGCGTAGTCGACGCCCATGCCGTAGGCGCCGAAATGCTCGCGCACGATGTTCATGACGCCGTCGTAGGTGCCGCGCTTGGCCCAGTCGCGCTGCAACTCCAGCAGCACGGTGACCGAGGTCATCGACTGGGCGCCGGCCTGCTCCATGCGGCGCACGGCGGCGTCGTGCGATTCCTGCGAGGTGCCGCCCGACGCATCGGTGACGATGTAGACCTCGAAGCCCTCCTCCAGCGCGCACAGCGTCGGGAACAGCAGGCAGGCCTCGGTCCACAGGGCGGCGATGACCAGCTTCTTCTTGCCGGTCGCCTTGATGGCGGCGACCAGATCCTCGGAATCCCAGCTGTTCATCGAGGTGCGCTCGATCGGCGTCTGCTGGAGCACGTCCATCAGCTCCGGCCAGATGTAGCCGGAGAAGCTCTCGGTCTCGACCGCCGTCAGGATGGTGGTGGCGCCGAACAGCTTCGCCGTCTTGGCCAGCGCGATCGTGTTGTTCTTGAGCTGCTGGCGGTCGATGTTGACGACGCCGAAGGACATCTGCGGCTGGTGGTCGATAAAGAGGAAGACGGTGTCGTCGGCGTTCAGCAGCTTCTTGGCCTGGAAGGTCATGTCTCTGTCCCTTGTTGTCGGGGTTGGGGTGTCGGGATTGGGGAGGCCGGCGGAAACGCCCATCCAGCCGCCAGGCCCGGCCTCGCGCCGGCCATGACGGTGGAAGAGGGAAACCGAGCGGAGGCGCCGGCGCTCAGGCCTTGAGGAAGGCGAGCAGCGCCTCGTTCACCACATCCTTGTGGGTGGTGCACAGGCCGTGCGGGGCGCCGGGAACGATGGTCAGCGTGCCCTTGGGCAGCAGGGCGGCGGCGGCCTTGCCGGTGGTTTCCAGCGGCACGATCTGGTCGTCGTCGCCGTGCAGCACCAGCGTCGGCACGATCATCTTCCTCAGATCCTCGCGCAGGTCGGTCTCCGAGAAGGCCTTGACGCACTCGTACTGCGCCAGCAGGCCGCCCTGCATCCCCTGCATCCAGAAGCTGTCCATCACGCCCTGCGACGCCTTGGCGCCGGGACGGTTGTAGCCGTAGAAGGCCGGGGTGAAGTCCTTGAACCACTGGGCGCGGTCGGCCGCAACGCCGGCGCGGATGCCGTCGAACACCTCCGGCGGCACGCCGTCCGGATTCCAGGCGGTCCGCACCATGATCGGCGTGACGGCGCCGATCAGCACCGCCTTGGCGACGCGCGACACGCCGTGGCGGCCGATGTAGCGGGCGACCTCGCCGCCGCCGGTGGAATGGCCGACATGGACGGCGCCCTTGAGGTTCAGCGCCTCGGTGACGGCCGCGAGGTCGTCGGCGTAATGGTCCATGTCGTTGCCGAAGCCCGGCTGCGAGGAGCGCCCGTGGCCGCGCCGGTCGTGCGCGATCGTCCGGTAGCCGCGCTGGGCCAGGAACAGCATCTGGTCCTCGAAGGCGTCGCCGGACAGCGGCCAGCCATGGCTGAAGACGACCGGCTGGCCGCTGTCCGGCCCCCACTGCTTGACGTGGATCTGGACACCGTCCCTGGTGGTCACGTAGCTGCCCTGGAGCATGGCCTGCTTCCTTGTGCCTCGGTTGCGCGATCCGTGGCGGCGATGCTAGCGAAGGGCCGGCCGGGCGGATTGCCTCTTCGGAACGGCTTTTGAAGGTTCCGCGCATTCCGGCGGCCGGCCGGGCGGCACCGGGCGGTCAGACCGGCAGGCTGTCCGCCGGCCTCGGAACGGCGCCCGCCCTCGTCCCCGCCGCCGTGTGGCGATGGCGCCAGGCGCGGGGCGTGACGCCGGTGAGGCGGCGGAAGGTGCGGGAGAAATGGCTCTGGTCGGCGAAGCCGCAGGCGAGCGCGACGTCGGCCAGCGTCCGGGTGCCGTCCCGCATCAGCGTCTTGGCGTGCTCGACCCGGCGCTGCAACAGCCATTGGTGCGGGGAGGTGTCGGTGGTCTGGCGGAAGGCGCGGGCGAAATGCCCGACCGACAGCCGGCATTCGGCCGCCAGATCGGCCAGCCTGATCTCCCCGTCCAGCCGGGCGGCGATCATCTCCTTGGCCCGCCGTTCCTGCCAGGGGGCGAGCGCGCCGCCGGCCCGGACCGCCGAAAGCCGGCCATGGGCGGCAACGACGTGCGTCGCCAGGGCGCAGCTCACATGGTCGAGGAACAGCAGGCTGATCCGTTCCGGCATGGCGAGCGCCGGCAGCACGGCCGCCGCCATCGCGGCGATGGTCGGGTCGGCGACGCAGCCGCTCGGCTCGATGTCGAGATCCTCGAACTGCTCCGGCCCGCCGTCCGGGAAGATGGTCTCCAGCACGACGCGCGGCAGATGGAAGGTCAGCGTGTCGAAGGCGGTGTGCATGTGGCAGGCGATGTCGTGCCGGAAGTCGTGGATGGTGGTGAGCCCGGCGATGTCGCGCGGCCTCGCCACCGGCTTGCCGTCCACCTTGATCTCGGAATGGAAGTGCGACAGGTGGTGGCTGATCAGGAAGGCGTCCTCGATCGCCGGGGTGTCGAGCGGCCCCAGCCCGTCGGTGTCGCAACGGATGCGGGCGATCCCCACCATTCCCCCCCGAGCCGGCGGATCAGCACCTCCGGCTTGGCCGGCGCCGGAATGAAACCCAGGTCGAGATTGCTTCCTGCGGCCATCGCCGTCGCCATCCTTGCCTCCCCTGCCCGGTCCGGGCGGCCCGGCCCCGGCGGCCGTCTGCTTCCTTATGCCGCAGGGTAAGCGATGGTCGTTGCGTAAAACTACTGAACGCAGATTGGGTTTCGCCATGCCTGGGGCGAGCGATCCTAGACCTTGGTCTAGGACGGGGCGGGGTCTAGGACGGGGGCAGGGTCTAGGACGGGGGCAGGGTCTAGGACGGCGTCAGGCTGTCGACGATGCGCACCAGTTCCACGACCGACTGCGCCTCCAGCTTGCGCATGGCCTGCCCGCGGTGCAGCTTCACCGTCGCCTCGCTGAGGCCGAGGTCGCCGGCAATCTGCTTGTTGCGCCGGCCGGCCACCACCATCAGCGCCACCTCGCGCTCGCGCGCCGTCAGGCTGTCGAAGCGGCTGCGCTGGACGGCGAGGCCGCGTTCCCGGTCGCGCTGCTCGCGGTTCCGCGCCATCGCCGCGTGGATGGCGTCCAGCAGCTCTTGGTGATGGACCGGCTTGGTCAGGAATTCGAAGGCCCCGGCCTTCATGGCGCGCACCGACATCGGCACGTCGGCGTGGCCGCTGATGAGGATCACCGGCAGGCGGGAGGGCGAGCGGGCCAGCTCGGCGTGGAAATCCAGCCCGCTGCGCCCCGGCAACCGGACGTCGAGCACCATGCAGCCGGCATCGATGACCGGGCCGAGATCGATGTACTGCTGCACCGACGCGAAGCTCCGCACCCGCAGCCCGACGGAGTCGAGCAGCCCCTCCAGCGCCTCGCGCACCGCCTCGTCGTCGTCGATGATCACGACGGTCACGCTGTCACCGGCCTTCGTTCCCATCATTCCCCCCGGATTTCGCAGGCGGCTTCACGGGCAGCACGAATTCGAACACGCTTCCGCGCGGCACGGCGGACCCGGCGGCCAGCCGCCCGCCGTGAAGCTCGACGATGGAACGGCTGATCGACAGCCCCATCCCCAGCCCGTCGGGCTTGGTGGTGTACAGCGCCCGGAAGAGGGTTTCGGCGTCGGCCTCGGCGATGCCGACGCCGCTGTCCTCGACGCGGACACGGATGCGGCCGCCCCCGGGGCCGGCGGCTTCGGCGTCGGTGGTGATGCGCAGCCGCCGGTCGTCGATCTCCGGCGCGGCCATCGCCTCGATGGCGTTCATCACGAGGTTCAGCAGAAGCTGCTGGAGCTGGACCCGGTCGCCATGAACCCAGGGCGGCCCCTGGATCAGGTCGGTCTCCACCCGGATCCGCGCGCGGCGCAGTTCCGCCCGCACCAGCGCCAGCGTGTCGGCGATCAGCGCGCTCATGTCGACCCAGCCGGGGTCGGCCGGGGTGCGGCGGGCCAGGGCGTGGATGCTGCGGACGACGTCGCCGGCCCGCTGGGCGTCGCGGACGATCCGCTCGACCACGGCGCGGGTCTTGGCCAGATCGGGCTGCGCCTTCGACAGATGTTGCAGGCAGGTGCCGGCGTTGGTCACGATCGCCATCAGCGGCTGGTTGACCTCGTGGGCGATGGCCGTGGCCAGTTCCCCCATCATGGTCAGGCGGCCGATGTGGGCGAGGTCGGCCTCGGCCCTGCGCAAGGCCTCGGCGATCTGCCGGCGCTGGGTCAGGTCGCTGAACACCAGGATGGCGCCCGCCACCTGCCCGCGGTCGTCGATGACGGCGGAGCAGCGCTCCTCGATCACCACGCCGCCCGCCACCACCCCGGCGCACTCCGGCGCCCCGGCGCGGGGCAGCAGCCTGGACAGGCGCTCCGGCGGGGCGAGCGGGCCGCTGCGCAGGGCCAGCGCGGCGAAATCCTCCAGCGGCTCCTGCGTCTCCTCGTCCACGGCGACGAAGACCGTGGCGAGCGGCAGCCCGGCCGCCTCCGCCGCCGTCCAGCCGGTCATCGCCTCGGCCGCCCGGTTCATGAAGCCGACCCGGCCGTCGCCGTCGCACAGGATGACGCCGTCGCGGATGCTGGCCAGCGTCGTGGCGTAGCGCCGCTCGCTCATCCGCAGCTTGACGTCGCTGGCGTGCTTGTAGAGCGCCATCTGGATGACGGTGCGCATCTGCGGCTCCTCGAACGGCTTCAGCAGATAGCCGAAGGGTTCGGTCAGGCTGGCGCGCCGCACGGTCTCGTCGTTGGCGTAGGCGGTCAGGAAGACGATCGGGATGCGGTGGGTGTCGCGGATCCGGCGGGCGGCCTCGATCCCGTCCATCTCGCCTTCCAGCCGGATGTCCATCAGCACCAGATCCGGCTGGTGACGGCCGGCGAGCCGGATCGCGTCCTCCCCGCTGGCCGACGTGGCGACCACCTCATGGCCCATCCGGGCAAGTTGCTGCTGGATGTCGCGCGCGACGATGCGGTCGTCTTCAACGATGAGGATGCGGGCCGCGCTCATTCATGCCCCCGGTTCCAGCCTTTCAAAGGGAAGGCGACGACGAATTCGGCGCCCGCCCTGGAATCGTGCCGCGGGTTGTGCTGCATGTTTCCGTGCAATTGACCGGTCAAATCCTCGACAAGCTGAAGCCCGATGGTTCCCAACCTATCGGGAACACGGCCACCGGGCAAGCCCACGCCATCGTCGCGGACGGACAGGCGGCACACCTCCCCATCGGTGGTAAGGGCGACCCGCAGCACCCCGTCGCGCCCGTCCGGAAAGGCGTGCTTCAACGCGTTGGACACCAGTTCGTTGACGATCAGGCCGCAGGGCACCGCGCGGTCGAGGTCGAGCGTCAGGTCCTCCAGCTCCATGTCCAGCCGGACCGCTCCGGTGCGCGGGGCGTAGGCGCGCAGCAGATGGGCGCACACCGATTCCAGATGCGCCCGCATCGGCACCCGCGCGAAGTTGCCGAGCCGGTACAGATTCTCGTGCACCAGCGCCATCGAGCGGACCCGGTCGCGGCTGTCGGCGAACAGGGCCGCCACCTCCGGATCCGCGATCCGGTTCGCCTGGAGGTTCAGCAGGCTGGTGACCAGTTGCAGGTTGTTCTTGACCCGGTGGTGGACCTCCTTCAGCAGCGCCTCCTTCTCCTCCAGCGTCGCGGTCTCCAGGGAGGCGGCGGCCTGCGCGCCCAGCAGGGTCAGCACGTCGACCCGCCGGCGGGTGAAGGCGTGGGTTGCCAGCGCGTTCTCCAGATGGAGCAGGCCGACGACCCGCGTCTGGCGGACCAGCGGCATGCACAGGATGGAGCGCGCCTCGGCGTCGCGGACGTAGGGGTCGGCCGAAAAGGGGCCGGGCAGCCGCGTGTCGTCGACGATCAGCGTCTCCTGGTCGCGGATGGCCGCCTGGATCATCGCGTGCGGCAGCGCAAGCCGGTCGGCGTCCTCCTGCACGAGGCGGACGGACACGCCGTCGAGGCCGGTCGACGCCTCCGCCTCCACCCGCAGCCGGCCGTCGCGGGCGAGGATCAGCAGCCCGCGGCTGGCGCCGGCCTGCTCCAGCACCAGGGTCAGCAGGGTGGTGGTGAGCCGTTCGACGCTCGCCTGGTCGGACACCGCCCGCAGGGTTTCCAGCAACGCCGCCAGATCGGCCCCGTCGAGGGTGCGCGGCGGTTCCGGCGCCGCCTCGGCCCGCTCGGCCGCCAGGGCGGGGTGCAGCCGGTCGAGCTGCCGGACCTTGGCCGTCGCCCCCCATCGCCCGTAGGCGGCCCGCGCCTCCCGCAGGCAGGCCAGTTCGAGCGTGGGCAGGCCGATGCGGTGGTAGAAGGCGGCGGCGCGCTCGTTGGCCAGCGCCTCGACATGCGGCAGGGCCGTGCGCCGCGCCGCCCGCACCGCGCGGTCGTAGCCACGCATCGCCTCCCCGCTCCGTCCGTCGATCCGCGCCGCTTCCGCCTCGACCAGAGCGAAGCGGGCCTCGAAGCCGTCGGGGTTGTTGGCGGCCCATTCCCGCAGCTGCCCGCGATGCCCGGCCAGGGCCGCCGCGTGACGGGAGCGCCCGGTATCCGGGATGTCACCGTCTGGGATGTGGCCGTCCGGGATGTGGCTGTCCGGGGCGCCGCCCTCCAGCAGGCCGGCCCGCGCCAGCGCGCCGTAGAAATGGAACTCGGCCATCTCCAGATGGCCGGAGCTGGTCCACAGCAGCCGTTCCGCGCGCTCGGCGGCGGCGACGGCGGCGGCGGGCTCGCCAGCGATGCAGCGGACCTGAAGGGCGCGGATCCAGTGCCAGCAGAGAGCGATGTCGAGGCTGGGGTTGGCGCGCAGCCGGGCCTCGAAGGCGGCATCGTCGAAATCCGGACCGTCGAAGGATCCGGGGCCGTCGGTCAGGCCGCGCAGGGCGCGCGACGCCTGCAACTGGGTGGTCAGGATGTCGATGCATAGCCCGAAGCGGACCTGCCGGACATAGGCGAGCCGTGTCTCCGCCGTCCGCTGCACCGTCGCCAGCGGGTCGCCCGCCGCCAGCATGCTGGTGACCAGCGTGACGCTGGTGAAACCGCCGTAGGTGACGTCGCCGGCCTCGCGCGCCTCGTCGAAGGCGCGCAGCAGCAGCGCCCGCTCGCTGCGGACGTCGCGCGTCCAGGGCACGACGTGGTAGGCGAAGGTCATCAGCACCCGTGCCCGGTAGCGGGTCCGCCCCTCCCGCTCCGAAAGGTCGAGGCCGAGCCGGCCGAACGCGTAGCCGGCGGCGTAGTCGCCGAAACAAGGGCCGGCGACCATCCCGAGATAGGCGAAGCCGAGGGCGGAGGCGTCGCTCCGGCCACGCTCCAGCGACAGGTTGGCCATGCGGCACAGGATCAGGCAGACCAGATTGCGGTCGCTGAAGAAGGCGGGCGGCAGCGCGGCGGCCAGCACGTCCAGCGTCGCCCGGCTGTCCGGATCGTCGGCGGCGGGAAGCCCCGCCAGGGAGGCGATCGGCCGGTCGCCGATGGACGCCCGCAGCCGCCGGTACTCCCGCTGCACCAGATCGTCGGACGGGTGCGCCGGCCAGTCGGTCCCAACCTCCCGCAGATAGGCCAGGCAACTGCCGATCGCCCGGTCGCTGCGGTCGATGGCGGTGTGGACGGTCACCAGCAGCGCGGTGATCGCCGCGCGGTCGGCCAGCGTGGCGGCCCGCCCGACGAGATCGCCGAGGCGCTGCTCCGCCAGCGGCAGGTCGCCGTTCAGGAACTCGCATTCGGCGCGCAGATGCTCCAGGGCGAAGCCCAGCCGTTCCTGGCGTTCCTGGCGTTCCGGGCGCTCCGGGCGCCGCCGGTCCGGGCACGGCGGATCGTCGAGCAGGGACAGGCCGCCCAGCGCGTAGGCCAGCGCCGCCCCGTGGGCGCTGGCGGCCTTGGCCCGATGCCCGGCGGCCAGGTGGAGCGCCGCCACCTCCTCCCGCTCGCCGGGATCGTCGAGCAGGGACAGGCAGCGGTCGTACTGGCCGACCAGCTCGAACAGCCCCTCCCCGGATTCGTCGCCGGCGGCGAGGCCGCCGCGCAGGGCGCGGGCGACGGCGAGGTGGAGGGCGCTCCGCTCCCCCTCCGGCACCAGGGCGCAGGCCCCCTCCTGCACCCGGTCGTGGAGGAAACGGTACCCCTCCCCGGTCCGCAGCAGCAGCCCCTCGGCGACGACCGGCTCCAGCGCCTGTTCGACCGCGCCGGCCGGCAGGCCGCCGGCGCGCGCCAGGGTGGCGAGCCGGACGCTCGCCCCGAGCCCGGCGAGGCGGGCCAGCAGATCCCGCGTCACCGGTGGGAAGCGGCCGAGCCGTTCGGTCATCAGCGTGGCGACGCTGTCGCCCGACCGCGCCGCCCGGACCGCGTCGATGTCCCAATCCCAGCGCCCTTCCGCCGGATCGAAGCGCAGGTGGCCCGAACGCTCCAGCGCGATCAGGAGCTGCGCCGCGAAGAAGGGGTTGCCGCCCGTCCGCCCGTGCAGAAGGTCGGTGAGCGCCGCCACCTCGTCGGGCGCGCGGCCCAGGCTGTCGGCGACCAGCCGCCGCAGGTCGGCGGGCGGCAGCGGCGCCAGATCGATCTCCTCGCGGTCGAGGTCGCGCCCGGCCGTCCGCACCCGCCCGATCAGCCCCAGCAGCGGGTGTCCGGCGCCCACCTCGTCGCCGCGGTAGGCCCCGACCAGCAGCAGATGGCCGGGGCCGCCATGGGCGAGCAGGCGGTCGAGCAGGTCGAGGGTGGCGCGGTCCAGCCATTGCAGGTCGTCGAGGAACAGGACGAGCGGGTGCTCGGGACGGGCGAAGACCTGGAGCACCCGGCGGAACAGCCGGTCGAAGCGGTTCTGCGCCTCTTGCGGCGGCAGCGGCGCGACCGGTGGCGGCTCGCCGATCAGGGCAGCGAGGTTGGGGATCAGGGCGGTCATCAGCGCCCCGTTGTCGCCGACCGCCTCGCGCAGCTCGCGCCGCCAGTGGTCGCGGTGCGGGGCGGGCTGGCCGAGGATGCCGTCGACCAGCGCCCGGAAGGCGTCGGCCAGACTGGCGTAGGGAAGGTCGCGCCGGCTCTGGTCGAACTTGCCGGAGGCGAACAGCCCGCGCGGCGGCACGACCTGCTCGCGCAGGGACCGGACGACGGAGGATTTCCCGATGCCCGACCGGCCGGCGACCAGCACGACGCCCATCCGGCCACGCTCGGCGACACGGTCGAAGGCCGCTTGCAGGGCGGCCACCGGCCCGTCGCGCCCGTAGAGCGCCGGCGGCTGGACCAGCCCCTCCGGCCGGTCGCGCTGGCCGACCGGAAAGAACGGGACGCAGCCCTGGGTTTCCCACAGCCGCGCCGTCTCGGCGAGGTCGCGCAGAAGGCCCTCGGCGCTCTGGTAGCGGTCCTCGGCCGTCTTGGCGAGCAGCCGCAGCAGGATGTCGGAAACGGCCGACGGCAGAGCGGGATCGACCAGCGCGGGCGGAACGGGCGCGCGGGCCAGATGGCAATGGACCCACTCCGTCGGCTCGCGCGCCGTGAAGGGCAGCGTTCCGGTGAACAGCTCGTACAGGGTGACGCCGAGCGTGTAGAGGTCGCTCCGCCGGTCGACCGGACGGCTCATCCGCCCGGTCTGCTCCGGCGCCATGTAGGCGGGCTGGGCGGGCAGTTCCGCCATGTCCTGCGGTGGGGCGGCCGACGGCGCCCCGGCCCGGCCGAAACCGGTCAGACGCACCGTCCGGTCGTCGCCGACCAGCAGGTTGAAGGGCCGCAGATCGCGGTGCAGCAGCCCGCGCCGGTGCAGCGGCACGACCGCCTCGACGATCCGCGCCGCGAGGGCGAGCCGCTGCTGGAGAGTCAGCGTCGCCAGCGCCAGCGCGCAGAGGGGCTGCCCGCCCGGATCCGCCATCGTCAGAACGGGCGGGTCGCGGTGGCGGAGCAGATGCAGCGGCTTGACCGCCCAGGCGGGATCGAGACGGCCGGCGAGATCATGCTCCCGCCGCAGGAGCGCCGCCGGACCCGCCGCCCTCCGGCCATCCGCTTCCACCGCCCGGACCAGCAGGGAAAAGGGCTGGCCCGGACGCGTCACCCGCATCAGCCGGGTCTCGCCATCGCTCCCCAGAACGGTGACGCCGGGACCGGAGTCCATCGGATGATCCATGCTCGCACCCACGCAACCGCCCTTCCCCACCGGGGCAGCGCGCACACTGGCATGGCGGGCGTCTCCCGGACAGAGGCAAGATGGGGTCGGGCCGCCATCACGGGAACGGGCCGGCGACCGTGACGGCGGCCGTGACGGCGGCCGGCGAAGGCCGACGCAATCCTCCGGCGGCATCGGCCGGGCGAGGCCACGGAGCGCGGCGATGGCGCCCTCGATGTGCGCGGGGGTGTCGACGGCGACGATCGGGAACGCGGGCGGGACGGCCAGGACCGAGGAGGCCGGCGTCACGATTCCGGCGTCACGCCTGCGGCTGGCCGTCGAAGACGCGCAGTTCCCAGAAGTTGGAGGTCAGGCGGTCGTTGGCGTTCAGCGGGACGTCGCGCGGACCGCCGCCCAGCTGATGGCTGCGCTGGTCCCGGACCAGGAAGATCGGCTCCGGCCATGCAACCTTCAGCGTCAGCTTCCTGTCGGCGAACTGGTATCGCCCCGCGGCCACGCAGGACCGCCACTCGCCGACCGTGACCTCGTAGACCCCGATGGCGAAGGGCGCCTTGGGGTGGGCGGCGCGGTCCGGTGGCACGTCGATGGTTCGGAGCGGCGGGCATGCCGCGCAATCGGCGAAGGCTCCCGCCGGAAGCGGACGGAGCGGCGTTTCGTCGAAGCGGCCGAAAATCAGCAGGGCGGCCGCGACGACGGCGGCGGCCACCACGGTCGCGGCGGCCATGTTCACCCTCGCGCGGCGTGACGACGCCCCCGTCACCAGGCCGCCGGCAAGCGCGCGCCAAAGGGAGAGAAACCACCGGCGCGGCCTGGGTACCGGACGCGCCGGCGTGTCCTGTGCGATTCGGCTTGCGGGAGAGGTCCAGGCGAAGGCCGCGTCGGGCGCCTCGCCCGGACGCAGCGCGCCCTCACGCCTTGCCGCCCGCGCCGTGGCGATGGCCGAGCGGTAGAGGTCGATCACCCTCTCCGCGTCGGGAGCGTTCGCGTCGTTCTGATCCGGCATGAGCCGCGGTTCCGCGTTGATCGGGACGATCCGGATCCGGCCCCATGCCTGCCGCAAGACCCAGGAACCGGATACGCCTGGACATGAAAAAAATTCAGAATTTCCCCGAGTTCAAGCCCTCATTCCCACGCTCCCCGCTTACGCAAAACATTGCATCATTCAAAATCATGCAAATGTATTCATTGAATTTTTATAGAGGACGAAAACATATCTTGACTTGAATATCGGGCTCGGCAAGATGGTTTTTGTGTATTTTCCAGGGAAATGTTATCAAATAAGCGTGCGAACATTGAGGTAAATAGAAATCTCAAACGAATTCAGTCAGTTCCAGATTGGGGAGCACGACTCGATGGCCGGCGCGGGCTTACGGAACAGGCTGTCCCTTTTCGCCTTCTTGGGAATGGTGGCGGCGTTCATCGGCGCGTTTCCGGTTTCCGGGCGCGCCGCGACCGACACCATGGCCGCGACCGACACCATGATGGTCTGTTCGCAGGGGCAGGCGGTCTGCCGCAATCGGGGCAGCGACCTGCCGGCCCGTGTTCTGATCCGTCCGCTGACGACGGTCTACGAATCACCGAGCCGGGACGCGAAGGTCATCCGCGGCAACCTGCCCCCGTTCAATCCCTGGTTCGTGTTCGACCGCCGCGGGGTCGACCTGAACGACCCGATCCACCCCAAGGGTTGGTATCGGATCGGCGACACCGTCCGGGACAGCTTCGGCTGGATCGAGGCCGGCAACGCCATCGAGTGGCCGCACGCCCTGATCGTCAGCTACACCCACCCCGGCGACAACCTGATGGATCCCCGCACGCCGGTCCTGATGTTCGACAGCCTGGACCGGGTGCGGGCGGTGATGAGCGCGCCGGACCGGGCGCGGACGGTGACCCGCCTCATCCAGGCGGTCGACGCGGCCGAGACGAGGCTGGAGGAGAAGTACGGGCTGGTGATGGTGGAACCAAAGCGGTTCATCAACATCGAGAGCAACTTCTACATTCTGCCCGTCATCGCCTTCGAATCCTTCCAGGCCGCCGAGCGGAGCGCGCGCTACCTGAGGCTCGCCGCCGCGATTCCGCAAACCGACCTGAACACCGGACGCCTCGCGCCGGGCACCGATCTCGACGACCTGCTGCACGACGCCCTGATGCCGGAAAGCACGGCGGGCACGGCGGCGGACACCCTCAACGTCGACGTCAAGTTCGTCCTCGACATGACGGGCAGCATGCAGCCCTATCTCGACGGGGCGAAGGCCGCGGTCGCCAGCATGATCCGGGCGCTGGCGAAAGATCAGCACGCGACCATGCGCTTCGGGCTGGTCGGCTTCACCGACGTGCCGCAGGAGTGCGGCGGCTGCCGCTTCACGACGGTGAAGAACTGGACCGCCACCGGGCTGTTCGACGCCGAGACGCTGGTGCTGACGCTCGACACCGACCCCCAGGCCCAGGCGGCCGATGGCGGCGATCTGCCGGAGACGCTGTTCGAAGGGATGCTCGAGGCGGTGAACTCGCGGTGGAGCGAGAACGCGGTGCGTATGATCCTGCTGCTCGGCGACGCCAGCGGCAACCAGCAGGGAACCGCGAAGAACCGCGACGTCAACGCCCAGGTGGTCCGGTCGCAGGCCGACACGGGGCGGGTTTTCGTCAACGCCCTGCACATCAAGCCGGTCGGCCAGGAGGCCGATCATCCGATCGCCGAAGCCCAGTTCAAGGCCATGGCGCAGAATCCGGGGCCGGCCATGCCGTCCTACGCCAGCGTGTCGCTGAATCCGCGCGACCCCGCGGCCAACCGGGCGGCCATCGCCGACGAGGTGCAGGCGATCGTCTCCCTGTGGAAGGACGAGATCGAAAAGGTGCGCCGGGGGGATGTGTCGGTGCTGCGCCGGCCGGTCATGCCGGCTGCCGGGGGAACCGGGGCGGGAACTGGGGCGGGAATTGGGGCGAACGATCCGGGCATCCGGGACCGTGGCCTCGAAAGCTTCGCCGCCGCCCTGGTCGCCTATCTCGGCGACGCCGCGTCCCCGCCCACCGACCTGACCGGCTGGGCGGTCGACATCGACATGGCCGATCCGTCGCGCAAGGCGCTGGAGGTCCGCCTGCTGGTCGAGAAAAAGGATCTGGAGGACCTGACCAACGCCATCGAACGCGTGGTCACGGCGCTGCGCCGGTCGAAGATGAAGGACTCCGACTTCTTCCAGGAACTGCAGGGGATCGTCACCCGCAGCGTGATGGCGACCGAGGAGACGGTGGATTCCAGCCTGCTGCCGCGCTGGATCGATTCCCTGCCCTACCGCACCGGGGCGCAGCGGCTGACGCCCCGCCGCTACGCCAGCATGTCGGTCGACGACAAGGTGAACATGGAGCGGGAGCTCGACGGGAAGCTGCGGATCTACAAGGGCCTGATCCGCAACGACGCGGTCTGGCACAAGCTCTCGCCGAGGCACAGCGACCTGGAAGCCGTCTACGCCATCCCCCTGACCGATCTGCCGTAAACACGCCAAGGGATTCGCCGTGCACATCCTGGACACTCCGGAGCCTGCGGCCCGAACGCGATCGCCGGCCGCCGCCTTGACCCTGCGGAGACTGGTCAAGCGTCTCGGGACCGGACGGTCGACAACGGCGTTCGAACTCCATGTCCCGCAGTTCGACGCCCACCGCGGCGAGTTCGTCGCCATCGTCGGCGAGAGCGGCTGCGGAAAGAGCACGCTGCTCGACATCCTGGCGCTGGTGTCGCGCCCGACCGCGTCCGACGCCTTCACCCTCGGCGATCCGCCCTGCGACCTGCGGCGGATCTGGGGCGCGCAGGACCATGGCAGGCTGGCCCGCCTGCGCGCCGCCCGGTTCGGCTATGTCCTTCAGACCGGCGGCCTGCTGCCCTTTCTGACGGTGGAGGACAACATCCTGCTGCCGCTGCGCATCCTGGGCCTGCCGCCCGACCGCGCGCGGGTGAGGGAGATGGCCGCGCGCTTCGGCATCGACCGCGAACTCGCCAAGATGCCGCAGACGCTGTCGGGCGGCGAACGCCAGCGCGCGGCCATCCTGCGCGCTCTCGTCCACGGCCCGGCCATCTTCCTGGCCGACGAGCCGACCGCGGCGGTCGACCGCGCGCGCGCCGTCCGGATCGTCGCCGACATCGAAGGGCTCGCCCGCGCATCGGGCACCACCGTCGTCATGGTGACCCACGACATCGAGCTGGTGCGCGGCCGGGCGGACCGGATCTACGGCTTCACGGTGGACGCGGGCGGCGACGGCGTCGTCCGCTCGCGCTGCGCCCGCGTCGAAGCCCCGGCGGACCGGCCGTCATGACCGGCGCGGCCGGCATCGGCACCCTGACGCCGCGCGGCAAGCGCGCGTGGCTGCTCGGCCCGGCCCTGGCGCTGGCCGACCTGCGCCATGAATGGGTCCTCACGGCCTGCATGACGCTGGCGGTCGCCGCGGTGATGACGCCCATCCTGCTGCTGCTCGGCCTGAAGCACGGCACGGTGGAGGCCTACCGCACCCGCCTGGTCCAGGATCCGGCGTTCCGCGGGCTGGAGCCTCTCCGCAGCCGCGAGTACGACGCCCGGTGGTTCGAACGGATGGCGCAACGCCCGGACGTCGCCTACGTCGTCCCCAACATCCTGCGCGGGGCCTCCAGCGTGCTGCTCGGCCGGCCGGGCCTGGAGCGGCAGGAGTTCGTCGACCTGCTGCCGACCACGGCGAACGACCCGCTGATCGCCGCCAACGGCGCCCGCCCGCCCGCCGAGGGCGAAGGCGTGCTGAGCTTCGCGGCGGCGGAAAAGCTGAGGGCGGCGGCCGGCGACGTCCTGGAGATGGTGATCGAGCGGCGGGCGGGCGAGACGGTCCGCGCCGCCCTGACGGTGGCCGGCGTGCTCGACCCGCGGGCCGACCCGATCGAGCGGCTCTACGTTCCCTTCGCCCTCGCCGAGGACATCGAGACCTTCCGCGAGGGCAAGGCGGTTCCGCAGCGCGGCTGGACGGGCACGACGCCCGTCCCCTACCCCAGCTTCGACCGCGCCTACCTCCTGCTGCCCGCTCCGCTGAGCCCGGCCGACGAGGCGCGGCTGACGCTGGGCACCGGCTTCACCGAGGGCGGGCGCATCGACAGGGCGGAACTGGCGGCCGAGCTGGGGCTGACGGTGCCGGCGACCGAAGCGGTCTACCGGCTGCGGGTCGCGGCGGGGGCGGTGCAGCGGAGCAGCCTCGGCACCGTCGCCGACCAGCTGCGCGGACGCGGTGCGCTGATCCTGCCCCAGGCCGACGGCGCGGCGGAGATCACGGCGACCTCCGCCGCCGGATCGCACCGGCACCCGGTCGCCGTGGTGGGCCTGTCGCCCGACCCCGAACCGGCGGAACGCGCCGGCCTGCCGGCCACGCCATGGCCGGCCTTCTCCAGCCGCAACGCGGAGGTGTCCTTCCCATCCATCGCCCAGGCCCTGGTCCCGTCGGGGCTCGACATCGGCGACGCCGGGACCGTCGAGCTGCGGTTCGGCAACCTGTCGGCCGGCGGGTCGGCCGGCGTGCCGCTGCGCGTCGCCGGCCGCATCGACGGCGACCGCCTGATCGTGCCGGCCGATCTGCTCGGCATGCTGCGCACCGGCGTCGACCGGCGGGTCGTCTACGACCCGGAGCGGCGCGGCCTCGTCCTCGCCAAGGCGGGCAACCGGGGCTTCCGCCTCTACGCCGCGACGATCGACGACGTCGAGCCCCTCCACCGTGCCCTGCTGGAGGAGGGCATCGACACCGTGGCTCAGCTCGGCGAGATCCGGAAGGTGGCGATGCTGGACCGCGGTCTGACCCGGCTGTTCTGGCTGGTGGCCGTCGTCGGCATCGCCGGCGGCATCGCGGCCATGGTGTCCAGCCTCTACGCCTCGGTCCAGCGCAAGCGCAAGGACCTGGGCATGATGCGCCTGATGGGGATGCGGCAGGGAGCGATGTTCTGCTTCCCGATGTGCCAGGGCGTCGGCATCGCCGGCATGGGCGCCGCGCTGGCGCTGGGGGCCTTCCTCGCCCTGGCCCGCGTCATCAACACCAGCTTCACCCTGGGCCTTCCGCCCGGCAGCAGCCTTTGCCACCTTCCGGCCGGGCATCTGGCGCTCGCGTCCGTGATCACCGTCACCGTCGCCGCGGCGAGTTCGTTCGTCGCCGGCCTGTTCGCGATCCGGATCGATCCGGCCGTCGCGCTTCGGGAGGCCTGAGCCATGACCGTCCGCGCCGCCCTGGGTGTCCTGGCCTGCCTGGCCGCGGCGGGGTTCGGGCGCCCCCTGCATGCCGCCCCCGCTTCGCAGCCGGCGGCGGCGGCGGCGGAAACGCTGGCGTGCCGGCCAGCCGATGGCGGCGACCGGATGATGTTCGATCCGTGCCCCTCGACCGTTCCCTCGAAGACGGAGCTGCATCTGCCGATGCCGGGCGGGCGGCTGGAGCTGGTGTTCCGTCGCGTCGAGGTGCCGGGCGCGCATTTCTGGTGCGACCGCGGCCGTCTCGTCACGATGGGGAACGGCAGCGGAAACGACCCGTTCGCGCCGGTGCAGAAGGTGCCGGTGGCCGGCGCCTTTCCGCCCGGCGAGGGAGCGGAGAACTGGTTCTACTATCTCGGCAAGTACGAGCTGACGCTGGGTCAGGCCGCCGCGATCGCCGGAGACGGCGACATCGACGCCGGCCTGCGGTCCATCCTGGCCGGCCTGGACGCCGCCCGGGGCCAGCCGGAGGCGCGGCAACTCGCCGGATGGACGCGGGAGCAGCTCGCCGCCAACCGGACGCTGGCGCTGTCCCATCCGGCGCGCGGCCTGTCGCTGTCCGAGGTCCAGCAGCTCTTCGAGCGCTACAACAGCTGGTGCTACGCCGACCGGGCCTGCCTGACCGTCATCGCCAACGCCGCGACGCTGGACGGCGCCCCCGGCTTCCTGCGCCTGCCCACGGAGATCGAGTGGGAGCACGCGGCGCGCGGCGGGCTGCCGGCGCTGCGCGACCGCAGCTATTCCCGGAGCCAGCCGTACCAGCAGCCGGCCGACTTCCACCGCTACGCCGTCTCCCGCTCCGAGGAGGGCGCCCCCGTGGCCGACGACGATCTGGTGACCGGGGTGCGGCGCATCGGCGGCGACCGCCTGCCCTCCCCCGGCGGTTTCTTCGACATCCTGGGCAACGTCCAGGAGCTCTCGGCCGGCATGTTCCTGACCGAGATGAGCCAGGGCAAGGCCGGGGGGATCACCGCGCGCGGCGGGAGCTGGCAGAACGACAGCAGCCTGCTGACCTACGCGCTGCGGTCGGAGTTCCGCCCCTACGCGTGGCTGCCGCCGGCCAATCCCTCCGGCGTGTCCCTGGGGGAACCCTCGGGCCTGCCGACCTTCGCCGGACCGGGACGGGATCCGTTCACCGGCATCCGGCCGGTGGTCGGCTCGGTCAACAAGCCGACCACCCGGTTCGTGCGTACGGTGGAGAGCCTGGCGGCCGAAACCGCGACCAGGGGCTGCCGCGACGTCACGCCGCTCGGCCTGTCGGTGCGCAGCCTCCAGGCGGTGGCGGAGGAGGCGCTCCGCTCCTCCGCCAACACGCCGCCCCGCAGCGACCGGGCGAACGCGCTGGTGGCGGAGGTCGAGCAGAAGCTGGCCGCCGCCCATCGCCGCATCGCCGAGGAGAACAAGCAGCTCTGCCGCATGCTGATGCGGGCGGGAAGCAGCGTGGCCGACAACCAGATCCGCTTCCTGCTGGAAGCGCTCTATTTCGAGACGGCCGCGACGGAGCTGGAGGCGTCCATCCGTTCGGGCGCCGTCACGCTCGACGATCACGCGCGGGAAACCCTCGACACCATGGGGCGGCGCAACGGCCAGAGCCTCCGGGATTTCGAGACGGAGTTCACCGTCTACGAGGACGTCGTCCGGCAACTGGCCGCCGTCAGCGACCGGGACGCCGCCTGCATCAACGACGCCCATGACGATGCGGCGGCGTATTTCGCGTCGAAAGGCATCTCGGACCCCATCAAGACCCATTCCCTGCGGGCGACCCGGCAGCACGCGCTTTCCATCATCGGCGGAAGCCTTTCGCCGGACGATTGGCGCGATCAGTTCATGAATCTCGCTCGGGAATACAGGGAAACACACTGAACGGCTTCACCGAACAGGGAGAGGCACAATGGTGAGATCAAGGCTTTGCATCGCCGCCGTCGTCGCGTTGTCGCTGACGGCGTGCCAGACCAGCGACCGGACCCAGACCCTGGTCGAGGCCGGCGCGATCGGCACTGCGATCGGCGGCGGCATCGGGCTGCTGGCGGGCGGGGGGGACGGCGCCGCCATCGGCGCGGCGGTGGGCCTCGGCCTGGGCGTGCTGATCGGCAACCTGGTCGCCGACGAGAAGCAGGCCTACGTCGACACCGAGGAGATGATCAAGGCGGAAACCACCCTCGCCCGGCAGCGCCACGCCGCGATCAAGGACTACAACGGCCGGCTGAAGGCGGAGATCGCGCGCCTGGACAAGGAGATCCGCAAGCAGAAGCGCGACGCCGCGCAGGGCCGCGTGATCCTCGCCTCGCAGCGGGACCTGAGCGCGAAGACCGAGCGCGAGCACCAGGCGGCGCTGCAACAGGTCGAGGAGTTGGGCAAAAAGCTGGCCGGAAGCAAGGCGCTGCTGGCGAAGGCCCAGGCCGAGAAGGGCAGGAACGCCGCCGAACTGAGCGCGTGGCAGGGGGAGATGCGCCAACTGGACAAGCAGGAGGCCGAGCTGAAGAAGCTGCTCCAGGCCTATTCCGCCCGGGTTCGCAGCGTCGGCAGCCGGGGGTGAGCCGGCCTCGGCCCATTGATTTGCGAATTGTCTTGCGGGAGGGTCGCGATGGCGCGGATGGGCGTTCGGATCGCCGTGGCGGGGCTTGCCCTGCTGACGGCGGGGTGTGTCTCCAACGATCCCCGCCGCGGCGGGTTCGTCGGCGGCGTGGCGGGCCTGTGGTCCGGCCAATATGACGAGAACGTCGCCGCCCAGCGGGCGGAGTTGCAGCAGGCCCGGGAGGGGGAGGGGGAGGAGCAGCGGGCCTCCCTGTCGCTCGCGCAGGACCGGGACCGCCACGCCGGGGAGAAGGCGAGGTTGACGCGCGAGGCGACGGCGCTCGACCGCGACCTCGCGGCGTTGCGCCGGCGGATCCGCGGCCTACAGGACCGTGCGGCGGTCAACGCGGCGCAGGCGTCGGAGCTCGACCGCCAGATCGCGGCGCTCCAGGAGTGGATCGCCGCCGTCCAGGCCGACCCGGCGCTCGACCCGGCGGAGCGCAGCCGCCAGCTGGACGAGTCGAAGCGGAAGATCGCCGGCCTGCGGGCGCAGGCCGAAGCCTACGAGCGGGCGATGAAGCCACGCTCCGCTCCGACATCCTGAGCGCGGGATGGCCGCCCTGACCGGCGTCCGGAACCCGCGCCCGGACGACGGAGACCGGAGACGACGGCGCTCGCTGGGCGCGGTCGTCGGCGCGCTTCTTCTTGGCGTCCTCGGCCCGGCCCCGCCGGCCGGCGCCGAATCCCGGCCGGCGGAGGTGCGCGCCCTCCTGGAGGAGCATTACGTCCACTCCCCGCCCCCACACGGCCAGGACGGCCTCGACCGGGGCATCGCGGCGGCGCTGGCGGCGATCGATCCGCTGATCGCCATCTCCGACGGGACGGTCCGGCCGGAGGAGGAGCGGGCGGAGCGTCGGGCGGTCTCCCTTGGCGTCACGCTGGTCGAGGACCGCCGCGGCCTGCTTCTGGTGCCGCGCCGCGCCGCGATCCGTCGCCTGCCGGAAGCGGCGCGCCTGCTGGCGGTCGGCGGCACCCCGGTGCGGTCGATGGGCGAGGCGGTGAAGCGGCTGGGCGATCCACGGCTGCGCGGTCCGGTGGAGTTCACGCTGCGGCGGGACGACGAGCGGGAGGGGGCGCCGTTCCGCGTCGCCCTGCCGCCGGTTTCCAGCCAGCCGGGACCGGCGCTGGAAAGCTGGACGGCCGGTGACGCCATCGTCATCCGCATCCACGCCTTTGTCGTCGGCGAGACGGAATGGCAGGTGGCCGAGGCGATCCGGCGGGCACCGGGGAAGCGGGTGGTTCTCGACCTGCGCTACTGCCCCGGCGGCAACCCCTTTTCGGCCTTCGCGGTCGCCGGCCTGTTCTTCCCGGCGGGCGACACGCTCGGCCATCTGGAAACCCGCGACGGCGATGGCGCCATCATCGCCGCACAGGATCCGGGGGCGCCGGCCGCCGGGCTGCGCACGCCGGTGACCGTGCTGGTCGGCGCGGCGACGGCGAGCGCGGCGGAGATCGCGGCCCTGCTGCTCGCGTCCGGCGGACGGGCGGCGGTGGTCGGGGAAACCACCTTCGGCAAATGCGTGATCCTGCGGCGCTTCGACCTCGCCACCGGCGGCGACCTGTCGCTGCCGGTCGCCGAGGTGACCGGCCGCAACCGCGAGCGCTGCCACCACGCCGGCATCACCCCGACGCACGCGGCGCCCCCGGAGCGCCGCCACGCCGACTCGCTGATCGCCGACCTGCCGGCCATCCTCGCCGGACTCCCTCGCGACCCGGTGCCGGAACCAATCCCGGCCGAGGCGGCCCCGGTCGGAGCACCGCCCGAAAGCGGCGCCAGGCGCACGGCCGGGAACGGGATGGCGATCGGCTTCGGGGCCTTCGGCAGGGACGGCAACGCCCGGACCCGGCAGGAGCAGGTGCGCGCGGCGCTGCTGGCGGTGGGGGAGAGGCGCGAGGTGCGCATCGTTCCGGCGCCGGGCGGCGGGACTCCCGGCCGTTCCGCCCTGCGGCAGGTCGTGATCGAGGGCTTCGCCGACGCGGCCGAGGCGGATGCCCTGTGCAGCCGGCTTTCCGGCGTGTGGCCGCGCGGAACGGTCTTCGAATGCCGCCGGCTGGGCCGCCGCTGAGTCCCGCTATTCGTCGCCGGCCCGGCCGTATTGGCGGCTCTCGCGCCAGCGCCAGCGCTGGATGCCGAGGACGCTGATGGTCAGGACCGTCGCGAAGAGCAGCATGACCCCGTAGACCAGCAGCGCGAGTTGCAGTGCGATGATGATCTTCCAGCCCGCCGCCAGATGGGGATCGAACAGGCTGGCGCTGCCCGGCGACAGCAGCAGAACGCCGGTGCTGAGGATCAGCGTCGCCCAGTTCACCACCGCGGTCCAGGACAGCTTGAACAGCACGGCGTCGAAGTTCACCGACGCGGACGGCACCTCCGTCGCAAGATAGTCGGCGAAATCGGCGTCGGACAGGCGGACCGCCATGGTCACGGCGGTGAGGCAGGCGCCGAGGCCGATGCCGGCAAGGGCCAGCACCTGTTCGGTGAAGCGCGCGACCGGCACATTGTGCCCGACCAGATCCGCCGTCAGCACGCCGTACCCGTACAGGAACCCGACGGCCACGGCCACGATCAGCTCCGACGTCACCAGCCGCGTCACATTCCGGCCGAGGATCTCGCGCACGTAGATGTAGAGAAGGTAGAGCATGATCGGGTGACCTTCCGCCGGACAAAGGGGGGAATCATGGCCGCTGCTTAACAGAGACATTCTTCAGATCAATGATGATATCCATCATCTCATCAAACGACAGCGCAAATATCGGTTCATCTTCGAATAGATTTCCAACAACTATTTTATTTTTATATATATCCGTATAATACATATCGCCACTGTATTGTGATTTTTCTTTCAATCCATTCTCGACAGAGCACATTTCCGACGAAATAATCTTGATAGCCATACCGTTGTTTAGATCTGTTTTTATATAGAGAGAAAGATCGGCAAAATTATCCCGAGATTTTTCCGTTGGGTACAGAACGAGTCTTCCCGCGTCGTCGACGCCGATGTTCACAAGGTCGCTGTGTCGTTTTTCCGTGGGCATCGTGAAACCTATGTCTTGAACGGCGTCTCGGAAATGGGGAAGGCGGTTCCTATCACGCCGTCACGGATATGGCCGCCTATGGTGAAACCATGACCGGACGGGCCTTCGAAGTAGGATGTTCCATTCCAGTGGGTCGGGTTGTCGAGGGCATGACGGACGGCATTCATGATCTCCTGATGCGACATCCGGTCGGGAAACATGGTCGTCCCCTTGGAACCGGCGCCGGGAGCCGAGGCATGAGTGTAGACGATCCTGTACACGCCGTTCCTGTCGGGCGCCTCGCGCGACACGGTTGTGATGTCGCGTGGCACCACGCCGTTGGGAGCGTGGTGGAATCCGACGAGCCGGTTGCCTTCGCCTCTTACTTCCGCGTGCTGGATATGGTGCCCCAGCGCGGGTGTCAGTGGAATTCCACGGAAGAAGGAAGCGATGTCCGCCGGAAGGGGCGTTGCCGTTCCATCCCGCACCGATGTCCCGGAGGCCAGGGGCACCCTGCCCAATCCGGGCGAACCGCCGCCCCGCGGCGGCGGCGGCTCACCTCCCCCCGGCGGGCGTGGCCCGCCTCCGCCGGCCGCCGGCGGCGGGACGGCCGGGGGCGCCGTCGTCGCATGGCCGACACCGGGGCCGACACCGGGGCCGGTCGTGCCGCCCGGACGGCGCGGCCCATCGGTGGCGTGCACCGGAGAGGCCATGCCGGACGGCGGCCGTGCCCGCCCCGGACGTGTCGCGGAAACGCCGGCGGTGGTTTGCGGGCGCGGGCCGGGCGCGGTGGCCAGACGGGGATGGGGAAGCGGGCGGGTGACCAGCGCCGCCCGACGCTCCGGGGCGGGAGCATTGACCATCCGGGTCGCGACCGCTCGTGGGGCGGACAGGCGGGCCGAGGCGGGCGGGCGGACAGGCGCCTGCCGGCCCCCTCCTGGAGGAGGCGGCATCGGCCGGGTCTGCCGGACCCGTGGCGCGGTGGAGCCACGGCTGGCCGGCGGTCGAAGCGGCAATGTCCGGGATCGTGGGGGCGGTGCCTGCGCCGGCCGGGCAACCGGCCGCGCCTGGGCGCGGGTCCGCCGTGGCCGCGGCGCCAGGGTTCGGGTCGCGCGCGGTGGAATCACGCGTGGCCGGGCGACTCCCGGCTGGCGGGTGGGCGGAGGGCGGTCGAGGATCGCCCGCGTGGCCGGTGGCCGGGCCCGCTGCGCCATGGCCGGCCTCGGCTGCGACGGCGCGGGGAGACGCCGGCCCGGCGGGCGCGGCGTGCGAGCCGGTGGCACGCGGGGGGGACGGACGCGGGTCGGGCGGGTCGCCGCCGCCGGACGGCGGGCGGCGGGACGCAGCACGGCCGGCCGCTGCCCAGTCCCCCGTGCCTGGCGCGCGCGCGGCGGAGCCTGACGCGCACCGGCTCCCCGCGTGGCCGCCGGCCGCACCGCCGCCCGGGGAGGACGCGCCGCCGACGGCCGTGACGCGCGGCGTGGCGCGGCGGCTTGCGGTGGACGCGCCGTCCGGCCCCGTCGCGGCGCAACCGGGTTGGAACGGACCACGGCCCGGCGGGCCTGGGCGGGTTTGGCCGTCGCCGGGCGCGGACGGTCCGCCCGCAGGCTGGCCGGCGGGCGGACCGTCCGGGTGGCCGCCCGGCGCGTTTGCGAGGGAAGGATCCTCGCCGGCCGGCCGGCCGGCGGGCGGGCATGGGGCGGACGGACACGCCCACGCTGCGCCGTCGGCCCCGTCGGTCGCTGCCGTGTGGAGCCCGGCCTTATGGCTCTGGGCCGCAAGACGCTGGGCCGGGCCGGACGCGGCCGGCGCGCCGCTGGACGGGCGGGCGGGCGGGCCGTTCTGACCGAAGGGCGCTGCGTGGCGCGCACCCGGCTGTCATCGACCCGGCGGACGGCGGGCGGACGGGGTGGCCGCGCCGCCACCGGACGGCTGCGCGACGGACGGACGGACCGTGCCCGGACCGGGCGGGCAGCCGTCCCGCCCGGCGGGCGGGGGTGCGGCCGAACCGCCGCCGGACGGCGGGCGGCGGGTGGCCGGGGCTGGCGCGGCCGGTTCGCCGTCCGGGCCGCCGTCCGGCCGGGACCGCGCAGGCGGGGGCTGGGCTGGGCACGGGCCTGCCGCTCGCGCCGCAGCCGGGGCGCCGGGGCATGGACCGGACGGGCGACCGGAGTGGCCGGCCGGGGCGGTCTGGCGGTTCGCGCCGCCGCGGGACGGGCGGACGGGCGCCGCGCGGGCGGGCGTGGCCCAGCCCGGCGCGGCTGGGTGGCGCGGGTCGGACGGGCGCGGGCCGGTCGGGGGCGGGGGCGCGTCGCCACCGCACCCGGCCGCCGGGTCCGGACGGTCCGGCCGCGCCGCGTCTGGACACGGACCGGGGCGTTGCGGGGCCGCGGGGGCCGCGGCGTGGTCCTGCGCGCGGCAGCCGGACGCGCCTGCGGCCGGCGCGCCGCGGCTGGCCGTGCCGTGGAACGGGTGACGCGGGCGTGGCGCGCCGGACGTGGCGCCGAAGGGCGTGCCGCCGGCCGTGCGCGGGGCCGTGGCGGCGGTGGCCGGACAGCCGCGGGCCGCGCGGCCGGCGGACGGGGCGAAGGGGGGCGCGGGCGCATCAGGCGGTTTCCTTCACGGCGGCCAGCAAGGCATCGGTCAGCGGGTCGGGCCGGCCGGCCGCCGCCACGGCCAGAGCCAGCACGTCGCGGGTGGAGACCCGCACACCATGCCGCCCCAGCTCCCAGCGGAGCCGGCCCGCCGAATCGTAGAGGGTCCAGGCGCCGCGTCCGCTCGGAGGCTCATCCGGCAGGCCCGCCACCTGATCGCGCAGCCTGCCGAACCGCTCGCCCAGCCCATGCGCGACGATCGCCGCCGGCAGATCCGGTTCCGCCGCGGGCGGACGCTCCGGGGGGTTCGGATCCGGCCCCGGAGCCGGCCCCGGATCCGGCCGGGGCGCGGGCTCCAGACGCACCGCCTCGCGCCGCGCCAGCATCGCTTCGCGCACGCTCGCGTCGTCGAGCTTGGCGTCGCTGGTCCCCTCGTCGGGCGGGCGGACCAGCACCGGCAGCCCGCTGCGGCGGTCCAGCGTGATCATCTCGCCGGGTCGCAGCTCCGTCCGCGCGAAACGCTGCTGGTCGGCGCTGAGGTTGAGGAGCTGGCTGAACTGCGCGAAGCTCCTCTCCTCGTTCAGGCGGTGCATGCAGATGGCGTAGGCGTTGTCGATCGCGCCACCCACCAGCGACCCCGGCCGCTGGTCCAGCAGCATCACGCCCTGGCCGTACTTGCGGACCTCGGCGAGCATGTTGTTGATGTCCTCGGCGGCCTGCGCCTTGGAGTTGCCCGCGTCCTTCCCGCCGCCGCCGCCCTCGGCGGACAGCAGGAGGTGGGCCTCCTCGATGACCAGCATGTTGAGCCAGCCGCCGCCCTCGGCCCGCGCCGCGCCGCGCAGGGCCGGTCCGGTGGTCTCGATGGTGCCGCGCAGGCAGGACAGCAGGAAGGCCATGATCAGGGACAGGGCCTGGCTGTCGCCCACCATGCCCATCTCCAACACCACCGGCCGCTCCAGCAGCTTGGCGATGTCGACCAGCGGGTCGGTGCCCCGCCCCACCCCAAGGATGTGGCCGAAACTGTCGCGCAGGCTGCCCAGCCGCAGGAAGGTCGAGGCGACGATGGTCGCCGCGTTCTCGGTCTGGCCGCCCCACAGGCCGCGCTGCTCGTGCATCACGGTGGGCCGGCCGTCGACGCTCCACAGCTCCGGCCCCTCTTCCGGGGCACCGCCGCCACCACGCCCCATGGCGCCGATCACGTCGTCCAGATCGGGAAACGGCTCGCCGGGGTCGGACGGAAAATCCTCCGCCGCCAGCCACGGCGCGCCGGGATGGCGCTTGTCCCACAGCGGCCGCCGCCGCCCCTGGTAGGCGCGCTTGATGGCCATCTCGAAGATCGCCGGCAGCGGATCCCACATGTGGTAGGCGGCCTTGAAGCACGACATCAGGCGGCTGACATGGGTCTGCACGCTGACCTGGCGCGGCACGATGAAGGGGTTGAACCGGAAGCCCGAGCAGCGGCCGTCGCCGACGGTGAAGATCAGCAGGTCGTCGCCGGCGTAGCGCATCACCTGGCGGAACTCGTTGCCGCGGGTCGGATCGATCACCAGATAGGGATACTTGGCGCGCGGCGCGGCACCGCCGCGCGGGCGGTTGTCCCAGAGCTGGCCGAGGAAGGACAGGCAGAAGTTCGTCTTGCCCGATCCCGGCGAGCCCGCCACCATCAGCACGCGGTCGCCGACGCCGGCAAGGTTCGGTGTGACACGCTTCGGCCGGATCAGCGGCAGGCGGAAATGCTGGCCGGTCGCCCGCCCACGATGCTGGACGACCCCCATGCTGATGGCGTCGCCGTCGTCCGGCGTCTCCTCCGGCAACTGCTCGAACGGGTTGGGCAGGCGGCTGGCGACCCCGGCCTGGCCACCCGGATCCACCACGGGCAGCCGCCACAGGCCGACCGCCTCGTCGAAGGTGATCAGCATGCGCTGGCGCGCCAGCCGAGGGTCGAACTCGGCGTCGCGCGCCAGGAAAACCTCCTGGTTTTCCAGGGCGAACGCCTGACCGACGAAGGCGAGGCCGGGGGCCGGGGGCGGCCGGTTGCCGGCGAGCAGCGTCCGCTCGTGCAGCTCGTTCGACACCGCGCCCCACGGCATGAACTCCAGGAATCCCAGGTTGAACGCCGCGACCGCCCGTTCCGGCGCGGCCAGCGGCGAGACCAGGGCGAAGCGCCGCGGGCTTTCCAGAACCGGGGTCGGGCCGTCGGGCCTGTTCTCGCCGGTGTAGCTGGCGGCGATCTCGTTCAGCGCGTCCGCGTCGGTCGACGCCACCTGGATGGCGGCCTGGAACAGCTCCTCCTGGAGCAGGGTGACCGCCAGATGCCGGGTCGCCGCGTTCTCGATCCCCAGATCCATCAGGGTCTTGAGGCGCTCGTGCATCGCCTTCGCCTCCAGATCGGTCTTGATCGTCGGTTGCAGGCGAAGGCACAGGCCGGCCGGCCGGCTGGTCGAGGTCAGCGCGGCCAGCGTCGCCATCAGCGAGGAGCCGGTCGCCGGCAGCGGGACGGGCAAGGCGTACAGCGCATCGCCCGTCCGCCCGGCGGGCGGCTGCAACTGCTCCATGTAGCGGTCGCGCCGCAGCGGCGGCAGCGGGACGTTCAGCGCGTAGGACCGCCGGATGTCGGCGATGCCCAGCCCCTCCTCCGCCGGGCCGAGCCAGGCCTGCCCCGGCGTCAGCCAGCACTGGACGCTGTCGTCGCGCCCGGCGGCCGGGCCGGGCGGGCATTGCGCGGAATCGGCCGTGTCGAACGCCCAGTGGATGTCGCGCAGGGTCAGCTCGCGCGGGGCCAGCGCGCGGATCTGCCGGCACGCCTTGCGCGCCAGATCCACGGCGCGGCCCAGCGCGCGCAGGCGCGCCTCGTCCGGCGGGGAACCGCTCGGCAGGCGCACCGCGACCCGCACCAGGATCAGCAGCCGCAGCTGGGTCGGGGCGACGCTGCCCAGCCTCTCCATCGGGGAGCCGCCCGCCCCGTCCCGCGCGCCGACCGCGCTGTTGAGGAGGCGGATGTCGAAGACATGGTGACCGACGTCCCATTCGTGGGCGTTGGCCCGGTAGACCGCCGGCGTGTAGAGGGCGCCGACGACGCGGCCGAACTGGTCGTGGAAACGGCGGCGGTTCTGCCGCAGGATCTCGGCCCGCGATCCGCCGGTCAGCGCGCCGGCGAACGGCTCGGGAAGATGGGGCACCTCCAGGCCGCAGACGACATGCTGGACGCCGGAAACCCAGCAGGCCGGCTTCACCACCTCCTCCCGCAGGTCGGCGTCGCTGGTCGCGCCGGCGTAGGTCAGAAAGCGGCAGCGATCCCAGCCGCCGGGCGGATGCCCGGCCGGCGTCCCCGCGTCCGGCGTGCGACCGGCCAGGATGCCGGGCTCGATGATCCGCATGGCCGCCCCCGCTCCCGCCGTCAGTGCGCGCTGTCGCTCTTGTCGAGGAACGCTTCCTGGATCCCCTGGAAGGCGTGCTCCATCTCGGCGCTGCGGTGCAGGTAGGACGCGCGGAACTCCTGATAGCTTTCGGTGATCGCCTCGACCGCCCGGTCCGTCATCCCGGTGTCCTGTCCGGCCCCCGCCTGCTGGAGACGGCTGTTGAGGGTGACGCGGCATTCCTCGGCCGCCCTCTGGATGTCGAGGACGATCCCCTGGCGCCGGCTGTACTGCTCGGTGCTCTTCGCCAACCGCCCGTCGCCGGGGGAGCTCTTGTAGAGATACTCGCGGATCACGGACATCAGATCGTTCAGCTTGCGGAAGCGCTCGATGCTCTTGTTCCTCTCGACGGTCCGCAGACGCTCGATCGTCTGCCGCTGCTGGTCGGACAGGATGGTCGTGTCCGGCTGGGCGACCGACAGGACCTGCACCTCCACCAGCCGGGCGAGCGGCTGCGGCAGGCGCTCCACCACGGTGCGGGTCAGGGTCTGCGGCAGACTCTTCAGCGTGTCCTCGGCCAGAACCTCGCGATCCTCGTGTTCGAACAGCAGCGGCAGGGCGAACCTCCGCAGCTCGCGCACCAGACAGGTGTGCATGGTCTCGTAGACGCCGGGCAGGATGCGGCGGTGGTTGGCCAGCAGCGCGGCGAGCAGCTCCCGCCCGGCGGCATCGGCGGCGTCGGGATCGGCCGCCGCCCGAAGGATCGCCGGGCGGATCTGCACCCGCACCTGGACGGCGTCGAGATGGCAGGGCAGGCCGTCGCCGTCATGCAGGCCGGTGCCGGGCGGGTACACCAGGGTCCCGGCCCACACGGCCGGAATCACCACCAGCTCATGCTGCTCCCACGGCAGCTTGCCGACCGCCGCCGGAACGCTGGCCGACATCAGGCGGACGTCCCATTCGTCGTCGAACTCGTCGCGCAGCTGTTCGAGGCCGGGCAGATCGAGGTCGGGCGCCGCCTGGATCAGCGCCCGCCGCGCCGCGGTGCAACGGTCGTCGTGCAGCCGCAGGAAGGGACCCGGACGGCATCCCAGATTGCGGAAGACCAGCACGTCGCCCAGGGCGGACGGCAGTGGGCCGTCGTCGCCTCC
This sequence comes from Azospirillum agricola, assembly GCF_020005195.1. Taxonomy (NCBI): domain Bacteria; kingdom Pseudomonadati; phylum Pseudomonadota; class Alphaproteobacteria; order Rhodospirillales; family Azospirillaceae; genus Azospirillum; species Azospirillum agricola. Next base: position 1,080,536 of record NZ_JAIFZR010000004.1, read on the forward strand.
GCCGATCCATCCGATGATCCCGCGCGGCCCGGCGCCCGGACGGGCCCGGGTGGGATCGACGCGCGCGAAATGCGGGGCGCAGAGACGGAAATAGCCGTCGCTCTCGCGCACCACATCCTCCAGGCCCAGCAGTTCGCTGTCGCCGATCCTGAGCTGCATCCGGATGTCCCCGGTGTCGAGGCTGCGGCGTGCGTCGGCCCGCGCCCCGCGCAGGCTGAGAAGATTCACCAGCAGGACGGCCAGCGGAATCACCACGAACATGCCCCCGGCCAGGACCAGGGCCAGACCGGCGTCGGGGAAGGCGAGCAGCGCCAGCGGCGGGACCGCGCCGACCAGCGACCTCTGCTCGATGGTGAACATCCGGACCCCTCCGGGTTTGCGCCCGTCGTTGATCTCGAGGAACAGCACGATCGAGACGAGGTACAGGCCGCCGGCCACCGCGAGCGCGGCGCCAGCCGACAGGAACGGCACCAGATCCAGCCCGCTCGGTCCGACCAGCGCACAGCCGGCGAAGAGCACGGCCAGACCGCTCAGCGAGGCCCGCAGGCTGTCGAAGGCGGTCCGCCCGTCCCAGGGGAAATGGACGACCAGCGAAGCGAAGACGATCGCCCCCAGAAGCCCGATCCAGCCGGGAACCGCCATGACGGCGACCAGACCGGCCAGATGACGCATCCGCAGCGGAATGGCCGCCCGGAGGCCGAAGGGCTGGATCACATCGGCCAGATGGACGATCCGCGGCCAGCTTCGCCGGGCGACCTGCCAGCACAGGAAGGCCCATGCGGCGAGCAGCGCCGCCCCCGTGGGGGCCAGCCAGACCAGTTCGGCCGGAGCCTTGACCGACAGCACGATCTGCACGCCGTAGAGGGCGGCGAACACCGTCAGGACCGACAGGCGCAGGCGCGCCACGGTCATCGCGAAGCGGACCACGGCGGCGTCGACCCGCCAGGATGGCGCCCAGGACGGCCGCCTGGAGAATGGCAGGGGGCGGCTCATGCGAACTCCTCGGCCTTGGAGGCGGCGGTCTTTTCCTTGGCGACGCTTCGCGTCTGTTCCTGGCGCACGCCGCGGACCACGGTGGCGAGGTCGGCGCATGCCGCGATGTACTCGTCCGCCGCCTGCTCGAAGGTCGTCCTGGCGGTCTGGAACGGTGTGCGCACCAGCCGGACCAGGGCGTCGCCGTCGCGCGACTGCGTCATGGTGCCGGCGATGTGCCGGGTGTTCGCCACCATGCCCTCGGCAAAGGAGGGCTGCTTGCCGCTCGTCCCGTCGCTGCCCTTGACGACCGGGCCGTCCAGCGCGGCCATCGCGGCGTCGATGCGGCTGATCGCCTGGACCGTGCGGTCGGTGAGCCGGTCCAGCAGGACCTTCGATTCGAGCACGCGCTGGTCCAGGATGCGCTCCATCGAGCTGATCTTGTTGAAAATCCGGGTGAAGCGGGTTTCCTCGGCCTCCTGCCGTGGCTTGACGACGAGCCCGGTGAACTGGGTTTCGACCACCCCGTCGAGATCGGGCAGCAGCCGCCGCTTCTCCGAAAGCCAGCGGCGGTTGATCTGCTCCAGCGTCTCGTCGCCGTTCCGCATGATCTCGTCGTAGGTCCGGGTGGAGAAGACCGTCTGCAACGCCTCCAGCCCCCAGGTGCCGACCTGCCTGCGGTAGTGCCGGTAATTCTCGAACAGCTTGCCGAGCCTCGGATCGTCGGCGGGCACCGGCACCCAGCTGTGGACGGCGAGATGGAGGCGGACCCGGTAGCCGTCCCTGGTTTCCAGCGGGGATTGCAACGGAACCTGCCAGCGGGCGCCGCGCTCGATGACCGAAACCGTCAGCTCGGCCCCCAAATTCTCATCCAGCAGGGTAATCAGCCGGCCGGTGTCCAGGATGCGGGAGCCGGAGACGGCGGCGGCCCCGACCCGCGCGATGGCGCCCGGCGGGACCGGCACATGCGCCATCCAGCAGCGGCGCATGTTGCCGTCATGGAGAAAGACCCCGCGCTTCAGGGCGATCTTGAACTCCTGGCTCATCTCGTCGCCCGAAATGAACACCAGGTTGCGCCCATCGTCCGACGCCTTGCCGCGCTGGCTGAACAGCACCTCGCGCAGCGACCGGAGGGCCTGGGGCTGGTCGAGGAACGCGTCCGCGGTTTGCGAGGTCGAAACCAGATGCAGCCCCAGGGCCAGACCGCCGAGCAGAAGCGCGAAGCCGATCTCCAGCCAGAAGTCGAGACCGAAGGAGGTGACGGGGGCGGGATCGGCGGGCGCGGCGACCGGCGGCGGTGCCGCGACGGCAGCCTGGGGCGCCGACGGGGCGGGTCCGGGGTCCGGTGCAGCCGGACGCGGTGCGGAGGGCGGCGGCGTGGGGACCGCGGCGGGCGCGGCTGCGGCTGCGGGCGCCGCCGTGGAGGGCGCCGCGGCCGGCGGGGGCGCCGGCCCGACGACGGGAGCCCAGCCGCCGGACCGCTGCGCCGTCAGCGGCGCCGCGCCGGGAAGGGGGGCGCCGCGCTGGTCGGTGGCCTCCGCTCTCAGGCTTTCGGCGGCCGGGCAGTCCGCCTCGATCCGCGGGCCGAGATTCTGGACGACACGCTGTTGCAGCGCCACGTTCCCCACCAGCTGGCTTTTGGGGTTCAGGCGAAGCTGGACCCGGACAACGCGCGCGCACCAGGGATCGCCCGCCGCGACCACCTCGACGCCGGCGTTGCGTCCGGAAATCAGCAGCTCGTCGGCCCGCGCGAGGCCGGGAAGAAGCGTCGCCACGCCGGTCAGCGCCAGCAGCGGCAGGATGGCGTAGAGTTTCATGGACGCTCCTTCAGCGGTGATGCGCGACCGGTCTCACCGCGCTTCGAGGCCGGCGGCCCACAACACCGGCTCGACGATGTTCCAGGCGGTGACGGTGGTGTTGCGGCGTCCGCCGTCGCCCTGGCTGCCGAACAGGGTCAGGACGCCCAGGCGGTCGGCTTCGGGCGGGATCCGACGCTTCAGATCCGACGCGGCCATCAGCCGGAGCGGGTCGTTGAACACCGGCAGCTCCGTCATGAAGCGCAGGCGCGTGCTGTTGTCCTGCGTGGCCGCCCGCGCGATCTCCCCCGCGCTCAGCGCCGGATCGGGAATGTTCTCGCCGCGCAGCTCGGTTTCCGGAACGTTGAGGCTCGCGCTGGAACCGGGCAGCGGCCGGGGACGCACGACGGTGCAGATGTTGGGGCGCCCCTCGATCCAGCCCGTCGACGAGCAGAAATAGTAATGCGCGTTCGCGCAGTAGGTGTTGACGCGATCGGTCAGCTTCCGGTAGCGGCTCTGCTCGGTGATCCAGCGCTGCGCGTCCCGGATGCGCTGGCGGCGCTGCCAGCCGAGCATGTCGGCCTTGGTGAACAGCAGGGCGATCGGCAGTTCCAGCTTCTGCTGCGACTGGCCGTTCCCGCCCGACCGGACCAGCAGCCCCTGTAGGTCGACCACGGTGTTGGTGAAGGTGCGCAGCAGCAGATCCGGGTCGGCTTCGAGGTCCATCAGCACGATCAGGCCCGTGCAGGCCTGAAGATCCTTCAGGATGTCCTGCCGCCGGCTCTCGGACCAGCCGGCGATCGAACGGTCGGGATCGCGTTCGAAGATCTCGCCGGCGTGGTCGAAGAACTCGACCTCCAGACCGGCGCGGTGGACGTCGCTCGAAATATGCAGGCTGACGCGGCGGTGCTTCTCGTCGAGCGGGGTCTTCGGCGGAAAGAAGCCGAAGTTGATGAATCCGGTCAGTTCATCGCGATAGGCGCTGTTCGCCGGATCGACGGCGACACGGTAATCGCGCTGGACCAGCGCCTCGAGAAGAACGGCGAGAAAGGTGCTTTTCCCCGCTTGGCTGTGCCCGACGATTCCGACCTTCGGCACACGCCGCGACGCGGGCGACGCGGGCGGCGTCGGCGCCGCCCCGGCCGGCTGCTTGGCGCTCATGATGGCCCCTTTCGGCAAAGGATCAGGCGCGGCTGGCCGCCGTGGTCTGCAAACCGTCGAGTTCCGCGGTGAGATGGCGGCGCATCTGCGCCGCGTGGTAGCTGACGAAGTCGAGCAGGCGGTCGAGGGAATGGACGATGGCCCGCCGATCCAGGCGATGGGTCAGCAGTTCCGTTTCGACGACGATGAAATCGTTCGGCAGGTTGCGGTTGTCATCGAGATCCAGGCGGCACTTGATGCCGGGTTCACGGTTCAGTTCGTTCAGCATGGGGAAGAGGGCCGGATCCCCGAGCGGGGAAGCGGAGAGCATCTGTTCACCGGGTATCCACCACGAGATGGTCAGATACTCCCGGTTCTGCGTGCCCTCGTAGGCCGGCGCGTTGATTCCGAAGGTCACGGAGAACGACTCCGCCTCGCCCTCGCCGCCGTCCATCCCGACCAGGAAGCCGGTGCTCATCCCCTCGCCGTCCCCGGTGTCCTCGAATGTCACGCCCTCGGCAATCTCCGAGCAGGCTTCGCGCACCAGACGTGCGATATCCTCGGGCATCATTCGCGATGTCTCCTATGGATAAGCTCAATATATCTGGATGCTATCCACTAATTTTTTCATCTTCAATGAAAAGTATTTCAATATTTTCCTTAATCATACATTCGAATTCATGAATTCGAATGTATGATTTTTACCCAGTATTTGACAGGCGGATGTTGTGCCCGAGGCTGGATTGGTTCCTGGCGAGGGGGGAACTGTGCCCTTGCCGGAGGCTTCCACCGGCTCCGGGCCCGGCCGGCTTGACCGACTCGCCTGCGCGCGGACATTCCGCGCAACATGGCTTGGGGCGCCCACCGGAATCGGCCAAGGGCCCTTGCGCGGCCCAACACGGGCCGGTCCGCCGGCATCAGGAAACAGGCGACGGAACGGTGCCGCTGTCCGGGCGGGCTCCGACGGCCCGACCGGACAGCGGCACGGCGACGGTCAATCCTGCTCGCTGTGCAGAATCTCGGCGGTGCGGGCGTCCACCTTCATCTCCAGCTTGCGCCCCTGGGCGTCGCGGGCCTTGACTTCGTAGAGCTTGTCGCCCTTGCGCTCGATCTCGCTGATGTCGCTGTAGCCCTGCCCGGACAGCCGGTTGACCAGTTCCGGAATCGCCATCGGCGTCGCGACGGACGCGGTCTGCGTCTGCGTCGGTGCGGGGGCGGCCGGCGTGGCGGTCTGCGCCAGCGCATGGGCGCCCGCACCGAGGACGAGGGTGGCCAGGGCGGCGGTGGCGATCTTGACGGCGTTCATGATGCGTCCTTCCTTGCGGTTCGTTGTCATCCAATGACGCCGATCCTGCCGCAGGGCGCTTGAACCATCCCTGAACGGCCCGTTCAGCTTCGGTTCAGGTGAAGGGGCGCGGACATCGGGCGCATCATCGACGTCCGGGGCGGAGACCGCCGGGATGGACCGCCAACATGCGCAGCCGGCTTGGACAACCGGCTTGGGCACCGCCGGCGACCGCCGTCCGGCGGACGCCCATGGCGGCTCAAGGCGCGAGAAAGACGGTTTCGTGCCGAACGGCGGCGTCTCCGGACAATGGGGTTACGACGAACACCACCGGCGTCGACGCCCCCTTCAGCGCCTCCGCGCGGGCACGGACAAGGATGCGGTGGGTGGCGACACTGTCCGGATCCGCGTGAACGGCAAGGCTGCGCGAAGCGCCCTCCGGCGCACCGGCAAGGCTCAGCTCGGCACCGGGAATGCCGACGAGCTCCAACCGATAGTCCCGGCCGGCACGGACCATGTTGAGGATCTTCAGCGTGTAGGCGTTCTGGATCTCGCCGTTCGACAGGGAGACGAACAGCGGCGCCCGGTCGCGCAGCACGCTGACGCTCACCCGCGCCCCGAACAGCAGCCCGGCGATCATCAGACCGGCGACGGTGACAAGGATCGTGGCGTAGACGATGGTGCGGGGCCGGATCGGGCGGAAGCTTGGCGTCGCTCCTCCGCTCCGGGCGATCTGCCCGTTCAGCGTGTCGAAACGGATCAACCCGCCGGGACGGCCGATGCGCGCCATGACGTCGTCGCAGGCGTCGACGCACAGGCCGCAGCCGATGCAGGCCAGTTGCGGCCCCTGGCGGATGTCGACGCCGGTCGGGCAGACCTGCACGCAGGCCCCGCAATCGATGCAGTCGCCGTTCCCCTCGGACCGGCGCTCCTCCCAGCTCTGGGACTTGCGCAGACGCGCGCGCCCCTCGCCGCGCCACTCCTCGTAGGTGACGATCAGGCTGTCCTCGTCCACCATCGCCGCCTGGAAGCGCGGCCACGGGCACATGTAGACGCACACCTGCTCGCGCGCCATCCCGGCCAGCAGGTAGGTGGTCGCGGTGAACAGGGCGGCGAAGGGCAGCGCGTCGGACGACAGGCGCCCGTGAAGCACGTCGCCCACCAGCGTCGGGGCGTCGGTGAAGTAGAAGACCCAGGCGCCGCCGGTGGCGAACGCGATCAGCAGCCAGACGGCGTGCTTGGCCGCCTTCCTCGCCAGCTTGGCGGCCGACCACGGGGCCTTGTCCAAACGGATGCGGGCACCGCGGTCGCCCTCGATCAGCCGCTCGACCCACAGGAACAGGTCGGTCCACACCGTCTGCGGGCAGGCGTAGCCGCACCAGACGCGGCCCGCCAGCGCCGTGGCGAGGAACAGCCCGACCGCGCCGAGGATCAGGAGGCCCGTCAGGTAATAGATCTGCTGCGGCCACAGCTCGATGAAGAAGACATACAGGCGGCGGTTCGCGATGTCGGCGAGCACCGCCTGATCCGGCGCTCCGGGGCCACGATCCCAGCGCAGCCACGGAAGGACGTAGTAGATGGTCAGCAGAACGACCAGCGCCAGCCATTTCAGCCGGCGGAACGTGCCCTTGACCGACTTGGGGTAGATTTTCGCATGCTCGGCGAAGAGGGAACCTCCGGGCGGCGCGGCATCGCCGCGCGGCTCGCTGGCGCTGGAAACGGTCATGGTCGCTCGTCCTTGGTGTCGGACCCGCCTTGCGGGTTGTCCGCCACGCTAGGCCGCCGCGGCTCCCCTGCCTTTGCGAATCCGCAAACCGCGCGGAACGGAGGCCGGATTCCTCCTATCCCTCCCGGTCCACGGCCTCCAGCGCCGGCCCGTCGCAGACGAAGACGTTCGGCATCGTCTCGCGCACCAGTCCGGCGCGCTTGAACTCGGCGATGGTCCGGCTCGCCGTTTCCATGCCGAGACCGAGCATCGCCCCCAGATCCTCGCGGCCGGACAGCCGGACGGGCTCGCCGGGGCAATCCGCGGCAAGCTTCAGGAACAGCCGGGCCAGCCGCCGGCGGGCGCTGCCGGTCGACAGCGCGGTCAGCCAGTCGTCGGCCTGGTGAAGCGACTGGTACCAGCGCTCCATCAGCCGGGCATGGAGGCGCGGCGTCTCCTTGCTCAGCCGCTCGACCACCGCGCGCGGGAGCTGGCAGACCTCGGCCTCCTGCAACACCACCGCCGTGTGCTCGTAGGGCCGGCCGACCAGCACCTCCAGCCCGGCCACGGCCCCGCGGCGCAGCAACCGGACGATGCGCTGCGTCCCGTCGGGCAGGAATTGCACCAGCTTCACCAGGCCGCTGCGGATCGTGTAGAGCGACCCACCATCCTCGCCCACATGGTAGAGCGCGGCGCCCGGCTCGATCCTCAGCTCGTCGATGGGGAGCTGGATCAGGCCGAAGTCGGGATCGCGCAGATCGCCGAACAGGACGAGATCCCGTATCGCGCAGTTCCGGCATCGGGCGGTGCCCAGCCAAGCCGCATCCGTCCGGTAGCGATGCACGACAGGGTCTCCAGCGGTGGTGCTGGTCCGGAGCCTGCGGCAGCGCGCGCCTCCAGGCAAGCGCGCACTTGGCAAGGCCGCCTTTCCGGAAGGCCGGAGCGGCGGCCCCGATGAGAAGGGGAGCCGCGCGGACCCTGCCGAAGCCCGTATTCCCACATTTTTTCCATGGGAATGTCTGGCGACTCCCGGAAAGCGCCGCTATGCTCCGCATGGATCGGTACGATCGGAAAACGATCGTTCAGGAGCGACGATGAGCGATGGCACTTGCGACGGGGTTTCCGGTTTTTCCACGCCATGCCGAGGGTGATGAACCGAAGCGGGACAAACCTCCGCGACCGGCTGGCCGCCGGGCGCGCGCCGGTGCGGCGCACCGCATGACGGGGGTGGCGGCGCTGCTGGATTCGCTGGCCCAGCCGGCGGCGGTCTACGGCCCCGACGGGGCGCTGCTCCACGCCAACGGCGCGTTCCACGCCCTGTGGAAACGGCTGGTCCCGGCGGCCGATCGTGGGCGCAGCGCCAGTCTGGGCGCCGTCACCGCCTTCCTCGGCCTGCCGTGCGACGGCGCATCGCCGGGGCGGTTCCACGACCACGCGTCGGCCAGCGGCGTGATCGCGGCCTTCGCGCTCGCCCCGCTGGCGGGCGGCGGCTGGACGCTGTCGGCCCAGGACGTCACCGACCAGCGCCGCGACGAGCGCAGCGCCGAGCGGTCGCAGAAGATCGCGCTGGTGGCGCTGGCCGACCTCGCCGAGCACCGCGACAACGAAACCGGCGAGCATGTGCTGCGCGTCGCCCGCCTGACCCACGAGACCGCCCGGCGGCTGTGGGCGCGCGGCGACTACCCCGGCAGCATCGACGACGATCTCCTGCGCCATGTCGGGGTCGCCAGCATCCTGCACGACGTCGGCAAGGTTTCGATCCCCGACACCATCCTGCTGAAGCCCGGCCGGCTGACGCCGGAGGAGCGCGCGGTGATGGAGACCCACGCGGCCAGCGGCGCCGCCATCCTGCGCAAGGCCGAGACGATGCTGGCCGGCAGCGTCCAGTTCCGCCTGGCGGCCTCCATCGCCGAATGCCACCACGAGCGCTGGGACGGCGCCGGCTACCCCAACGGTCTGGCCGGCGAGGCGATCCCGCTGGCCGCCCGCATCGTCGGCGCGGCCGACGTCTACGACGCCCTGTCCTCGCGCCGGCCCTACAAGGAGCCCTGGCCGGCGGAGCGGGTGGCGGCGCATCTGCGCGAACAGTCGGGCCGGCATTTCGACCCGCTGGTGGTCGAGGCCCTGCTGGAGGTGGTGGAGGCGCGCGCCGGCGCCCGCACCATCGAATGGACCGCGGAAATGGAGACCGGCATCCCGGCGATCGACAGCGACCATCGGGTGCTGCTGGCGCTGGTCAACCAGATCGCCTACGAGGACAACAAGGGCGACCGCACGGCGGTGGAGTTCGTGCTCGACGAACTGCTCGGCTACACCGCGCTGCATTTCGCGCGGGAGGAGGCGCTGCTGGAGCGCTGCGGCTACCCCGACCTCGACCACCACCGGCGGATCCACGCGGCGCTGCTCGACGAGGTGCGCGGGCTGCAACGCCGCATGGTCGCCTTCACCCCCGGCCTGGGCGAGGAGCTTCACCGCTTCCTCGGCCACTGGCTGACCAGCCACATCCAGGGCGAGGACATGACCTATCTGCCGTATGTGCCGCGCTGAAGGCTCCGGATCGACCGGAACGATGTCGAAGGCCGCGCTCTCCCCGGGGCCCAGCCCATTCGCCCCGCGCCACGCGATGAAGCGCCGGATCGTCCCGCCGACCCGCGCGGCCTATTGCGGCGCGATGTTCTCGGCTTCGCGCCATGCCTTGTAAAGCGCCTGACGGCGACGCGGATAACGCGTCTCCGTTTCGGTCAACGCCCGGATGCGGTCCGTGCGGAAATGCCGGATCGCCTCCCGCCGCTCGCACCACGCGACGACAACGCGCACCCGGTCGAAGAATCCGAGCGCGAAGGGCCAGATGACCCGCTGGCTGTCCGCCCCGTCGCGGTCGCGGTACGAAATGACGAGCTTGCGCTCCGAGCGGATCGCCTGCCGGATCGTCGCCAATTCCGCGTCGCCCGCCGCGGCCGCCTCTCCCGGCCCGATGAGCAGGGTCGAGGCGTCGAGACCGTCGCGCAGTTCGACCGGCAGCACGGCGGCGATCTTGGCGAGGGCGTTGCGGGCGGCGGCGGCGAGCCGCCCGTCCGTCCGTCCGGCCACCCAGCGCGATCCAAGCACCAGGGCCTCGATCTCCTCCTCGGAGAACATCAGCGGCGGCAGCAGGAAACCGGGCTGGAGGACGTAGCCGACGCCGGCCTCGCCCTCGATCCGCGCTCCCTGGGCCTGAAGAACGGCGATGTCGCGGTAGAGCGTCCGCAGACTGACGCCAAGCTCGTTCGCCAGCGCCCGTCCGCTCACCGGCCGGCGGTGCCGCCGCAAAAGCTGAACGAGGTCGAGAAGGCGTTCGGCGCGCGACATGGGTGAGACATCCCTTCCAGGCGATTCCTACCGGGATCCGGGTGGCGGCGCCAGTCTCGACCGGATCCCCCCGCCGTTTTCAGCGGCGCGGTTCCGGCGTGCCGGCACCGGCCGGCTCACGGGGGCAGGGTGGCGTCCATGGTCCGGGCAATGCACCGCATGTCGTGATCGCTGACCTCGAACAGGCCGAAGCGCAGTTGGTAGCCCCAGTTGCGCGTGCCGCCGGTGAAGTCGAGCACGTCGAGCAAAGGACGGATCGGCGCCTCCCGCGCCTTCAGCCAGTCCACGTCGCGCCGGAAGGGCACGAAACCGCCGCCCATGTCGAACTGGTAGGGCCCTCCTTCCCGCACCAGCCCGATGGCGGTGAAGATCTGGAGCTTGTCCTTGCCCCGATACACCTCCGACGGCGAATAGTAGGCGACACGGTCGCCGGGGCCAAGGCGACGCAGTGGCGCCGCCTTGCCGTGGCAGACCTGCATGAACCCCGCGGCGCGGCCGAGCCGGACATGCTCGGCCGAGGCCACGGCGATCCAATTGCGGCTTCCCATGGGCATTCCCCTTTCCTGGCCGCTCGAGGGCCGCTCAATGGCCGTTCGGGGCGAAGACGCGCAGGCGGTGCCCGTCGGGGTCCAGCGCGACGAAGGTGTGGCCGAAATCCATCGCCGTGGGTTCCTGCACGATCGGCAGGCCTCGGGCGGCCCAACCGGCGCAGGTGCTGCGGACGGCGTCGGGGTCGGGAACGACGAAGGCGATCTCGCTGCTGGCCGGCGGAACCTCGGCCCTGGGCTCGACGGTGTGCCGGGCCCACAAGCCGAGCATCAGGCCGGAGTCCATGGCGAACATCGCGAAGGTCGGCGACGCCTCGACCGGCGGACGCCCGAGCAGGTCGGTGTAGAAGGCGACGCTCGCGGTCGGGCTGTCGACGTACAGGAGGACGAAATCGACGTTCAGCATGGCGCGTTTCCTTTGGCTGTCTGATGGGTTCGTGCCGGCGGGGCGTTTGGCGCGCCCTGTCCGGTGAAACCGACCGTAGCCTCCCCTGCTGTCAATTTCTGTCAGCATGGTGGATGGCCCGGCGTCGCCACGCTCTGCCCGACCGATGCCCCGTCCTGTCCGGAACCATTGACGGGACGGGTTGCGAGCGGGGCGGCGAGCCGTCCGGGTGCCGGCACGGAGACGGCCCAGCCCATCCCCCACGCCGCCGCTCCTGGTCCCGGACACGGATCCCTCGACGAAGGTCGGTATTGACGCGACTGCGCCTGCCCTGCGGCAAAGGGTATTCCTTCAAGGTCTTGCTTTAATATTCGGTTTATGTGATAGAGAAATGAATGATCGACAACGATGCTGATAAAATTATCGGAAATTAAGAGAAAGGATCATTGTTAATGAAATTTAACAAACCATTCGCGATATCTTCTAATCCATACATCCATCATTGATAGAAGTTCATAGCCATTCTCAGTTTGAAATAAAATTATAGCATCCGTGTTATGTTGGTTCAGCGTCTCTGGTTCAGCGTTGCGTCAGAAAATTGGTTTCCTCTGTGGTCTCCCTTAAGAAATTCATTAATTTGTGCACGAATTAATGGCCGGCGCTTGAGAGGCAATTCCATGGGCCTCATTCCCTGGACAGTTTCGGACTCTCCATCCGAGGACAGCCGGACAGGCTGAATCGGTCGGTGGCAAGGAAAGAGGACTGCGGACCCATCATGACGCTCCAGCCCACAGCCAGAGAAGCGCTTTCCGGTGTCGGTCGCCGCTCTTTCTGGGGAATCCTGAAAAGGAAATGCGTGAAGCGTTGCTGGATGCTTCTGTCCATCCTTCCCCTGGCCGCCTATGTCCTGCTGCTTCTGGCGTTCGTGTCCCATATCCAGCGCGAGATGCTGCACGACCAGCTCAAATCCCAGATGGAGGAGGCGTCCGAGCGTGTGCAGAGGCTCATCGACCAGGAGTTCGCCTATCTGTCCGGCATCGCCGTTTCGCAAGCCTTGGATTCCGCCGACCTGGACGGTTTCCGGACCGCCGCCGAACTGGCGTGGAAGGAACGGTCGTCCGTCTACACCATCATTCTGAACGATCGGGACCAGCAGCTTCTCAACCTCCGGCTGGGGCAGGGACGGAAGCCGTCCACCTGGGAGACCGAAAGCCTGACGCGGGTTTGGGAGACGGGCAGGCCGACGGTCGGGGATCTGGCGAATGGCATGTTCGCCATCCGGGTTCCCGTGCTGCGCGGCGGCAATGTCCGGTATGTCCTCTCCGAGGTTCTCAGCCCCTGGATACTCAACGACCTCCTGCGTGAGATCGCCGCGAAGGGATGGCTGGCGGCGCTGGTCGACCGCCGGATGACCATCGTGGCGCGCAGCGAGAACGCCGACCGCTATGTCGGATCCTCTCCCACGCCCGATATCGTGCAGAACATCCGGGCGGGCCGCACCGGCCTGGAAACGGTGGTCACGAAGGACGGAATCCCGGCCTACAGCCTGACCATGCCGCTGGAGGACACCGGATGGCATCTGGTCATCGGCATTCCGCAGAGCACGGCGGACGCCTCCTACCGCTCGATGCGCTGGCTGCTGCTCGGCGGCGGCGGCGTGCTTGTCCTCCTGATCGCCTTCGGGCTGTGGGTGGGGTGGCGCAACGTCCGCAGCATGGAGTCCGCGACGGAAAACCTGTCGGCCGATCTGGCCGACGCCCATCGTGAGAGCGACGAGAAATCCGCCCTCCTGGCCATGGTCAGCCACGAGCTGCGCACGCCGCTGACCGGAATCATCGGACTGTCCGAACTCCTGACCAACTCCTATCTCGACGACCAGCAAAAGGAACTGGTCACCCGCCAGACAAGCGCCGGACGGATGCTGATGGGCATCGTCAACGACATTCTGGATTACTCGAAAATCCAGGCCAACGGCATCCAGCTGGAATCCGTCGACTTCGACGTCCTGGCGATCCTGGAGCAATCCATGGCCCTGGCAAGGCCGATGGCCGATGCGAAGGGGCTCGCCCTGGCGATCGGCCAAACCTCCGGCGCGGTCCGCTGGCTTCGGGGGGATCCGACCCGCCTGCAACAGGTGATCAACAATTTCCTGAGCAACGCGGTGAAGTTCACGACGCACGGCGAGGTGCGGCTGTCGATGGGACAGGAGCGCGACGGGGAGGGGCGCATCCTTCTGAAAGTCGCGGTCCGGGACACCGGCATCGGCATCGCTCACGACCAGCAGGAACGGCTGTTCAACCGCTTCGCGCAGGCGAACCCGGCGATCGCGCGGGAGTATGGCGGGACGGGCCTGGGATTGTCGATCAGCAAGCTGCTCGCCGAACGGATGGGGGGGCGCGTCGGTTTCGAGAGCGTTGCGGGTCAGGGAAGCACCTTCTGGCTCGCCATTCCCTTCGACGAGGCCAAGGAACCGGCGCGGAGCCCCGTGGCCGCCACGGCCCCGGCTTCGGAGGAGGAGGGGCCGAAGGAACGGATCCTGCTGGTGGAGGACGACGGCGTCGGCCGTTTCCTGACGCAGACGATCCTGCAAAGAAGCGGCTACACGGTGGTCGCCGCCCTGGATGGGCGGGAGGCCATCGAGACGATCCAGCGCCATGACTTCGATCTCGTCCTCATGGACACGCACATGCCGGTGATGAACGGAATCGAGGCGACCCGGGCCATCCGCGCGCTCGGCGGCGCCTACGCGCGCGTTCCGATCTGGGCGCTGACCGGGAGCACCTTCCAGAGCGACATCGAGGACTGCCTGTCGGCCGGCATGGACGGGCATCTCGCCAAGCCCTTTCTCCCCAAGGAGCTGCTCTCCACGGTCAGGCACGGGCTTGAAAAGCGACACGCCCCGGAGTCCGCGGCGAAGCCGTCGCTGATCGACCGGGGCATGCAGGATGCCATGGTGTCCAGCATCGGCCAGGAGAAGGTCGACGAGCTGCAATCCCTGTTCCTCGACTGGCTGAAGAGCGTGCGCGCCGCCTTCCCCGCGGCGGACACCGACCCGGACGCGCTGTTCGAGGAGTCCCACCGGCTGATCGGCTCGGCGGGAATGTTCGGCTACGCCCGGATCGTCGAGGCCGCGCGGGCGCTGTGCCATGCCTGCCAGTCCGGGGACGCGGCGCTCGTCGCGCGGGAGCACGTCCGCCTGCTGGCCGAGATGGACGCGGTTCGCGAGACTCGGGACGTCATGCCGGCTTCCTGACCGCCGCTGGTGGTTCCGGTCGGCCGCCGTCCGCACCGTCCCCGCATGGCCGCAACAATTGGCACGGGTCTTGCTGCGGGATGGCTCAATCAGGGAGCGGCACTCCGCGTGCCGTGCAAACCGCCGACAGGACCCATACGCCTCTCAGGCAGCGAGGCAATCTGCGTCCGTCCCGCGATCCCTTCGCAAGGAGGACCGATCATGAAAGTTCTGCTGGTCGATGACGACGCCACGGCGCTGCTCATCGCGAGTTCCGTCATACGCCGCATCGACGCCGCCGAGCCCGTCGCCGTCACCAGCCCGATGGAGGCCCTCGGCTGGTTGCAGGAAAACACCCCGGACCTGATCCTCATCGACCAGGTCATGCCGGAGCTCGATGGGCTCGCGATGCTGGAGCGCATCCGGGAGCAGCGCCATCTGGCCGACGTCCCGGTTGTGATGATCACCGCCGAAACCTCCGTCGCGTTGCGGGTGGCGGCCCTGGAGCGCGGATGCACGGACTTCCTGACCAAGCCCATCATCGTTCCCGAGTTGCTGGTCCGGGCGCAGAATCTCCTGCGGCTGCGCACCGGACAGCGCCTGCTGAAGGACCAGGCGGCGATGCTCCGCGTCCAGGTCGACGACGCCACCGCCCTGCTGCGCCAGCAGGCCCAGGAACTGGTCGGCCGGCTCGCCCACGCCGCCGAGTTCCGGGACCCGGAAACCGGCGGACACCTCGAGCGGATGGCCGCCTACGCCGGCCTGATCGCCGACGGGCTGGGGTTCGACGCCGACGAGCGCCGCACGCTCGTCCAGGCGGCCCCGATGCACGACATCGGAAAGATCGGCATTCCCGACTCCATCCTGCTCAAACCGGGCAGGCTGACGGAACCGGAGATGCTGGTGATGCGGCAGCACCCGGTCATCGGCCACTCCATCCTGTGCAACAGCACGCACGGGCTGATCAGCCTGGCGGCCGAGATCGCCCACGCCCACCACGAGAAGTTCGACGGTTCCGGCTACCCGAGAGGCCTGGGCGGCCACGCCATCCCCCTCGCGGCCCGCATCGTCGCCGTCGCCGACGTGTTCGATGCCCTGACCTCGCCCCGCCCCTACAAGCCCGCCTGGCCGCTGGAGGACGCCAGGGCCTTCCTGCTCGCCAACAGCGGCAGCCATTTCGACCCCTCCTGCGTCGCCGTCTTCGTGGCGCGGTGGGGTGCCGTGGTCGAGACCTTTCTCGCCTCCCCGGAACTGCTGGCCCGGGCCTGACCGGACGGCCCCGAAAACGCCCCCCTCGCCCGTCCGCGACACGCCGCCCCTCACCGGAACACCGACCATGCCGACCACAGCCCCCCTTCCCTCCCCGGCGACCAGCCGGCCGATGCCGGCGGCCGCGACCGGCGGAAGCGGCTCCGCCACCGATCCCGCGCGCTCCAGGACGCTGATCCTGGTGGTGTGGCTGGCCACCCTGATTCTCGGGGCCTCGACCTGGTGCGCGACCTGGGTGCTGTCCGAACGGGACCAGCACGACGCCATGCAGCGGGCGCAAAGGGACACCGCCAACCTGGCGCGGATCATCGCCGAGCAGACCACCCGCGCCATCTCCAGCGCCGACCGCGTCCTCCACGTCGTCGGTTACGACCTCCAGCACCGCCACAGCGAGGACACGCTGCTGCGCGACCTGATGGGCAGCGCATCCCTGGAATCCGACCTGCTGCTCCAGCTGGCCCACGCGGACCGCAACGGCGACCTGGTGCAGACCAGCGTCGAGGGGGCGCCGGCCAAGGTGAACCTGTCCGACCGGGAGCATTTCCGCGTCCACAAGGACGGGACGCACAAGGGCCTGTTCATCAGCCGCCCGGTGTTCGGGCGCGCCTCCGGGAAATGGTCGATCCAGCTGAGCCGCCGGGTCGACGCTCCGGACGGCACGTTCGACGGCATCATCGTCGCCTCGCTCGACCCGTTCTATTTCAGCCGGATCTTCGACGATCTCGATGTCGGCGAGCATGGCGTGATCGTCATCTTCGGACGCGACGGCATCCTGCGGGCGCGCAACATCCTCACCAACGAGATGCTCAGCCGTGACCTTCCTCCTTCCAGCGGCCTCCAGAAGGCGGTCCAGGAGGCTCCGGAAGGGTTCCTGCGCACCACCAGCCCCATCGACGGCGTGACCCGCCTGATGAGCTACCGCACCCTGACGGCCTATCCGCTGGTGGTCGCCGCCGGTTTCGCCGAAACCGACTTCATGGCCGAGACCTGGACCCGGCAGCGCGCCTACGTCCTCGGCGCCACCGGCGCGTCGGTCCTGCTTCTCGTCCTGGCCAGCCTGGTCACCTGGCACAGCCTGGTCCAGGAGCGCATCAAGCGGGCGCTGGACGAGGCCATCCGGCAGTCGCGGGCCAACAAGCAGAAGCTGAAGGACATCGCGGAAACCGCCTCCGACTGGTTCTGGGAGATGGACACCGACTTCCGCTTCACCAGCGTTTCCGGCCCCATCGACGGGCAGGAGGCCGACGAGGCGGCCTTTCTCGGCCGCCGGCGCGACGAGATCGCCCTGCGCGAGCCGGGCGACGAGGCGTTCTGGCGGGAACACCGGCGCTGCCTGGAGGAGCATCGGCCCTTCCGCAATTTCGAGTTCACCTGCCTGGAGCCGGCCGGGGGCACGCGCGTCTGGTCGGTCAGCGGCAAGCCGGTGTTCGACGAGGCCGGGACGTTCCGGGGCTATCGCGGCTCGGGGGCCGACATCACCAAGCGGCACCGGGCCGAGCGGTCGCTGGCCGCCAGCGAGCATCGCTACCGCGCCATGTTCGAAGCCGTTGGGCAGCCCATCGTGACCACCGACCAGGACGGCTCCATCATCGGCTTCAACCCGTCCGCCGAGCGCCTCTTCGGTCACCGGGAGGAGGAGGTGACCGGGTGGAGCATCGCCCTGCTGATGCCGGAGCCCGACCGCTCCATCCCGCTGGACCTCCTGAAGCGCTGCCGGGCGGCCGGCCATGCGTCGCCGGTCATGGAGCAGCGCGAGCTGACGATCCGGCGGAAGGACGGCGCCACCGTGCCGGTCGAGATCGCCCTGTCCGGCTGGCGCAGCGACGGCCGCGACTGCTTCATCGGCATCCTGAGGGACCTCACCCAGACCAAGCAGATCGAGGACAGCCTGCGTCAGGCCCGCGACAGCGCCGAGCACGCCAACCGCATGAAGAGCCAGTTCCTGGCCACCATCAGCCATGAGATCCGCACGCCGATGCACGGCGTGCTCGGAACGCTCGCCCTGCTCGGCGACGGCGACCTCGCGCCCGAACATCGGCATCTCGCCACCGTCGCGCGGCGCTCCGCGGAAACCCTGCTGCGGCTGCTGGACGATATCCTCGACTTCTCGAAGCTGGAGGCCGGACGGATCACGATCGAGGAGGCCGACTGCGACCCGGCGCAGGTCCTGGAAACCGTTCTCGAGCTGTTCGAGCCGGGAGCCCGTGACAAGGGCATCGCGCTGTCGGTCGAGCTGGCGCCGTCCGTGCCGGACGCGGTGATGACCGACGCGGCGCGGCTGAGGCAAATCCTCTGCAATCTGGTGGGCAACGCCCTCAAATTCACCGAGGCCGGCCACGTCGTCATGCGGGTCCGGCGCGGTGGGGATCTGGAGGGCGGGCGGTTCAGGCTGGAGTTCGAGGTGGAGGACACCGGCATCGGCCTGCATCCGGAGGCGGCGGCGACCCTGTTCGACCGCTTCACCCAGGCCGACAGCTCCATCACCCGCCGTTACGGCGGAACCGGGCTCGGGCTCGCCATCTGCAAGGAACTCTGCGCCGCGATGGGGGGCGGCATCGGCGTCCGCAGCGCGCCCGGCCAGGGAAGCCTGTTCACCTTCTCGATCACCTGTCTGGCTTCCACGCCGCAGGAACGGACGGACCGGGAGCGGGCCGCGCAGGCCGCCGCGCCGCCGCCCGCGCTTCCCCCCTTGCGGGTGCTCGCGGTGGACGACAATCCGGTCAACCGGGACATCGTGAGGCGGCTCCTCCAACGCGGCGGCCACAGCGTCCTCATCGCGTCGGATGGCCGGGAAGCGGTCCGCATGGCGGAGGAAACCGACATCGATCTGGTGCTGATGGATGTCCAGATGCCGGGGATGGACGGGCTGGAAGCCACGCGCCGCATCCGCGGCCTGGAGAACCGGAACAGCCGGATTCCCATCATCGCGCTGACCGCCCAGGCGTCCAGGAGCAGCCAGTCGGAATGCCTGGCCGCCGGCATGAACGGCTTCGTCACGAAGCCCGTCCGCCCAAACGTCCTGTGGCGGGAGATGGCGGCGGCCCTGTGCGGCCGGGAGGCGGAGGCGGAGGCGCTGCCGGCCGCCCCGCCCGGCCCGGAATCGCTCATCGATCGGGAGCAGAGCGAATCCATCGCCGGCGTGCTGGGCCCGGAAGGGTGGCGCGAAGCCATCGACGGCCTGGCCGCCTCGGCGAGGAAGCAGATCGTCACGCTCCACCGTGCGCTGGACGGCGGCGAGGTGGAACACCGCCGCGTCGCGCATTCGTTGAAAGGCATGGCCTGGAACGTCGGAGCCAAGCGTCTCGGCGCCGTGGCGGCGGAGATCGAGAAGGCCGCCTGCTTGGAGGAGGCACGGCCGCTCGTGGCCGGCCTCGAGGATCTGCTGGCCCGGACACTTGATGCGCTGGAGGGAACGGCGCCCGTCACGGGCTGACGGCGGGCGATGGCTGCGGGCCATGGACAGGCTGCCGCTTCCATGAATTGGCCCCTGCGCGCAAGGAAAGGGAAAGCATAAATTATTCGGGACGCACAATCGACGATCACAGCACGTCCGATCCGTCCCGCCCTCCGATTTGGATCAATGTTTCCACAAACCGGAAACATTCGAAGTGCAAAGTGGAAATGACAGAACCCGTTCGATATGGAGCGTTTCGAAAATGCAAACCAAAACGGAAACGCATTTTGCAAATGCTCTTGTGTCTCGACATCCATCAAGGAGAAAGAATAATCATAAAAATATATGAATTCACCATGATTTTGACGCGACGTACAACGTCAAATAGCCAAAGACATCAAGAAACCTAGTGGCATGTTCGTTGCTCTTGGGGAGGCAGGGCGGAAACGCAGCCCCGCAAGAAGCCAGGATCCAACGCCATGCGCAGAAACCTTCCGGTAACCAACAGCGAAGTCGACTTCCCGGCGGACACGCTTCTCGTGTCGAGGACGGATACGAAGGGGCGGATCACCTTCGTCAACAAGGCCTTCGTGGAGATCAGCGGCTTCACCGAACAGGAGCTGATCCATTCGCCCCACAACCTCGTCCGCCATCCCGACATGCCGCAGGAAGCGTTCGGCAATCTGTGGAAGACCATCCAGGCCGGCCGCCCGTGGGAGGGTCTGGTCAAGAACAGGGCGAAGAACGGCGACCATTACTGGGTCAAGGCCAACGTCACGCCGGTCGCGGAGAACGGCGCCATCACGGGCTACATCTCCATCCGCTCCAAGCCCTCGCGCGAGGAGATCGACCGTGCGGAAGAGGTCTATCGCCAGTTCCGCTCCGGAACGCGGGGGGAGTACGAGCTGGTGGACGGGCATCTTGTCCGCCGCAGTCCGACCACCCGCCTGAAGGCCAGGATGGCCAGCGTCAGCGGGCAGCTGGTCGTCGCCTCGATGCTGTCGCTGGCCTCCATGGGCGCGGTCGGCGGGATCGGTCTGTCGGGGATGTCCGGAGCCAACCAGACGCTGCACTCGCTCTACGACCGCGGCGTGGTTCAGCTCAGCCGGATCGCCGCCCTCCGCGACCGCATGCAGGACGACATGCGGGGGGTGGCCTTGCCGCTCATCGGCCGCCAGAACGGCGCCACCGGCCCCGACCCGCGGCTTTCGCCGATGCGGTCCGGCATCACCTGGCTGAGTGATGCGCGGGCGATCGAAGCCGCGGCGGCAACGGACCGGGAAAGATCGCTGGCGGCACGGCTCGCCGATCAGGCGGGCGCCTTGGAGACGCAGGGGCTGGAAAAGGTCGCGGAGCTGGCGCGGGCCGGACAGGCCGAGGCGGCCGCGCGCCATCTCCAGGACACCGCCCTTCCGCTCTTCGAGGCGGCGCACGCGACCCTTGGCGAGTTGGCGGCGTTGCAGGTGCCGCACGGCAGGAGCCTGTTCGAGGCCGAGGCGGACGACCTGAACCGGCGCGTCCTTCTGGTGTCGGCCCTGCTGCTGCTGTGCCTCGTCATGGCCACCGCCGCCTGCGCCCTGATCCTCAGGAGCGTCCAGCGCCCGCAGCGGCAGGTCGAGCGGCATCTGGACGCCATCGCGCGCGGAGACCTGCTGTCCGCGATGCCTTACCCGGACATTCTGGAATTCGCGCGCAGCGGGTCGCAGCTCCGGGCGGTCAAGGCCAAGCTCGCCTACGCCAACCAAGAGCGCACCGAACGCCAACGGCAGGCCGAAGAGGAGCGTCAGATGACCCTCGACATGGCGAAGATGGTGGAGCAGGAGGCGGCCAACGCCGTCCTGCGGGTGGTGCACCGCACCGGGTCGATGGCCGTCGACGCCGACGGCATGGCCAAATCGGCGGAGCGCGTCGTCGCGACCGCCCAGGATGTGTCGGCCGCGGCCGGCCAGGCGCTCGACAGCGCCCAGACGGTGGCGTCCGCCACCGAGGAACTCTCCGTGTCCATCCGGGAGATCACCGCCCAGATCGCGCATTCCAGCAACCTGACCCGGCGGGCGGTGGAAATCGGCGAACACACCCAGGAGCGGATCCAGAAGCTGTCCGATGCGGTGGGGCGCGTCGGCAACGTGGTCGGCATCATCAACCGCATCGCCAGCCAGACCAACCTGCTGGCCTTGAACGCCACCATCGAAGCCTCCCACGCGGGGGACGCCGGCAGAGGCTTCGCCGTGGTCGCGCATGAGGTGAAGGAACTCGCCAACCAGACCGCCCGGTCGACGGAGACGATCGCGCGCCAGATCGAGGAAATCCAGGCCATAACCGGCATGGCGGTCGCCGCCGTGAGCGAGACCGGCGGCATCATCGCCCAGATCGATCAGGTCTCCGGCGCCATCGCCGCGGCGATGGAGGAGCAGTCGGCGGCCACCCAGGAGATCAGCCGCAACGTCCTGGAGGCGTCCAGCGTCGCGCGTGGGGTCTCGCTCCGCATCAACGACGTTTCGCAGGAAGCCATCCAGACCGGAATGCAGGCGAAGCAGATGAGCCTGGGCACGGTGGAGGTGGCCGGCAACGTCACCGACCTGCAACGCGTCCTGACCCAGGTGGTGGGAAACGCGGCATCCGAGACGGAACGCGCCGCCGCATGATCGGAACAGGCGCCGTCGAGCCCGGCCCCGGCTTCCTGGGACGCCGGGCTCGACGACGCGAAGCTTGCCCCTGGAACTCGGTCCGCCTGCGGGACGAGCCACCGTCGCCGTTGCCGCGCTCGTGGCGATCGGCGGTCAGGCCGCCCGGATGCTGGCGAGGAATGTCTCGACCTCGCGCCGCAGCGTCTCCGCCTGCTGCGACAGTTCGCCCGAGGCGCCGAGCACCTGCGTCGCCGCGGTGCCGGTCTCCGTCGCGGCGTGGTTCACCTGAGCGATGGTGCCGCTGACCTCCTCGGTGCCCAGGGCGGCCTGCTGGACGTTGCGGGTGATCTCGCCGGTCGTGGCGTTCTGCTCCTCGATCGCCGCCGCGATGGTCGCGGCGATCTCGTTCATCGTCGTGATCGTGCCGCCGATCCCCTCGATGGCGCCCACCGTGCTTTGGGTGGCCGCCTGCACCGACGCGATCTGCGCGGCGATCTCCTCGGTCGCCCTGGCCGTCTGGTTGGCCAAAGCCTTCACCTCGCTGGCGACGACGGCGAAGCCCTTGCCGGCCTCCCCGGCGCGGGCCGCCTCGATGGTGGCGTTCAGCGCCAGCAGATTGGTCTGGCTGGCGATGTCCTGGATCAACTGCACGACGGCGTTGATGCGCCCGGTCGCCTCGGCCAGGCCGCGCACCGTGCCGGTCGTCGCGTGCGCCTGGGTGACCGCCGTCGCGGCGATCTCGTTGGACTTGCCGACCTGGCGGCTGATCTCCTGGATCGACGCGGCCATCTCCTCGGTGGCGGCGGCGACGGTCTGCACGTTGGCCGAGGTCTGCTCGGCCGCCGCCGCCGATGCCGTGGCCTGCTGGTTGGTCCGGCTGGCGAGCGACGCCATGCCCTCGGCCGTCCGGCCAAGCTCGGTGGAGGCCGACGCCACACCGCCGAGGACGTTCGACACCGTCCGATCGAAGGACGTGATGAAGCCCTCGATCCGCTTCTGGCGCTGCTCCTTGGCGTGCTGCTCGACCCGCTGCTCCTCTTCAAGCCGGCGGTTGGCGATGGCCGCCTCCTTGAAGACCTGAAGCGCGCGGGCGAGCGTTCCGACCTCGTCCTGACGCTCCGCCCCCTCGACATCGATCCCGTGATCGCCCTTGGCAAGCCGCTCCATCCGCGCGGCGATGCCGTTCAGCGGCCGGATCGCACGGCCGAGCGTCGTGAACAGCGCAAAGGCGATCGCCGCGATGCCGAGAAGCACCCCGGTCCCGAGGATCCAGCGCGAGCGGGCGTAGGTTTCCTGCGACGCGGTGTAATCGAGATTGGCGCCGTCGAGCTGGATTTCCACCAGACGGCCGATGGCTTCCGTGATCGGGTCGAAGCTGGGATACATCTCGGTCGAGACGAACCGGTCGAGGCCCGCCTTGTCCCTGGTCTGGAACAGCGCGCGCAGCGTCTCGACGCTTCCCCGAACCTTGTCCATCCGCTGCTTCGCCTCGGCGGCAAGGCGCTTCTCGTCATCGGCCATGTCGGTGCCCATGTAGGCCGACCACCGCGTGCCGATTTCGGCGACGGCCTGATCGATCGACTGGACGCCCTGCTCCCAGGTCAGCGTGCCGCTGCGGACCTTGTGGGCGGTGTCCACCATGTTCAGGCCGTACAGGTCGGAGGTAACCTTCAGATCCCGCAGCGGAACGACACGGTGGTTGAAGACATCACTGATTCCTTGATTGGACTGGCTCAACGCAATCCATCCGGTCAGTGAGATCGCCAGAAGAAGAAAGCTGATCGCGCCGAGTGCAATCAGGAGGCGGGCCTTGATCGTGGACATTCAACACCAGGAGGTTGGGGACATTCATTCCTGGGGCCAGTTGCCCAGGGACCGCTGCACAGCATCCACCAGCCGGTCTGCGGTAAAAGATTTTGCCAGGAAAAAGCTGGCAAGGGAAGTTGCGGTCACCAGCAATGGCAAAGCGCTCATGAAGATCACCGGTATCTTCACCAACCTCGTACGGCCGCGTGCCGTCGTCATCCAATCGCCCCCGTCATCTTCGGCATCATCACGTCGGTGACGATGGCGCCGACGTCGCGGGACAGGCGGGCCAGGGCCTCGGCGCCGTCGGCGGCCTGGATCGCCTCGTGGCTGGTCCCGGCGAGCACCCCGGCGAACAGCAGGCGGATGAAGGATCGGATCGCGGTCGGCATGAAATTCCACGGCGTGCCGCTGGTGGGCCCCAACGCCGGACTGACCGGAGTGTTCGACGAGCTTCCCGGCATCCTCGAGGCGGTCGGAGCCCGCGACGGCGAAACGGCACGGATGCGGATGCACTGGCACCTGGAAGGCTCACCCGACCGCGTCTTCGAGGGAAAGGCCTTGGACCTTTCGCTCCAACAACCAACGCGCGCACCGCTCCTCGATGCTGTGAAGACGGTTGCAGGCCGCCGATTGGACGATGTGGACTGCAAACTTCTCAAGCGCCGGCATCGCACGCTCATGAAACAGGCACAAATGGTCATCGACGAGGCCCACCGCATCCACCGCGACTTCTGGCGCGACTCCAGGGCGATCGATGCCTGGACCCTTCCGACTTGCGCAGAGCGGGTAAGGCCGCGACACGGCACCCGCGACGACGACCGGCACTCCACCGGCGGCGGACGGTGACACCAAAGATTAGCAAGCCGCGGATATGGCGGTCATGAGCATGGGGGCGGCCGCGCCTCCCGGCATCCCGATCCCGAACGCCAGCCCCGATGAGCATGGGCAAGCCGAAGTGGCAAAAGCGCCCAGGACAAGGTTACGGCACGCGCCAATTCGCCGGCTGGACGGGCGCGTTGCAGATTCAACAAGCGCGACCACACCGATCCTGGGATCGGCCAACAACGAAAAGCCCGGCTCATCGCAGACGAGCCGGGCTTTTGGTGATGGTGTTGTGCAGTCGATGAAGATGGCGCGCGTTTTCGGAAGCGTTTGGTTTGGAGAGTTTTGTGATGTCTGGTTTTGACCCTGTGCCTTGGAGACCTGGCGGCGACCTACTCTCCCACGCCTTAAGACGCAGTACCATCGGCGCAGAGGCTTTTCACGGCCGAGTTCGGGATGGGATCGGGTGTTTGTCACCTCGCCATGACCACCAGGTCACCGAGGCACAGGAACCGGACGTCTCGTCCAACCGGAGCGTTTCGCGTTCGCGCTGTCGTGCAAGTGACGTGTTTTGAGGATCGAAACGGCGTTTGCCGTCTGGGCTTGAAGCGGGCTTGCCGCTGCGCGCGGCGCGCTTTGTCGGTGAGGGATCAAGCCAATCGAGCGATTAGTAAGGCTTAGCTTCGGGCGTTGCCGCCCTTCCACACGCCTCCTATCGACGTGATGGTCTGTCACGGCTCTCAAGGGAGGTCTGGTTTAGAGGTGGGTTTCCCGCTTAGATGCTTTCAGCGGTTATCCCGTCCGCACTTAGCTACCCGGCCATGCCACTGGCGTGACAACCGGTGCACCAGAGGTGCGTCCATCCCGGTCCTCTCGTACTAGGGACAGATCCTCGCAAAACTCCTACACCCACGGCAGATAGGGACCGAACTGTCTCACGACGTTCTAAACCCAGCTCACGTACCACTTTAATCGGCGAACAGCCGAACCCTTGGGACCTGCTCCAGCCCCAGGATGTGATGAGCCGACATCGAGGTGCCAAACGACGCCGTCGATATGGACTCTTGGGCGTCATCAGCCTGTTATCCCCGGCGTACCTTTTATCCGTTGAGCGATGGCCCGTCCACATGGAACCACCGGATCACTATGGCCGACTTTCGTCTCTGCTCGACTTGTCAGTCTTGCAGTCAGGCGGGCTTATGCCATTGCACTCGACGAGCGATTTCCGACCGCTCTGAGCCCACCATCGCGCGCCTCCGTTACACTTTGGGAGGCGACCGCCCCAGTCAAACTACCCGCCATGCAGGGTCCCGGACCCGGATAACGGGCCGCGGTTAGATGCCAGAGACCTCAAGGGTGGTATTTCAAGGTTGGCTCCACACGAGCTGGCGCCCATGCTTCCAAGCCTCCCACCTATCCTACACATGAGATCCCTAGCACCACTGCAAAGCTGTAGTAAAGGTGCACGGGGTCTTTCCGTCTGACCGCGGGAACTCCGCATCTTCACGGAGAGTTCAATTTCGCTGAGTTGGTGTTGGAGACAGCGGGGAAGTCGTTACGCCATTCGTGCAGGTCGGAACTTACCCGACAAGGAATTTCGCTACCTTAGGACCGTTATAGTTACGGCCGCCGTTTACCGGGGCTTCAATTCGGAGCTTGCACCCCTCCTCTTAACCTTCCGGCACCGGGCAGGCGTCAGACCCTATACGTCGCCTTGTGTGGCTTCGCAGAGCCCTGTGTTTTTAGTAAACAGTCGCCACCCCCTGGTCTGTGCCCCCCGCCCATGCTTGCGCACGAACGGGGCCCTCTTCTTCCGAAGTTACGAGGGCAATTTGCCGAGTTCCTTCAACACCATTCTCTCAAGCGCCTGGGTATGCTCTACCTGTCCACCTGTGTCGGTTTGGGGTACGGTCTGATGCGGGGGCTATTTCCTGGAACGGGTCCCCAGCGCGGCCAATCCGATAAGGCCGCACACGCTTTCCCATCCGTCACACACCCGCTGGCCCACGACTATTAACGTGGTTCCCATCGACTACGCCTTTCGGCCTCGCCTTAGGGGCCGGCTCACCCTGCGTGGATTAACCTTGCGCAGGAACCCTTGGACTTTCGGCGAGAGTGTTTCTCACACTCTTTGTCGCTACTCATGTCAGCATTCTCACTTCCGATACCTCCAGGCGGCCTCACGGACACCCTTCGCAGGCTTACGGAACGCTCCGCTACCACGTGATCTGAGATCACATCCGCAGCTTCGGTACACGGCTTGAGCCCCGATACATTTTCGGCGCAGGCCGGCTTAACTAGACCAGTGAGCTATTACGCTTTCTTTAAAGGATGGCTGCTTCTAAGCCAACCTCCTGGTTGTCATGGCCTTCCCACATCCTTTCCCACTTAGCCGTGATTTGGGGACCTTAGCTGGCGGTCTGGGCTGTTTCCCTCTCGACGATGGACCTTAGCACCCACCGTCTGTCTGCCGGACTGTGCTTCCGGGTATTCGGAGTTTGGTTAGGTTTGGTAAGGCTCGCGCCCCCCTAGCCCATCCAGTGCTCTACCCCCCGGAGCAATATCCGACGCGCTACCTAAATAGCTTTCGCGGAGAACCAGCTATTTCCTGATTTGATTGGCCTTTCACCCCT
>NZ_JAIFZR010000004.1:1112500-1392788 GCF_020005195.1 Azospirillum agricola
CGGCTGCTGGCCGAACGGGCGGCGCGCGACTCCAGCGCCTACCGGCTGACCCCGACGGCCCTGGCGGCCCTGCGCGCCCATCCCTGGCCGGGCAACGTGCGCGAGCTGGTGAACGCGCTGGACTACGCCTGCGCCGTCTGCACCGCCGGGGTGATCGAGTTGGCCGACATTCCCGAGCCGGTGCAGCACAGCGGGCTGTTCAGGGCGTGGCCAGCCCCCGGCGCGGCGTCCACCATGACAACGCCCGCTCCGGTTCGGCCGGAGGAGGACGGCCAGGATTCCGCCACCCGGCTCCGCGAGACCCTGCGCCGCCATCACTGGAACGTGTCGGCGGCGGCGCGGGCGCTGGGGGTGGACCGCTCGACCGTCCACCGCCAGATGCATCGCTTCGGCATCGTCGCGCCGCACCGGCTCGACTGAACGCCACACCTGTTGCAGGCCGATGCAACAGGTCGCGCAACAGGTGATGCGGCACGCGCCGCCGGATCGCGCGCCGATCGTTGAAAAACATGATGATCGGCCACACTGACGGCTTGGCACGCCGGTTGCTCTCTTCCCTTCGGCATCCACGCATGAAGGGGACGCATCGTGACTCCGGTCGTCGGCATCGTCGCCAACCCCGTTTCCGCCCGCGACATCCGGCGGGTCGTCGCCAACGCAGCGAACCTCCAGGTCACCGACCGGGCGAACATTCTGCTGCGCGTGCTGGCGGCGCTGCGCGCCTGCGGCGTCGCCGAGGTGCTGATGATGCCGGAGAAGGGCGGCATCCGCGGCCATGTCGAACGCGGGGTGGCGCGGGCGCGGGCCCATGGCGAGGATCCCTACCCCGCCATCCACCCGGTGGCGATGCCGGTCACCGGCACCGTCGAGGACACCCACCGCGCCACCCGCGCGATGCGGCAGGCCGGGGTGGCCGCCATCGTCGTGCTGGGCGGCGACGGCACCCACCGGGCGGTGGCCGCCCAGTGCGGCGCGGTGCCGATCGCCGGCATTTCGACCGGCACCAACAACGCCTTTCCCGATCACCGCGAACCGACCATCACCGGGCTGGCGACCGGGCTGGCGGTGACCGGCCGGGTGCCGCCGCACATCGCCTTCGCCGGCAACAAGCGCATCGACGTGGCGATCAACGGCGAAACCCCGTCGGAGATCGCCCTGGTCGACGTGGCGCTGGTGGCCGAGCGCTACATCGGCGCCCGCGCCCTGTGGCGCACCGAGAATTTCCGCGAACTCTACGTCACCTTCGCCGACCCGGAGGTGATCGGCATGTCGGCCATCGCCGGGCTGCTCGAACCCGTCGCGCGCGGCGAGAGCGGCGGGCTGATGGTGCGGCTGTCCCCCGCCGGCCAGCCGTCTCCACTGTCCGGGCCGCGTCCCGGCGGGACCATCCTGCGGGCGCCCATCGCGCCGGGGATGATGGCGGCCGTCGGCGTCACCGACTGGCGCCGCATGCCGGCCGGCGTGCCCTTCGTCCCGGAGGTCGAGGCCGGCACCATCGCGCTCGACGGCGAGCGCGAGCTGTCCTTCACGGCACGGGACCGGCTGTCGCTGACCCTGCGCGACGACGCCTTCCGCACCGTGAACGTGAGCGGCTGCATGCGGCACGCCGCCGAGAACCGGCTGCTGACCGGCACCCCCGTGCCGGTTTCGGCCGATCTGTGAGCACCGCCTTTCAACAATCACCAACCGCACCGGGGAGAGCCACCGTGACCGAGAATCCCTTTCCGCTGAGCAAGGACGACCTGCTGCGCGCCTACCGCACCATGCGGACGATCCGCGAGTTCGAGGAGCGGCTGCACGTCGATTTCGCCAAGGGCGACATTCCCGGCTTCGTCCACCTCTACGCCGGGGAGGAGGCCTGCGCCACCGGCATCATGATGCATCTGAACGACAATGACCGCATCGCCTCGACCCACCGCGGGCACGGCCACTGCATCGCCAAGGGCGTCGACGTCCACGCGATGATGGCCGAGATCTACGGGCGCAGCACCGGCGCCTGCCGGGGCAAGGGCGGCTCCATGCACATCGCCGACCTGTCCAAGGGCATGATGGGCGCCAACGGCATCCTGGGGGCCGGTGCCCCGCTGATCTGCGGCGCGGCGCTCGCCGCCAAGGTGCGCGGCGACCGCGGGGTCGGCATCACCTTCGTCGGCGACGGCGCCTCGAACCAGGGGACCTTCCTGGAGAGCCTGAACCTCGCCGCCGTGTGGAACCTGCCGGTGGTCTTCGTGGTCGAGAACAACGGCTACGCCGAATCCACGGCGATGGAATGGGCGGTGTCCTGCGACAGCTACGTCGACCGCGCCACCGGCTTCGGCATGCCGGGCGTCACGGTGGACGGCACCGACTTCTTCGCGGTCCACGAGGCGGCCGGCGAGATCATCCGCCGCGCCCGCGAGGGCGGCGGGCCGGCGCTGCTGGAATGCAACATGGTCCGCTTCTACGGCCATTTCGAGGGCGACGCCCAGACCTACCGCGCCAAGGGCGAGGTCGAGGCGCTGCGCGCGTCGCGCGACTGCCTGGTCATGCTGGGCGAGCGGGTGATCGAGGCCGGCGTCATCGCGCGCGCCGAGTTGCAGGCCATCGACCGCGCGGTCGCCGACCTGATCGAGGACGCCGTGCGCGCCGCCAAGGCCGCCCCGCTGCCGGCGGCCGGCGATCTGCTGACCGACGTTTACGTCGCCTACTGAGCCCCCCGACCAAGCGTCAACGAACAAGCCACGCGGAGGAAACAGCATGTCCCGCAAGATCAGCATGAAACAGGCGATCAACGAGGCGCTCGACCTCGAAATGCGCCGCGACCCCACCGTCATCGTCATGGGCGAGGACATCGTCGGCGGCACCGGCGCCCATGGCGAGGCCGACGCCTGGGGCGGCGTGCTCGGCGTCACCAAAGGGCTGCACGCCAAGCACGGCGACCGGCTGATGGACACGCCGCTGTCGGAATCGGCCTACATCGGGGCGGCGATCGGCGCCGCCGCCTGCGGGCTGCGGCCGGTGGCGGAACTGATGTTCATGGACTTCATGGGGGTCTGCTTCGACCAGATCTTCAACCAGGCGGCCAAGTTCCGCTACATGTTCGGCGGCAAGGCGGAAACCCCTGTGGTCATCCGCGGCATGGTCGGCGCCGGCTTCCGCGCGGCGGCCCAGCATTCGCAGATGCTGACCCCGCTGTTCACCCACATCCCCGGCCTGAAGGTGGTCTGCCCCAGCAACGCCTACGACGCCAAGGGGCTGCTGATCCAGGCGATCCGCGACAACGACCCGGTCATCTTCTGCGAGCACAAGAACCTCTACGGAATGGAATGCGAGGTTCCGGCCGAATCCTACGCCATCCCCTTCGGCGAGGCGAACGTGCTCCGCGACGGCGACGACGTGACCATCGTCAGCTACGGCCTGACCGTCCACCGCGCCATGGCGGCGGCGGACGCGCTGGCCAGGGAGCGGGTGGAGGCCGAGGTGATCGACCTGCGCACCCTGTCGCCGATCGATTGGGACAGCATCGTCGAGAGCGTCGAGCGCACCGGCCGGCTGGTGGTGGTGGACGAGGCGCACCCGCGCTGCAACCTCGCCACCGACATCGCGGCTTACATCGGGCAGAACGCCTTCGGCGCGCTGAAGGCCGGGGTGCAGATGGTGACGGCGCCGCACACGCCGGTGCCCTTCGCCCCGTCGCTGGAGGATCTCTACGTCCCCAGCGCCGAGGCCATCGCCGCCGCCGCACTCCGCACGCTGGCGCCGACCGGCACCACGCCGCGCAGCATCGCCGCCTGACGGGGCCGCCTGACGGGGCCGCCTGACGGGGCCGCCTTATTTCCGCCGGAGCCTGAATTCATGTTGAACGAGCGCATCAAGCCCATCGTCATGCCGAAATGGGGGCTCTCCATGTCGGAGGGCAAGCTCACCGGCTGGCTGAAGCGGCCGGGGGCCAGCGTGGCCCTCGGCGACGAGCTGCTGGAGGTCGAGACCGACAAGATCACCAACGTCGTCGAGGCGGGGGACAGCGGAATCCTCCGCCGGGTGCTGGGCGAGCCCGGCACCGTCTATCCGGTGAAGGCGCTGATCGCCGTGCTGGCCGAACCCGACGTGCCGGACAGCGAGATCGACGCCTTCATCGACGCCTACGCCGCGCCGGCGGCCGGCGGGGCGGAAGAAGAGGCCGAGGCCGCTCCACGGTATCTCTTCGCCGAAACCCCGGCCGGAACCCTGCGCTACGCCAAGCGTGACGGGGCGCGCGGCGAAGAGGGGCCGGCCGTCCTGCTGCTGCACGGCTTCGGCGGCGACCTCGACAACTGGCTGTTCACCATCGACGCGCTGGCGGAGAGCGCCACCGTCTACGCGCTCGACCTGCCGGGGCATGGGCAATCGGCCAAGACCCTGGCCGATCCGACCCTGGCGGGCCTGTCGAAGGCGGTGCTCGGCTTCATGGACGCGGCCGGCATCGACCGTGCCCATCTCGTCGGCCATTCGATGGGCGGGGCGGTGTCGATGCGGACGGCGCTCGACGCGCCGGAGCGGGTGGCGTCGCTGTCGCTGATCGCGTCGGCCGGACTGGGGAGCGCCATCGACCACGGCTACATCCAGGGCTTCACCGCGGCCAACTCCCGCCGCGACCTGAAGCCGGTGCTGGAGACGCTGTTCGCCGACCAGAGCCTGGTCGGCCGCAAGCTGGTCGACGACCTGCTGAAATACAAGCGGCTCGACGGCGTCGACGCGGCGCTGCGGGCGCTGTCCGCCGCGCTGTTCGCCGACGGCGCGCAGGCCGAGATCCTCGCCGACGCGGTCGCCGCGACCGGACTGCCGACCCTGGTGGTGTGGGGCGAGCAGGACCGCGTCATCCCCGCCGCCCACGCCACGGCGCTGGGCGGCGGGGCGCGGAGCGTGGTGATCCCCAACGCCGGCCACATGGTGCAGATGGAAGCGGCGGGCAAGGTCAACGCCCTGCTCAAGGAGCACATCGGCACCCCCGCCACCCGCACGACCACCTGACCCCTTGCGGACCGGCGCGCCACGGGACGCGCGCCGGTCCAAGGAGACCCATCATGCCCGATCTGAGGAACAAGAGCATCATCGTCACCGGCGCCGGCCGCGGCATCGGCGCCGCCATCGCCCGCGCGCTCGCCGCCGACGGCGCCCGGCTGACCATCGCCGACCGCACCGCCGACGAGGCCGAGCGGGTCGCCGAAACCATCCGCGCGGCCGGCGGCGCCGCCATCGCCGTCACGGTCGACGTGCGCGACCGCGACGCCGTGCGCCGCATGATCGACGAGACGGTCCGCGCGCACGGCCGGCTCGACGTTCTCTTCAACAACGCCGGGGTGGCGCAGACCAAGCCCTTCCTCGACATCACCGAGGAGGACTGGCGCTTCGTCACCGACGTCAACGCGCTGGGCGTGCTGATCGGCATGCAGGAGGCGATCAAGACCTTCCGGGCCCAGGGCGGCGGCGGCAAGATCGTCAACACCGCCTCCATCGCCGGCAAGCAGGGCTACGAGCCGCTCGCCCATTACTCGGCGAGCAAGTTCGCCGTGGTCGCCCTGACCCAGGCGGCGGCGCGCGCCTTCGGCAAGGAGGGGATCACCGCCAACGCCATCTGCCCCGGCGTGGTGGCGACCGAGATGTGGAAGATCATCGACAAGGGCTTCCGCGACACCGGCCTGACCCGGACCGAGAACGAGGCCTTCGACATGTTCGCCGCCGGCGCGGTGCTCGGCCGGCCGTCGACGGCAGAGGATCTGGTCGGGGTGGCGCGCTTCCTCGCCTCACCCGATTCCGACTTCATGACCGGCCAGTCGCTGATGGTCGACGGCGGCATGGTCTTCACCTGACCGGCGGCCGTCGATCCACGTTCAGCAGCCATCGGCGCGCCGTTCCGGCAAGCCGCTGCCTTCGGCCTCCTTCCGGCCGGCGAGCCGGTGGCGAACGACAAGCGCGACGGCGACCAGCATCAGGGCGGCCACGCCGACGACACCGGTGAAGGCTTGGTCGAAGGCCGCCCGCGCCACGCCGACGACCTGCTCCGCCTGGAGCGGCGCCAGCCCTTCGGCCAGGACAAGAGCCTCGTCGAGGCTGTCGCGCGCTTCGGAGGCGATCGCAATCCCCTGCGGGACGAGCATGGCCCGCGTGTAGAGCACCGACATCAGGCTGCCGAGCAGCGCGATGCCGAGCGTTCCGCCCAGTTCGTAGGAAACCTCCTCGATCGAGGCGGCCATTCCGGCCCGCTCCTCGGGAGCGGAGAGCATGATGACCGAGGACGCGGCCGTCACCGCGGCGCCGCTCCCGAACCCCATCGCCGTGAGGGCGGTGATCCACAGGGCGGCGGGACCGTCGTGGCTGGCGAGGAAGGCGAACAGGGACAGCCCGGTCGTCATCAGCGCCCCCCAGAGCACCCGCGCGGAGCCGAGCCGCGGCAGCGCCAGCCCGGTCAGCGGCGCCGCGACCAGGGAGGCGAGCGGGATCGGCAGGATCAGCAGGCCGGCGTCGAGCGGCGACAGCCCCAGCACAAGTTGGAGGCGCTGGCTGAACACCAGCTCCATCCCGATCAGCGCCGCCGACGCCGTCAGGGCGGTCGCCACGCCCGCCGAAAAGCGCGGATCCGCGAAGAGCGAGAAATCGATCAGCGGAAAGCGGGCGCGGCGCTGCCGGCGCACGAACAGCAGCGTGGCGATCAGGCCGACGGCCAGCGCCAGACCGGCCGCTTCCCAGGAGGAATCACGCTTGGCGGCCTCCTTCAGCGCGTAGACCAGGCCGCCGAGCCCGATCATGGCCTGGAGCGAACCGGCCAGATCCCAGGGATGGCCGGCGTCGCCGGGACGGTTGGTCAGCAGAAGGGCGCTCCCGGCCAGGGCCGCCGCGACCACCGGCACGTTGATCAGGAAGACCGCCCCCCAGCGGAAATGCTCCAGCAGCACCCCACCCATCACCGGACCGGCCGCGGCGCCGCCGGAGGCGATGGCGGCCCAGATGCCGATGGCGAGCGACCGCTCCTCCGCGTCCGTGAAGGTGAGGCGGATCAAGGACAGCGTCGCCGGCATCATCATCGCCGCTCCGACCGCCAGCACCGCCCGCGCCGCGACCAGCGCCGCCGCCGAAGGCGCGAAGGCCGCGCCGAGCGACGCCAGGCCGAACACGAGCAGGCCGGCCATGAACATCAGCTTGTGGCCCAGCCGGTCGCCCAGCGAGCCCGAGGCCGGCAGCAGCCCCGCCATCACCAGGGGGTAGGCGTTGACGATCCAGAGCTTCTGCGAGGCGGTGGCCCCCAGGTCGCGGGTGAGCGTCGGCAAGGCGGTGTAGAGCACCGTCATGTCGACGACGATCAGGAACAGGGCGCTGGAAACGGTGGCCAGAATCAGCCATCGGGTGCCGGGAGCCATGAGTCGGGGGATCCTTGGTGGTGACGGAGGCGGGGCGCCGGCGGAAGGCCGGCCTCCGCTCAGCTGCCGCCGTCGAGGAGCGCGCGCAGGTCGTGCCGGAGGCTGCCCCATTCCTCGTCGGGAAAGTCCATGAAGCCGAAGGCGCGCAGAAGGAACGCGCCCTCGGCGGCGAGGAAGGCGAGCCTGGCCCGGCGCCCTTCCTCGGAACGGGGATCGAGGCCGCCAAACCGCTCCCCGTACCAGGCCCTGGTGTTGTCGATGTGCTGTTTGGCCTCGATCAGCGCCGCCATCATGCCGGCCGCCCGGGCGTGGCTCTCGGCGTCCATGGCCATGGTGGCTTCGACGTGGCCGCGCACCGCTTCCACCGGCGACGGCGACGGCCCGGCGAGGGCGGTGATCTGGGCGTCGTACTCGCGTCCCCAGCGTTCGATCATGGCGGCGATCAGGTCGTCCTTGGTCCCGAACCGCGACTGGACGCCGCCCTTGGAAACGCCGGCGGCCTTGGCGACGGCGTCCATCGTCAGGCCGCTGGTCCCCGCCTTCAGCACGATTCCTTCGGCGATGTCGAGAACCCTGTCCCGGTCGATCGTCGGCGGGCGTCCCATGAAACCTCCCGGATCTCATTCAAATCCATACGGATGGATTTGTAACGGCGGACACGTCCACGGACAAGCGCCTTGCGAAGGGGCGGGGCGTCCGGCCGGCACGCACGCCGCATCGCCGGCCGCCAGCTTGACGGTTTCGGCGTCATCCCGATAAGGTGAAAATGGGAAACCCAACGGCCATTTTCCACCGGCGGCCGCAACCGGGCCGGGCTCCATCAGGATAAGAGTGAAGCGATGAAGAATCCGGTCCGCTTCCTGGTTTTCGCTCTTACGCTGTTCGCCGCCTGGATGAGCTGCCAGCCGGTGTCCGCCGAGCGCTTGGCGCTGGTGATCGGCAACAGCGGATACCGCAACGCCGACAGGCTGCCCAACGCCCGGCGGGACGCGGAGGCGATGGCCGACACCCTGCGGCGTCTCGGCTACACGGTGGTCGACGGGTACGACCTCGACCTCGACGGCATGCAGGCGCTTGTCCGCCGCCTCGAGGACACCGCCCGACAGGCGGCACCCGACGTCGTGCTGGCGTATTTCGCCGGCCACGGCATACAGCTCGCGGACCGGAACTATCTGCTGCCGGTCGATTTCCGGCTGACCCGCCTCGGCGAGGTCGACCGGTCGTCGATGTACCTGAACCAGATCCTCGACCGGATGCGCGGAGCGCGCAAGCTGCGCGTCGCCATTTTCGACGCCTGCCGGGACAATCCCTTCGCCGCCGAGCTCGCCCGGCTTCTGGACCTGCGCAGCGTCGGCAGCGTGGCCACCCGCGGGCTGGCGCGGATCGCGCCCCCCGACAACCGCGGAAGCGACGTCCTTGTCGCCTTCGCAAGCGAGGCGAACACGGTCGCCGAGGATGGCGCCGGGCTCCACAGCCCCTACACCGCCGAACTGCTCAAGCACATCGCGACCCCCGGCCTGGAGCTCCGCACGCTGTTCGAGCGGGTGCGCGACGGTGTCCAGACGGCCACCCAGAACCGCCAGCGCCCCTTCGTCTCCGCCTCCCTCGGCAGCGCCCAATATTGGCTGGCGGAGCGCCCGGCGGCGATCACCCAGGCGGCGGGCAGCCCGCCGGCGGTCAAGGAGCCTCCCCGCGACCCGCCGGTCTCCCGCCGTGCCCTGACCGTCGGTTTCCGCAACGTCGACGACAGCGCGGCGATCCGCCAGCTCATCGAAAAGCAGATCCCCCCCTCGCTCTTGCGGCTGACCGCGGAACCCGACCTCGCGGACGCGGTGTTCGTCGGCGTCGGCGACGGCCTGCAACTGAGGCTGCAAAACCCCGCGCTGAATTCGGCGGCGGGCCAGCGCAGCTTCGCGCGCCGCGCCGTCGCGGTCGGGGTTTCCACCTCGGCCCGGCCCAACTGGGACCGGTCGTCGCCGATCGTCGATCTCGTCAAATCCCTCAAGGTCATCGCCGAGAACAGCGACCTGCTGCTGCTGGGACGCGGTTCGGCCGGCTTCCGGCTCAGCCTGTCCACCGGCAACGGCCAGGACCGCTTCGTGAACGACGAACGTCTGTCCTACACCCTCAGATCGGAAAAGGACGCCCATCTCCTGCTGATCGCCGCGTCCTCCGACGGCAGCGTCAACATCCTGCTGCCCAACCAGCTCACCCCCGTCGCGCGCGCCGCCGCGGGACAGCCCGTCACCCTGCCGAGCGGCGGCGAGTATTTCTTCGTCACCGCGCCGTTCGGCACCGACCTCATCAAGTCGATCGCCTTCCTCGACAAGCCGCCCTTCCTGAACGAGCTGATCCCGAAGAACACCGCCTATTCCAGCCTGCGGCCGAAAGAGATGAAGCGCCTGCTCGACCGCATCGCCGCGTGGATGGACGCCAACCCCGGCCGCTACGCCGAGACGGCGCTCTTCATCGAAACCACCGAGCGCTAGCGCCTCATCAACCAAGCGCCAGCGCCTCCCCGCCCCTACTGGATCAGGTAGTAGGGAGCCCAGATGTAGGGCGAGTCCGGATATTCGGCCCGCAGCCGCTCCTGGCTGGACGCGAACGCCTGCCGGACATCCCTGCTCTTGCCGAGGGCGTCGTAGAAATACTCGACGAACTTGCCGGCGGTCATGGAGTTCACCTTCCACAGCGTCAGCACGATGTTCTTGTTGTTGCCGATCAGCAGGGGACGCAGAATCCCGAGCAGCTCCGCGCTGTTCCGGTTGTCGTTGGCGGTGAGGCCGGTCTCGCAGGCGGCGAGGAACACGAGCTCGTTGCCCTGGGCCGCCGGGAAGCTCAGCATGTCGCGGGCGTAGAGGGCGGCGGCGTCGTTGGACGAATCGTCGATCCGGCTGCCCGCGAACAGAAGCTTGGACGCCGACGGATCGTCCGGGTTGTAGAGTCCGTGCATCGACAGGTGCAGGATGGAGCGGCCGCCGGCCGCGCCGAACGCGCCCTTCGACGCGGCCGCGCGCGCCAGCAGCTGCGAGTCCGGAAAATTCCGGGAGATGTGGGGGATCTCCAACTCCGAATCCAGCAGGTCGCCGGTCGGGTTGAACAGGCCCAGAACGCTGGCGGTGGACAGCCGCGACTGCGGCGCGAAGCCCATGAGGTTGAGCGCCCTCGGCGCATCGGTCCCCATGGCGAGGGCGAAGGGGTATTTCGACAGCCATTTGTCGGGGGACACCACCGTGCCCGCCGCCACCGGAAAGGGCAGGAGCAGTTTCGCCGCCGCCCCCGCCGCCGGGCGCCGGCGGCCCGCGGACGGAGACGCGGACGCGAGGGGAGCGGCAGCCGGGCTGGCCGGGGCAGGTCCGGCGGCGACCGCGACCGCGCGGCTCGGATCGAGCGACAGATACTCGGCCTCCAGGCCGGCGATCTCCTCGTCGATGCTGGCGCGCAGGGCGCCGATCTGGGAGCCCGACAGGCGGCGCGCCTGGATCGCCCCGCGCTCCAGATAGGTGATGTAGAGGGCGCCCTCGACGAAGACGTCGCCGTCGGCGGCGGGACGGGCCGGCTGCGGAACGGCGGAGGCCGTCGGCTTCGCCGCCACGGCGACCGCCCGCAGCTCCATCAGGGACCCAGCGGAATCGCGGCGCGACGCCAGGGCGAGCGGCGAGCGGGCGGGCGCCGGCTGATAGTCGCCGGCGATGTAATAGTCCAGGAAGGCCGGAGCGGACCGCGCGCGGGACAGGAACGCCTGCTTGTCCGGCAGATGGGTGACCGGATCGATCGCGACGACCTGGCTTCCGCCCGCCAGGCGTGGGCTTTGCGCGCTGTAGCGGGCGCGCTCCTCCAGGATCATCCGGGATTTGTTCAGGGAGATGTAATAGAGCATGTCGTGAAGGCGCTGGGCCTTGTGACAGGTCTCGATCAGTTTATCGATGTGCCGGTTGACCAGCCGGTTGTACGACCAGCGGGACGCGTAATCGGTGATGTTGCTGTAGGGGATGTAGACGACGGCGAGCGCCATCTCCTCGGCTTCCAGATCGCCGGTGCGGTCGAACACGGCCTCGTAGTAGCGCGACAGGGAGAGGAAGTCGATTTCCTGGAAGAAGAAGTCCGTCGGCTTCATCCCCTCCTTCCGGGCGAGATCGGCACCGGCCAGCGCGCGCGGCGGAGCGCCGAGATTGATAAGCTCCCATTCGGCCCGGATCAGCCGGCTGATCACCTGCCTGCGGTCGGCCGTGCCGGGGTAGGTCTGGAGAAGGTCGGCGTTCACGGCGGCCAGGAAGTCCTCCATCTCGCTCCGCGACCGGATCCGGCCCGCCGTCGGAGAGGATCCCGACAGCAGGCTGCGGTTCCGCGCCATGCGCTCGCGGGAACCGGCGACGATCTGACCGGAGGACACATTGACGTAGCGGTCGCGGTACGCCGTGTCCTTCAGGATGCGGTTGTTCGCCGAGTTCGACTTGAAGCCGCTTTCGGCGGCCAGGACCCCGATGGCCTGGATCTGGCCGTCGGCCTCGATCGCCCGCTCGATGTCCAGCAGATGGTAGCTGTAGAGGTCGGCCAGCTCGTTCAGCAGATGCTGCTTCTCCGACGCCGATGCCGCGGCCTTCAGTTCGGCGAGCATCAGGCGTTCCGCCTCGGAATGCTCCTGCCGCTCGTAGGCCCCCTGCGTGGCGTTGAGGCGGTCGATCCGCTGGGCGAGCTGGCTGTCGCGGACGCCGATCACCGTTTCGGAGGCGCAGGCGCCAAGGCTGACGGCGAGGAGACCGGCGGCAATGCGGAACGTCCAGCCTGCGGGCTTCGCCATCCCGCTACGCGACCGTCCATGGCGAATGCAAGTCGTCATTATGGGAATCCCGCGCAATGATTTGAAATAGAAAAGTTGATCAATTATCATAATTTGCCTTTTTCCGTGTGGGCAAGGCCAAACATGATCGGGAAATACGAAACTCCCGCTTCACCGCGCGTCGCGGCGCCGTGTGCGTTTCCTCCTTCCTCCTGTCCGGCTGCGTCCAGACGGGCATGGGGAACGCGATGAGGGCGCCCAGGGGGGGACGGGGACGGGCAAGCCGGTCTTCCTTCGCCAACCGCTCGGAAGGACCTGAAGAGCGCCACCGGACCGCGCACCCGTCCCCTCGACTGAAGGCCACACGCCCCTCGCCTCGGCCGTCTCACAGCGAGGCGAGGTGGCGCTCCTCCCAGTGCCGGCAGGTCTCCAGCTCGCCGAACAGCCAGTCGCGGAAAAGCCGGACCTTCGGCAGGTCGAAGGCGGATTTCAGGGTGACGAAACCATGCCCCTGCGCCCTCAGGCCCTGGGTGGGGAAGGGGATCACCAGCTTGCCGGACTCCAGCTCCTGACGGGCGAGCAGCAGGCTGTCCAGGCACACGCCCATCCCGTTCACCGCGGCGTTGATCGCCATGAAGGAGCGGTCGAAGCGCAGGCCGCGCTCCATGTCCAGTTGGACGCCGCGGTGTCGGCGGGCCCAGTCGCGCCAGCCGACGATGTTGATCTCCGAATGGATCAGGATGTGGCGGCTCAGATCCTGCGGCCGGCGGATCGGGTTGAGGCCGCCGGCCAGCCCCGGCGCGCACATCGGCACGATGATGTCGTCCGGGAACTGCGCCATCACGCAGCCGGCCGGCGGCGGGCCGGGCTTGTAGCGGATGTCGACGTCCACCGCCCCCGTCGTCAGGTCGATGGGTGAGACCGAGGCCTGCAACCGGATGTCGATCGCCGGATGCAGCTCCTTCACGCGGCCCAGCCGCGGCATCAGCCACTGGGTGGCGAAGCTCGGCATCGAGCGCACGGTCAGAATCGTCGTGCCCGCCCCGGCGGTGGTGGCGTTGCGGGTGGCGGTGTCGATCCGGGCGAAGGCGGCGATGATCTCGGCGGCGTAGGCCCGGCCGGCGTCGGTCAAGGCGACCGACCGATGCACCCGCTGGAACAGCGGAAGGCCGAGCTGCTCCTCCAGAATCCTCACCTGATGGCTGATCGCCGACGGCGTCAGGCCGAGATCCTGCGCCGCGCCCGCGAAGGATCCCAGCCTCGCCGCCGCCTCGAACGCTTGCAGCGCCTTGATCGACACCCGTTTCCGCATCGCAGCAAATCAGTGAATTCAGCTCATGTATCGACGATCTTATTCGTTTGTCAAATTCACCTCAAGACCATAGCATCACCCCAACGATCGGCCCCGCGAACCATCGGCCGACCCCACCGACACCCCCCACAACCGAGCGAAACCGGCGCTCCGTCGCGGCCCCCGCGGGACCGCCACGGCGGAGCCTGCTTCGACACAAGCTTCGACACGAGGGAGCGACCATGCTGCTGTCCAACAAGGTCTGCGTGATCACCGGCGCCGCGTCGCGCCGCGGCATCGGCCGGGCGACCGCGAGGCTCTTCGCGCTGCACGGCGCGCGGGCGATCATCCTCGACCTCGACGGCGCCCAGGCCGCCGGCGCCGCCGCCGAACTGGGCGAGGCCCACCGCGGGCTGGCCTGCGACGTCACCGACCGCGACGCCTGCCTCGCCGCCGCCGGGCGCATCGTCGAGGAGTTCGGCCGCATCGACGTTCTGGTCAACAACGCCGGCATCACCCAACCGCTGAAGCTCATGGACATCGGGCCGGAGAACTACGAGGCGGTGACCGACGTCAGCCTGCGCGGCACGCTCTACATGAGCCAGGCCGTCGTCCCCCACATGCGCGCCGGCAAGTCGGGCTCCATCGTCTGCCTCTCGTCGGTGTCGGCGCAGCGCGGCGGCGGCATCTTCGGCGGCCCGCACTACAGCGCCGCCAAGGCCGGCGTGCTGGGGCTGGCCAAGGCGATGGCGCGCGAGCTGGGGCCGGACAACGTGCGCGTCAACTCGGTCACCCCCGGCCTGATCCAGACCGACATCACCGGCGACAAGCTGACGCC
The DNA here is from genome assembly GCF_020005195.1 of Azospirillum agricola. Classification (NCBI taxonomy): domain Bacteria; kingdom Pseudomonadati; phylum Pseudomonadota; class Alphaproteobacteria; order Rhodospirillales; family Azospirillaceae; genus Azospirillum; species Azospirillum agricola. The sequence goes on from NZ_JAIFZR010000004.1 coordinate 1,126,783, forward strand.
CGAGCTGCGGACCGAGATCCTCAAGGGCATCCCGCTGAACCGCCTGGGCGACGCCGAGGATGTCGCCCGCTGCTGCCTGTTCCTGGCGTCCGAGCTGTCCTCCTACGTCACCGGGGCCACGCTCGACGTCAACGGCGGCATGCTGATCCACTGACCGATCCACCGAATTGTTTCCTGATCCCGAACGGACGGAGCCCCCCGTGGACACCGCGATCGACACCACACCGCTCGGCCACAACGTGCCGCTGGCCGAGCGCGCCTACCGCATCCGCCGCAACGCCCTGCTGATGGGCGAGGTGCAGGGCCAGGGCTACATCGGACAGGCGCTCGACATCGCCGACGTGCTGGCCGTGTCCTACTTCCACGCCCTGCGCTACCGGCCCGAGGACCCGCGCTGGGAGGGGCGCGACCGCTTCCTGCTGTCGAACGGCCATTACGCCATCGCGCTCTACGCCGCGCTGATCGAGGCCGGCATCGTCCCGGCCGACGAGCTGGAGACCTACGGCAGCGACGACAGCCGCCTGCCGATGTCCGGCATGGCCGCCTACACGCCGGGCATGGAGATGTCGGGCGGCTCGCTCGGCCTCGGCCTGAGCATCGCCGTCGGCATCGGGCTGGGTCTGAAGCGCAAGAACTCCGACAACCGCGTCTACACGCTGTTCTCCGACGGCGAGCTCGACGAGGGGTCGGTGTGGGAGGCCATCCTGTCGGCCGCCCACCACAAGCTCGACAACCTGATCGCCATCGTCGACGTCAACAACCAGCAGGCCGACGGCCCCTCCGCCCAAGTGATGGCCTTCGAGCCGCTGGCCGACAAGCTGGAGGCCTTCGGCTGGTTCGTGCAGCGGATCGACGGCAACGACCTCGACGCCGTCGTCGCCGCCTTCGACGCCGCCAAGGCGCACCCGGAGCCCAAGCCGCGGATGATCGTCTGCGATACGAAGATGGGCAAGGGCGTGCCCTTCCTCGAAGCCCGCGAAAAGAACCACTTCATCCGCGTGGACGCGCACGAATGGCAGATCGCCCTCGACGCGCTCGACGCCGGGAGGACCGCATGAGCACCGCCGCCCCCCAAGCCGCCCCCGCATCCGCCAAGCCGCGCCTGAAGACCTCCGCCATGATCGCCTCGATCGCGGCGGAGGGGCAGCGCACCAAACCCGCCCCCTTCGGCCACACGCTGGCCGCCCTGGCGAAGGACCGGCCGGAGATCGTCGGCCTGACCGCCGACCTCGCCAAATACACCGACCTGCACATCTTCGCCCAGGCCCATCCCGACCGCTTCTATCAGATGGGCATGGCCGAGCAGTTGCTGATGGGGGCGGCGTCGGGGCTGGCGCACGAGGGCTTCATGCCCTTCGTCACCACCTACGCGGTCTTCGCCTCGCGCCGCGCCTACGACTTCGTCCACCAGACGATCGCGGAGGAGAACCGCAACGTCAAGATCGCCTGCGCCCTGCCCGGCCTGACCTCCGGCTACGGCCCCAGCCACCAGGCGGCCGAGGATGTGGCGCTGATGCGGGCCATGCCGAACATGGTCGTCATCGACCCCTGCGACGCGCACGAGATCGAACAGGCCGTTCCCGCCATGGCCGCCCACCAGGGGCCGGTCTACATGCGCCTGCTGCGCGGCAACGTGCCGCTGGTGCTCGACGAGTACGACTACAGGTTCGAACTCGGCAAGGCCAAGCTGCTGCGCGGCGGCGCCGACGTGCTGGTGATCGCGTCCGGCATCATGACGATGCGCGCGCTGGAGGTGGCGAAGGTTCTGGAGGCCGACCGCATCGACGTCGCCGTCCTGCACGTCCCGACCATCAAGCCGCTCGACACCGAGGCCATCCTGCGCGAGGCCGCAAGGACCGGCCGCATGGTGGTGGTCGCCGAGAACCACACCGTCATCGGCGGGCTGGGCGAGGCGGTGGCCGGCACGCTGCTGCGCGCCGGGGTCGCCCCGGCCTTCCGCCAGATCGGCCTGCCCGACGAGTTCCTGAAGGCCGGCGCCCTGCCCACCCTGCACGACCGCTACGGCATCTCCACCGACGCCATGGCCGCCAGCATCAGGGGCTGGCTGTAGCAAGACGGGCGGGGATGGTTGCGCCAGTTCCCCCGCTCGTGGATGCCCGGCTCAAGGCCGGGCATGACGGAAAGGAGAGCGGAGCGGCTGTTTCAGCACGCTTTCCAAAGGGCCGGCAAAACGGCCTTCGCTCCCGGCGCCCCGCTCCCGACCACCGACGCCCAACCACAAAACATCCGGAGAGGAAACCATGCTCAAGACGCCGTCCCTCACCGCCGGCTCCTTCCGCCCGAGCCGCCGCGCCGTCCTGGCCGGCGCCGCCGCCCTGCCGCTGGTGACCATCCTGAAACGCCCGGCGAACGCCGCCGAGTTCCAGTTCAAGTACGCGACCGGCCAGGATCCGACCCACCCGGTCAACACCCGCGCCCAGCAGGCCATCGACCGCATCCGCGAGGCGACCTCCGGCCGGCTGGACATCAAGCTGTTCCCGGCCAACCAACTCGGCAGCGACACCGACCTGCTGGGGCAGGTCCGCAACGGCGGCGTCGAGATCTTCAACCTCTCCTCGCTGATCCTCGCCACCTTCGTGCCGCTGTCCGGCATCACCAGCATGGGCTTCGCCTTCAAGGACTACGACGCCGTCTGGCAGGCGATGGACGGCGACCTCGGCAAGCATGTCCGCGACGAGATCGCCAAGACGCCGATCTTCACGCTGAGCAAGATCTGGGACAACGGCTTCCGCCACATCACCTCTTCGACGCGGGTGATCCAGACGCCGGACGACATCAAGGGCTTCAAGATGCGGGTGCCGCCGGCCCCGGCGCTGACCTCGCTGTTCAAGGCGATCGGCGCCGCCCCGGCCCCGATCAACTTCAACGAGCTCTATTCGTCGCTCCAGACCACCGTCGTCGAGGGGCAGGAGAATCCGCTGGCGATCATCGCCACCACCCGCCTTTACGAGGTGCAGAAGTCGTGCAGCCTGACCGGCCATGTCTGGGACGGCTACTGGGTGCTCGGCAACAAGCGCGCCTTCGCCAAGCTGCCGGCCGATATCCAGGCCATCGTCGCCCGCGAGCTGGACCGCTCGGCCGACGACCAGCGCGCCGACATCGCGGCTCTGACCGAATCGCTGAAGACCGATCTGGCCGGCAAGGGCCTCGCCTTCCACAACGTCGACCGCGAGCCGTTCCGCAAGGCGCTGTCCGCCACCAGCTTCTACGCCGACTGGAAGGCGAAATACGGTCCCGTCGCCTGGGAGCTGCTCGAAAGGACGTCCGGCACGCTGGGCTGAGGCCGTCCGTCCCCTCCATCGACCGACGAACCCGACGGATCGTCCGACCGACGGTCCGAACGGATCCTCACACCCGAAGGGCTGGCCTCCATGCACACTCCCGTTCCTGCGGCGACCACGTCCGTTCCCGGCACCGGGCAGCCGTCCACCGAGCCATCCACCGCCCGCGCCCGCTGGCTCGACCGCCTCGACCGCGGCGTCGGGCTGCTCGTCGAGGGGCCGGCGGCGCTGCTGGTGCTCGCCGAGGTCGGCGTGCTGCTGCTCGGCGTCGTCTGGCGCTACCTCCTGCACAGCCCGATCATCTGGTCGGACGAGCTGGCCTCCATCCTCTTCCTGTGGCTCGCCATGTTCGGCGCGGTCGTGGCGCTGCGCCGGGGCGAGCACATGCGGATGACGGCGCTGGTCGGCATGCTGCGCCCGCGCGCGCAGGCCTTCCTCGACGTCCTGGCGGTGGCCGCCGCGCTGGCCTTCCTGCTGCTGATGGCGGAACCCGCCTACGAGTTCGCGGCGGAGGAGGTGTGGGTGACCACGCCGGCGCTCGACATTCCCAATTCCTGGCGCGCCGCCGCCCTGCCGGTCGGCATCGTCCTGATGATCGCGGTGGCGCTGCTGCGGCTGGCCCGCGTCGGCCGTGCCGCGGACGTGGCCTGGGCGGCGCTGGCGGTGGCCGGGACGATCGGCGCGGCCGTGCTGGCCGGTCCGGTCTTCGCCGGGCTCGGCAACCTCAACCTGCTGCTGTTCTTCGTCGTCGGCGTCGGCGCGATGGTGTTCCTCGGCCTGCCGATCGCCTTCGCCTTCGGCCTCGCCACCTTCGGCTACCTGTCGCTCGCCACCTCGACCCCGGCGATCGTCATGGTCGGCCGGATGGACGAGGGGATGAGTCATCTGATCCTGCTGTCGGTGCCCCTGTTCGTCTTCCTCGGCCAGCTCATCGAGATGACCGGCATGGCGCGCGCCATGGTGGGATTCCTCGCAAGCCTGCTCGGCCATGTGCGCGGTGGCCTGTCCTACGTGCTGATCGGCGCGATGTATCTGGTCTCCGGCATCTCCGGCTCGAAGGCGGCGGACATGGCGGCGGTCGCCCCGGTGCTGTTTCCCGAGATGAAGGCGCGCGGCGCCAAGCCGGGCGACCTCGTGGCCCTGCTGTCGGCCACCGGCGCGCAGACCGAGACGATCCCGCCCTCGCTGGTGCTGATCACCATCGGCTCGGTCACCGGCGTGTCGATCGCGGCGCTGTTCACCGGCGGCCTGCTGCCGGGCATCGTGCTGGGCGTGGCGCTGGCGGCGCTGGTGTGGTGGCGCTACCGCCACGAGGATCTGTCGCATGTCCGCCGCGCCAATGGCGGCGAGATCGCCAAGGCCGCCCTGATCGCGCTGCCCGCCATCGCCCTGCCCTTCATCATCCGCGCCGCGGTGATCGAGGGTGTCGCGACGGCGACCGAGGTGTCGACCATCGGCATCGTCTACGCCGTGGCCGCCGGGTTGCTGATCTACCGCCGGTTCGACTGGCGCCGCGTCTACCCGATGCTGGTCGACACGGCGGCGCTGTCCGGCGCCATCCTGCTGATCATCGGCGCCGCCACCGGCATGGCCTGGGCGCTCACCCAGTCCGGCTTCTCCAGCACCCTGGCGGCGGCGATGCGCGAGCTGCCGGGCGGCGTGCCGGTCTTCATCGCGGTGTCGATCGTCGCCTTCATCGTGCTCGGCAGCGTGCTGGAGGGCATCCCCGCCATCGTGCTGTTCGGCCCGCTGCTGTTCCCCATCGCCCGCGAGATCGGCGTGCACGAGGTGCATTACGCGATGATCGTCATCCTGGCGATGGGCATCGGCCTGTTCGCGCCGCCCTTCGGCGTCGGCTACTACGCCGCCTGCGCCATCAGCCGCATCAGCCCGGACGAAGGCATGAAGCCGATCGTCGGCTACCTGATCGCGCTGACCGTCGGCCTGATCGTCGTCGCGGCCTTCCCCTGGGTGTCGATCGGCTTCCTCGGCTGACCGGCCCGGACGGGAACGGCGCTCCCCGCTCCCGTCCCAAGCTCCCGTCCCAAGCCCCCTTCCCATTCCAAGGACACCCGGACAATGACGATTGTCGGATTCATCGGACTCGGTTCCATGGGGATGCCCATGGCGCGCAACCTGCTGGCCAAGGGCTTCGACGTGCAGGGCTTCGACGTGCGGGCCGCGAGCGTCGCCGCCCTGGCGGCGGAAGGCGCCCGGCCGGCCGCCACGGCGGCGGCGGCGGCGGCCGGTGCCGACGCGCTGGTGCTGATGGTGGTGAACGCCGCCCAGGCCGAGCAGGCCCTGTTCGCCGACGGCGCCCTGGCGGCCCTGCCGGAAGGCGCGGCGGTGATCCTGATGGCGACCTGCCCGCCGGGCGCGGTGGAGTCCCTGGCGGCGCGGGTCGAGGCGTCGGGCCGCCGCTTCGTCGACGCCCCGGTGTCCGGCGGCGTGGTGGGCGCGGTCGCCGGATCCCTGTCGATCATGGCGGCGGCCCCGGCAGCGCTGGTGGAGCGGGTGCGCCCGGTGCTGGCGGCGATGGGCGACAAGGTCTTCCATGTCGGCGAGCGGCCGGGCCAGGGCGCCACGGTGAAGACCGTCAACCAGCTTCTCTGCGGCGTCCACATCGCCGTCGTCGCCGAAGCCTTCGCGCTCGCCGCCAAGGTCGGCGTCCGCCTCGACATCCTGCTGGAGATCATGGGCGGCTCGGCGGCGTCTAGCTGGATGCTGAAGGACCGTGGCCCCCGCATGCTCCAGACCGATCCCGAGATCACCAGCGCCGTCGACATCTTCGTCAAGGATCTCGGAATCGTGTTGGAGGCCGGGCGCGACGCCAAGGCCGCCCTGCCGCTGGCGGCGGTCGCCCACCAGATGTTCCTCGCCACCTCCGGACGCGGCGAGGGGGGCATGGACGACAGCCAGGTCATCCGCAGCTATCACGCGGTGAACGGCACGAGATGAGGCCCCGGAAACGAGGACCCCGAAACGAGGCCCCCGAAACGACCGGGGCGGGTTCACTCCCCCGCCCAGCCGACCGCCAGCACGATCTTGCCGACATGGCGGTTGCTTTCCATCAGCCGGTGCGCCTCGGCGGCGTGGATCAGCGGGAAGACCTCGTGGACGACCGGCTTGACCCGACCGGCCTCCAGCAGCGGCCACACCCTGGCGCGGAGCTGGTCGGCCAGCGCTTGCTTGTAGGCGACCGGCCGGGCGCGCAGGGTGGAGCCGGTCAGGGTCAGCCGCTTGGTCATGACGGGGAAGAAGTTCACCGTCGCCGTGGCTCCGCGCACGAAGCCGATGCAGACGTAGCGTCCCTCGACCGCCAGCGCGTCGATGCTGCGGGCGACGTAGTCGCCGCCGACGATGTCCAGCACAACGTTCACCCCGGCGCCGCCGGTGGCCTCCCTGACCACGGCGACGAAATCCTCCGTTCCGTAGTCGATGGCGCGCTCGGCGCCGAGGTCGAGGCAGGCCCGCACCTTGTCGGGCCCGCGCGCGGTGGCGAAGACGCGGGCGCCGAAGGCGGCACCGAGCTGGATCGCCGTGGTGCCGATGCCCGACGTGCCGCCATGCACCAGCAGCGCCTCGCCGGGCTGGAGCCCCCCGCGCTCGAAGACGTTCGACCAGACGGTGAAGAACGTCTCCGGCAGGGCGGCGGCCTCGGCCATCGACAGGCCGTGCGGCACCGGCAGGCATTGCGCGGCGGGCGCCGTGCAATGTTCGGCATAGCCGCCGCCGGCCAGCAGCGCGCAGACCGGATCGCCGGCCACCCAGCCCGTCACCCCCTCGCCCACCGCATCGACGGTGCCGGCGACCTCCAGGCCGGGGATGTCGCTGACACCCGGCGGCGGGTTGTACTTGCCGAGCCGCTGAAGCACGTCCGGCCGGTTGACGCCGGCCGCCGCGACGGCGATGCGCAGCTCGCCCGCCGCCGGAACCGGGATCGGACGGCGGACCGGGGTCAGCACCTCCGGCACGCCGGGCTGGGCGATCTCCACCGCCATCATGCTTCTGCTGTCGCTCATGCGTCCCTCTTGCCGCGAAACAACCGGCGGACACTGTGCGGAGGGCGCGCGGCGACGTCCACGCCGGGAGCAGGGGGATTTTACCATGCGGAAACGAGCGGACAAAAAAACCGCGCCCGGTGAGGGGCGCGGCCAGTATCCGAGAGAAGCGCGAACATGCAAAACAACACATCCGCCCGATGAGAAAGGAAATCCCTTCCCCGAAGTCACATTCTCACGATTTTCTGGGTGATGAACCGGAAAAGCGATGTTTTTCCATCCCACGGAAACTTGGAAAATGATAATGGGAACACGGAAAAAAGGCCGCATTCCTTGCGGAACGCGGCCCGAGTGCGCCAGGGAGGAAAACACCGGATGGGAACCGTTCAGACCCTCCGGCTCTTGGCGTCCGTGTGATTCATGTGACTCGTGCGCGGCGGCGGGATCAGCCCGGCGGACGCCCGCCGATCTCCAGGGTGACGGCGGCGGCGGCGCGCTTGACCATCTCGCCGAGCGCGATGACCCGCGCCTCCTCCATGCGCCGGCTGGAGCCGGAGACGGAAAGCGCGCCCATCACGCGGGCGTTCTCGTCGAAGATCGGGGCGGCGATGCAGCGCAGGCCGGACACCCGCTCCTCCTGGTCGAGCGCGTAGCCACGGTTGCGGATCAGCGACAGGTCACGGTGCAGGGCGGGCAGCGACGACAGGGTCGTGCGGGTGAACTGGTGCATGCCACGCTGGGTGACGATGGCCTGCACCTTGGTCTCCGGCATGCCGGCGAGCAGCGCCTTGCCGACCGCCGAGCAATGCAGCAGCGTGCGGTCGGCCTGCGGGACGGCGGCCTGCGCCACGCGCGGCCCGCCGACGCGGGCGAGGTAGATGGCTTCCCCGTTTTCCTCGACGGCGAGGTTCACCACCTCGCTGCTCTCCTCCATCAGGCGGCGCATGCGTGGCCGGGCGACGTCGACGAGGTTGCGGGTCTTCAGGAAATTGGTGCCGGTCATGTAGGCCTGGACGCCGACCACCCAGCCGCGCGCGCTCTGGTCGAAACGGACGTAGCGCTCGTATTGCAGGGTCGTCAGCAGCCGGTGCGTCGTGGACGGCGACAGGTCGGCGGCGTCGGCGATCTCGGTCAGGCTGAGCGGGCTGTCGGCCTCGCCCAGGATCGTCAGGATGTTCAGGGCGCGGCAGAGCGATTGGACCACCTGCCCGCGTTCGGCCTTGGCATCGTCGCTCTTCACGACGGCGGTCTTGATGATGGCGGCGGCGCCGTCCTGCGGATTGTCGTGGGTGATCCGGCGGGCGGTCCGCGTCTGGGCTTGCGCTTTCATATCCGTCTCCCTCGGTGATCCGGCGCGTGGTCCACGCCTGTGGTTGGTTTGGCTGGTTGGTTTCGGGGCGGGCGCCGCATCCGTTCGCGGCGCCCGGTCGCTCAAGCGATGGTCAGCCGTGCATGGCCTTCAGCATGGTCGAGCCAAGCGAAGCGGGGCTGTCGGCGACGGCGATGCCGACCGACTTCATGACGTCGATCTTGAAGTCGGCGGTGTCGTTGCCGCCGGAGATCACCGCGCCGGCGTGGCCCATGCGGCGGCCCGGAGGGGCGGTGCGGCCGGCGATGAAGCCGACGACCGGCTTCTTCGTGCCCGACGCCTTGAGGAACTCGGCGCCCTTGACCTCGGCGTCGCCGCCGATCTCGCCGATCATGATGATGCCCTCGGTCTCCGGGTCCTTCACGAACAGCTCCAGGCTGTCGACGAAGTTGGTGCCGTTGACCGGGTCGCCGCCGATGCCGATGCAGGTGGTCTGGCCCAGGCCGGCCGCCGTGGTCTGCGCGACGGCCTCGTAGGTCAGCGTGCCCGAGCGCGAGACGATGCCGATCTTGCCGCGCTTGTGGATGTGGCCGGGCATGATGCCGATCTTGCACTCGTCCGGCGTGATGATGCCGGGGCAGTTCGGGCCGATCAGGCGGGTGGCCGAGCCGTTCAGGGCGCGCTTGACCCGCACCATGTCGAGCACCGGGATGCCCTCGGTGATGCAGACGACCAGCGGGATTTCGGCGTCGATGGCTTCCAGGATCGCGTCGGCCGCGAAGGGCGGCGGCACGTAGATCACGGAGGCGTTGGCGCCGGTCCTCTCAACCGCGTCGGCCACCGTGTCGAAGATCGGGCGGTCGAGATGGGTGGAGCCGCCCTTGCCCGGCGTGACGCCGCCGACGAGGCGGGTGCCGTAGGCGATGGCCTGTTCGGAATGGAAGGTGCCCTGGGCTCCGGTGAAACCCTGGCAGATCACCTTGGTGTCGGCATTGACGAGAACGGCCATCAGGCGGCTTCCTTCACCACGGCGGCGACGATCTTCTCGGCGGCGTCGGCCAGATTGTCGGCGGAAACGATGGGCAGGCCGGACTCGGCGAGGATCTCCTTGCCGAGCGTGACGTTGGTGCCCTCCAGGCGGACGACCAGCGGCACGTGCAGGTGCACCTCGCGGGCGGCGGCGACGACGCCCTCGGCGATCACGTCGCAGCGCATGATGCCGCCGAAGATGTTCACCAGGATGCCCTCGACGTTCGGATCGGACAGGATCAGCTTGAAGGCCGCCGTCACCCGCTCCTTGGTGGCGCCGCCGCCGACGTCGAGGAAATTGGCCGGCTCGCCGCCGTACAGCTTGATGATGTCCATGGTGGCCATCGCCAGGCCGGCGCCGTTCACCATGCAGCCGATGTTGCCGTCGAGCTTGACGTAGTTGAGGTCGTGCTTGGCCGCCTCGATCTCCGCCGGATCCTCTTCGGCCTCGTCGCGCAGGGCGGCCACGTCCTTGTGGCGGAACAAGGCGTTGTCGTCGAAGCTCATCTTGGCGTCGAGCGCCAGGATGTCGCCGCTTCCGGTGACGATCAGCGGGTTGATCTCGACGATCGCGCAATCCAGATCGACGAACGCCTTGTAGGCGGCGGCGATGAACTTGGCGGCGGATCCCACCTGCTTGCCTTCCAGCCCGAGGGCGAAGGCGATCTTGCGGGTGTGGTAGCCCTGGATGCCGGTCGCCGGGTCGATGGCGACCTTGACGATCTTCTCGGGCGTGGTGTGGGCGACCTCCTCGATCTCCATGCCGCCTTCGGTCGAGGCGATGATGGTGACGCGGCCCGACGCGCGGTCGGTCAGCAATCCCAGATACAGCTCGCGCCTGATGTCGGCGCCTTCCTCGACGTAGAGGCGCTTGACCTCCTTGCCCGCCGGGCCGGTCTGCTTGGTGACCAGGACGTGGTTCAGCATCTCGCCGGCGTTCTTGCCCACATCCTCGACGGACTTGACGACGCGGACGCCGCCCTTGCCCTCGGGGTTGTCCTGGAAGCGCCCGGCGCCGCGGCCGCCGGCGTGGATCTGGGACTTCACGACCCAGACCGGACCGCCCAGCTCGCGGGCGACCGCCTCGGCCTCTTCCGCCGTGTAGGCCACACCGCCGCGCGGCACGGCGACGCCGTACGACTTCAGCAGCTCCTTGGCCTGATACTCATGGATGTTCATGGTGTCTCTGGTTTCCCTGTCGGGGATGTTCTTTGAAAACCGCAGAGTGCCGTGGTGTGCCGGTTGCGCTTCTCATTGGCTGCCCCATCCCTTGACGGCGAGGGGCGCCGGAAGCCCCTCTCCCCTTGTGGGAGAGGGGTTGGGGTGGGGGGGCGCCGGCTTCAGCCGGCCGGAAACGCCCCATCTCTTTTTCCGCCTTCGGCGGAACACCCCTCATCCCAACCCGCAGTGCTTGCGGTCGCCTTTGGCGCCCTCCGGCACTGCCCCGCAAGGGGAGAAGGGCTCAAGCAATGCTTAGCTGTCACTCCGCCGCCATGCGCTCCACGAGGCCGAGCGCGCCACTGTCGCGGATGTCCAGGATGTCGCGGTCGTCGAAACCCAGCACCTCGCGCAGGATCTCGTCGGTGTGCTCGCCCAGCAGCGGGGAGCGCGTCACCTCGGTCGGGCTGTCGGAGAGCTTGATCGGGTTGCCGACGGTCAGGTAGCTGCCGCGCGTCGGGTGCGGGACCTCGACCAGCGTCCCGGTCTCGTAGAGCGAGCGGTCCTCGGCGATCTCCTTCATCGACAGGATCGGGCCGCAGGGGATGTCGTATTTGTTCAGGATGTCCATGACCTCGAACTTGGTCAGGGTCCCGGTCCACTCCTCGACCGTCGCGAAGATGTCCTTCAGGCGCGGCAGGCGGGCGGCCGGGGTGGCGTAGTCGGGATCGGTGATCCACTCCTCGCGGCCGATCACCGTGCAGATCGACTTCCACACCGGGGCCTGGGCGATGAAGTAGATGTAGGCGTTGGGGTCGGTCTCCCAGCCCTTGCACTTCAGGATCCAGCCCGGCTGGCCGCCGCCAGACGCGTTGCCGGCGCGCGGCACCGTGTCGCCGAACTCGCCGTTCGGGTATTGCGGGTACTCCTTCATCGGCCCGTGGGCCAGACGCTGCTGGTCGCGCAGCTTGACCCGGCAGAGGTTCAGCACGCTGTCCTGCATGGCCGCCAGCACCTTCTGGCCCCGGCCGGTCGTCTTGCGCTGGTAGAGCGCCGTGACAATGCCGAGCGCCAGATGCAGGCCGGTGCCGCTGTCGCCGATCTGGGCGCCCGTCACCATCGGCGGGCCGTCGTCGAAGCCGGTGGTGGAGGCCGCCCCGCCGGCGCACTGGGCGACGTTCTCGTAGACCTTGCAGTCCTGGTAGGGACCGGGGCCGAAGCCCTTGACCGAGGCCACGATCATCGCCGGGTTCAGCTCCTGGATGCGTTCCCAGGAGAAGCCCATGCGCTCCAGCACGCCGGGGGCGAAGTTTTCGACCATCACGTCGCAGGTCCGGATCAGCGCCTCCAGCACCTCCTTGCCCTTGGGCGTCTTGGTGTCGAGGGTGATGGACCGCTTGTTGTGGTTCAGCATGGTGAAATACAGGCTGTCGGCGTCCGGCAGGTCGCGCAGCTGGCTGCGGGTGATGTCGCCCTCGCCCGGCCGCTCGACCTTGATGACGTCCGCGCCGAACCAGGCGAGGAGCTGCGTGCAGGTCGGCCCCGACTGCACATGCGTGAAGTCGAGAATCCGCACTCCCTCAAGTGCCTTGCCCATGTATTTCTCCCCCTCTGCCCAATGTCCCGTGATGGTCGATGGTCCGGCGGCTTTTCGCCGCCCTGCCTTATTGAGCCGGTCCCTTGCGGACCGCGCTTTGCGGGTTGAGGCTGCCGATGTTGCCGCTCTCGGTGCCGGCCGCCGGGTCGATCACCGCGTTGACCAGGGTCGGCCGGCCGGAGTTCATGGCCTCGCTGACCGCGTTGTACAGCTCGTCCGGCGTGGTCACATGGGCGCCGACGCCGCCGAAGGCTTCCATCATCTTGTCGTAGCGGGAGCCGGGGACGAACACCATCGGCGACGGGTCCTCGCCGCCGGTCGGGTTGACGTCGGTGCCGCGGTAGATGCCGTTGTTGTTGAAGATGACGATGCAGACCGGCAGGTTGTAGCGGCAGATCGTCTCCACCTCCATGCCGGAGAAGCCGAAGGCGCTGTCGCCCTCGATCGCCAGCACCGGCTTACCGCTCTCCACGGCGGCGGCGACGGCGTAGCCCATGCCGATGCCCATCACGCCCCAGGTGCCGACGTCCAGGCGCTTGCGCGGCTGGTACATGTCGATGACGCCGCGGGCGAGGTCGAGCGTGTTGGCGCCCTCGTTCACCAGCAGGGCATCCGGCCGCTCCTTGACGATGCGGCGCAAGGCACCCAGCGCGCCGTGGAAGTCCATCGGCGAGGAGTTCTTCATCAGCTTGGGCGCCATCTTGGCGATGTTCGCCTCCTTGCGCCCGTTCACCGCGTCGGTCCATTCGGACGGCGGGACGGTCCAGCCGCCCTTCATGCCGTCGAGCAGGGCCGAGAGGCAGGAGCCGATGTCGCCGACCAGCGGGGCGGCGATCTCGATGTTGCTGTCCATCTCGCGCGGTTCGATGTCGATCTGGATGAACTTCTGCGAGCCGGGCTTGCCCCAGGTCTTGCCCTTGCCGTGCGACAGCAGCCAGTTCAGGCGGGCGCCGACCAGCAGGACGACGTCGGCGTCCTTCAGCACCATCGAGCGGGCGGCGCCGGCCGATTGCGGATGGGTGTCGGGCAGCAGGCCCTTGGCCATGCTCATTTGCAGGAACGGGATGCCGCTGGTCTCGACGAAGGCGCGGACCGTCTCGTCGGCCTGGGCGTAGGCGGCGCCCTTGCCGAAGATGACCAGCGGACGCTTGGCGCCCTTCAGCAAATCGAGGGCGCGGGTCACCGCGTCGGGCGCCGGGATCTGGGCCGGGGCCGGGTCGATGACCTTGACCAGCGAGCGGGCGCCCTCGGCGGCGTCGATCACCTGGGCGAACAGCTTGGCCGGCAGGTCGAGATAGACGCCGCCCGGACGGCCCGAGACGGCGGCGCGGATGGCGCGCGCCACGCCGATGCCGATGTCCTGGGCGTGCAGGATGCGGAAGGCGGCCTTGCACAGCGGCTTGGCGATGGCGAGCTGGTCCATCTCCTCATAGTCGCCCTGCTGGAGATCGACGATCTCGCGCTCCGACGAGCCGCTGATGAGGATCATCGGGAAGCAGTTGGTGGTGGCGTTGGCCAGCGCGGTCAGGCCGTTGAGGAAGCCCGGAGCCGAGACGGTCAGGCAGACGCCCGGCGCCTTGGTCAGGAAGCCGGCGATCGCCGCGGCGTTGCCGGCGTTCTGCTCGTGCCGGAAGGAGATGACGCGCAACCCCTCGGCCTGGGCCATGCGGAGCAGATCCGAGATGGGGATGCCGGGCACCGAGTACAGGTTCTTGATGCCGTTCAGCTTGAGCGCGTCGATGACGAGTTGAAAGCCATCCGTCAGCGCCTGCGCTGCATCGGTTTCGGATGCGTCCGTGGCTTGATTCTTGACGATTGTTGCAGCCGCAGTTGACATAAGGGTAACTCCTCCCCGAGCTCCTGAAAGGTTCAAATCGGTCAGTCGAGGAAATCGCAGTGCTTTTCCACGTACTGCGCGAGACCAAGCGTGTGCTCCCGCACGCGTCGTTCGGCGAGGTCGGCGTCCCGGCTGGCCAGGGCGTCGATGATCTCCCGATGTTCGTGGATGGACTGGTCGGCACGGTCGCCGATGCCCATCGTGACGCGGCGGATCGCCCGCATGTGGATGAAGAAGCGGTCGGTCAGGTCCGCGATCAGCGTGGAGCCCGAAGCCTGAACGATGCTCTGGTGAAAGACGATGTTGGCGTCCGAATATTCGGCGACGTGCTGCGCCAGTTCGGCCTTGGTGTATTTGTCGAAGGCGTGGTGGACGCCCTCCAGCTTCTCGACGGTGGCGTTCTCGACGAACAGGCGGGCGGCCATCCCCTCCAGGGCGGCGCACACCGTGATCATCTCCACCAGCTCGGCCTTGCTCTTGCGGACCACGAAGATGCCCCGGCGCGGTTGCGACCGGATGAAACCCTCCTGCTCGAGCAGCGCCATGGCTTCGCGCACCGGCGTCCGGCTGACGCCCAGGGCTTCGCAGAGGCGGCGCTCGTCCAGGCGGATCTCGTTGGCCTGTCCGTAGATGTTCATCTGGGTGATGGCGTGGCGCAGGGACTGGTAGGCCTTCGCCTTGAAACTCATGCCCTGGTCCAGCGGTTCGACGGCGAAACGTTCACGGTTCATCGCGTTTCCGACCCTTTGCGCGCCGACGCCCGCGGCGCCGCTTGTTGTCGTTCCAGCGTGTTGCTGTGTCTTTTTGAATTATCGATACGGTATACCAGATGCCAGACGCCGCGCAAGGGCAATTGCGGGAACCTCGAACTATTTTGCAAACCGACGGAAATCGGGCCGGATGCGCTGGCGGTCACATTCCCGTGAGCGGGTTCCCCGAGCGGCGATCTGCGCTACTCTGAGGGCGTCGAACGCCCGCCCCGCAAGGCCACGCCATGCCGATCACCCCGCCTTCCACGCGCGCCTTTCCCCTGCGTCTCCGGTGGCCGATCGGGCGCTGGGCCGCTCCGCTGGCCCTGCTTCTGGCGCTCCTGTCGGCGGTCGCGGCGCCGGCCCAGACGCCGCCCGCCGCTCCGACGGCGCCCGCTCCCGCACCGGCCACGCCCGCTCCGAGCACGGCCGGCCCAGGCACGGCCAACGGCATGATGATGATGATGCTCAGCGAGGGCCGCGACCGGATGGCGGGCTTCCGCGGCAAGCTCGCCACGCGGCTGCGCGCCACCCCCGAGATTCCGTCGGCCATCGCGGCGACCCTGACGGCCCAGAGCCCGACTGGCGAGCCCCGCCATTTCCTACTGACCATCGCCCTATCCATCGCCCTGATGGCGGCCGGCCATGGGGCGCAACATCTTCTCTATGAGCGGCCGGTGGCGCGGCGCCTGCTGCCGCGCCCCGCCGAACCGAGGCCGGGCGGCTCGGCGCTGGCCGCCCGCTTTCCGCGTCTGGTGGCGCGCGCGCTGCTGACGCTGGGGGGCATGATCCTGGCCGCCCTGGTCGGATTCGGGCTCGCCACCGCGCTGCTCCCGGAACCGACCCCGATGACCGAGAAGACCGTCATCCTCGCCGGGGTCGGCTATCTGCTGGTCTGGGCCATCGCCCTGTTCTGGCGGCTGGTGCTGCCGCCCGGTGCCGCGAAGGGGAGCGGAATGGAGCCCGCCGCCCGCCGGCTGCGGCGCGACCTGACCGTCAGCGGCGCCTTCGGCGTCGCCCTGATGAGCAGCACCGTCTGGCTGGAGGCGCTGGGCATGCCCTACGACCCGCACGCCGTGCTGGTCGCGTTGTTCGGCCTGCTGACCGTGCTGGCGACGCTCGGCGCGCTGCGCGCCAACCGGCGGACGGTCGACCGGGCCTTCCTCGCCGGACGTGCGGCCGAGACGGTCGCCCCGCTCGAACGGCTGACCCTGCGCCTGTGGTTTCCGGCGGTGGCGGCCTATTTCGCCTACGCCTGGGGAACGCTGGTCAACCGCCTCATCCTCGGCTGGCCGACGGAGCTGCCGCTGCTGCTCGGCGCCTACGCCGTGGCCGGGGCGATTCTCGCGGTCTACGCCGCCGTCACCTACGCCACGGAATGGCTGTTCCACCAGCGGCGGATCCTGTGGCAACCGCTGGAAGACGGCCCGGACGACGGCCAGGACGGAACGCCGGACGGGGAGGAGCGGGCCGCAGCCGCCCCGCGCACCGCCACCCTCGACAGCTACGAGGCGCTGGCCCGGCGGGTGGCCGGCATTCTCGCCGCCGCCGCCGGCGTCGCGGTGACGCTGTCGGTGTGGAACATCCCGCGCATGCACGGCGACGCGGCCGACCGCCTCATCGGCATCATGGCGGTCTGCCTGATCGGCTACGTCGCCTATCAGGGCGTGCGCATCTGGATCGACCGCAAGATCGCCGAGGAGGGGCCGGCGCCCAGCACGATTCCCGGAGACGAAGGCGGCGGCCACGGCTCGGCCAGCCGGCTGGCGACGCTGCTGCCGCTGGTGCGCAACTTCATCCTGCTGTCGATCGTCGGGGCTGTGCTGCTCAGCGTGCTGATGGATCTCGGCGTCAACATCGCGCCGCTGTTCGCCGGGGCGGGCGTCGCCGGCATCGCCATCGGCTTCGGGGCGCAGACGCTGATCCGCGACATCTTCTCGGGCGCCTTCTTCCTGATCGACGACGCCTTCCGCAAGGGCGAGTACATCGAGATCGGGTCGATCCGCGGCACGGTGGAGAAGATCTCGGTGCGCTCGATGCAGCTCCGCCACCATCGCGGCCCGCTGCACACGGTCCCCTTCGGCGAGATCCACCAGTTGACCAACTATTCGCGCGACTGGGTGATCATGAAGCTGCCGCTGCGCATCACCTACGACACCGACGTCGAGAAGGTGCGCAAGCACATCAAGCAGCTGGGACAGGCGCTGCTCGACGACCCGGAGTTGGGGCCGAAGTTCCTCCAGCCGCTGAAGTCGCAGGGCGTCATCCAGATGGAGGATTCGGCGATGATCCTGCGCGTCAAGTTCATGACGCGGCCCGGCGACCAGTGGGAGATCCGCAAGCGGGTGTTCCAGGAACTCCACGCCCTGTTCCGCCGCGAGGGCATCCGCTTCGCCCACCGCGAGGTGACGGTCCGCTTCGCCGGCGAGGCGACGGCGACCGGCCCCATGGGAGAGCCGATCGGCGAGGAGGCGCGCAATCTGGCCGCCGGCGCCGTCCTGCACACGCTGGGCGAGGAGGCGCTGGAGGCGGAGGCCGGAGCCGGCCGGCGCAAGGGCGCCCTGTAGAAATCAGGCCGGCACCACCCGCGCGCGCATGAAAGCCTCGAACGCCTCGGCCGGCAGCGGGCGGCTGATCAGGAAACCCTGGATGCGGGTGCAGCCCTGCTGGCGCAGCATCTCGACCTGCTCCTGCGTCTCGACCCCTTCGGCGATGGTGTCGAAGCCCAGGCTGCCGGCGAGGTTGACGATGGTGCCGACGATCGCCGGATCGGTCGAGGACTTCACGATGTCGCGCACGAAGCTGCGGTCGATCTTCAGCGTGTCGATGGGGAAGCGCTTCAGATAGGCCAGCGAGGAATAGCCGGTGCCGAAATCGTCGATCGACAGCCGGACGCCGACGTCCTTCAGCCCGTTGAGGATCGTCACCGCCTTCTCGATGTCGCCGATCATGGCGCCCTCGGTCAGCTCCAGCTCCAGCCGGTCGGGCGGGATGCCCGACGCCTCGACGACGCTGCGGACGAAGCCGACCAGCCGGGCGTCCTGGAACTGGCGCGGCGACAGGTTGACCGACACCACCGGGATCGGCAGGTCCTGCTCGATCCAGCCGGCCAGCTTGCGGCAGGCCTCCATGAAGGTCCAGGCACCGATCTCCCAGATCAGCCCGGTCTCCTCCGCCAGCGGGATGAACTCCGCCGGGCTGACCATGCCGCGCACCGGGTGGCGCCAGCGGATCAGCGCCTCGGCCCCGATCACCCGGTCGGCCGCCATGTCCATCTTGGGCTGGAAATGCAGCTCGAACTCGTCGCCGCCGCCGGCCCGGCGCAAATCGCTCTCCAGCCCCAGCGTGAAGCCCGAGCGCTCGCGCATGCCGCCGTCGTAGAAGACGTACCGGTGCTCCGGGTTGCGCTTGGCGTGATACATGGCGAGGTCGGCGTTGCGCAGCAACTGGTCGGCCGTGTCGCCGTCGTCGGGGTAGAAGGCCAGCCCGATCGAGGCGCCGCAGAAGAGCTCCTGGTTGTGGACGCCGAAGGGCTCGTCCATCGAATAGAGGATCTTCTCGACCAGCCGGGCGCCGGCCGAGCGGTCGGCGGCGTCGGGGGCGACGATCAGGAACTCGTCGCCGCCCAGCCGGCCCACCGTGTCGGTCATCCGCGTGCAGTTGCGCAGGCGCCGCGCCACCAGCTTCAGCAGTTCGTCGCCGGCGTGGTGGCCCAGCGTGTCGTTGACCTGCTTGAAGCGGTTGAGGTCGAGGAAGGCGACCGCCACCTTGCTGTGGCCGCGCTGGGCGCGGACGATGGCCTCCTCCAGCCGCTCGCAGACCAGCCAGCGGTTGGGCAGGTCGGTCAGCCGGTCGAAGCTCGCCTGGTAGCGGATCTGGTGCTCCTGCGACTTGCGCTGGCTGATGTCGGCGATGGTGAGGACGTAATGCTCCAGCACGCCGTTGGGCGCGCGGACCGAGGTCACCGACAGGGCGGCGGCGAAGGCGTCGCCGGAATGGCGGAAGCTGGTGACCTCGCCCTGCCAACGGCCGGACTGGCGCGCCGTGGTCCAGATGGAGTCGATGAAGCTGCGCTCGTGCGAACCGGGGGCGAACAGCACCAGCGGATGGCGCAGCAACTCCTCGCGCTGGAAACCGGTCATGATCTCGTAGGCCGGGTTGATGGCCTGGACCATCAGCTCCGGATCGACGATCAGGATGCCGTCGGCGACGCTGTCGAACACGGTGGCGAGCAGCCGGATCTTCTCCTCGTGCTGCTTGCGCTCGGTGATGTCCTGGACGGTCCCTTCGTAATAGCGGATGCGGCCGGCGGCGTCGCGCACGCAGCGCGCGCTCTCCGAGATCCAGATGATCGTGCCGTCGCGGCGGAAGACCCGCGCCTCGAAGCTGTGGACCGTGTCCCTGCGGGCCATCAGGTCGGCGAAGGCCTCGCGTTTTCCAGGATCGACATAGAGCTGGCCGGCGATGTCGGTCAGGTTGGCGATCAGGTCGTCGGGAGACGCGTAACCGTAAATCTCCGCCAGCGCCGGGTTGACGCGCAGGTAACGGCCGTCGATGGTCGTCTGGTAAATGCCTTCGACGGCATTTTCGAAAATGCTGCGATACTGCTCTTCCGTCTCTTGACTCATGGTGCGCGCCTCTTCCGACGCCAAGCCTGAACCGCCTGGAAACAGCATTTCGATACTCGAACGGACAATTGTGGACGGACTGGCCTGTATCGCAATGCAACAAAGTAGATGACAGCTCACGGGATCCCGTCAAGACGGAACTGTCAAATACTGACACAACCTGAAGCAAAAATATAACAGGAATGAAACGCGACCAATCCGGAAGGACCCTATCCCATTGGGAATCCGGGTTTCCCCTGAGGCATCGCCCAAGAACTCAGGCCGATACCCACAAAAGAAAAGGGGACGGAAGCCGGCCGGTCACGGCCCGTCTTCCATCCCCTCGTCTTGAGATCGGAGCAAACGGATCCTTTGGTCTTGGAACCTTGGAACCGGCTCTTTCGGCCGAGTCGCAGAGACTCAGTGACCGTGCCCGAGCTTGACGCCTTCCTTCAGCACATACTCGCGCGAGCAGTAGGGGCATTCGACCCGGCGGTCGTGATCGAGCGTCAGGTAGACCAGCGGATGGCCCAGCGCGCCGCCGCCGCCGTCGCACCCGACGGTCGAGGTTTCCACGGTAATCGTCTCGGTCGGCTGCATGGCAGTCATCCTCTCTTTTGACAGGCGCGCGCCCGTGCGCCATCGTGGGACAGGTTTCCCGGACTTCGGCGCGCGCGGGCGGGATGATACCGATCGCGCGGCGCGGATCAACGGGATTGACAGGCTTTTCCGCAACTCCACCGCTATGGGTCCAGAACAGATCATGGTCGCGCACGCCGGCACCCCCACCCCCGTCGATCTTCCCGCCAACGCGGTGGAGCTCCGCGGCCTGACCAAGATCTACCAGCCGACCGGCAAGGCCGGGCCGAAGCACGCGCTGAAGGGCATCGACCTCGCCATCCCGCGCGGCTCGCTGTTCGGGCTGCTCGGGCCGAACGGAGCCGGGAAATCGACCATGATCAACATCCTGGCCGGGCTGGTGAACAAGACCGGCGGCACGGCGACGATCTGGGGCCACGAGGTGGCCGACCACCCGCGCCGCGCCCGCGCCTCGATCGGCGTGGTGCCGCAGGAACTCAACATGGACCCCTTCTTCACCCCGCGCGAGATGCTGGAGCTCCAGGCCGGCCTCTACGGCGTGCCGGCCCGCGACCGGCGGACCGACGAGCTGCTGGCCGCCGTCGGGCTGGCCGACAAGGCCGACGCCCACGCCCGCTCGCTGTCGGGCGGCATGAAGCGCCGGCTGATGGTGGCCAAGGCGATGGTCCACACCCCGCCGGTGCTGATCCTCGACGAGCCGACCGCCGGCGTGGACGTCGAGCTGCGCCGCCAGCTCTGGGAGTATGTCCGCGAATTGAACCGGGCCGGCACCACCGTGCTGCTGACCACCCACTACCTCCAGGAGGCGGAGGAGCTGTGCGACACCATCGCCATCATCAACCACGGGCAGGTGGTGGCCTGCGAGCCGACCACGACGCTGCTGCGCCGGGTCGACAACAAGGCGCTGTGCCTCACCATCGACCGCGACCTGACCGCGCCGCCGCCCGCGCTGGAAGGCTTCAGCGTCGAGCTGCCGGAACCGCGCCGGATGGTCGTGCGCTACCAGCCCAGCCGGCAGAAGGCCGGCGCGATTCTCGCCGCGCTTGCAGGCGCCGGCATCGGGATCATCGATGTCACGACCGAGGAATCGGATTTGGAGGATATATTCCTCCAACTTACGGGCAATGCACACGGTCAGACAGGGGTAATCCATGCGGCGTAGCGGGCTGGCGGCGGTTCTCGGGTTGGGTCTGTTGCTGGGCGGCTGCGCCGCCAATTTCCAACCGATGGGGACGGCCGTCGTCCAGCCCGCGCTGACGGACAAGGCTCTGGTCGCCGCCGACGGGTTCGAGCTGCCGTTGCGCTCCTGGCTGCCGGCCGACGGCAAGCCCAGGGCGGCGGTGGTGGCGCTGCACGGCTTCAACGACTACTCCAACGCCTTCGACGGGGCGGGCCGGAGCTTCGCGGCGCAGGGCATCGCCACCTACGCCTACGACCAGCGCGGCTTCGGCGCCAGCAAGGAGCGCGGCATCTGGCCCGGCACCCCGACCTTGATCTCCGACGTCAAGACGGCGGTCGAGCAGGTCCGCCACCGTCACCCCGGAATCCCGGTCTTCCTGATGGGCGAGAGCATGGGCGGCGCCGTCGTGCTGACCGCCATGGCCGACAAGCACCCGCCGCGCGTCGACGGCACCATCCTGGTGGCGCCCGCCGTCTGGGGCCGCGAGACGATGGGCTTCTTCCCGCGCGCCGCCCTGTGGGTCACCTACAACCTCGTCCCCGGCATGGTCGTCCATCCGCCCAGGGAAATGAACATCCAGCCCTCCGACAACATCGAGATGCTGCGGGCGCTGGGCCGCGACCCGCTGGTCATCAAGGGCTCGCGGGTCGACGCGCTGGAGGGGCTGACCGACCTGATGGGCGAGGCTCTGGCCGCCTGCCCCCGCCTGGAGGTGCCGTCGCTGGTGCTCTACGGCGCCCACGAGCAGGTGCTGCCGCCCAAGCCGGTGGAACGCGCCCTGAAGGATTTCGAGGCCGGCGGCCGGCATGTCGTCGCGGTCTATCCGGACGGTTACCACATGCTGCTGCGCGACCTGAAGGGCGGCATCGTCGTCAACGACATCGCCGCCTGGATCGAGCACCCGAAGAACCCGCTGGCCAGCGGCGCCGACCGCAACCCGCGCGAACTGGTGGCGGCGAAGTAAGGGCCGTTTCGAGATAGGAATGTTTTGGAGTAGGAACGTTCCGAAACCGGAACAGCCTTGCCCCATAAGGAAGGAAGGGCCTCTCAGCGTCCCAGGAAAAACAGCGCCTACGCCCCTTCGGCCTCCTCGCCCGGCGAAAGACCGCCGGATTCGTCGAAGTAATCGCCCGCCACGTCCGGTCCCCATTCCTGGACCAGCGCCACCTTCTTGCCCTTCAGCACCTCCACCCGCTTCTCGGCGCGGGTGATCTCCAGCCCGGCGACCAGCGGCGGGATGCCGTAATAGAGCCCCCAGCCGACCGCCGCCGCCCCGTACATCACCAGCCAGGCCAGCGGATCGGCGAAGATCTTGGCGGCGGCGCCGATGGTGTGCTGGTGCTTCCACAGCTCGATGGCGAAGGGCATGCAGCCGCAGAAGTTCAAGCCGCCGACCGTGATCGGCGCCGACTTGTCGGGATCGCGGTCCACCACATAGGCGACGATGGTGGGAATCATTCCGATGCCGAAAAGGATGGAGGTCGGCAAAACGATCAACCCTGCCGGAATGATCAGCAGGATCAGCGTCAGCATCCCGCCCTTCTTCTTCTTCCGCTTCCGCGCCATGCGATGCTCCCCGGCCCGTCAGAAGGCGAAAAACAGGATGATGCCGGCGACCAGCACGGTCGACAGCAGGCTGGACGTGATGGCGGCGACCTGCCGCCCCGACGACTCCACGATGGCGTTGCGGTCGGCGATGGTGTGGCGGATCTTCTCCATCTCGGCGTCCGCCTCGCGGTAGGCGATCTGCGCCGCCTCGAACTCCAGCCGGTCGCGGCGCAACGATTCCGGATCGTCCACCACCTTCAAAAGCTCGGTCAGCCGGCCGTTGTGGGCGGCGCCGTCGGCCTGCTTGCGCACCAGCTCCTGGGTCTGGCGGTTGTGGAAGCGGCGGAACACCGGGTCGAGCAGCGCCACCACCCAGCTCGCCAGATGGGTCAGCCCATCGACGCCGGTGCGGGCCTGGACATCCGACAGGATGGTCAGCATGGCGATGACCCGCCGCATCGGCTCGATGCCGCTGCCGAGTTGGGTGAACAGCAGATCGTCGCCCCGCTTGTGCCGCGCGCCCAGGAAGGCGGCGATGTGGCGGTCGACGGGATCCTTGTGCCGCTCGCCGCCAGCCCCCAGCCAGTCGAGCGCGCGCAGCAGCTCGGCCGGGTTGGTCGGAAGCTGCTTGGCCACCAGGGGACTCATGCAGGGCATGGTCGGATTCATCTCGTACAGCACCCGCTCCACCCCCAGCCCGTAGGCGGCACGCTCCAGGAAACCGCGCAACTGGTCGTAGGTCTGCACCAGCGGCACGAACTCCGGCTTGAACTCGCTCTGGACGTTGGCCCAGAACATCGGGAGCTGGTTGGCGATGACCTCGGCCACCGGCTGGGGCGACTCGCCGCGCATGAAGGCGTCGGCCAGCATGGTGGCGACCCCGTCCGGCATCATCGACCGGCCACGGTAGCGGATGGGGGCCGACGGGTCGAGCGCCATGCAGACGCGCGCCACCAGCCGGTCGCCCTGGCTGCCGCCCTTGCCGCCCGACGCGGTCTGGATGGCGTTGCCGACCGCCTCCGCCCGCACCTCGTCGGCCATCGAGCGGCGCAGCCACTTGTCCAGTTCGCCGCTCTCGATCACCATCGCCGCCGCCGGGGCGTGGCGGGCGAAGGCGCGGGCCAGCGTGCGGCAATGCCAGTATTCCTGCCCCTGGAACTCGATCGGCCGGGCGGCGCGCCGGGAGATCTGCGGCTGCTTCGGGCTGAGCCGCCGGCCCGCCGCCCACAGGTCGAGGTCGTTCAGCGTCCAGCGCTGCTTGGGGTCGTCGACCAGCAGGCCGCGCACCAGCTCGTTGACCGCCAGCGGCAGCCGGTGCTGGTTGACCAGCGCCGGGTAGGAACCGCGCTCGATCTTCGCCTGGATGACCGCCTCGTCGTCGAGCCCCGCCACCGGGTTGCGGCCAAGCGCCAGGATCAGCAGGGTGACGCCCAGCGAATACATGTCGTCGGCCGCCGTGCCGGTGCCGCGCCCGGCCGGCATCGCCATGCCGCGCTCGATGGTCTCCAGCAGCACCGGCTGGCCGTAGCCGGGCTGCGCCGTGACGCATTCCCCCAGCATCAGCCCGCCCGAGGCGAGGTCGCGGTAGTAGAGGTTGGTCGGGCGGATGGCGCCGTGGACGACGCCGCGGCTCGACATCTCCTTCAGGGCCGAGATCAGCGGCTGGATGATCTGCCGGGTGAGCTGGTCCTCCGGCATCGGGTCCAGCGTGTCGTTGATCGAGCCCATCAGACGGCGCCCGCCCGGCTTCTCGAACACCAGGCAATAGCGGCGGCCGCGATCCTGCGGCCAGTCGACCAGCCCCCAGTCGAGCAGCCGCATGTGGGTGCCGTTGTCGAAACCGGCGACGGTCGAGCAGACGTCGGTGCGCGGCAGGGTCGAGGCGTGGCAGATGACCGCGAAGGGCTCCAGCCGCTTCTCGCGCAACGACTTGGCGGTGAAGGCGTTGCCGCCGACGGCGTTCAGCGCGGGGATCGGCGCGCCCGGCTGGATCTCGTAGCGTTCCGCCAGCTTGACGGTGTCGGCCATCGCCCCCGTGGCGGCGGTCTGAGCGTCGGACGGCATGAGCGGCGTATCCCCAGGGCGTGCGCGGTGTCGCCCGCTCTAGGTGGCGGGAAAACGGCAAACAAACTCTTAACACGCCATGAAGAGCTGGTTAAAGCCTTGGCGTTCCGGGAGAGGACTTCCCGTTCCCCAAACGCGAACCGCCCGACCTCGCCTTGCACGGCGGGATCGGGCGGTTCCGAGTAACAGGACCGGAGGCGGATCAGTCGGAGAACGGATCCGTCATCAGGATGGTGTCGTCACGCTCCGGGCTGGTCGACAGCAGGGCGACCGGGGCCTGGATCAGCTCCTCGATGTGGCGCACATACTTGACCGCCTGGGCCGGCAGCTCGTTCCACGTGCGGGCGCCGCGGGTGGTGTCCTTCCAGCCCTCGAAGGTCTCGTAGATCGGCTCGACGCGGGCCTGGGCGCCGGCGTTGGCCGGGAAATAATCCAGCTCCTGGCCGTCCAGACGGTAGCCGACGCAGACCTTGATCTCGTCGAAGCCGTCGAGCACGTCCAGCTTGGTCAGCGCGATCCCGTCGATGCCGCCGGTCTTGATCGCCTGGCGCACCATGACGGCGTCGAACCAGCCGCAGCGGCGCTTGCGCCCGGTGACGACGCCGAACTCCTTGCCCTTCTGGCCGATCAGCTCGCCGATCTCGTCCTTCAGCTCGGTCGGGAAGGGGCCGGAGCCGACGCGGGTGGTGTAGGCCTTGCTGATGCCCAGCACATAGCCGACGGCGCGCGGGCCCATGCCGCTGCCGGCGGCGGCGTTGCCGGCCACCGTGTTCGACGAGGTGACGTAGGGGTAGGTGCCGTGGTCGATGTCGAGCATCGAGCCCTGGGCGCCCTCGAACAGGATGCGCTTGCCGGCGCGGCGCAGCTCGTCGAGCTGCTTCCAGACGACGGCGGCGTAGGGCAGAACCTGCGGGGCGATCTCGCGCAGCGGCTCCAGCAGGTCGGCCGGGGTCATCTCCGGCGCGCCCAGCGCGCGGAACAGCGCGTTGTGGTGGGCCAGCAGGGCGTCGACCTTCTCGACCAGCACCGCCTCGTCGCTGAGGTCGCACAGGCGGATGGCGCGGCGGGCGACCTTGTCCTCATAGGCCGGGCCGATGCCGCGGCCGGTGGTGCCGATCTTGCCGGCGCCCTTGGCCTCCTCGCGCGCCTTGTCCAGCGCGCTGTGGACCGGCAGGATCAGGGGCACGTTCTCGGCGACGATCAGGTTCTCGGGCGTGACGGTGACGCCCTTCTCCTTGATCGCGTTGACCTCGCGGATGAAGGCCCAGGGGTCGAAGACGACGCCGTTGCCGATGACCGACAGCTTGTCCTGGCGCACCACGCCCGAGGGCAGCAGGCTCAGCTTGTACTCGACGCCGTCGATCACCAGCGTATGGCCGGCGTTGTGACCGCCCTGGAAGCGCACCACGACGTCGGCCCGGCTCGAGAGCCAGTCGACGATCTTGCCCTTGCCCTCGTCACCCCACTGGGCGCCGACCACCGCAACGTTGGCCATCTCTACGTCTCCGCAAAAACAAAATGATCCGCATAGCCCCTCGCCCCGGAGGGGATGAGGGCACGAAAAGCCTACTCGACCGGCCGGACGACGCCGTCCGTCAACCGGTGGCCGCAGTGGAGCCTTTTCGCCTCCGCGACCGGGTCGGCCACCGGGGCGAGCCCGGCCACCGTCACCCATCCCTCGGCGCGCAGCTTGCCCGCCGCCGCCCAACCCGTGCCATGCGGCACATAAACGCGCCCCGGCGCCGCGGCGGCCGGAACCGCCGTCAGCACATGGTCCATATAGAGCGTGAAGCCGGTCGCCGGCTCCCCGCGATCCTCACCTTGCGCGCCGGCGCGGTAGCGGCCGCCCTGCCCCAGTTCGCCCGCCTCGCGCGAGAACAGCGTGAAGCTGAGGCCGGTCTGGTACTCGAAGCCGCGATGCTCGACCAGATCGATGGTGACGGTCAGGGCCGGCATCGCCGCGCGCAGCAGGACCAGCGTGTCGGTCAGCCGGCGGCGGTCCTTCTCGGCCCCTTCGGGCAGCGCCAGCGACGACAGCGCCGCCATGGCGCGGTCGGCCGGGCCGGAGGCGGCCATCAGCGTGCCGAGCAGCGCCGCGGCCGGACCGCCGACCTCGGCGACCCCGGCGGCGTCCTTGCGGTCGAGCGCGGCGCGCAGACGGCGGGTGTCCTCCTCGGACTGGCCGAGGCCCTGGCAGATGCGCGACACCATGGTCGGCACGCAGAGATCGACCGACAGGTGCGGCACCCGCAACGCCCCCAGCGCCTGAACGGCCAGCAGCACGACCTCGGCGTCGGCCTCGGCCTCCAGCGGCCCGATCAGCTCGACGCCGACCTGGGTGAACTGGCGCTCGGGGCGGAGCTGCGAGCCCTTCACCCGCAGCACCGGGCCGGCGTAGCACAGGCGCACCGGGCGCGCCTCGTTCCTCAGCCGGGTGGTGGCGATGCGGGCGATCTGCGGCGTGATGTCGGCGCGCACCGCCATCATGCGCTGCGAATGCGGATCCATCAGGCGGAAGGTCTGCTTGGCCATCGCCGCGCCGGCGCCCGACAGCAGATTCTCCTCGAACTCCACCAGCGGCGGATCGACGCGGCGGTAGCCGTGCGCGGCGAACTCCGCCAGCAGGCGTTCGACGGCGGCGGCCTCATGCGCCGCTTCGGACGGCAGCACATCGTGCAATCCGGCGGGCAGCAGGGCGGTGCTCAGGGCGTCGGCGGGCATGACCAGCGTCGTCTCGTCAGGGAAAGGCAGTTGCCGGGCACGGATGCCGGACATACGGGGCGGGCTAATACCCGACCCCCGCCCGTCATGCAAACGGAAAAGCCCCGCAAGACGTCGGCATCTCCCCTGCGTCGGCGTTGCCGGTCCCGGTTGGGGCGTTGGTGGGATTCGGTGCACGGAATACAAAAATCTGTATGCCGTATTTTTTGGCGGCTTGACGCTTTTTTGCGCACTCCATACCATCCTCGGACGCCGCTGCGGAGGACGACGATGAAGCGCGTTGGCATATTCCTCGGGAAGATGAAGGGCTCGGAAAAGGCGCCGGCCCGCCCGCATTACCGGGAGGTCCTGTGGTCCTGGGCAGGCGGCAGCGCCGGCATCGGCGCCATCAGCGTGCTGTCGCTGATGGCGAAGCTGCCGCTGCTGATCGCGCCCTTCGGAGCCACCTGCGTGCTGATCTTCGCGGCGACCGACAGCCATCTGGCGCAGCCGCGCAGCGTGATGGGCGGCTATCTGGTGTCGGCGCTGGTCGGGGTGCTGGCGCTGGCGCTGCTGGGCAGCGCGCCCTGGGTGGTGGCGCTGTCGGTCGGCACCGCCATCGCCATGATGCAGGTGACGCGCACCCTGCACGCGCCGGCCGGCGCCATGCCGCTGCTCGCCCTCACGCCGGGCGCCGACACGGCGATGCTGCTGCCCAGCGCGCTGGCCGGGGCGGCGGTGCTGGTCGGCATCGGGCTGCTGGTCAACAATCTGCGCAGCGACCGGGCCTACCCGCGCTATTGGCTGTAGGTCCGGCCGCGTCGCGGCGGCTCATCTCGGCCCGATCACTTCGCCCCGAGCACCTCGGCCTTGACGGTGGCGAAGGCCCAGTCGAGCCAGGGCAGCACCGCCTCCATGTCGTCGTTCTCCACCGTGGCGCCGCCCCACAGGCGCAGGCCCGGCGGGGCGTCGCGGTAGGAGCCGGCGTCGAAGGCGGCCTCCTCCTTCTCCAGCAGGGCGGAAAGCTTTTTGGCGAAGGCGGCCTGCGCCTCCTCCGAAAGGGCGGTCACGTCGGGATCGGTGAAGCGCAGGCAGATCGAGGTGCAGGAGCGGGTCTCCGGCTCGTCCGCCAGGAAGCCTGCCCAGGAACTGCCCTCCACCCACTCCGCGACCAGACGCAGGTTCTGCTCCGACCGCCGGATCAACTTCGGCAGACCGCCGACCGACAGCGCCCAGCGCAGCCCGTCGATGGCGTCCTCGACGCACAGCATCGACGGCGTGTTGATGGTGTCGCCCTCGAAGATGCCCTCGATGAGTTTCCCGTTCTTGGTCATGCGGAAAATCTTCGGCAGCGGCCGGTCGGGCTGGAAGCTCTCCAGCCGTTCCACCGCGCGCGGGCTCAGCACCAGCATGCCGTGCGCCGCCTCGCCGCCCAGCACCTTCTGCCAGGACCAGGTGGCGACGTCGATCTTGCTCCAGGGCAGGTCCATGGCGAAGGCGGCCGAGGTCGCGTCGCAGATCGACAGGCCGGTCCGGTCGGCCGGGATCCAGTCGCCGTCCGGCACCCGCACGCCGGCGGTGGTGCCGTTCCACGGGAAGACGACGTCGCGCGAGAAATCGACCGCCGACAGGTCGGGCAGCCGGCCGTAATCGGCGATCATCGTGCGGACGTCGGGCAGCTTGAGCTGCTTGACCACGTCCGTCACCCACTCCTTGCCGAAGCTTTCCCAGGCCAGCATGTCGACGCCGCGGGCGCCGAGCATCGACCACAGCGCCATCTCCACCGCCCCGGTGTCGGAGGCCGGCACGATGCCGATGCGGTAGTCGCCGGGAATCGCCAGCACCGCGCGGGTGAGGTCGATGACCTCCTTCAGCTTGGCCTTGCCGGGCTTGGAACGATGCGAGCGGCCGAGCAGCGCGCCGTCGAGCGCATCGAGCGTCCAACCCGGACGCTTGGCGCAGGGGCCGGACGAGAACAGCGGGGTCGACGGGCGGCGGCTGGGCTTCATGGCGGACTTCCTACCCGGACCACGGGCCCGGACTGCGGTGTTGCGCGGAGGTCCGGACCTTAGAAGCCGCGCGCGCGCCCGTCAATCGGCCGGGAACGCAAGGCGGAGGCGCGGGCGGAACAGCGTCAGCGGGTGCGCGCGACGCGGCCGTCGCGGTAGGTCCAGGCGGCGGTTCCGCCGTCCTTGGGAACCGGCATCGACACGGTCAGCGCGTTGTCGGCGGTCGACACCTGGGCCGCGTCGCTGCACGACCCGAAGGGCAACGACAGCGACGGCTTGGGCGCGCCCAGATCGAGGACGCGGAATCGGGTCGGGCACTCCTTGGCGCCGGTGTCGGTCTGCAACAGCGCCATCCAGCGGCCCTGCACCGTGTAGGCGTTGACGAAACTGACCAGCGTGCTCTCGCGGTCCTCGAAGACGGTGGTCTCGTCGACGACCACCCGCGTCACCTTCGGCCCGACATCGATCAGCTTGACCACCGTCTCGCCCAGCGCCGCCGTCAGACGCGGCTCCGCCGCCCGGGCCGGCATCCCACAGAGAAGACCGCCCGCCAGCGCGGCCACGGCCACCCACACATTCCGCACCACCATCCCTCTCCCTCGCCGGCGCCCCTCCGGGGGGCGGTTTCGACCGGAGGGCACCTTAATGCGGCGGGGCGCGGGCCGGAAGCCTCCATTGGGCAGAAGGTGGATCAGCGGATGTTCACACTGAAGCCGAAGCCGGGGCTCGGGGCGTAGACCACCGGCGGGGGCGGCGGCGCGTAGATCACCCGCGGGGGCGGCGCGTAGACGACCGGCGGCGGGGCGTAGATCACGCGCGGCTCGCGCCAGTGCCGGCGGTGCTCGCGGTGCCAGCGCCGGTCATCGCGCCAGTCACGGTCGTGCCGCGGACCGTCCCAGCCGCGGCCGGGACCGCCGCGCCAATCGTCGTGGGCGGCGGCGGAGCCGGCGGTCGCGCCCATCATCGGGACGGCGAGCAGCGCGCCCAGCGCGATGGCCTTCAAAGCGTTTCCAAAGCGGCCAGACATTCCGGCGTCCTCCTGCAAACGGGGATCGCTCCTTCCCCACTGCATCGATGAACGTCGCACCGCCGGCTTTCATTCCAGGAAATCTTATCCCGCTTTCGTCCTACGACCCCGGCGCCACCGGCCGGAGCGTCAGGACCAGCTCTCCTTCACGCCCTGGCGCCGGGCGGCCGGCGTGAACAGGTCGGGCGCGCGATAGTCCGGCCGGTCGGCGGGACGGCCGAAATGATAGCCCTGCGCCAGCTCGAACCCCCAGGCGGTGAGCTGCGCCGCCTGGTCGGCGGTCTCGACCATCTCGGCGATCACCTGCACGCGGATTTCCCGGCACAGGCCGACCATGGCGCGCAGGATGGCGTCGTCGCGCGGGCTGCCGCCCAGCCGCCGGACATAGCTGCCGTCGATCTTCACGAAATCGACCGGCAGCGCCTGGATGTAGGGGAAGGAGGCCGCCCCGGCGCCGAAATCGTCCAGGCAGATGCGGTGGCCGGCGCGGCGGAAATCCTCCAGCACGCGGGCGGCGCGGGGCAGGTCGGTCAGGCCGGTCGATTCCGTCACCTCCACCAGCAGGCGCGAGCGCAGGGACGGGTTGCGCCCGACCAGCCGCTGGAAGGCGACGACGAACAGGTCGCTGCCCAGCGACGCCGCCGACATGTTGACGGCGATCTGCAACGCCTTGTCGGTCGCCAGCACCTCCAGCGCCTTCTCGCAGACCAGCAGGTCGACGTCGTGGACCATGCCGACCTGCTCGGCGAAGGCGATGGTCGGGCCGGGGGCACCGTTGGGAAAGCGGGCCAGCGCCTCGTAATGGTGCAACCCCTTGGTCGACAGCGCGACTATGGGCTGGAACTGAAGCTTCAGCCGGTCGTCGGTCAGGGTGGAGCGCAGGGTCGTCACCCGCGTCACCGTACGGTCCACCAGTTGCCTGACCGCGTCGTGCATGTCGGCGATCTCGAAACCGACGCTGTCCTCGGCGAAGCTGCGGACGGTGAACATCAGCACCCGGCCGGCGTCCTCGCGGCTCAGCCCCGGCGCCGCCATGTCGAGCGTCAGATTGTCGGCCCGCAGCGCCGGCGCGCCGGGGGCGAGCTGCGCGCCGGATTCGGCGATCTCGGCGGCCAGCGCCGGACCGTCGACGTCGCCGGCATGGACCAGCCCGAACCGGTCCTCGCCCAGCCGGGTCGCCAGCACGTCGGCGCTGGCGTGGACGCGCAGCAGCGCGCCGACCTCGCCGAGCAGCCGCAGCGTCAGGTCGGGACCGAGCCGCGACTTCACCTCGCCGAACTGGGCGATCTTGATCAGCGTCAGCTTGGGCGGCCCCTCCCCCACGTCCAGCCCGAAGCGTTCGCCGAGCTGCGCCTGGAAGGCGTCGGCGTCGAGCAGCCCGGTCTCGGCGTCGCGCGCCGGCAGCGGCGCGCCCTTGGCGGCGGTCTCGGTGCGGGTCAGGGTGAGCTGCACGTTGGGCGAGCGGCCGAGCCGGTAGCCCGACAGCGTGACCGGCGCGCCGCCGACCAGGGACACGGCGCGCGATTCCAGCCGCGCGTTGGCGCCGACGGTGCGCAGCAGGCGGCGGACCAGCCCGCGGTCGCCGGGGGCGATGATGCGGTCGATCGGCTGGCCGATGATCTCCATGTCGGAGGCGCCCAGCACATGCTGCAAGGCGCCGGCCGCGAAACCGATGACGCCGCGCGCGTCGACCTCCACCAGCACGTCGGCGTTCGCGAAGGCAAACCCAAGAAAGCGGGCGACGTCCGTGGTCATGAAGCCTCGACGCGAATCGGTGGCTGGCCGGGTCGAACGAAGGTTACGCGGCGCGCGACCGTTCGTGCAATGAACGTTCGCATTCGAAATGTTAATGAACCGCTACCTTCGTGGGATTTTCCGCGGGGCGGCGGGACAAGCCTTCCGCTTCCGCCCGCGCGCCATGCTAGGGTCGGCGGACCGGCAATCCTGCACCCCACCGAGGTTCCGATCGTGACCGACAGCATCACCCGCGCCGATTTCGACGCCCTGCGCGAAGCCGTCATGACGGTGTCGAACGCCGTCAAGGACATCGCCAACACCGGCCGCCGCAGCCATGAATCGCTGAGCGACGCGCTGGAGGAAACGCGGGAATCCCTTCAGGGCCAGATCGTCGCCCTGACCGCCGTATCGGCGGCGCTGGCCGCGCTGGCGATGGCGGCCGGGGTACCGTCGGACACCGTGCGGACCATCGTCGGCAACGTCGGCGGCGCCCTGCCCAACGCCGACAGCCCGGACATCCAGGCCATCCTGCGCACCGCCCTGTCCTTCATCCCCGACGAGACGCCGGAGGATGGCGGACCGCGCAACCACTGACCCGCCGTCCCGTCGGAGGACGAGGCGGGGCAAAGGGGTGCGTGGTGCGATTTTCCTCGCCATCGCGCGATAATCGCACCATTATGGCCCTCACCGCGTCGCCTGGAACAAGGACATCAACGGCATGGCCGACACGCTGCCTCCGGCCGGCACCATCAAGGGTGAGTTGGGCAAGAGCCAGCCTGTGCCGGACGAGAGCGCCGACCCGAACTTCATGACCTCGCTGGCGCGCGGGCTGTCGGTGATTCGCGCCTTCACGGAGCGCGAGCCGAACCTGACCATCGCCGACATCGCCAAGATCACCGGCCTGCCGCGCGCGGCTGCGCGGCGCTGCCTGCTGACGCTGATGCAGCTCGGCTACGCCGGGTCGGACGGGCGGACCTTCTTCCTGAAGCCGAAGATCCTGGCGCTCGGCTATTCCTTCCTGTCGTCGGCGCCGCTGGCGACGATCCTCGACCCGCTGATCGAGCAGGTCAGCGCCGCCGTGCAGGAATCCTGCTCGGCCGGCGTGCTCGACGAGGACGACGTCGTCTACATCGCCCGCGCCGCGACCAAGCGGATCATGTCGGTCGGCCTCAACGTCGGCAGCCGCCTGCCGGCCTACTGCACCTCGATGGGCCGGATCCTTCTGGCGGCGATGCCGGAGGCGGAGCTGGACGCCTATCTCGCCCGCGTGCCGCTGAAGCCCTTCACCGAACGCACCATCACCGTGCCCGACACCCTGAAACGCGAGCTGGAGCGGGTGCGCGAGCGCGGCTTCGCCCTCGTCGACCAGGAGCTGGAACTGGGCCTGCGCTCCATCGCGGTGCCGATCCGCACGGCGGCGGGCGGGGTGGTGGCGTCGGTGAACGTCAGCACCCAGGCCGCCCGCGTCACCTGCCCGGAGATGGAGGTGCAGTTCCTGCCCCGCCTGCTGCGCGCGGCCGACGAGGCGCGCATCCTGCTGGTGCGCTCGCGCGGGGCGTAGGCGCTTTCATCGCCCTGCCGGCGGCCCGGCGAACGGGTTGACCCGCGCCCAGTCCGCTTCGAGGTCGCGGCGCAGCAGGCGCCACGTCAGCCACCCCGTCCAGCCGAAACCGCCCCCGGCGATCACCGGGTGCAGCAGCCGGCGCGCGTCCGCCTCGTCCCAGCCGTCCCAGATCCCGGCGACGGCGAACAGGTTGGGGCCGAAGGCCGGCGCCACCTCCCGCCGCAGAATGTCGTGGAGCACGGCTTCGGCGTAACCCGACGCGGCCAGCACCGCGCGGATACGATCATGATCGGCGGCATCCAGTTCGGTGTCGAGGAACAGCTCCGCCAGCGCCAGCCAGACCGGCATGCGCCGCTCGACCTCGGCCGCGCCCATCATGGAAGCCGCCTTCAGAGGATCGTGTCCGGCGAGACGGCGGTCAGCGCCGAGCGGATCCTCGGCACCATGTGGTCGGCGAAGGCGCGCACCTTGGCCGGCACCAGGGCGCGGTGCGGGTAGAGCACCGCCAGCGTCACCGGCTCGGGCGGGTGGTCGGGCAGCACCGGCACCAGGGCGCCGCTCGCCACATGCTCGGCGACCTCCCACAGCGGCTTCAGCACGATGCCGCGGCCGTCGAGCGCCCAGCCGGTCAGCACGTCGCCGTCGTCGGCGTCGAAGCGGCCGGCCACCGGCAGCTTCACCGGCTCCCCCTTGTCGAGCAGCGTCCACTGGAACTGGCGGGTGCCGGGGAAACGCAGCAGCAGACAATTGTGGTCGGACAGGTCAGCCGGCGCCTTCGGCGCGCCGCGCGCCTCCAGATAGGACGGGGCGGCGACCAGCACGCGGCGCACGTCGGCGATCTTGCGGACGACGAAGCTGGAATCCTTCAGCTCCGCCATGCGGACGGCAACATCCACCGCCTCGCGCAGCAGGTCGAGCAGATGGTCGGACAGCCGCAGCCGAACCTCGACCAGCGGGTGGGCGGCGCAGAAGTCGGGAACCAGCGGTCCCAGGATGCGGCGGCCGAAGCCCAGCGGCGCCGTGACCCGCACGCTGCCCGACGGCACGCCGGAGCCGGCGGCGATGCTGCTGTGGGCGCGCTCGACCGCCTCCAGCACCTCCAGGCAGCTCTGGTAGAAATCGACCCCGGTCTCGGTCGTCTGCAACTGCCGGGTCGTGCGGTTCAGCAGGCGGACGCCGAGATGGGTTTCAAGCTGCTGGATGCGGTGGCTGACCATCGCGGGCGACATGCGCAGATTGCGTCCGGCCGCCGACAGGCTGCCCAGTTCGACGACGCGGACGAAGATGCGCATGTTCTCAAGCAACGCCATCGGTGCGGAAACTCCCTGCCGGATCGGTCGCCGGGTTGGTCGGCTGTGCCGGATCCGACGCTAGCACGGCGAAGCCGCCGCTGGGAATTTCCGCACCGCAGCGCGGGAACGCTTTGCTTGCGCCCTTTGCCTAAACCAGGACGGTTTCCGGCTCGTCCACCGGCAGATCGAGGGTTTCCTCGAACTCGGTGACGTTGTCGATGTCGGTGCCCATGGCGATGTTGGTGACGCGCTCCAGCACCACCTCGACGACGACCGGCACCTGATATTCCGCCATCCAGCGGTCGGCCTGGGCGAAGGCGTCCTGGATGCGGTCGGGCTCGGTGACGCGGATCGCCTTGCAGCCCAGCCCCTCGGCCACCGCGACGTGATCGACGCCGTAGACGCCGATCTCCGGAGCGTTGATGTTCTCGAAGGAGAGCTGGACCTGGAAATCCATCTGGAAGGCGCGCTGCGCCTGCCGGATCAGCCCGAGATAGGCGTTGTTCACCAGCACATGGATGTAGGGCAGCTTGTGCTGGGCGCCGACCGCCAGTTCCTCGATCATGAACTGGAAGTCGTAGTCGCCGGACAGCGCGACGATCTTGCGCCTGGAATCGGCGACCCGCACGCCGAGCGCGGCCGGCAGCGTCCAGCCGAGCGGCCCGGCCTGTCCGCAGTTGATCCAGTGGCGCGGCTTGTAGACGTGCAGGAACTGGGCGCCGGCGATCTGCGACAGGCCGATGGTGGTGACGTAGGTGACGTCCTCGCCGAAGGCGCTGTTCATCTCCTGGTAGACGCGCTGCGGCTTGATCGGCACCTGGTCGAAGTCGCTGCGGCGGTGCAGCGAGCGCTTGCGGCCCTGGCAGTCGGCGGCCCAGCCGGACAGATCCTTCAGCTTGCCCGCCGCCTTCCACTCCCGCGCCACCTCGATGAACAGGTCGAGCGCGGCCCCGGCGTCCGACACGATGCCGAGGTCGGGCATGAAGACGCGGCCGATCTGGGTCGGCTCGATGTCGACATGCACGAACTTGCGGCCGCGCGTGTAGACCTCGACCGAGCCGGTGTGGCGGTTGGCCCAGCGGTTGCCGATGCCGAGCACGAAGTCGGACTTCAGCATCGTCGCGTTGCCGTAGCGGTGGGCGGTCTGCAAGCCGACCATGCCGGCCATCAGCGGATGGTCGTCGGGGATGGCGCCCCAGCCCATCAGGGTCGGGATGACCGGAATGCCCAGCAGTTCGGCGAACTCGACCAGCTTGTCGGACGCGTCGGCGTTGATGATGCCGCCGCCGGCGACGACCAGCGGACGCTCGGCCGCCGCGAGCATGGCCAGCGCCTTCTCGACCTGGGTGCGGGTGGCGGCCGGCTTGTAGACGGGGAGCGGCTGGTAGGCCTCCTCGTCGAACTCGATCTCGGTCATCTGGACGTCGATCGGCAGGTCGATCAGCACCGGGCCGGGGCGGCCCGAGCGCATCAGGTGGAAGGCCTGCTGGAAGACGTAGGGGACCTGCGCCGGCTCCAGCACCGTCAGCGCCCATTTGGTGACGGGCCTGGCGATGTCCGGCACGTTGATCGCCTGGAAATCCTCCTTGTGCAGGCGGGCGCGCGGCGCCTGCCCGGTGATGCAGAGGATCGGGATGGAATCGGCGATCGCCGAATAGAGGCCGGTGATCATGTCGGTGCCGGCCGGGCCGGAGGTGCCGACGCACACGCCGATGTTGCCGGCCTTGGCGCGGGTGTAGCCCTCCGCCATGTGGGAGGCGCCCTCGACGTGGCGCGCCAGCACGTGGCGCAGGGTGCCGCGCCGCTGCATCGCGGCGTAGAAGGGGTTGATCGCGGCACCGGGAACGCCGAAGCAGACGTCGACGCCTTCCCGCTCCAGCACCCGCACCGCCGCTTCCGCCGCCGTCATTCTCGCCATCGCTCGGCTCCTCACTGATACGCGAATTGTTCGTGAGGACAGCTAAGCGGCGGACGGCCCCGGCGGCAAACCAAGGAGCGGGCTTTTTCACAGGCTGGAAAGCGGGCCGGCCCCGGCCCGCGCGGAAGGGGTAGCGGCCTCAGCTGCCACGGTAGGTGGAATAGGCCCAGGGCGAGACCAGCAGCGGCACATGGTAGTGCTGCGCGGCGTCGGCGACGCCGAAGCGCAGCGGCACCTCGTCGAGGAAGGGTTCGCCGTCGCCGGCGACGGTGCCGGCGGCGCGGAAATACTCGCCGACCAGGAACAGCAGCTCGTAGCGGCCGGGCTTGAAGGCGTCGCCGGCCAGCGCCGGGGCGTCGAGCCTCCCGTCGGCGTTGGTTGTGAACTCGCCGAGCACGGCGCCGCTGCCGAGGTCGGTCAGGCGGATGCGCAGGCCGGGCGCCGGGCGTCCGGCGGCGATGTCGAGAACGTGCGTCGTCAGGCGGCCCATGGCGTCGTCCCTTCTGGGTGGAATCCCGTGGAATCAGGCACTCGGGACGGCAGACTAAGCGGCCGGCCGGCGCTTGGCGACCCCCGGAAAATCGGAAACTGTGTCCGGCGGCCGGAGAGGACGGGATGGGTTGAACCGGGGCCGCCGCTTGCCTTAGCGTGAAGCCGCCCCTTCACCCGTCCCTGCCCGCCGGAGACGCGCCATGACGACCGAGACCTACCCCCGCGACATGATCGGCTACGGCGCCATGCCGCCGCAGGCCAACTGGCCGGGCGGCGCGCGGATCGCGGTGCAGTTCGTCATCAACTACGAGGAGGGCGGCGAGAACTGCGTCCTGCACGGCGACGCGGCCTCGGAAGCCTTCCTGTCGGAGATCGTCGGCGCCCAGCCGATCCCCGGCGCCCGCCACATGAACATGGAATCGATCTACGAATACGGCGCGCGCGCCGGCTTCTGGCGGCTGCACCGGATGTTCACCGAGCGGGAGATGCCGGTGACGGTCTACGGCGTCGCCATGGCGCTGGAGCGCAACCCGCAGATCGTCGCCGCCATGAAGGACGCCGGCTGGGAGATCGCCACCCACGGCTGGCGCTGGATCGACTACCAGCATCTGCCCAGGGAGCTGGAGCGCGAGCATCTGCTGCGCGCCATCGAGGTCCACACCCGCGTCACCGGCTCCCGCCCGCTCGGCTGGTATCTCGGCCGTTGCAGCCCGAACACCTGGGCGCTGGTCGCCGAGGAGGGCGGCTTCCTCTACAACGCCGATTCCTACGCCGACGACCTGCCCTACTGGGACGCCAGCCACGGCCGCCCGCAGTTGATCGTGCCCTACACGCTCGACGCCAACGACATGCGCTTCGCGACCAGCCAGGGTTTCAACTCCGGCGACCAGTTCTTCGCCTACCTGAAGGACAGCTTCGACGTGCTCTACGCCGAGGGCGTCAACAGCCCGAAGATGATGTCCATCGGCCTGCATTGCCGTCTGGTCGGCCGCCCCGGCCGGGCGGCGGCGCTGGCGCGCTTCCTCGACTATGTGAACGGGCACGAGCAGGTGTGGGTCGCGACACGGCTCGACATCGCCCGCCACTGGATCGCCGAGCACCCCTACACGCCCTGACCGCCACTCTTTCCGACCGGAAGCCGACCGACATGCCGCACAGCCTGGACGATCTCAACCGCATGGAGCGCGCCGCCTTCGTCGCGGCTCTCGGCACCGTGTTCGAGGACAGCCCCTGGGTCGCCGAGGCCGCCTGGGGCCGCCGCCCCTTCGCCGACAAGGCGGCGCTCCACGCCGCGATGGCCGCCATCGTCCGCGAGGCCGGGGCGGAGCGCCAGCGCGCCCTGATCCTGTCGCACCCGGATCTGGCTGATCGGGCGACGCGCCCGGCCAACCTGACCGCCTTCTCGCAGACCGAGCAGGCCCGCGCCGGGCTGGACGAGCTGACCGAGGCGGAGGCGGAGGAACAGCGCGCCCTCAACCGCGCCTACCGCGCGCGCTTCGGCTTCCCCTTCATCATGGCGGTGCGCTTCAGCACCCGGCCGCAGATCCTCCAGGCGATGCGCGAGCGGGTCGCCAACGCTCCGGACGCCGAATTCGCCCGCGCGCTGGAGGAGATTTACAAGATCGCCGGCTTCCGGCTGGACGATCTGGTCGCAGGCTGAAACCGGCCGCTCAGTCGCCGGTGAAACCGCCGATGGCGTCCATGATGGCGAGGCGCAGAGGCTCCGCCCTGGCGGGGCCGCCGACCAGCTCCAGCAGGCGCAGCGCGTAGAACAGGTTCAACTCCGACGCCTCGGCCTCGTCGGGGCGGCCCGCCGTCCAACGGTGGCCGTCGAGCAGTGCCTGAGCCCGCTGCTGCAAGCCGGCCCCCATCGCCGCCAGAGTGTCGTCGACCGGCTTTTGCAGGCCGAGCGCCCCGGCCAGCCCGGCGCAGCGGCGCAGCGCGCGGGCGTGCTCCTCGGCGGTGGCCTGGGCCGCCTCGTCCACCACCGGCGCCTGCCGGCGGTCGGCGACGGGAACGGCGGCGAGGATGCCCTCGGGCGCCGTTTGCAGGACGCTGCCCCGCACCATCGCGGCCACCGCCGTGGTCACCGCCTCCAGCCGTTCGCGATGCCGCGGGTCCCTCAGCCGGCTCATCGCCGCAGCCGCCGTGGTGACGCTGGCGACCAGCCGCTCGGCAACGATAACAGCGGCCTCCGGCGCGACTCCGCCCGCGCCGTCCAGCCGCGCGCTGCGCTCCTCCAGGTCGCCGACCACCAGGGCGCCGAGCTGGGCGAAAAGCCCCGGCCGGTCCCGTCCCGCCCGGCCGAGATCCAGATCGGGCAGCGCCGCCAGCAGGTCGGCCGGCGTGGCGAGCCGCGCGGCGGCGATCAGCAGCAGGTGACGGACGGCGTCGGGCGCCACCGTCTGGGCGGCCCGCCCGATGGCGGCCAGATGCCGCTCCTCCAGCGCGGGCAACGGCTTGGGGGACAGCTCGTCCTTCAGCGCCTCGACGGCGGGCCCGATGTCGAGAAAGGCGGCGATGTCGGCCACCTGCTCCAGCAGCTTCCCGTCGCCGTCCAGCCGCCGGGCCAGCGCCGGCCGGGACGCCGCGCCGTCCAGCGCGTCGCGCAGGATGCGGGCGGCCAGCGGCCACAGCACCCGCCCGACGTTCAACAGGGCGTTGCGGCTGCCCGGCGACGCCTCCTGCACCTGACGGTCGAGCTGGGCGATCTGGTGGCGGTCGGCGACCTCCGCGATCAGGCCCCAGATCGGCTCGATCACCCGCCGCCCGATGCGGCCGAGCGGCGCGTCGCCACCGTGGCGGCTTTCCAGCACATCCTCGAACGGCATGCACAGCACGCGCTTCAGCGTCGGCCGGCGGCCCGGCCGGATCTGGGCGAGGCGCGGCCGGATGATGTTGAAGGTCTGCCGCACGTCGGGATGGTCGCGCACCCGTTCCAGCAGACCGACCACCTCGACGAACTTGTGGGCGGGAATGTCGAGCAGCTTGTGCTCCAGGGTCGGCAGCCGGTCCGCCGAGGCACCGGGCACCGCGCCAACCCGCGGATCGGGGTTCCGGCCGGGCATGGTCATGGCGCCCGCGCCTTCAGCGTCTCGATGCGGCGGATCGCCTCGACGTCCATGACGCCGGTCCGCCAATCCTCCAGCATGCGGACCGAGCGGCGCTGGACCGACTGGACGCGCCGCGAATCCGCCATCAGGTCGCGGCCGCTCTCCGCGCGGGGCAGCAGCGGCAGGATGCGGAACAGCTCGTTGATCGCGACCGCCTGATGGTGACGGTCCTCGCCCTGCGCCAGCTCCCAGGCCCCGGTGATGTGCGACCAGCCGTCGAGCAGCCAGGCCATGCGGGTGGCGTGGTCGCGGATGCGAACGATCTCCATGTCCCAACCGCGCATCAGCGGGCCGATGGCCTCGATGCGCCGGTGGAAGTCGGCCAGCACCGCGTCGCCGATGCCGATGGTGTGCTGGGCGACCTCGGCACAGAAGACGGCGACCGGGGAGG
Organism: Azospirillum agricola; assembly: GCF_020005195.1. Classification (NCBI taxonomy): domain Bacteria; kingdom Pseudomonadati; phylum Pseudomonadota; class Alphaproteobacteria; order Rhodospirillales; family Azospirillaceae; genus Azospirillum; species Azospirillum agricola. The sequence goes on from NZ_JAIFZR010000004.1 coordinate 1,168,007, forward strand.
TGTCGCTCGGCACCTCGCGCGCCCAGTCCTGCATGGCCTGCCGGAAGCTCTTCAGGTCGTTCAGGCAGCGCAGCAGGCGCCCCGGCTTCGGCGACTGCGCCAGCCCGACCGGCGACACCACGGCCGCGATCTCCGCCAGACGGGTGTACAGCACCGTCGCGTCGAGCGTCAGGCTGCCGGCCGCCCGCGTCATCAGCTGGCGGGTCAGCCGCTGCCCCTCCTCGGTGCCGATGCCGGCCTTCAGCATTTCCGGCGATTCCAGCCCGACCGCCTTGAGGATCGCCAGGATCAGCAGGTAGTGGGTGAGCGTGCCCTGCTCCTCGTCCTCGTCGAGCGCGCGGCGGGCGGCCTGCGCCGCCTGCGGCCCGGCCAGTCCCTTGCGCGCCGCCCGCAGCGTCGCCCGCCGGATCTCGTGCGGGGAGCAGGATTCCTCGCCGACGATCAGCTCGTGCAGATAGCGGTCGTGCATGGTCATCGCGACCATCTCCGGCACCGACTTCCAGGCGACGACGTAGATGCCGGAGCCCTGCGACAGGGCGGGGATCAGCACCTCCAGCTTGGACCGCTCGCCCCGGCGCACCCGCGTCTGCGACAGAAGCGGTGTCGTGAAGGCCACGGCGGCCCCCCGCTCCTCGAAGGTCGACGGCGCGTATTCGATCGCACCCTTCATGCCCGGCGCCCCACAGCCACGCGCGGCCCCTCGATGCCAGGCCTCGCCAAACGTCGTATTTTCTTCAATTTTTATGGAAATTGCCGGTCTGAAATTGTTCTGAAATGCATCGAGATCAGACAGCCCGGCGCGGCTTGATTCAACACCGCCACGGCCGGCGGTGATGAATCTTGCACTTTGCGCGGCGCGGCGACACTTTGGGCGCCTCGACGCAGGGTCGCAGTGAAACGGGAGTGGCAGAGGGTGAACAACATCGGCATCGTGCTCGGACGGTTCCACCGCCGTGAGGTCGAGGAAATGCTGGACGAGGCGCGCGCCGTCGCCGCCCGCCGCCAGCTCGGCATCGTCGCCGAGGTCTGGGTCCCCGGCTCCATGGAAAAGCCGCTGGCGATCAAACGCCTGCTGCGCCGGGACGACGTGGCCGGCGCCGTGGCGCTCGGCATCATCGAGCGCGGCGAGACCGAGCACGGCAACGTCATGGGCCACGCCGTCATCAAGAGCCTGATCGACCTGCAACTCGAATTCCTGAAGCCGGTCGGCGTCGGCATCCTCGGACCGGGGATCAACCCGTCGCAGATCCCGCCGCGCATCCGACCCTACGCCGCCGCCGCGGTCGAGGCGGTCGCCGACCTGCTGGCCAGCGCCTGACCGGCTTTCAGCGTGCCGCCTTGCGGGGGTTCCAACGGTTCAGGGCGTGCATCGCCCCGCCGAACAGCAGCCCCCAGAAGGCCGAGCCGACGCCGAAGAAGGACAGGCCCGACGCGGTCACCAGCAGCGTGACCAGCGCCGGGACGCGCTCCTCCTCGGTCTGCACCGCGCCCAGCAGCGCGCCGCCGAAGGCGCCGAGCAGGGCCAGCCCGGCCACCGCCTCGATCAGGATGGGCGGCGAGCGCATCACCAGCGTGGCGGTCACCGCCGCCAGCGCCGCCAGCGCGATGTAGCCGAGCCCGCCGACCACCGCGGCCTGCCAGCGCCGCTCCGGGCGCGGGTCGGCGTCGGGGCCGGCGCACATCGCCGCGGTGATCGCCGCCAGATTGACCGTCGGCGCCCCGAAGGGGGCGCTCAGCGCCGAGAACGCCCCCGTCGCCAGGAACAGCGGCGGCACCCGCGGCGTGTAGCCGAAGGTCGCCAGCACGGCGAGGCCGGGGATGTTCTGCGACGCCATGGTGACGACGAACAGAGGCAGGGCGATGCCGACCAGCGCCTCCCAGGTGAAGACCGGTGTGACCAACGTCAGGCCCGGCCACAGATCGGCCGGCAAACCACCGGCAACCGGCGGGTTCAGCGCCATCGCCCCCAGCGCCACCGCCACGGCGGCCGGCACGGCGTAGAGCCGGTTGACGCGCCCGACCACCGCCCACACCGCCAGGACCAGCAGCCCCAGCCCCGGCGCCTGCTGGATCGCCGCGAAGGGCGCCAGGCACAGCTTCAGCAGGATGCCGGCCAGCATGGCGTTGGCCAGCGGCTTGGGGATCGCCGCGATCCAGCGGCCGAGCGAGGTCCACAGCCCGGTCAGCATGACGAGCCCCGCCACCGTCAGGAAGGCCCCGACCGCCGCCGGAAAGCCGCCGGCCACCGGCCCGGTCGCCGCCAGCAGCGCCATGCCCGGCGTCGTCCAGGCGACGCTGATCGGCTTGCGCTGGCGCGTCGCCAGCAGGATCGCCGCCAGCCCCATGGAAAAGCCGACCGCCACCAGCGCCGAGGTGATCTGGCCGGTGTCGGCGCCGACCGCCGACAGCCCCTGGATCACCACGGCGACCGAGCTGGCGTAGCCGACCAGCGCCACCAGCAGCCCGGTGCCGACCGCCGACGGCGACAGCCCGCCGCCACGGCCGGAGGTCGCGGCGAGGTCGTCTCGATCGTCGAGGGGGGTGGAGGATGGCATGGTCGGGCCTCTGCGCGCGGTGTTCTGGACAGGGAGGTGGACCATCGATAAATTGGATCCAATATCCAGGCAAGCGGCTTTTTTGAACGGACCTCCATGCCTCCAGCTTCCGACGCGCGGCCGTCCGCCCTGACCGCCGTGGCCCTGAGCGCCGTGATCGAGCGCAACCGCCGGCATTTCCGCACGGCGACCGAATTCGTCGAGGCGGCGATGCGCGAGGGGATCCTGACCGGCGCCCTGCCGGCCGGCGCGCCGCTGCGCCAGGAGGAACTGGCGGCGGCCTTCGGCGTCAGCCGCATGCCGGTGCGCGAGGCCCTGCGCCAGTTGGAGGCCCGCGCGCTGGTCGAGTTCCATCCCCACCGGGGCGCCGTGGTGGCGGAGATCTCGGCGGCGGATTCCGCCGACATCAGCGCCATCCGCGCGGCGCTGGAACCGGCGGCGCTGCGGCTGTCGCTGCCCCGCCTGACCGCCGGCGATTTCACCTTGGCGGAGGAACTGATCGGCGAGATGGACGCCGAGACCGACCCCGGCCGGATGGGCGAACTCAACCGCCGCTTCCACATGACGCTCTACGCGCGGGCCGGGCGTCCGCGCCTGCTGGCGCTGGCCGAGCAGCATCTGGCGGCGGCCGACCGCTATCTGCGCTTCCAGTTCGCCGCCCTCGGCTACCACCCGCGCTCCCAGGACGAGCACCGCGCCCTGCTGGCCGCCTGCCGCGCCGGGAACGCCGACGCCGCCTGCGCCGCGGTGGTCAACCACATCCTGGCGGCGGAGAAGCTGCTGACGGCCTTCCTCGGCGAGCGCGGGTCGTGAGACAGGCGTGCTTTCACCGCGCAATCCCGCCGGCGCTCGAGCGGCTGTCCGCCTCCGGCCGGAGAAAGGGGCGGGATTCCGTTCGCCAGCGATGACACCGGCACCGCTTTCCGCGCTTCCGGGACCGCCACCCCCTGAAGCGACGCTTGAGACGGAGAGGGCGTCCGCCCCCTCCGCCCTTGCTTTCCCCATCCTTTCAGACGGCCGGTGCTGGCCGGGGCCTCAGAAGGGCAGGATCAGGCGCCCCCAGGCGCGGGTGTCGTTGCCGCCGTAATTCTCCTGATGGACCGTGCTGGTCAGATAGGCCTGGAGAATCAACTGATCGAAGTTGTAGCCGACCAGACCGCCGAGCGCGACCTGCTCCTGCTTGCGGTAGCCGGCAACCGGCCGGTTGAGGTCGAAGGAAGCGAAACCCACCGGCCCGACCGACCATTTGCCGACGCTCTTGGCGGCCGTCAGGTCGATGTTGAGGAAGTCGGGGTTGACGGTCCGCGACGATTTCCGGGTGGCGATGCCGTAGATGGCGTTGGCGGTCAGGTTCCAGTCGTCGCCGGTGTAGCTGACGGCGACGCGCTGGTTGATCGAGGTGGTGTCGAAGCCCAGCTTGTTGCCGACCGGCAGATAGACGCCCAGCAGGTAGCTGGCGCCGAAGCCGTTCCCCAGATCCCAGGCGAGCTGGCCGGCGAGGAACGGGTTGTACAGGCCGCTGGTGTGGTCGCTGCCCTGGACGCCGACCTCCAGCGCCGGCAGGGCGGCCAGCAGTTGGACGCGGGCGCCGAGCAGCTTGGCCGGGGTCGACCAGGCCAGCACCGGGATGTTGACCCCCAGCGTCACGTCGGGGTTGCCGTTCTCGCCCTTGCGAACGCCCCAGTCGAAGGTGTCGACGAAATAGACGCCCTCCGGCAGCGGCGCGCCGGTGGCCAGACCGATGGTCTCACCGGGCTGCGTCACCGACCCGGCCAGCGCCGGCGCGCCGAACCCTCCCAGGGCCGACAACCCCAACAATCCCAGGCCGGCCGCCACGCCGGTCCGCACCACAGTCCGCATTCTCGTGCAAATGCCATTCAGCATCGTTTCGCGCCCTTTCTCTTGGCAGAGCTTGTCCCCCGGATCCCGGCCTTCGCCTCGCCTTCGAAACCCCCGCGTTCGGGAAGGCTCACAAGCGGCGGCCGGTTCGGCGCCCGGAAGCGCCTGGAGACGCATACGGGGCAAAAAGGGGTGCGCGAACAATGGGACTTTCGACAATAAAACCCGACCCACAACCTCTCTGTTCTTGCTGCATGCGCGAGACTTCCACGACACCGCCATCGTCGTCATGTCGATCGGTCAAGAGATCGGATAAGGATCCGACATCGCGGCGTCATACAAAAGAACGACACACTGTTCTTTTGTTTTCATGCCGCTCCGTAAAATTAATATAAAACAAGTCGTCCAATATCATCCATTGGAACAATGCGGTCGAGTCGATCAAAAGAATCAAGAAATTCCATGATTGTGCATTGCACAGTCGAAAAGACGGGCTCATAGTACTTTCGTTGAGCTTCTTCTTTTCAAAAGGTGATGGGAGGACCTTGGACAAGCGCACGCGACACCCTCGACAAGGGTGTTTTCCGCCAAAACCCGCAATCGGAAGCTGAAGGTCCGGAGCCCTTTTCACTCCGTGCTGAACAGCCGCCCCAGCGCGTGGCTCAATTGCCGGGGGGTCACCGGCTTGTGGATGACGCCGAGTCCGTGCGCGGCGGCATCGCGCTCGCAGTCGGGGCCGGTCTCCCCGGTCAGGATCACGCCGGGCACCGGCTCCCGGCCGGAATCCTCGAACAGCGCCCGGATGCGCGCCACCGCCTCTGTCCCGGTGCGCCCCTCGCGCAGACGGTAGTCGGCGACGACGATGTCGGGCCGCCGGGGTTTGCGGGTCAGCGCCTCGACCGCGCTGTCGGCGGAGCCGGCGACCAGCACCTCGTAGCCCCATTCGCGGAAGATCGTCTCCAGCCCGAGCAGGACGATGGCGTCGTCGTCGACCAGCACGGCGAAGCGTCCCCGCCCGGCCACCGCGTCGTCCGCCGCGCCGCCCGAAGCCGATTCCGTCCGTCCGGCCGGCACCGCCAGGGTGAAGGCGGTGCCCTTTCCCGGCACCGACCGGACGCCGACCGGATGGTCGAGAAGCTGCGACAGCCGGCGCACGATGGCCAGCCCAAGCCCGAGGCCGCGGTTGCGGTCGCGCTCCGGGTTGCCGACCTGATGGAACTCCTCCCAGATGCGCTCCAGATGTTCGGGCGGGATGCCGATGCCGGTGTCGCGCACCTCGATCAGCAGCCGGTCGCCGGCGCGGCGGCATTCGATGTCGATCCGCCCGGTCTCGGTGTAGCGCAACGCGTTCTCCACCAGATTGCGCACCATGCGGACCAGCAGCGTGCGATCGCTGCGCGCGGTGCCCCGGCAGGCCTCGACCCGCAGATCCAGCCCGCGCGCCGCCGCCACCGGCCGGTAGGAGGCGGCGATGTGCTCGAACAGCGGTTGCAGCGGCACGTCCTCGATCGACGGTTCGACGATGCCGGCGTCGAGCCGCGACATGTCGAGCAGGCTGTCCAGCAGATCCTTCAGCGCGTCGAGCCCGCGCGCCAGATGCATCAGGGCGCTTTCGCCCCGGCTGCCCTGGACGTGCGGCTTCAGCACGTCGACGAACAGCAGCAGGGCCTGGAGGGGCTGGCGCAGGTCGTGGCTGGCGGCGGCGAGGAACTTGCCCTTGGCGATGCTGGCCTGCTCCGCCGCCTCCTTGGCGCGCAGCAGGGCGTCCTGGGCGGCGCGGCGGCCGGTGATGTCGCGGAAATAGACCGACAGGCCGGCGGCGCTGGGGTAGATGCTGGTCTCGATCCACTGATGGACGACCGGGGACAGCGCCTCCACCGTCACCATGTGGTTCTCGCGCACCGCCTGCCGATGCGCCTCGAAGGGTTCGCTGCCCAGCACCTGGGGGAAGGCGTCCCATAGGACGCGGCCCAGCAGGGTCTCGCGCTTGCGGCCCCAGATCTGCTCGGCCTTGCTGTTGATGTAGGTGAAGCGCCAGTCATGGTCGAGCGTGTAGAAGGCGTCGCTGATGCTCTCCAGGATCTCGACCGTGCGGGCGTGCTGGGCCGCGGCCGCCTCCTCCGCCCGCTTGCGGGCGGTGATGTTGCGGAAGAAGCAGCCGATGCCTTCGGGGGTGGGGTGGTAGCGGATCTCCACCCACAGTTCCCGCCCGTTCCCCTCGAACCGCTTCTCCAGCGCGGTCGAGACGCGCTCCTCCATCGCACGGCGGCAGATCGCCTCGACCTCGGAGCCGACCATCTCGGGCCAGATCTCCCACAGGCGGCGGCCGAGCACGGCCGAGAGCGGCAGATGGTCGAGTTCCTCGGCCCGGCGGTTCTGATAGGTGACGCGGTACTCGCGGTCGATGGACAGGAACGCCTCGTCGATGCTGTCGAGCACGTCGGTCGCCCGCTGCTGGACCTCCTGGATGGCGTTCTCCACCGACCGCTCGCGCGTGCGGTCGTAGAGGATGCTCAGGAAGCCGCCCCCCTTGCCGTCCAGCAGCGGCAGGATGGTGGCGGCCCCCCAGAAGGCGGCCCCGTCCTTGCGGTGGAACCAGCGCTCGTCGCGGCACTGCCCCTCGGCCCGCGCGGCGGCGCGCAGCGCGGCGGGGATCCCGGCCTCGGCGTCCTCGGGCGTGTGGAAGACGACGCTGTCCTGCCCCAGGATCTCGGCCTCGCTCCAACCCAGGATGCGGGTGGCGCCGGGATTCCAGCTCGTCACCCGCCCATTGACGTCCAGCGTCACGATGGCGTGCTCGGTGGCGCTGTCGAGGATGGCCCGCAGCCGCCCCTCGCTCTCGGCGTGGGCGGAACGGCTGCGCTCCAGATCGTCGAGGGCGGCGCGCAGGTCGTCGTTCAGGCCGGCGATGGTCCGCAGATCGTCGGCCTTGGCGCCGGAGGACTCGACGACCCTCCGCAAGGCAGCGTTCTCCGCCTCCAGAACGGCAAGACGGGCACGCAGCGCATCCACGCCATCCCCGCCGGTATCGGGCTGTCGGGTGGGCGTAACAGGCGGTTCGGTCATCGGCACTCGAAGCGGGCGGGACATTTCCAAGCGTGCAGAGTGCGCAAGCTCGGAAGGATCTGTAAACTCGCCCAAAGGCGATATCTCGTCGGATCATCTCGGGGCGCCGTGGGCAAGGGCGCCGCGCCCCCTTCACGCCATGGACGCGATCGCCTTCACCAGGGCGCGGACACCGGGATCGGGCACCTTGTCGCGGCGCAGCGCCAGCCCCAGCGTCCGGGTCAGCGGCGGCGACAGCGGACGGACGGCGAAGCGCTCGCGGTCGCCCTCCCCCGCCACGGTGACCGCCGGCAGGATCGAGCGGCCGAGCCCGGCGGCGACCAGATGCTTGGTCGCCTCGACGTTGCCGAGTTCCATCGCCGGGCGCGGCCGCGCCCCGCCGGCGACGAACCAGGCGTCGATCACCGCCCGCATGGTGCCGCCGCGCTCGTAGAGGATCAGCGGGCCGGCGGCGACCTCCGCCGGGGATATGGCGACGCCGTCCGAACCGCCGGCGCGCGCGTCCACGGCGACCATCTCCTCGACGCGGACCGGCTCGATCGACAGGCCGGGACGCACGGCGGGCAGAGTCACCAGAGCGAGGTCGAGCGTTCCGGCCTCCACCGAATCCAGGATCTCGGGCGTGTTGCCGGTCACGACGATGATCTCCAGACCGGGATGGTCGGCGCGCAGAGCCGCCAGCAGCGGCGGCAGCCGGTAGATGCAGGCGGTCGCCCCGGTGCCGATGCGCACGCGGCCGACCGCGCCGGCCCGGTGGCTCATCATGCGGGCGACCGCCGCGTCGGCCTCGTCGCGCAGGCGGCGGACGAAGGGCAGCAGGTCTCGGCCGGCGGCGGTCGGCAGCGCCCGCTTGCCGACCCGCTCGATCAGGCGGACGCCGAAGCGCTCCTCCAGGTTGCGGATCTGCATGCTGACCGCCGGCTGGGTCAGGCCGAGCCGGACGGCGGCCTCGGTGAAGCCGGCATGCTCCACCACGGTCGCGAAGGTCAGGAGCTGGTCGAGGTTCAGGCCGCGCATACCCACAGTTTTCCTTATGATCTTCATCAGATCAATAAATTTGCCTTTCAACTCTCCCCCGACGAAGCTGGGGCATGACCAAGACGCCCGCGCCCCCCCACCCCCCCACACCTCTCTGGCTGATCCTGCTCTGCGCCAGCCGCTTCGGATCCTCGCTGGCCTTCATGGTCTATGCCGGGGCGCTGATCCCAACGATGAACGCCTGGGGCATGTCCGGCGGCGAGGCCGGCGGCATCCAGGCCGCCTTCAACATCGGCTACGCCCTGTCGCTGGTGCTCTCCTCCTGGTTCGCCGACAGCCTGGGCGCCAAGCGCGTCTTCCTGTGGTCGAGCTGGGCCACCGCGCTGACCGGGCTGGCCTTCGCCTTCCTGGCGCGCGACGCCACCAGCGGGCTGGTCCTGTTCGCCCTGCTGGGCGCGACGCAGGGCGGCACCTACGCCCCCTCCATCATGCTGGTGGCCCAGGGGGTGCCGGCGGAGCGGCGCGGGGCGGCGGTCGGCTGGCTGCTCGGCGCCGGGTCGCTCGGCTACTTCGCCTCCATCGCTCTGGCGGCGGGGCTGAGCGACCGCTTCGGCTACGAGGCCGCCTTCATCGCCTGCGGGCTGGGGCCGCTGCTGGCCCTGCTGACCGCCCTGCCCGGCCTGCGCGGACGCCCCAACCTCGTCGCCGGGAAACGGGCGGGCAGCCTGCGCGGCGCCTTCCGCTTCCTGTCCGACCGCCGCTCCTTCCTGCTGACCGCCGGCTATACGACCCATTGCTGGGAACTGCTGGGCATGTGGGCGTGGCTGCCGGCCTTCCTCACCGCCACGCTGTCCGGGCCGGGAGGCACCGCGGGAGGGGCCGCGATCCAGGGGCTGTGGATCGCCGGGGCCATCCATCTGTCGGGCTTCCTGTCGTCGCTGACCATGGGACGGGCGTCCGACCGGCTGGGCCGGCGCGCCGTCCTGCTGGCGATGGGGCTGCTGGGCGCCGCCTGCTCGCTCGCCATCGGCTGGATGGCGGCGTTGCCGGTCTGGCTGATCCTGCCGGTCGCCGCCCTCTACGGCTTTTCCGCGCTCGGCGATTCGCCCGTGCTGTCCACCGCGATGACCGAATCGGTCGAGCCGGGCAGCCTGGGGGCGGCGCTGGCGGTGCGCTCCATCCTCGGCTTCGGCGCCGGCGGCGTGGCGCCGCTGGCGGTCGGGCTGGTGCTCGACGGCGCCGGTGCCGGTTCGGGCTCCGCCTGGGGCTGGGGCTTCGCCCTTCTCGGCGTCGGCGGCGGGTTGGCGGCCGCCTGCGCCGCCCTGCTTCCCGCCGACCGTCCCGCACCGAGCCTTCGGAGTTGACCGCCGTGACCCGCGCCCCTTCCCTTTCGTCCCTGATCATCCGCCCGTCGCGCGACGAGGATGTGCCGGCCATCGCCGCGCTCTACGCGCACCATGTGCGGACCGGCACCGCCTCCTTCGAGGAGGTTCCGCCCGACGCCGCCGAGATGGCGCGCCGGCGGGCCGACATCCTGGCGCGCGGCCTGCCCTATCTGGTGGCGGAGTGCGAGGGCGCGCTCGCCGGCTACGCCTACGCCGGGCTGTACCGGACGCGCAGCGCCTACCGCTTCACCCTGGAAAACTCGGTCTATGTCGATTCCGGGATGGTGCGGCGCGGCGTCGGCCGGGCGCTGCTCATGCCGCTGATCGGGATCTGCGAGGCGGCCGGCTACCGGCGGATGATCGCTGTGATCGGCGGCAGCGACAACCACGGCTCCATCGGGCTGCACACGGCCTGCGGCTTCCGTCCCGCCGGACTTCTGCCGGGGGCCGGCTACAAGTTCGGACGCTGGATCGACAGCGTCCTGATGGAACGGCCGCTGGGTGCCGGGAGCGAGACCCCGCCGGAGGAGGTTCGGGGTTGAGAGTTCGGCCAGGCAAGCTCCCCATCCCTTCCTCGCTGGGCGGGAGAGGGATGGGGTGGGGGCAAGCGAGGCCGAACTCATTCCCTCAATCGTAGGCCAGCAGCTCGTCCGGATCGATCCGCTTCGATGCAACGACGGGCTTGCCCGGCGCAGGGAGCGGCAGCGCCTCCATCGGCGGGATGCGCACCTCGACCGGCGGTTCCGAGCCCGGCACCGGGCGGTGCAGGTCCAGCACGGCCAGCAGCGTCAGCAGGGCGAGCGCCAGCGCGACCACCAGCAGGCGGCGGTCGACCTCTCCGGTTCCGCCCCGCTCCTCCCGCCCGTCCCGGTCCAGCAACGCCATGTCACGTCCTCCTTCGCTTCCCTGGCCGATCCGTCGCCCGGCTGGGTGAGATGCCGCTTTCAAACTTGATCGATGCGGCGAAAGGCCACAATCTGGCTTTCGCGCAGTCAGCCTTCGGCCATACCGAAGGCTGACGTCCCGCCAGACACCGCCGTCCGGATGCCCCGCCTTGCGCTTCGACCTGACCGACCTGCGGCTGTTCCTGCACGTCGCCGAAACCGGCAGCATCACCGCCGGGGCCGAGCGCAGCGCCATGGCGCTCGCCTCGGCCAGCGCGCGCATCCGCGGGATGGAGGAGGCGCTGGGCATCCCCCTGCTGGAGCGCGGGCGGCGCGGCGCCCGCCCGACCCCGGCCGGGCGCGCCGTCGTCCACCACGCCCGGCTGGTGCTGCACCAGCTGGAGCGCATGCGCGGCGAGCTGAACGAGTACGCCAAGGGCCTGAAGGGCCATGTCCGGCTGCTGTCCAACACGGCGGCGATCAACGAGTTCCTGCCCGACGCGCTGGCCGGCTTCCTCGCCGCCAACCCCAACATCGACATCGACCTGGAGGAACGCCCGAGCCACGCCATCGTCGAGGCGGTGGCCGCCGGGCTGGCCGACCTCGGCGTCGTCGCCGACATGGCCGATCTCGCCGGGCTGGAGAGCCGGCCCTTCCGCAGCGACCGGCTGGTGCTGGTGATGCCGCACGGCCACCGGCTGGCCGGACGGGCGGAGGTCGCCTTCGCCGAGGTGCTCGACGAGCCCTTCGTCGGGCTCAGCTCCGGCAGCGCCTTGCAGGAGTATCTCAACAGCCTCGCCGCGCGGGTCGGCCGCAGCCTGTCCTTCCGGGTGCGCGTGCGCGGGCCGGTGGCGCTGTGCCGGCTGGTCGAGCGCGGCGTCGGCATCGGCATCGTGCCCGAGATGGCCGCCCTGCGGGCGCGCGAGTCCTCGGCGCTCCAGGTGGTTCCCCTGTCCGACCCGTGGGCGCCGCGCGTTCTGCTGCTGTGCGCGCGCCGCTTCGACGGGTTGTCGGCGCATGCCCGGCGATTGGTCGAAGATCTTACGGCGGAAGCGCCTTTTCCCACTATATAATCCGGATTAGTCAGATATACTGCCGTTAATTTGTCGTCGAATTGTCAGTGTTACGGTGGTACTACCAGACAAAACATTGTCTGGGAGAAAAGCACCATCATGCGTACGGCGACGAAGGATCTGGCGGGCGACATGCGCAAGCAGCTGGCCGAGCTTGTGCGCAGCCGGGTACCGAACGCACGGGCGGAACGCTTCGTGCAGCGCTTCTACGGCAACGTGCCGCCGGACGATTTCCTGCGCTCGACTCCGGAGCAGCTCTACGGGGCGGCGCTGTCGATGTGGCAGTGGGGGCAGCAGCGGCAGCCCGGCGCCGCCCGCGTGCGCGTCTACTCGCCGCGCCTCGACGAGCATGGCTGGCAGTCCGACCGCTCGGTGGTGGAGATCGTCAACGACGACATGCCCTTCCTCGTCGATTCGGTGACGGCGGAGCTGAACCGCCAGGGCGTCACCGTGCATCTGGTGATCCACCCGGTGGTGCGCGTCGTCCGCGACGCGGCCGGCCGGCTGGAGGAGCTGCTGGAGCCGGGCGACGAGCGGACCTCCGAGGAGGGGTGGGCGCGCGACGAATCCTTCATGCACTGCTCGATCGACCCGCAGTCCGACCCGGCGGCGCTGGCCCGCCTGCGCGACGGGCTGGAACGCGTGCTGGCCGACGTGCGCGCCGCGGTGGAGGATTGGGAGCCGATGCGCGAGCGCGTCCGCGCCGCCCGCGACGACAGCGCCCGTGCGCCCGACCCGGCCGACGCGGCGGAGACCGCCGATTTCCTGACCTGGGTCGACGCCGGCAACGTCACGCTGCTGGGCAGCCGCCACTACGACGTGGCGCCCGGCCGCAACCCGGACGAACCCTGGCTGGAGCTGGTCGAGGGCAGCGGCATCGGCGTGCTGCGCGACCCGGAGGTGACGGTGTTCGACGAGCACGGCCACGCCGCCGTGTTGCCGGCGGAGATCCGCGCCTTCCTGCACCAGCCGCGCCCGCTGCTGGTGACCAAGGGCACCCGGCTGGCCACGGTCCACCGCGCCGTGCCGCTCGACGCCATCCTGGTCAAGCGCTTCGACGCCGACGGCAAGGTGGTCGGCGCCCTGCTGACGGTCGGGCTGTTCACCTCCGTCGCCTACAACCGCAGCCCGCGCGAGATCCCCTTCCTGCGCCGCAAGGTCGCCGACGTGATGGCGAGGGCCGGCTTCGACCCGCAGGGGCATGACGGCAAGGCGCTGCTCAACATCCTGGAGACCCACCCGCGCGACGAGCTGTTCCAGACCCCGGTGCCGGAGCTGTTCGAAACCGCGCTCGGCATCCTGCATCTCCAGGAGCGGCAGCGGCTGGCCCTGTTCGTCCGCCGGGATCCGTTCGAGCGCTTCGTCTCCTGCCTGGTCTTCGTGCCGCGCGACCGCTATGACACCGGCCTGCGCCGCAAGATCCAGGGTCTCCTGGAGACGGCCTACAAGGGGACCTGCGCCGCCACCCACACCCAGCTCTCCGACAGCACGCTGGCGCGCCTGCACCTGATCATCCGCACCGAGCCGGGCGCCATCCCGGTTGTGGACGTGCAGGAGCTGGAGATGCGGCTGGTCCAGGCCGCGCGGAGCTGGGGCGACCTGCTGCGCGACGCGCTGGTCGATGCCCATGGCGAGGAGGCCGGCAACGCCCTGCTGCGGCGCTACGCCGACGCCTTCCCGGCCGGCTACCGCGAGGATTTCACCGCCGAGGTCGCCGTCCACGACATCGGCCGCATCGAGCAGGCGGTGGCGCAGAAGCGCCTGGGCATCACCCTGTTCCGCCCGCTGGAGGCGGAGGAGCACGAGCTTCACGTCAAGATCTACCACCAGGGCAGCCCGGTGCCGCTGTCCGACGTGCTGCCGATGCTGGAGCACATGGACCTGAAGGTCATCACCGAGCAGCCCTACGACGTCACCGCCGCCGGCGGCGAGCCGCCGGTGTGGATCCACGACTTCTCGGCGCGCAGCCAGACCGGCACCCCGGTCGACTGCGTCCAGGTGAAGGAGATCTTCCAGCAGGCCTTCGCCGCGGTGTGGGACGGGCGGATGGAGGATGACGGGCTCAACCGGCTGATCCTGCGCGCCGGGCTGACCGGACGCGAGGTGGTGGTGCTGCGCGCCTACGCCAAGTTCCTCAAGCAGGCCCGCTTCGCCTACGCCCAGGACACGGTGGAGGCGACGCTCGCCGCCCATCCGCAGACCGCCCGGCTGATCGCCCGGCTGTTCAAGGCCCGCTTCGATCCGAAGGACCGCTCCGACGAAGCGCCGATCCTCCAGGCCATCGACCAGGCGCTCGACGCAGTGACCAACCTCGACGACGACCGCATCCTGCGCCGCTTCGTCACGCTGGTCCGCGCCACCCTGCGCACCAACGCCTATCAGAGCACGGCCGACGGCGAGCCCAAGCCCTACCTGTCCCTCAAGCTCGACAGCGGCGCCATCGACGAGCTGCCCCTGCCCCGCCCCTGGGTCGAGATCTTCGTCTATTCCCCGCGCATGGAAGGCGTCCATCTGCGCGGCGGCAAGGTCGCCCGCGGCGGCATCCGCTGGTCCGACCGGCGCGAGGATTTCCGCACCGAGATCCTCGGCCTGATGAAGGCTCAGATGGTCAAGAATTCGGTCATCGTGCCCGTGGGATCCAAGGGCGGTTTCGTCGTCAAGCGTCCGCCGCCTCCGGGCTCCCCGCGCGAGGCGGTCCAGGCCGAGGGCATCGAATGCTACAAGCTGCTGATGCGCGGCCTGCTCGATGTCACCGACAACCTGGCCGCCGACGGGTCGGTGGTCCCGCCCAAGGACGTGGTGCGCCACGACGCCGACGATCCCTATCTGGTGGTCGCCGCCGACAAGGGCACCGCGACCTTCTCCGACATCGCCAACGGGGTGTCGGTCGATCACGGCTTCTGGCTCGGCGACGCGTTCGCGTCGGGCGGCTCGGCCGGCTACGACCACAAGGCGATGGGCATCACAGCGCGTGGCGCCTGGGAGTCGGTCAAGCGGCATTTCCGCGAGATGGGCACCGACATCCAGACCACCGACTTCACCGTCGTCGGCGTCGGCGATATGTCGGGCGACGTCTTCGGCAACGGCATGCTGCTGTCGAAACACATCCGCCTGCTCGCCGCCTTCGACCACCGCCACATCATCCTCGACCCCGATCCCGACGCGGCGGCGAGCTGGGAGGAGCGCAACCGGCTGTTCGCCCTGCCCCGCTCGTCCTGGGCCGACTACGACCGCTCCAAGCTGTCCAAGGGCGCGATGATCGTCGAGCGTTCGGTGAAGACCGTGGAGCTGACGCCCGAGGTGCGCGCCCGCTTCGCCATCGAGCAGAGCCACATCGCCCCGGTCGAGCTGATGCGCCGGCTGCTGACGGCCCCGGTCGACCTGCTGTGGTTCGGCGGCATCGGCACCTACATCAAATCGTCCGACGAGAGCCACGCCGAGGCCGGCGACAAGGCCAACGACGCGCTGCGCGTCGACGGCCGCGACCTGCGGGCGCTGGTCGTCGGCGAGGGCGCCAACCTCGGCGTCACCCAGCGCGGCCGCATCGAGGCGGCCCAGAAGGGCGTCCGGCTGAACACCGACGCCATCGACAACTCGGCCGGCGTCGACACCTCCGACCATGAGGTGAACATCAAGGTTCTGCTCGGCGACGTGGTCGGGCGCGGCGATCTGACCACCAAACAGCGCGACCATCTGATGGCGGCGATGACCGACGAGGTGGCGGCGCTGGTGCTGGCCGACAATTACCGGCAGACCAGCGCGCTGACCGTCGCCCAGTCGCAGGGGGCGGCCGCGCTGGAGGCGCAGGCGCGCTTCATCCGGTCGCTGGAGAAGGCCGGCCGGCTGAACCGCGCCATCGAGTATCTGCCGAGCGAGGAGGAGCTTTCGGAACGGATGGCGGAGCGTCGCGGCCTGACTCGGCCGGAGCTGGCGGTTCTGCTGGCCTACGCCAAGATCACGCTCTACGACGACCTGCTGGCCTCGGATCTGCCGGACGACCCGGCGATGGCCGAAGATCTGCTGCGCTACTTCCCCAAGCCCCTGCGCGACGGCCAGGGCGAGGCGATCGCCCGGCACCGCCTGCGGCGCGAGATCGTGGCGACGCAGGTGACCAACAGCCTGGTCAACCGGGTCGGCCCGACCTTCGTCAAGGAGACGATGGAGAAGACCGGCCTCGGCCCCGCCGACGTCGCCCGCGCCTACGCCATCGTCCGCGACGTCTTCGCCCTGCGCCCGCTGTGGGACGCCATCGACGCGCTCGACAACCGGGTTCCCGCCGCCCTCCAGACGGCGCTGGTGCTCGACACGGTGCGGCTGATGGAGCGCACGGTCGCCTGGTTCCTCGCCCACGCCGCCCATCCGCTCGACATGGCGGCCGAGACCGCCGCCTTCCGTCCGGGGGTGGAGGCGCTGACCGCCAGCCTCGACCGCGTGCTCGACGCCGAGGAGGCCGGCCGGCTCGCCGCCCGCGTGACCGAGGCCACCGGCCAGGGCGTGCCGGAGGATCTGGCCCGCCGGATCGCCGCCCTGCCGGTGCTGGCCGCCGCCCCGGATCTGGTCCGCATCGCCGAACGGGCCGGGCGCGACGTCAGCGCCGTCGCCTCGGTCTATTTCGGGCTGGGCCGGCGTTTCGGACTGGAATGGCTGCGCGACCGCGCCAGCGGCTCCAAGTTCGACAACCATTGGCAGCGTCAGGCGATCGCCGCCATCGTCGACGACCTCTTCGCCCACCAGAGCGCGCTGACCGTCCGCGTTCTGGAAAGCGAGGCCGGCGAGGAGGCCGCCGTCGAATCCTGGATCGCCCGCCGCCGCCCGGTGGTCGAGCGGGTCGAGCAGCTCCTGGCCGAGCTGCGCGCCCAGCCCGCCATCGATCTGGCCATGCTGGCGGTCGCCAACCGGCAATTGCGCGGCCTCATCGCCGGCTGACCGCGCATCGCCGGCTTTCACGGTTCGGACCGTTCCCCGGCTCGTCCCGGGGGACGGTTTGAAGCACCGGTGCCCTTCCGGCACGTCCGGGCTCCGGTTGCAGCTCTCCTGACTTGGGCGGATTCGGGCGACCGGATCCGCCCTATTTCTGTCCGGCGCGGGCAGCGCCAAGGCGGTCTGCCGGCGGGCGCGCTCCTCCTCCCGCTCCCGCGAGCGGCGGCGCTGCTCCTCGGTGCGCAGCCGTAGAGCCTGCTCCTGCCGCAGGCGCGCGGACAGGCGGCGCAGATCCCCGACCCGGCGGGACACGGCCGGCATCGGCGCCGCGTCGAGCGCCGCGCGGAAATCGCCCAGCGTCGGAAAGCGGCTCCAACCGCTGCGGAATCCGGCCCAGACGGCGCGGAAGGCCGCCACCCAGCGCTCCGCCGGCCATTCCGCCATCGCCACCACGTCGGCCTCCAGAAGGTCGGCGTCCGGCAGTTCCAGGGCGAAGCGTTCGGCCAGCTTCTCCAGCCCGGTCAGCACATTGTCCAGCCCGATGCAAGGCGCCAGCCCGTCGATGGCGGCGTCCACCCGGTCGGCCAGGGCGGCGATCTCCGCCACCGCGCGATCCTGGAGTTCGAACCGCAGATCGGCGACCTCAAGCCGGGCCAGCGAGACGAGCGCGGAGGGCAGCGAGGGTGTCGCGATTGCGGGCAGCCAGCCCGGTTCCATTCCGCTCGGCTCCCCGATGGAGATGGGCGGGGCCGGTGACGGGGGGCAGGGCAGCGGAGGCATCGGCGGGGCGGTGGAAACGGCGTTCATGACGGGCATCCCGGCGGGGCGAGGAGGGCGGTGCGGCGGGGGCGACCAGTTCGCGGGCGATCCAGCGGCGCCACGCGGCGCTGGGGTCGGCCGGGAGGTAGCCGTTGCGGCCATGGGCCTTGCGGCACCACGCCACGAACTTGGCGGTCACGCCGGCGGGGTCGACGTCCGGACGTTCGACTCCGGCCCAGGCGATGTCCTCGGCGGTCGGAGCCCAATCGGTTGGCAAGGCTTCGTCCGACATTCCCGCTCCCCTCCCGTGGAAGGAGGAGGATTCAGGATTCCCAGTTCCTTTAGGGGAGTCAGCGGGAAGGCCGACGCTGTCAGCCGGCTGACAGGACGTGCCGGAGATTCCGTCGGCGGCGCCGGTCAGCTCGTAGAGGAATCCCCGGTAGCCACGGCGGCTGCGCGCCGCGACCAGGGCCACCGGCGGCTCCTGGAGCGTCTTCAGGATCGCGTTGATCCAGGCACGGCTCTGCCGCAGCTCCTCGGCGAGTTCGCCCTGGGTGGCCGTGCAGATTCCATCCCCGCCGGCGTGCGCGTACAGCGCCGACAGGACAGCGATATCGGCGGCCTGGACACCGGGCACGGTCGTCCAGCGCCGGTACATCTCGATGTACGGCTTCATGACAAGCCCTTTGTCGTTCCAATCCGAAGAGACGGAGACAAAGGGGTGGCGTCGGCGGACTCTCGCGAATCCGCTTGGCTTTCCGCACCTGCCCTGACATCATGGAGTCGCCAAACAGCCAGATGTGGGGTGGTCGGGTGTCCCTCGGTCTCCTCCGTCCGACACGAAGGGCCCGGAGCAATCCGGGCCTTTTGTGTTTTCGGAGCGTGCGTTGCTCCACTAGCTCATCGTCGTCTCCGTTGCGGCGCCGCGGGCCTGGGCCGGGGCGCGAAAAATCCCGAAAAAGGGCGTTGTCCGCCCCTTGTGGGAAATGTGTACGTGGCGTTGCGATCCTGTCCACGGTCTTAACGAAAAGCGTCCTGTCCCGGATCCGCCGGCGTCCGGCGTCGGCGAGTCCAGGGGAATCAACGCTTTGATCGGGATTCATCGACAAGGCCGGATCGCGAATGTCGCCGTTCCGCCGAAAGATCCGGCCGCTGGTGTCGCCGTTCCGCCGAAAGATTCTTTGAGCGACGGAGCCGGCTTTCGCCGTTCGGGGGAGGCGAACGTCGCCGTTCTGCCGAATGATGGCGGCCGAATCCGGGCGGCGGGTGAGTCGGGCTGCCGGAATCGCCCGAGAATCGGGGCGGCCGGCCGCGCGGGGAACGTCGCCGTTCTGCCAGTGCCGAAGGGTTTTGCGTCGGCTTTGCTGGTCTCCAGAGATGTTTCCGTAACAAAAACACATGATTATCAGTGACTTACCCATGAGTGCCGGGATTGGGCGGATCGTTGGACGGCAGAACGGAGACGCTTCCGGTGCGGCCCGAACGAGCATGCCGGCCGGCCGCTGCCCGGCCGTCGCGGACGCGGGCGTCCAAAAACTGGCAGAACGGCGACGTTGCTTGCGGGGGATCGGAATGGGGAGCCGGCCCGTCCCCGGGAATCTTTCGGCAGAACGGCGACGTTTGGGCTTCGGCAGTGGAACAGGGCGGCAGGCTGTCCGATTATGATCTGAACCATGGGCACAGGCGGGCACCCGTCGCCGCGCCCGTGGCCGAGCGGAGAGACGGCATGACCCAGACCACCAACCACGCGGCCACCCACGCGGAACTTCTCGACCGGCCGCTGCAATTGGCGTTGCGGTTGGACTCGCCCTTGACCGGCGACGTGCAGAACGACCGCCACATGATGGTCTACAGCCTGTTCGGCCTGTCCAAGGACAAGGTGGAGGCGCTGCCGACCTACGACGACGGCAAGGTGCGCATCGAGGTGCGGGCGCCGAAGAACGTCGGCGTCGCGACGATCTGGGACAAGGCGGTGCTGCTCTACGCCATCTCGCTGCTGCGCGAGAAGATGGAGCAGGGCAAGGCGGCGGCCAAGGCGGGCGAACTGCACTTCACCACCAGCGACCTCCAGCGCATCGTCGGCAAGACCGCCGGCGGCAGCGCCTACGACAAGATCGAGGGTGCGCTGGAACGGCTTCAGGGCACCCAGATCAAGACCAACCTGGAAACCGGCGGCGAGGGCGAGACGGGCGCCTTCTCGTGGATTTCCGACTACAAGCTGCTGTACCAGCGCAAGAAGGACGGCGAGCGCGCGGTGCGCGGCCTGAAGCTGACGCTGTCCGGCTGGGTGGCGCGGGCGGCGCTGGGCCACAATCTGCTGAGCTACGACGACGAGTATTTCGGCCTGAAGCCGGTGGAGAAGCGCCTCTACGAGATCGCGCGGGCGCATCTGGCGCGCGGCAACGCCTTCTGGATGGCGCTGGAGCCGCTGCGCAAGCGGGTCGGCTCGGACAACGACCTGCGCAAGTTCAAGAACGCGCTGAATCCGGTTCTGGAGGCCGGCCGCATCCCCGGCTACGGCGTCCGCATCGTTGAGGCGGCCGAGTACAAGGAGGTGATGAAGGCGCAGGGGGCCGTGCTCGGCCGCGTGCTGAACGCCGATCTGCCGGTGCTGTTCTGGCGCAAGGACCATGGCCCGGCGCCCTCCTGGATCGACGCGCCGAAGGTCGAGTATGACGAGACCGTGTGACGAACGGAAACGCCGGTAGACACCCGTTGCCGCAGTGGCGACGACTTGCTAGTGTCCGACCGACTTGAGCGGTGCGGCGGAGGCTTTGGTGACGGGCGAGGAATTGAAGGCGTTGAGGGAACGGCGCGGCCTGACCCAGACGCAGATGGCGGCGTTCGTCAATGAGCTGACCGGCCGCAAATACGACAAGCAGCGCCTGAGCAAGTGGGAAACCGGCAAGGAGGCCATGCCCCGCGACGTGCTCGGCCGCCTGCTGCTGCTGGCGCTGGAGCGTCCGGCGACCGAGGCGCCGCGCGCCGGCACGATCATCGCCATCGGTTTGCAGAAGGGCGGCACGGCGAAGACCGCGACCTCGATCAACCTCGCCTTCCTGCTGGCGCGGGCCGGCAACCGCGTGCTGCTGGTCGACGCCGACCCGCAGGGCAACGCCACCGTCCATGTCGGCGTGCCGCAGGCCGACGTGGTGGCGCTGACCGAGGCCGGGCGGGTGCTGTACCACGCGCTGATGGGCAAGGCGCCGCTCTCCGCGGTCATCCGCCCGACCGGCGTCGCCGGGCTGGACGTGGTGCCGTCGAGCATCGCCCTGGCCAGCGCCGACACCGAGCTTCCCGGCAACCTGACCAACGCTCAGACCGCGCTGGCCGAGCTGCTGGACGGGGTGCGCGCCGACTACGACGTGATCGTCATCGACTGCGCCCCCAACCTCGGCGCCGTCACCATCAACGCGCTGACCGCCGCCGATTACGTGCTGGTGCCCTGCCAGGCCGAGCCGCACGCCATCCTCGGCGTCAGCGCCTTCCTCGACACGGTGGCCAAGATCCAGCGGCGCCTGAACCCGCGCCTGGAAATCCTCGGCATCCTGCCGACCATGGTCAACCCGCGCCAGACCCAGGACAAATCCTCGCTGGAGGACATCAACCGGCTGTGGGGGGCCGAGCGGCGGGTGTTCCCGCCGGTGCCGCGCGCCACCATCTACGCCCAGGCGGCGGGGGCCAACGTCATCACGCTCGACGCCGACATCGGCGCCCCCGGCGTGGAGAGCTACGCCGCCATCGCCACCGCCCTGCTGACCGCCACCGGACGCCTGCGGGAGACCGTCGATGCCGCCTAAGAAGCTGACCCGCCAGACCGTCGCGACGGTGCTCCAGGCCAAGGATACCGGCTCCGCCCCCGAAACCGACCGCCTGTTCGGGTTGAGCGGCGTGCTGCCCCGGCTGGTCGAGGCCGACCTGTCGGCCATCGACGACAATCCGGATCAGCCGCGCACGGTGTTCGACGACGAGTCCCTGCGCTCGCTCGCCGATTCCATCGCGCGGCACGGTTTGCAACAGCCGGTGCTGGTCCAGGAGGGCGCGGAGAAGGGGCGCTACCGGCTGATTGCCGGCGAGCGCCGGTTGCGGGCGCACCGTCTGCTCGGCCGCCCGACCATTGCGGCGATCATCACCAAGGGCCGACCCGAGGAGATCGCGCTGATCGAGAATGTCCAGCGTGTCGATCTCGACGCCATCGATCTGGCGCGCGGCCTGACCCAGCTGATCGAGGCCCACGGCTACACGCAGGCCGAGGTTGCCGGTGCCGTCGGCTGTTCGGAAGCCGAGGTGTCGAAGCGCCTGAAGGTGCTCACCCTGCCCGAGGACATTCTGGCCGATTACCGGACGAACCCGGACGCGGTGTCGCGCTCCGCCCTGGTCGAGCTGGCCTTCGTCGAGGATCCCGCGCGGATCCGGGCGCTCTGGCAATCGGCCCGCACCGGCGGGTTGACGGTCAGCGCCGTGCGCGCCGCGCGCCCCTCGGCGAGCCGCGCGGCGGCGGAGCCGCTGCAATTGCTGGGCAAGGCGATCAATCGCATCGACAAGGATCTGGCGGCCATCGGCAGCGTCGGCGACGCGCTCCAGAAGGAGCATCGCGACCGGCTGCGGGCCCTGCGGGACCGGATCGACGGCCTTCTGGAAGGGTGACCGCCGCTTTCGAGGTCGAAAGCGCGCAAGGGTTGTTTTGATGGTTTTTTCAAACAGAAAGTTGTGTTTCGATTTCGAAAGCCGGTTTCGGGTGGGCGGGTGAGGTGACCGCGCCGGCCGTTCGTGCTACATCAGGATGGTTCCGTCCACGGGTCATGGTCTCCTGACATGCCGGCTGTCCATCGACGCCACTTCTTCGGTCTGCTGGGAACGGCCGCCGCGCTGTGGGCCGGACCGTCGGCGGTGGCGAACGCCGCCGTGGCCGGCGCCCTGCGGATCGGCATCAAGTCCCTGCCCGCCTCACTCAACCCGCTGACCGTCAACGATCTGGTGGCGCGCCAGATCCTCGGCTCCATGTATGAAAGCCTGACCAGCATCGACCCGAACGGCCGGGTCCTGCCCGGTCTGGCGCTATCCTGGGACGCCGAGGCCCAGGCGACCCGCTGGCGGCTGCGCCTGCGCGACGGCGTCCGCTTCCACACCGGGCGTCCCTTCACCGCGCGCGACGTCAAGCGCACCTTCGAAGCGGCTCTGGCGACCGAGGGAGCGAACTTCGCCGTGCTCGCGCTGTCGAAGGTCCAGGGCTTTCGCGAGCTGCGCGAACGGACCGCCACCGACCTGCGCGGTGTCACCGTGGTCGACGATCTCACTCTGGAGGTGGTCTGCGACGAGCCCTGCGCCACCTTCCCCTTCGCCCGTTTCAACATCCTCGACACCCAAGCGATCGCCGAGGCGGGCCCGGCCTGGTACCGGACGATGTCGGCGGGAACCGGCCCCTACCGGCTGACCGGCAGCACGGAAGGGATCCGGGTCGATGTCGAGGCCAGCCCGCACTGGCGCGGCGGCGCCCTGCCCTTCGAGCGCGTGTCCTTCCTGGCGACCGGCATCGGCAACGACGGCATCACGCTGTTCAACGACAGCCAGATCGATTTCTCCTTCGTCGACACCGACGCGCTGCGCGCGGTTATCGACGATCCGGGTTTCAAGCGGGCGCTGATCTCCTGCCCGCGCATGCAGATGCGGGCGGTGGCGCTCGACCCGCGCCGCGTGAAGGCGTTCGGCGACGCCCGCGTCCGCCGGGCGATGTCGCTGCTGATCGACCGCGAGGCGATGGCCGAGCGCTTCTTCCGCGGGGTGGCGCGGGTTCACAACGGCGTCGTGCCGCCGGCCCTGCTCGCCAACGAGCGGCTGGAGCCCCTGGCCTACGACCCGGACGCCGCCAAGGCGCTGCTCGCCGAAGCCGGCCATCCCGACGGGCGCGGCATCGAGCCCTTCACCGTCAACGTCCTGCCGGAATACCGGCGGGAGTTCGTCTATTACGTGTCGCAGTGGAACAACCATGGCATCCCGGCCAAGCTGGTGATGGCGCCCCGGCAGGAGTTCATCGCGCGCTCGCGGCGGCGCGACTACGACGCCTTCCTGTTCGGCTGGACCGCGACCTACCCCGATCCGATGAATTTCCTGGACGAGCTGTTCTCCAGCCGCAGCCGCTTCAACCCGGTCGGCTGGTCCAGTCCCGAGTTCGACGGGCTCGTCGAGAAGGCCATGGCCCTGGCGGATTCGGAGCAGCGCGCGGCGGCCTACAAGGTGGCCGAACGCATCGTCATGGACGATCTGCCGCTGATTCCGCTTGTGGTTCCGGATTACGTGGCGTTGCGCAGCAACGCCCTGAGCGACAATTTCATCACCCCGTTCGGCGGCATGAACTTCGCCTGAGCAACGGCGCCCGGATCGGGGGAACGGGTGGACGCGGGGCAGGGGGCGGAAAAACAAAAAACCCCTGCGCCGCGCGAGCGGGCAGGGGTGTGCTGCGTTTGGCCCCTTGCCGCCTCCCCTGGGAGGCGTGGGGCGTCAGGCGGCGTGGCTGGGGCCTTCGGCTTGGCGCAGGCAATCCGCGGGCTTGGCTTCCCGCAGGCAGTCGGCACTCCTGGCCTCGCGCAGGCAGTCCGCCGGCTTGGCTTCCCGCAGGCAGTCGGCGCTCTTGGCCTCGCGCAGACAATCCACGGTCTTGGCCTCACGGAGACAATCCGCCGGCTTGGCCTCGCGCAGACAGTCGGCGCCCTTGGCCTCCCGCAGGCAGTCGGCGTTGGCCGGGGCCTCGAACAGGCGGGCGCTGTCGCGGCGGGCGGCGGCCATGCGGTCGGCCGCCACGGTGACGCCGTTGTGATGCAGATACTCGCCATAGGCCGCGTCGCAGAAGCGGACATAGGCGCGGGTGTCGGCGACGATGAATTCGTGCCAGAGGTCGTCGCAGGCCGCCGACGGCGGAACGATGTCCATCTCCGGATGCTCGGCGCAGGCCAGCAGGAAATCCTTGAGCTGGTCCAGCGCGATGGCGGCCGTCCGGTCGCTCATGCCGGCCGCGACGGCGCGGGTCACGACGTAACCGAAGTCGAACCCTGCGATGATATCGCGAACCCGCTGCGCGTCAGTCTTGGCCTGGATGGGCATCACGTGTCCTCCGTGGTTGTTCCTGCCGGCATCCGGCCTTGGCATCCGGATGCCGCTCCAGATGCTGGAGCAATGGCGCATGCGGAGCCTGCGCTATTTTTAGGACATCAACAAGGTATCCAATCTTAGTGGTTTACCCTTATCAGGAGGGCTACTTCGAAGGTTGGGCCACCGACAGAGGTCTTTCCCGCTTGGCCATCTGACCAATGAGTGTGGAGAGGCGGTCGGGGAGGATCGGCTTGGCGACCACGGCGATGCCGAGGTCGCCGGCCCGCCGCATCACCTCCCCGTCGAGCCTGCCGGAAATCAGGATGGCGGGGACGCGGGCTTCCAGCAGGGACCACACCTGGGTGATGAAGTCGATTCCGTTCTCCGTCGCCGACAGGTGATAGTCGGCGACCAGTATGTCCGGGCGGATCACCCCGTCGCGCAGGTCATCCAGCGCGCGGGCGACGGTGGAGACACCATGCACCCGGCGTCCGGCGTCGGTGAGGAACTGGGTCAGCCCGTTCAGGACGAAGCTGTCGTCGTCGATCACCAGCACGGCGACGTCGGCGGGCGGCGCCGTCTCGGACGCGGCGCCGTCGATGCGGACGCTCTCCAGCTCCGGCGGCTTGGCGGGTTCGGCGGCCAGCGGGATGGCGACCGAGAAGACCGATCCCTTTCCGAGCACCGAACGCACCTTCACCGGATGGTTCAGCACGGTGGAGAGCCGCTTGACGATCGACAGGCCGAGCCCGATGCCGTTGTCGCGGTTGCGCTCCGGGTTGCCGATCTGGTGGAACTCCTCGAAGATGGCCTCCAGCCGGTCCTCGGGGATGCCGATGCCGCTGTCCCGCACCTCGACGACGATCTGGCTGCCGGCCTCCAGCCCGACGAGCTGGACCGAGCCGGCCGCCGTGTAGCGGATGGCGTTGTCGATCAGGTTGCCGAGCAGCCGCAGGAACAGCACCCGGTCGGTGACGACGCCGCCGTGCAGCGGCGACACGGCCAGGGCCAGCCCCTTGTTGCGGGCGACCGGGCCGAACTGGGCGTCGAGCGCCAGGAACAGGTCGCCGATGTCGTGGACGCCCATCGTCGCCGTCACGCCCCCGGCGTCGAGCCGCGACACCTCCAGCAGGTCGTCGAGAAGCTGCTTCAGCGTCATCACCACTTGCTCGATCTTGCGCGCGGAATCGGCGGTTTCCGGGCTCGTCGCGTTGCGGCGCAGGATGGCGCTCAGCATCAGCAGCGACTGGGCGGGCTGGCGCAGGTCGTGGCTGGCGGCGGCCATGAACTTGGCCTTGGAGGCGACCGCCTGCTCGGCGCGCTCCTTGGCGGCGCGCAGATCGATGGCGTTCTGGCGGAAGGTGCGCAGCGCGGCCGCCATGCGGCCGATCTCGTCGTCGCGGTGCCGTCCCGGAACCTCGACCGACACGTCGCCGGCCGCCAGATCCGACATGGCGCGGGTCATGCCGGCGATGGGCACGGTGACGCCGCGCGTCGCCCAAACCACGCCGATGATGACCAGCAGCAGGATGCCGGCGCCGACCGCGGTCAGCAGCAGGACATCCTCGCGGATCGCCGTGTTGGTCTGGGTGGCGTCCAGCCGCACCAGCAGGGTCCCGATGGCGCGCCGGGTGCCGCTGCGGTCGGCGTGCTCCAGCGGTACGGTGGCGGTGGTCGAGGAGTCCTCGGTCACCGGCCGGGCGTCGGGCTTGCGGTAGAATGCGAAGCGCTCGCCGCGGGTTCCCAGGATTTCCGCCTCGGCGAAGGCGTCGATCGAGCGCAGCGGGGCGAGCGCCGTCACCGCCTCCTCCGGGTCGAGGTCCCACAGCGCGTTCGCCGCGTCGTCCAGCACGATCTTGGTCGCCAGCTCGGCGCGGATCACCAGCTCGGCCTGCGTCGCCCGCACGTCGGCCTGGATCAGCACCGCCATCGGCACCGCGATCAGCACCGACACCAGCAGCACCGCCGCCGTCGTCGTCCGTGCGACAAGGCTTCGAGACAGGACCTCCAGCAACATTCCGAAGCCTTCGAAAAAGGGACGGGGGACGATTCCAACCAAAAACATATCACCGTATGGCTTTCACCGGCACGGCGCCTTCATCATGCCTAAGCATCGCGCCGCCGCAAGCGTTTCGGCGTGTTTCCGCGCGAGCATCGCCGATCATGCGGCCGCCGGCCGTTTACTGAGCCGGCGACCGTCACGTCCCGACGGAGAATACGGATAATTGATTCTTTTTCTTGGGCGATTGTCTGGGTAGATGTGGGTTGCGGATCAGTGGACAATGGCGTCCTTCACCGGGTGGCCGATCGGGCAGGGGGGCATGGGAATGGGAATGATCGTCGCCCTCGCGCACGGTGTCGGGCTGCTGGCGCTCGTTCTGCTGGCCTACCGGCTGCTGCTGCGCCGGTTCGGCGGACGCCGGCCGTTCCGCCTGCTGTCGGGGCTGCTGTTCGGTGCCGCGACGGTGCTGTCGATGATGGACGCCGCCACCGTGGCCGACGGCGTGATCGTCGATCTGCGCAACGTCATGGTGGCGCTTGCCGGGCTGTTCGGCGGCTGGCCGGCGGCGGCGGTCTCGGCCGCCCTGGGGGGAGCCTACCGGCTGTGGCTGGGCGGCACCGGCATGCCGACCGGTCTGCTCGGGCTGGGGCTGACCGCCGTCGTGGCCTCCCTGGCCGCGCCGGTCCTGCGGCGGAAGGGGGCGGAGCCCGGCCTGTGGCGGCTGGCGCTCTTCGGCCTGCTGGTCAGCCCGCTGACGCTGGCGGGCTTCCTGCTGCTGCCGTCCCAGGAGCTGGTGCGGGCGACGCTGGGGGTCATCGCCCTGCCGCTGACCGGATTCACGGTGCTGGGCATCGCGCTTCTGGGCACCATGCTGTCGCGCGAGCACCGCCGCGTCG
Source organism: Azospirillum agricola (assembly GCF_020005195.1). Classification (NCBI taxonomy): domain Bacteria; kingdom Pseudomonadati; phylum Pseudomonadota; class Alphaproteobacteria; order Rhodospirillales; family Azospirillaceae; genus Azospirillum; species Azospirillum agricola. Next base: position 1,195,450 of record NZ_JAIFZR010000004.1, read on the forward strand.
CCGACGAGCGCGCGCTGGCGGAGAGCGAGGCGATGTTCCGTGCCGTCTTCGACCATTCCGCCGACAGTCTGTTCATCGCCCGCGTTGCCCCCGACGGCTCGTTCCTTTTGCAACGCGGCAACGCGGCGGCCTTCGTGGCCTTCGGCATCGAGGCCGAGGGCGCGCAGGGCAAGCCGCTCGACGCCGTGTTGCCGCCCGAGGCGGCGGCCAAGCTGACGGCCGATCTTCAGGCCTGCCTCGATTCCGGCGGACCGATCCGTTTCGAGGACAAGGAGACCCGCAACGGCGTCACCCGTTTCTGGGAGGTGTCGCAGGTGCCGATCCGCGACTCCGCGGGCGCCATCGCCATGGTGTCGGTCGGGGCGCGCGACATCACCCGCCGCCACGAGGCCGAGCGGACGATCCGCGAGAGCGAGGCGCGCTACCGCCTGTTGGCGCGCAGCGTCTCCGACGTCATCAGCCGCATCGGGATCGACGGCGTTCGCCGCTTCTGTTCGGAGGCGGTGCGCGACAGCCTGGGCTGCGAGCCGGGGGAGATGGTCGGCCGCCCGCTGGTCGAGCGCATCCATCCCGACGACCGCGCGGCGGTGGCGGACGGGCTGGGCCGGATGACGCCCACCAGCCCGACGATGAAGTCCACCTACCGCATGCGCCACGCCGACGGCCACTGGGTGTGGATCGAGAGCGCGGTGCGGCTGGTCGCCGACGATTGGGGCGCGCCGCTGGAGTTCGTCAGCGTCGAGCGCGACGTCACCGCCCGCAAGGCGATGGAGGCCGAACTGCACGACGCCCGGCAGGCGGCCGAGGCGGCGAACCGCTCGAAGGGCGAGTTCCTGGCCAGCCTCAGCCACGAGCTGCGCACGCCGATGAACGCGGTGATCGGCTTCGCCGACCTGATCGCGCGGGAATCGGAGGGGCCGATCGCCAACCCCTTCTACAAGGATTTCGCGGCGAACATCCGCGACAGCGGCCAGCATCTGCTGGAGCTGATCAACGAGATCCTCGACAACGTCCGCGCCGAGGCCGGGCAGCTCGTGCTGGAGGAGGAGACCGTCGACCTGGAGCACGCGGCGACCTTTGCCGTCCGGCTGCTGACGCCGCGCGCCGGGCGGGCCGGCATCGCGCTGTCGGCGTCGGTCGATCCCAAGGCCCGCTACCTGCGCGGCGACGACAAGCGCATCCGCCAGATCCTGCTGAACCTGCTGACCAACGCCGTGAAATACACGCCGGCCGGCGGCCGGGTGTCGGTGGAGACGGCGCTGGAGCCGGGCGGCGGCCTGCGGCTGGAGGTGCGCGACAACGGCATGGGCATCGCGGAGCAGGATCTGGGCCGCGTGCTCCAGGCCTTCGGGCGGGTGGAGAACGACGCGACCCGGCCGATCGAGGGCACCGGGCTGGGGCTGCCGCTGACCCGCCGGCTGGTCGAGCTGCATGGCGGCACGCTGGCGCTGTCCAGCACGGTCGGGCAGGGCACCACCGCCGCCGTCCGGTTCCCCCCCGGCCGGGTCGCCGACGAGCGGGGCCGCACCTCCGGCGCTCCGGCGGAGCGGGCGCAGGCTCCGCTGTCGATCCTGATGGTCGAGGACGACCAGACCATCCGCGAGAGCGGGCTGGCGCTGCTGCGCGGCTGGGGCCATCGGGCGGTCGGCGCCGTCAACGCCAACGAGGCGCTGGTGGTGCTGCGCAGCCCCGAGCCGCTCGACCTGCTGTTCACCGACATCGTGATGCCGCCGGGCATGAACGGGGCGGAGCTGGCGCGCGAGGCGCGGCGGCTGCGGCCCGGCCTGCCGGTGCTGCTCGCCTCCGGCTTCGCCGCGCACGCGGTGGTCGCCGACGACGTGGCCCAGGCCGGCTACGACCAGATCGCCAAGCCCTATGACCCGGCGGAGTTGCAGCAGCGGCTCGACGGGCTGCGCCCGCTGGGCGAAGCGGCGGCGATGCCCGTTCCCGACCGCACGGTCGCCGCGCCGCCGCCGCCCGGACCATTCCCGGCTGGACCGCCGCCGTCCGCACCGCTGTCCGAACCGCCGTCCGCCGCTGAGGCTCCGGTGGAGGCGTTGCGCGTCCTCGTCGCCGAGGACGTCGAGATGAACCGCCTGCTGATCGTCACCATCCTGAAGCAGCTCGGCCACCGGGTGGTCGCGGTGGAGGACGGCGCCGCGGCGGTCGCGGCGGTGCGCCGCCATCCCTTCGACCTGATCCTGATGGACGTCAACATGCCGGTGATGGACGGGCTGGTTGCGACGCGGACCATCCGCGACATGGCGCCGCCGGCCAACCGCATCCCCATCGTGGCGATGACCGCCAACACCTTCCCCGAGGACGTCGCCCGCTGCCGCGCGGCCGGGATGAGCGGCTATGTGCCGAAACCCATCGACCGCAGGCTGCTGGTCGCGGAGATCGCCCGCTGCGCCGTGCCCGCTCCCGACCGGCCGGCGACGACGGCGGGGATGGGGGCCGGACTGGCTGGCAAGGGGAGGCCGATGGTATGACGCGGCGGTTTCTGGTGGGGAGCCGGCTGTTCACCGGCGACGCGATCCTCGACGGGCATGGGCTGCTGATCGGGGAGGGGCGGATCCTCGACCTGCTGCCCTCCGGGCGGGAGCCCGATGCGGAGATCCTGCGGCTGCCGGACGAGGCGCTGCTCGCGCCGGGCTTCATCGACGCGCAGGTGAACGGGGCGGGCGGGGTGCTGTTCAACGACCGGCCGACGGTCGAGGCGGCGCTCGCCATCGCGGCGGCGCTGCGGCGCTCGGGCACGGTCGGGCTGCTGCCGACCTTCATCACCGACGACCGCGCGCGGACCGAGCAGGCGGCCCGCGCCGCGCTGGCCGCCGCGGCGATTCCGGGAAGCGGCGTGCTGGGCGTCCATCTGGAGGGCCCCTTCCTCAGCCCGGAGCGGCCGGGAGTGCATGAGCCGCGCTTCATCCGCGCGCCCGACGCGGCCGACATCGCCTTCCTGACCGGTCTGGCGGCGGGGGCGCCCGGCGCGCGGGTGCTGGTGACGCTGGCGCCCGAGCGGGTGGAGGACGACGCGTTGGCGCGGCTCTCGGCCGGCGGCGTGCTCCTGTCGGCCGGCCATTCCGCCGCCAGTGTCGAGCGGGTGGCGGAGGCGGCCGAACGGGGGCTGCGCGGGGTGACGCACCTGTTCAACGCCATGCCGCCGATCGTCAACCGGGCGCCGGGGCTGGCGTTGGCCGGGATGAGCGACCCGCGCCTGTGGTGCGGGATCATCGCCGACGGCGTGCATGTGCATCCGGCGCTGCTGCGGGCGACGCTGGCCGCCAAGCCAGCCGGGCGGGTCTTCCTGGTGACCGACGCCATGCCGCCGGTCGGCACCGACGCGACCGGCTTCACGCTGTATGGCCAGACCATCCACCGCCGGGGCGGCCGGCTGGAGACCGGGGACGGCACGCTGGCCGGCGCCGACATCGACATGATCGGCGCGGTGCGCAACGCGGTGGCCCTGCTGGGCGTGGAGCTGGAGGAGGCGTTGCGGATGGCCTCGCTCTACCCGGCCGCCTTCCTGGGGCTGGAGGATCGCTACGGCCGGCTGGCGCCGAGGCACCGGGCGGCGCTGGTGCTGCTGGGGGCGGATCTGGAGGTTCTGCGGACCTGGGTGTGAGGACCGCGTCATCGAGCGGTTGATTGTCGGCCGCATCCCCGCGAAGCTGTCCCCCCGACCGACTGCGAGGCGTTCGTCCCATGACCAACGGCATGACCAACGACCAGCCCTTCTCCTGTGTTCTCGACGCGCGCGCCAAGCTGGGCGAGAGCCCGGTGTGGTCGGTGGCGGAGCAGGCGCTCTATTGGGTGGACATCAAGGGGCGGTCGCTGAACCGCTTCGACCCGGCGGCCGGGACCAGCCGGGCCTGGGCGGTGCCGGAGGACATCGGCTGCGTGGGGTTGCGCAAGGGCGGCGGCTTCGTCGCCGGGATGCGCTCCGGCCTGTGGGAACTGGACGGCGAGGGCAGGCCGCTGGCGCTGCTCGCCGCCAACCCGGAGGATCACGCGGTCAGCCGCTTCAACGACGGGCGCGCCGACCCGGCCGGGCGCTTCCTTGCCGGCACGCTGGACGAGCCGAAGGCCGGCGGCAAGGCGCATCTCTACCGCCTCGACCGGCGCGGGCTGGCGGCGCTGGCCGGCGGCATCCTGACCTCGAACGGGTTGGCCTTCAGCCCGGACGGGCGGACGCTCTACCACTCCGACACCCCGACCTTCACGGTCTACCGCTACCGCTACGACCCGGTGACCGGGGAGGTGTCCGACCGAGAGGTCTTCGTCCGGCTGGAGCCGACGGGGGACGACCGGGGGCGCCCCGACGGCGCCGCGGTGGATTCCGAGGGGTGCTACTGGACGGCGCTCTACGAGGGCGGGCGGGTGCGGCGCTACGCCCCGACCGGCGCGTTGCTGTCGGAGCATCCGGTGCCGGCCCGCTGCCCGACCATGGTGGCGTTCGGTGGCCCGGATTTGCGCACGCTCTACCTGACCACCGCCAGCGCCGGCCGCCCGGCCGAGGAGCTGGAGCGTTTTCCGCGGTCGGGCGGGATCTTCGCCCTGGCGGTCGATGTGCCCGGCCTGCCGGAACCGCTGGTCGATCCGGCGGTGTGAAAGGCGTCAGGCCGGCGTAACGCAATTGGAGACCTTGACCAGATTGCCGTCGGGATCGCGGACATAGACCGAGCGGATCGGTCCGGTGGCGCCGGTGCGGTCGACCGGGCCTTCCTTGATGGCGACGCCTTGCCCGGCGAGATGCGCGATCACCGCATCGAGCGGGGTGTCGGTGATCAGGCAGAGATCGCCCGATCCGGCGGTCGGGCGGCGGGCCTTCGGTTCGAACTCGCGCCCGGCCTCGTGCAGATTGATCTTCTGCCGCCCGAAGGCGAGCGCCTTGCGGCCGCCGGCGAAGGTGACGACCTCCATCCCCAGCGCACGGCTGTAGAAGGCGCAGGTCGCCTCGATCGAGGCGACGGTCAGCACGATGTGGTCGATGTGGGAAATCATCATCGTGCGGCGCCCCTTGCTCACATCCGCGTCGGGGTGGGCGGCGGAACCGGCAGGCTGCGGACCGAGGCCGGCGACAGGGCGCTGGTGTGGCCCGGCATCGACTGGGCCGGCGGAGATTGGGCGGGGATCGGCAGCGGCGCCGGCTTGCTCACCGGGCGCGGGCTGGCGGCCGGCTGCGTCTGCGGCGCCGACTGGCTGGGGGCCGGGGTCGCGCTGGGCACGGCGGGCGGATCCTCGTAGATGTCGGGATGGACGCGCACGGTGCCGGCGCCGTCGACCGAGGCGTTCCAATAGACGAAGCGCACCGGGATGGCGTTCGGCAGGCGGACGGTCTTGGTGTCGCCGGTGTCGAGCTGCTTGGTGACGGCGGCATCCGACATCTTGGCGGCGGTCAGCAGGGTGTCGGCCATCAGCCGCGCGTCCTCCAGCCGGACGCAGCCGGAACTGGCGGCCCGCAGGTCGCGGCTGAACAGCCGGGGATCGTTGGTGCCGTGCAGGAAGATGCCGTCGCCGTTGGTCAGGTTGAAGCGGAAGCGGCCGAGCGCGTTGTCGTCGCCCGGCTTCTGAACGATGCGAATGCGGCCGGGATCGACCGACCACCAGTTGACGTTCTGCGTCACCACCTCGACGCCGTCGAGATAGACGACGGCGTTCTTGATGCCGGTGTTGCCCTTCTTGCGCAGCACCGGCAGCTTGTCCTCGGTCAGCACGGTCGGCGGCACGGTCCAGGTCGGGTTGATGGTGACGCTGGTGATCTTGTCCTGGAGCAGCGGCGTCTTGCGCGACGGCCGGCCGACCACCGCCCGCATGGTGAAGGCGGGGCGGCCGCGCTCGATGTAGGTCACGGTCTGGGCCGGCAGGTTGACCAGCACCGCGGTTTCGGGGATGGAGGCGGCCTGCGCCCGCATCGTCGCCACGGCGCGGCGCAGCATCGCCACCGTCTGGGCCGGGGTGCGGTCGAGCGCCTGGCGCGTCACCTCGCCGACCTTGCCGTCGGGTTGCAGCCCCTCGACGATCTGGAAGGCGCGCACGGCGGTCTCCAGCGGCTCCTCGAAGCTGTCGGTCCATTGGTCGGCGGGCAGATGCCCGAGCTCGATCAGGCGGCGCGCCACCTTGCCGACGCGGTCGGCCAACGGCGAGCGCACGCGGATCACCACCGGCGGCGCCGCCTCGACCGGCGGCAGGCCGGGCAGGGTTTCGGCTCCGGTGGCGTCGGGAAGCTCCAGCGCCGGCAGCACCGCCTCGATCACGCCGCCGTCGCCCTTCTTCACCACGGCGCCGTAGCCGATGCGGGTGGCGGTGACCTTGGGGGCGTTCTGGATCTCGGTCGCGCGCTGCTCGATGCGGGCGGCCCATGCGGCGACCAGCGGCGGCGCGGCCGGGGCCTGAGCCGCGCCGCGTGCCGGGGCGGCGGACGGGGTGGTTGCGGAGCTTCCGGCCGACGCCGGCCCGCCCGTCAGCACGCCGAGCAGGAAGCCGGCGATTCCGAGCGCGGTGCAACGGGCGATGGTCTGGCGGCTGGCTGAAAGCATGATGCGTGGACCGTATCGTGAACGAGACAAGACAACCGGCGTATCCTTTGACCACGAGCGTGGCCGGCGCAAGCGACATTTGGTGTCGCCTGCACTGTTTCTCGCGCTGTTGCGGGACTGCATCGCAACGAAACGGCCCCCGACGGCGCGGGATTTCGCGGATACGACGCTCCGTGTCCGGCATTATTCCATTTCCAGGAAAAATCTTTTGCGCGATTGCGCATGATGGCGCTGCGCCGGGCGCATGGGGCATTTGACGTAGATACGGCCGTTCGCAGCCGCGGTAGCTTTTCTCCCGACGATGTGGGCAAGCCCCGGAGCAACCGGGGCGCACTGATAGGGGGCTACTTCATGCGGACGAAACAGGTGACTTCGGTGTTCGGCGTCGGCGCGCTGGCCGGTCTGGCGATGGGCGCCATGGCCGGGATGGCGGCGCCGGCGATGGCGCAGGACACGATCAAGGTCGGCATCCTGCACTCCCTGTCCGGCACGATGGCGATCAGCGAGACGACCCTGAAGGACGTCATGCTGATGCTGATCGAGGAGCAGAACAAGAAGGGCGGCGTTCTCGGCAAGAAGCTGGAGCCGGTGGTGGTCGATCCGGCCTCCAACTGGCCGCTGTTCGCCGAGAAGGCGCGCGAGCTGCTGACCAAGGACAAGGTCGCCGCCGTGTTCGGCTGCTGGACCTCGGTCAGCCGCAAGTCGGTGCTGCCGGTCTTCGAGGAGCTGAACGGCCTGCTGTTCTACCCGGTGCAGTATGAGGGCGAGGAATCCTCGCGCAACGTCTTCTACACCGGCGCCGCCCCGAACCAGCAGGCGATCCCGGCGGTCGACTACCTGATGCAGAAGGAGAAGGTCCAGCGCTGGGTGCTGGCCGGCACCGACTATGTCTACCCGCGCACGACCAACAAGATCCTGGAAGCCTACCTGAAGGGCAAGGGCGTCAAGGACGAGGACATCAAGATCAACTACACGCCGTTCGGGCATTCCGACTGGCAGTCGATCGTCGCCGACATCAAGAAGTTCGGCTCGGCCGGCAAGAAGACCGCCGTCGTCTCGACCATCAACGGCGACGCCAACGTTCCCTTCTACAAGGAGCTCGGCAACCAGGGCGTCAAGGCGCAGGACATCCCGGTCGTCGCCTTCTCGGTCGGCGAGGAGGAGCTGGCCGGCATCGACACCAAGCCGCTGCTCGGGCATCTGGCCGCCTGGAACTACTTCCAGTCGGTGGAGACCCCCGCCAACGCCGAGTTCATCAAGGCGTGGAAGGCCTTCACCAAGAACGACAAGCGCGTGACCAACGACCCGATGGAGGCCCACTACATCGGCTTCAACATGTGGGTGAAGGCGGTCGAGGCGGCCGGCACGACCAATTCGGACGCGGTGATCGACAGCATGGTCGGCGTCTCGGTGCCCAACCTGTCGGGCGGCTATTCGGCGATGCTGCCGAACCACCACATCACCAAGCCGGTGCTGATCGGCGAGGTGCAGGAGAACGGCCAGTTCGAGACCGTCTCCAAGACTCCGGGCCTGGTCCCCGGCGACGAGTGGTCGGACTTCCTGCCGGACAGCAAGGACCTGATCGCCGATTGGCGCAAGCCGATGTCCTGCGGCAACTTCAACGTGAAGACCGGCAAGTGCGGCGGCAAGGGCTCGTGAGGGTCGCGTTCCTGACCGTCTGACCGTCTGAGTGTTGCGACGCTTGCCTTCTTCCTGACTGTTTCCATCCCCGCTGCTTTAAGCCCTCTCCCGACCCGGGAGAGGGAAGGGGCCCGCCGCGAAGCGGTGGGAAGGGTGAGGGGCTATCGGTGCATGGATTAAGCACCACGCCCGATAGCCCCTCACCCTCCCCATGCTTCGCATGGGTCCCCTCCCTCTCCCGGGACGGGAGAGGGCCAGGGCAGCGGGGATGGATCGGGGAAGAGGCAAGCGTTTTTCCGTTTGAAGAACCCCCAAGAAATCTCTCCCACGAGCCCGACGAAGGATCCCGCGATGCGACGCGCTCTCCGCTGGCTGATGGCCGTGTGCGTGGTGGCCGCCACGTCGACCGCCGCGCTGGCCGCCGATCTTCGACCGCTGGTCCAGGCGCTCGGCACCGGCGGCTACGCCGGAACCGAAAAGGCGCTGGCGCAGCTTTCCGAGGCCGGCGACCCGGCCGCCGTTCCGGTGATCGAGGCCCTCCAGGCCGGCGACCTCTATGTCCGCAAGGCCGACGGCGCCGTCGTCGTCGCGCGCAAGGCCGGGGCCGACTTCGCCCTGACCGATCCGCTGAGCGGCGCCGACCTCGGTCCGGCCGCCTCCGGCGCCATCGACAAGGTGAAGGTCAACAACGCGCTGCGCCGCGCCATCAGCGCCTCGTTGGGCGCGCTGACCCTGATGAGCCCCGACGCCGCCGTCCGCCGCTCCGCCGCCGACGCGGTGTTCAAGAGCCGCGACGCCTCGGCGCTCGACACGCTCAACGCCGCGCTGGCCAAGGAAACCGAAGCCGGCGTCCGCCGCGCCATGGAGCAGGCGCGCGCCGCCGTCATCCTCACCGCCGGCGCGTCGGACCCCGACACCCAGGCGGCCGTTGCCACGCTGGCCGGGCGCGGCGACCGCGACGCGCTGGCGCTGCTGACCATGGTCGCCGCCTCCGGCGCCTCGGACGCCGCCAGGGCCGCCGCCGCCGCGGCCGTCGCCTCCGTCGAGCGGAATCTGGCCTTCTGGGCGGCGTTGCAGAATCTCTGGTACGGGCTGTCGCTCGGCTCGGTGCTGCTGCTGGCCGCCATCGGGCTGGCGGTGACCTTCGGCGTGATGGGCGTCATCAACATGGCTCATGGCGAGATGGTGATGATCGGCGCCTACACCACCTTCCTGGTGCAGGAGCTGTTCCGTGCCCATGCGCCCGGCCTGTTCGACCTGTCGATCCTGGTGGCGCTGCCCGCCGCCTTCCTGGTGGCCGGCGGCGTCGGCATCGCCATCGAGCGCAGCGTCATCCGCTGGCTCTACGGCCGTCCGCTGGAGACGCTGCTCGCCACCTGGGGCCTGTCGCTGGCGCTCCAGCAGGCGGTGCGCTCGATCTTCGGGCCGAGCAACCGCGAGGTCGGCGCCCCGAGCTGGATGTCCGGCGCCTTCGAGCTGGGCGGCCTGACCATCACCTACGGCCGGCTGTGGATCGTCATCTTCGCCTTCGCGGTGTTCGCCGCCCTGCTGGTCGCGCTGAAGCGGACGTGGTTCGGCCTGTCGATCCGCGCCGTCACCCAGAACCGCCCGATGGCCAACGCCATGGGCATCCGCACCGCCAGGGTCGACGCGCTGACCTTCGGGCTCGGTTCCGGCATCGCCGGGCTGGCCGGGGTGGCGCTGAGCCAGATCGACAACGTCAGCCCCAACCTCGGTCAAGGCTACATCATTGACAGCTTCATGGTCGTGGTGTTCGGCGGGGTTGGCAACCTGTGGGGCACGCTGGTGGGTGCTTTGACGCTGGGCACGCTCAACAAGTTCCTGGAGCCCTACGCCGGCGCCGTGCTCGGCAAGATCCTGGTCCTGATTTTCATCATCCTGTTCATCCAGCGGCGTCCGCGCGGTCTCTTCGCGCTGAAGGGCCGGGCGGTGGAGGCCTGATCGATGCTGACGCGCTTTTTCCTGATGGGGCTGGACCGCAAGGCCGGGGTGGTGCTGACCATCCTGGCTCTGCTGGCGGTGCTGGTCCCGGTAATGACGCTGCTGGTGCCGGCGGATTCGCCCTTCCACATGTCGATCTTCACCGTCTCGCTGCTCGGCAAGTATCTGTGCTTCGCGCTGCTGGCGCTGGCGCTCGATCTGGTCTGGGGCTATGTCGGCATCCTGTCGCTCGGCCACGCCGCCTTCTTCGCGCTCGGCGGCTACGCCATGGGCATGTACCTGATGCGGCAGATCGGCCCGCGCGGCGTCTACGGCAATCCGGTGCTGCCCGACTTCATGGTCTTCCTGAACTGGACCGAGCTGCCCTGGTACTGGCTGGGCTTTGATCACTTCTGGTTCGCGGCGCTGATGGTGCTGGCGGTGCCGGGTGCCTTGGCCTTCGCCTTCGGCTGGTTCGCATTCCGCAGCCGCGTCACCGGCGTCTATCTGTCGATCATCACCCAGGCGCTGACCTTCGCCCTGCTGCTCGCCTTCTTCCGCAACGACATGGGCTTCGGCGGCAACAACGGGCTGACCGACTTCAAGGAAATCCTCGGCGCCGACATCCAGGCTCCGGGAACCCGCGTCGGGCTGTTCGTGGCCACCGTGGTGGCGCTCGCCTTGTCCTACATGATCGCCTCGGGCATCATCGCCTCGAAGCTCGGCAAGGTGCTGGTGGCCGTTCGTGATACCGAAAGCCGGGTTCGCTTCCTTGGCTACGACACCGAATCCTACAAGCTGTTCGCCTGGACTCTGTCGGCCTGCATGGCCGGCGTGGCGGGCGCCCTCTACGTCCCGCAGGTCGGCATCATCAACCCGTCGGAGTTCGCCCCGGCCAGCTCGATCGAGGCGGTGATCTGGGTCGCCGTCGGCGGGCGCGGCACGCTGGCCGGCGCCATCCTCGGCGCGGTGCTGGTGAATTTCGGCAAGAGCTACTTCACCGGCGCCCTGCCCGAGCTGTGGCTGTTCGCGCTGGGCGGCCTGTTCGTCGCTGTCACGCTGTTCCTGCCCAAGGGCATCCTGGGCTTGGGCGCGCAGCTCGCCGCCAAGCTGCCGAGCAACAAGGCGGGCAGCAAGTCCGCGCCCAGCGGCAAGACCGCCGACCAGAAGGGGATGTGAGCGATGAGCGCCGAGGACACTCTTCTCTACCTCGACGGCGTGTCGGTCAGCTTCGACGGCTTCCGGGCGCTGAACAACCTGTCGCTGGTGATGATGCCGGGCGAGATGCGCGCCATCATCGGCCCGAACGGCGCCGGCAAGACGACGATGATGGACGTCATCACCGGCAAGACCCGCCCCGATCACGGCACCATCCTGTTCGAGGGCGCCACCGACCTGACCCGGTTGCGCGAGGCGTCGATCGCCAACCTCGGCATCGGCCGCAAGTTCCAGCGCCCGACCGTCTTCGAGCCGCACACGGTGTGGGACAATCTGGAACTGGCGCTGAAGGCGCCGCGCCGGCCGCTGAGGACGCTGACCTACGCCATCGGCCGCGACGACAAGGCGCGCATCGAGGAGATCCTCGACATCACCCGCCTGTCGCCCAAGCGCGACCGCCTGGCCGGCAGCCTGTCGCACGGCGAGAAGCAGTGGCTGGAGATCGGCATGCTGCTGGCCCAGGATCCCAAGCTGCTGCTGGTCGACGAGCCGGTCGCCGGCATGACCGACGCCGAGACCGAACAGACCGCCGAGCTGCTGTGCGGCATCGCCGGCAAGCATTCGGTGATCGTGGTCGAGCACGACATGAGCTTCGTCCGCGCGCTGGGGGTCAAGGTGACGGTGCTGGCCGAGGGCTCGGTGCTGGCGGAGGGCTCGCTGGACGCGGTCAGCGCCAACAGCCAAGTCATCGACACCTATCTGGGCCGCTGAGGAAAAGGAAACGCACATCATGCTGGACGTTCGCTCCCTCGATCTGCATTACGGCGCCGCCCAGGCCCTGCGCGGTGTTTCCATGAAGGCCGAGATCGGCAAGGTCACCTGTCTGGTCGGTCGCAACGGCGTCGGCAAATCCAGCCTGCTGCGCGCCATCGTCGGGCTGAAGCCGGTCAGCGGCGGCGCCATCGGCTGGGACGGGGCGGACATCACCAAGCTCGCCCCCGCCGACCGGGCGCGGCGCGGCATCGCCTACGTGCCGCAGGGGCGCGAGATCTTCCCGCTGCTGACGGTGCGGGAGAATCTGCTGACCGGCTACGCGCCGCTGCCGCGCGCCCAGCGCTCGATCCCCGACGAGGTGTTCGAGCTGTTCCCGGTGCTGAAATCCATGCTGGACCGCCGGGGCGGCGACCTGTCGGGCGGGCAGCAGCAGCAGCTCGCCATCGGCCGCGCCCTGGTGACGCGCCCGCGCCTGCTGGTGCTGGACGAGCCGACCGAGGGCATCCAGCCCTCGATCATCAAGGACATCGGTCGGGCGATCTCCTACCTGCGCGACAAGGGGACGATGGCGATCGTGCTGGTCGAGCAGTATTTCGACTTCGCCCGCGATCTGGCCGACGACTGGGTGGTGCTGGAGCGCGGCGAGGTCATGCTGTCGGGCGCCCGCGCCTCGCTGAACGACGAGGATGTCCGCCGTTACCTGACGGTGTGAGCCCGAAGGGGGGGAGGGGCGCCGCCCCCGCGCCGACCGGGGTACGACTCAATCGCCGGTGGTGCGGGGGCCAATCTTTAAGAGGCGTTAACGATCCGGGCCGCATGATCGCCTCAACACGATCATCACCCCGAACCCGGAGCCAGCCGCCATGTCGTCCTTCAACGCCACCTCCTTCGACGCCGCCGTTTCCGCCGAGCCGCAGGTCCGCAAGATGCATGGTCTGGCCCGCGCCGCGGTGTGGGTGGTGGCGATCGGCGCCCCGTGGGTCGCCATCGTCCAGGCGGTCCGCCTGATCTTCTGAGCGCCCCGTCTGGCCGCTAGCCGCCGGAACACGGGCCGGACAGGCTGTTGGCGCGCCGCCACGCGCGCGGCGATGCGACTCCTCCCGACCGCCACACCGGGAAAGACGGTGCGGCGGCCGGCCGGATTCCCTGGCTCTCCGGTGGAGGGCGTTACTGGGTGGGGGCCACCCAAGGCTCCAGCGCGCCGATCTTCCTGGCGCGCTTCTCGTCGGCCGACAGCTTGAAATTGTGCTGGTAGGGCGCGCTCTCGAAAGAGCCGTAGCCGGGGTTGGCCAGCATCAGCCAGTCGCGGCCGAAACGCTCCTTGTCCGCCTCGAACGCCTTCAGCCGGTCGGCCTCGCCGCCGTTGTAGGCGTCGGAGAAGTCGCCGTAATTGTCGCCGAACAGCAGGACGATGCGGTAGTCCTTGGCGATGAAGGCCCGGCGCGTGCTCTTGGCCGAGCCCCAGTCGGGCTTCTCCTTCGACATCAGGAAGGTGTCGACGTTGCCCCCCATCGGGAAGCCCAGCGCCTGCGCGTTGCGGCGGGTCGGCTCCTCCTGGTCGGCGTTGCGGTTGGTGACGTAGAAGACCTTCACGCCCTTCGACTCGGCGTATTGGGTGAACTCGACGGCGCCGGGAACGGCGGTCGCCTTCTCGGCCTTGACCCAGGCGTCCCAGCTCTTCGGCGAGAACTCGCCGTTGGTGGTGACCAGCCCGGCCTGATAGGCCGAGTTGTCCATCGCCGTCTCGTCCAGATCGAGCACGACGGCCGGCGGCAGATCCTGGTAGGCGCCGGTCTGCTCGGTCGCTGCCGTCCAGTTCCTGTCGGCCAGCGCCTTGTCGAGCTGGATCCGGCCCAGCGCGTAGACCGCCAGCGCGTTCGCCTTGTACTCGACCGAGCGCTGCATCCACAGCTCGGCGTTCAGCAGGTCGTTCTGTGGCACCGGGTCGGCGGCGAGAGCGGGAGACAGGGCGGAGGCGGTCAGGAGGGACAGGGCAAGCGCACCGGACAGGCGCATCGGCAAACGCCCGGCACCAGCGGATCGGATCATCGGCGGAACCTCTTCGATGGATGTAACGAAAGTGTCATCGAAGCATATTTTCCGCCGCTTGGCGATGCGTCCCCGCAGTCATGCCGGTAGGCTCATGCCGCCCCGGCGATGATGCGCAGCGTGGCCGGGGACTGGTCGCGGAAGCTCCAGCGCAGCGGGATGGCGGCGCGCTGCCGCCACCCGCGCTCCACCGTCAGGCTCCAGGAGCGCTGGGCGCCCGGCAGATCGCCGGACGGCTCCCAGTCGATGGTCACCCGGCCGCTCAGGTGCAGCGCGTCGCCGGTGGCGAAATCGACGACCAGCAGGCCGGCCCGCGGATTCACCAGGAAATTCCCCAGCGTGTTGAAATAGCGGTTGCCGGAATAGTCGGGAACGGTCAGCCGGTCGCCGTCGATGCGGATGAAGCCCGCCGGCCCGCCCCGGTGCGACACGTCGAAACCGCCCTCCGCCCCTGGTGTGGACGAGGAGGCGACGAAGACCGTGTCGGCCTCGGCGATGGCGCGGCGGGCGTCGGCGTCCAGGCCGCCCAGCGGCTCGCGCGGGGCTGCGACCGGGGCCGCCGTCTCCACCAGCCGCCCCTGGATGTATTGCGGGCAGTTGCCGAAGCTCTGCTCGACCATCAGGTCGAAGCCGCCTCCGTCCGCCGCGATCACCGTGCCGTTGAGCCGGTTGCGGCGCCGGGTTGCCAGATCGATGCCCAGCGCGCCGACCGCCGCGCCGGGGGCGGGGCCGCCCGGCCAGCCGTCCCACGCCCCGTGCTCCGGCCGGATCCGGAGGATGCGCGGATCGGGGGAGGTAACGAACCCCGGCGGGCCGGTCAGGATCCCGGCCGAGGGCGCGCCCTGCGCGTCGGCCGCGGCGACCAGCAGAAAGGGCAGCAGCGGGTAGAAGTCGCGGTGCTGCGGGATCAGCACGTCGCGGATCGGGGCGGACGGCACGCGGAAGCCGGCCCGCGCCTGGGCCTCCCGTTCGCCGGGATGGAAGGGATCGTCGAGCGGATCCGGGTGCATGGCCGTCCTCCTCGTGGTTTGCCGCCGGTCAGGCGGGTTGGGGAATGGGGGTGCGCGGCATGGCGGTGAAGCGCGGCAGCGCCTCCACCCGCTCCAGCCAGCGGCGCACCGCCGGGTAGGGATCGAGCGCCACATGCCCTTCCGGCGCCCGCGCCACATAGGCGTAGCAGGCGATGTCGGCGATGGTCGCCCGGTCGGCGGCCAGCCAGTCCTGCGTTTCCAGATGCTGCTCCATGAAGCGCAGGATCCGGGTCGCGGCGGCCTGGGCGTCGGCCATCGATTCCGGCCCGCCCCACAGGGTGAGGATGCGCGCCCGCGCCGGCCCGAAGCGGATGTCGCCGGCGGCGACCGACAGCCAGCGCTGGACGCGCGCGGCGGTCGGCGGATCGCCCGGGTTCCACTGCCCGGTCTCGTCGTAGCGGGCGGCGAGATAGACCAGGATGGCGTTGGAATCCGGCACCACGACGTCGCCGTCGACCAGGACCGGCAATTGCCCCAGCGGGTTCAGCGCGAGGAAGGAGTCGCTGCGGAGCTGGTCGTAGCACTCCACGTAGCGGTGCGGCAGGCCGAGGATGTTCAGAAAGGCTTCCGCGCGGTGCGCGTGGCCGGACAGCGACATGCCGTAGAGCGTGATCCCGGATTCGGTCATCGGAGTCTCCCGTTGAGGGCTTGGGTGCCGGTTGGCGATTGCAGGGAACCACTTGCGTCGCCCATGGGGAATGCGCTCTCATTGCAAGGAACTCTTGCGGAAACCGGAAGGATCGCCGGGAGGATCATGGACCGCCTGGACGAGCTTGCGCTGTTCGTCGCCATCCTCGACGCCGGCAGCCTCGCCGGAGCGGCGAAGCGGCTGGGCCGCTCGGCGGCGGCGGTGACGCGCGGCCTGACCGCGCTGGAGGAGCGGCTCGGCGTCCGCCTGATCGAGCGGACGACGCGCAGCCTCGCCCCCACCGAGGCCGGACGGCGGCTGGCCGAGCAGGCGCGCCGGCTGCTCGCCGATTACGACGAGGCGTTGCTCGCTGCCGGAACCGAGCGCCCGCTGCACGGCCGGCTGCGGGTGACGGCGCCGGTGATGTTCGGGCGCAAGCATGTGACGCCGCTGGTCATCGGCTTCATGCGCCTCTACCGCGACGTCCGGGTGGAGCTGGTGCTGTCCGACGGCAACCTCGACCTGATCGAGCAGGAGCTGGACGTCGCCATCCGCATCGGAAACCTGCCGGATTCCGGGATGGTCGCGCGCCGCGTCGGGCAGGTCGGCCGCTATCTGGTCGCCAGCCCGGCCTACCTCGCCGAACGCGGCGTCCCCGAAACCCTGGAGGATCTGGCCGGGCACGACGTCATCGTCAGCGTGCCGCGCCCGGTTCCGGCGGAATGGCGCTTCACGCTGGACGGGCGCGAGCGGGTGGTGCGGCTGTCCCCGCGCCTGGCGGTCAGCCACATCGAGCCGGCGCTGCTGGCGGCGCGCGAGGGGCAGGGGATCGCCCGCCCGCTGTCCTACCAGGTGGCGGAGGATCTGGCGGCCGGAACGCTGGTGCGGCTGATGCCGGAGAGCGAGCCACCGCCGCTGCCGGTGCAGGTGGTGGTGCCGACGGCGCGCTTCATGCCGGGGCGGGTGCGCGCCTTCCTCGACCACGCGGTGGAGGGGCTGTCGGCGCTGGCGGTGCTGCACTGTGGCGGGCGGACCAAGTAAGGAGGAGTCCAATGGGCGCGCGTGCCGTCGTCCCCCCGGAAGTGGGGCAATTCCTGGAGGCATGGCGTCTGGTTCCCGACGCCCCCCTGCTGAGCACGCGGTCCAGTTGGGTGCTTCCGGTCCGGCGCGAGGGGGCGCCCGCGATGCTGAAGGTCGCCCGGATCCCCGACGAACGGGCGGGCTACCGCCTCATGACATGGTGGGGTGGCCAGGGTGCCGCCAAGGTCTTCGCCTCGTCCCCGGACGCCCTGCTCATGGAGCGGGCGGCGGGCGGCGCCGACGATCTCGCCCGGATGGCATGGTCGGGCCGGGATGACGAAGCCTGCCGCATCCTGTGCGGCACCGTGGCCCGGCTGCACGCGCCGCGCCGTGGTCCGCTTCCGGAGCTGCACCCGTTGGACGTCTGGTTCCAGCCGCTCTTCCAGCTCGCCACGGAACAGGCGGCGCTGGCGCCCGCCGCGGACACCGCTCGCCAGCTCCTGGCCGCTCCCCATGCCGTCTGCCCGCTCCATGGCGATCTGCATCACGGGAACGTGCTCGATTTCGGTGAGCGGGGGTGGCTGGCGATCGACCCGCATGGGCTGCTTGGCGAACGGACCTTCGATTACGCCAACATCTTTACGAATCCCGATCTCGGCGACCCAAGCCGGCCGCTCGCCACCACGCCCGGCCGGCTGGAGGCCCGGTTGGATGTCGTGACCAGGGCGACGGGGATCGAGCCCGGGCGGCTCCTCCGCTGGATCGTCGCGTGGACGGGCTTGTCGGCGGCCTGGTTCATCGGCGACGGCGACGACCAGGGCGCCATGATCGATCTCACGATCAACGCCATGGCCCGCCGCCTGCTCGGGTAGCCGGCTCCGGCCCCGGCCCGGGCGGAATCCGGGTGAGCGCGCGTCGTCGGGCGCGTCGTCGGGCGCGGGGTTCTGGAAACGCTCCCCGAGGGATCACGCGGCGCGGATGCCGGCGAGGAAACGGTCCATCTCCGCCTGGAACTCGCGGGCGTGGCGCGACAGCGTCTCTCCGGCGCCCAGCACCTGGGCGGCGGCGGCCCCGGTGTCGTGCGAGGCGCGGGTAACCTCGGCGAGGCTGGCCGAGACGTGCCGCGTGCCGGTCGCCGCCTGCCGCACGTTGCGGGAAACCTCGCTGGCGGCGGCGGTCTGCTGGTCGACCGCCGCGGCGATTGAGCCGGCCACCGCGTGCATCGCCTCGATGGTCGCTCCGATGGCGGCGATGGCCTGCACCGCCCCGCCGGTGGCGTCGCGCATGGCGGCGATCTGGGCGGCGATCTCGTCGGTCGCCCGCGCGGTCTGGCTGGCCAACGCCTTCACCTCGCCGGCGACCACCGCGAAGCCCTTGCCGGCCTCGCCGGCGCGGGCCGCCTCGATGGTGGCGTTCAGGGCCAGCAGGTTGGTCTGGCTGGCGATGTCGTGGATCAGCGTCACCACCTCGCCGATGCGCTCGGCGGCCTCGGCCAGCGCCCGCACTGTCAGGCCGGTGCTCTCCGCCTGCCGCTTGCCCTCGCCGGCGATGGCGGTGGACTGCACGACCTGATCGGTGATCGCGCGCACCGTCGCCGCCATCTGGTCGGTGGCCGCCGCCATGCTCGCGACGTTGGCGGAGGTCTGCTGCGCGGTCGCGGCGCAGGTCGCGGCCTGCCGGTTGGTCCGGTCGGCCAGCTGGGTCAGGCTGCGCGCGGTGCCGTCGAGCGCCGTCGCCGAGTCGACCACCGTGCCGAAGACGCGGGTGGCGGTTCCGGCGAAGGCCCCGGTCAGCGCCTCCACCGCCAGGGCGCGGCGGTCGCGGGCGGCCTCGGCGGCGGCGTGCTCGGCGGCCAGACGCTCGCGGTCCAGGGCGTTGCGGCGGAAGACCTGGAGCGCGCGGCCCATGTCGCCGATCTCGTCGCGGCTGTCGTGCGTCGGGCAGGCGCTGGCGGTGTCACCGGCGGCGAGCGCCGTCATGGCGCCGGTCATCCGCCGCAATGGCCGGGCGATGGTAAGGCGGCCGACCGCCGAGGCCAGCGCCGTGCCGCCCAGCGTGCCGCCGGCCAGGATCGCCAGCATGACGCCCAGGCGCTGGCGGGTGTGGGCGTCCATGGCGGCGTTGAGCTCCCCGACCTCCGCCGCGTTGCGGGCGGCCAGATCCTGGACGAGGTCGTTGAGCGCCTTGCGGTTGGTCCGGTTGGCGTCGTTGTCGCCGTAGGCACGCGCCGCCGCCAGCGTGTCCTCGCGGGCCAGCCGGACGAGTTCGGAGCGGAAGCGGATGAACTCGCGGGCGCGGGCGTCGGCGGCGTCCAGCTCGCCGTGGCGGCCGGGCGGCAGGAAGCCGCGCCACCGCGCCATCGCCGCGTCGAGCGCGCCCAGGCCATCGAGCAGCGGCCGGGCGAACTTCTCCGCCTCGGCGCGGTCGCGGGCCATGTAGATGCCCCGCGAATCCATCACCAACGACAGCATCAGCCCGTTGACCCGCTCCCCCATCACCGCGCGCGACGAGGCCAGCCGCATGTCGGCGACCAGCGCGTCGTGGGCCAGCAGCGTGTCGATGCCGACGATGCCGACCAGCGCCGCGACGACGGTCATCAGCCCGACCAGGACGTGGATCTTGGCGCCGATCCGCAGGCGCTGGAAGAGGCGATTCATGACGGGCCTCCGGGGGTTGCGATGCCCCCGGCGCCCGTCACGCGCCTCGGTCGGCTCTTCAGTCGGCGAGGCGTGTCGTCAGGCGCGGGGCGCTGTGCGTCGCCGCGGCGACTGTGCGGGTCCGCATCGGTTTCAGGACGAACAGGGCGAGGAAGGCGGCCAGCGCGTTGACGATGGCGACCGTGTGGAACACCGTCTGCCAGCTTCCCGTCGCCGCCACCATGACGTTGCCGAGCGGCACCAGCAGCGCCGCCGTGCCCTTGGCGGTGTAGAGCAGCCCGGCGTTGGTCGCGGCAAACCTCGAACCGAAGGTGTCGCCGCAGCAGGCCGGGAACAGGCTGTAGATCTCGCCCCAGGCGAAGAACACCAGCCCGGTCAGCAGCACGAAGGCCACCGGGTCGCTGCCGTAGGCCGACAGCGCCATGACCCCCACCGCCTCGATGGAAAAGGCGATGAACATGGTGTTCTCGCGGCCGATGTGGTCGGACACCCAGCCGAAGAAGGGCCGGGTCAGGCCGTTCAGCACGCGGTCGATCGACAGCGCGAAGGTCAGCGCCGGCAGGGTCAGCCCGAGCAGGCTGACCGGAGTCTTCTCCAGATTGTAGTCCGCCGCGATGGGGCCGAGCTGCGCCGTCACCAGCAATCCGCCCGCCGCCACCATGGTGAACATCAGGTACATGACCCAGAAGACCGGGGTCCTCAGCATCTCCTGCGGGGCGTAGTGGCGCCGGACCGGGGCCGCCGCCGTGGCGGCGGTGGCGCCCTCCTTCGGCGGGGCGACCATGAACCAGGCCAGCACGAAGACCACCAGCCCCTGGCCGACGCCGAAGGCCATGAAGGTCGCCTCGTAGCCCGAGGAGGCGATCATGGTGGCGATCGGCACCACGGTCAGGGCCGAGCCGGCGCCGAAGCCGGCCGCGGTGATGCCGGCCGCCAGACCGCGGCGGTCGGGAAACCATTTCAGCGCGTTGCCGACGCAGGTGCCGTAGACGCCGCCCGCCCCGATGCCGCCGATCGCGGCGGCGATGTAGAGCAGGACCAGCGAATCGGCCATCGCGTTCAGCATCCAGGACAGCGCGCAGAGCACCGCCCCCAGCAGCACCACGATGCGCGGCCCGAATTTGTCGACGAACCAGCCCTCGACCGGCACCAGCCAGGTCTCGGTGACGACGAAGATGGTGAAGGCGACCTGGATCGCCGTGCGGCCCCAGCCGGTCTTGGCGTCGATCGGCTCGACGAACAGGGTCCAGCCATATTGGAGATTGGCGATCATCGACATGCAGACGACGCCGATCAGCAATTGCATCCACCGCCCGCCGATTGGTCCGGCGGTGCGCGCTCCTCCCAGCAGCATTCTGTCTCCTCCCGTATGCACCCGAATGTTCTTGTCTGTTCGGACGCCCGGACCGCTGCCTTGACGGCTGTTGCCTCGGCTTTTGTGTCGGTCTGGGTAAAACGGGATGGAGCGGCGGTTTCGCTTGCCAATCGTCAGGCGCGCCGGTGCCAGGATGCCCGCCATCACAGGCTGGCCGACGCGACTGGCATGCCAGATGCCCCATGCCCGCCCTCACGATCATCCGTATTACGGATTGTGTCAACAGCAAGCGATGAGTCCTGTGCGAAGAGGAGATGCGGTGGCGGTGGCTGTCTGCCGTTCGACAGGGTTGGCCGGAATTGTTCGCGGTGCAAATTGTCCAAAAAGCCTTTTCACATTCCGGAAAATTGCGGCGGTGCACGCGGGGGCGGGGCATGATGAGGCATGCCGCCCTTCCCCCCGCTCCTCGTCATTACCGACCGCAAGCAGGCCATCCGCCCCCTGCCGGAACTGGCCGGCGACCTCTTCGAGCTCGGGGTGCGCTGGCTGTCGTTGCGCGACAAGGATCTGCCCGACTCCGTCCGCCTGGACCTCGCCCGTGCGCTGGTCGGTCGGGCGCGACGCTGGTCGGCGCTGGTCACGCTGCACGGCGACCCGGCGCTGGCGCTGGCTGCCGGGGCGGCGGGGGTGCATCTGCCGGATGGTGGCGACACTCCGGACGCGCTCGCGGCGGCGCGGGCGCTGCTGGGGCCGGGGGCGCTGGTCGGCGTCTCGGCCCATGACGCCGCCGGACTGGCCCGCGCGGCGGCCGGCGGGGCCGATTATGCCACCCTGTCGCCGATCTTCCCCTCGGCCAGCAAGCCGGGCTACGGCCCCTGGCTGGAGGCGGACGGGCTGCGGCGGATGGCCGCCGGGGCGGGGCTTCCGGTCATCGCGCTGGGCGGGGTCGAAAGCCCCGATGCCGCCAGGGCCTGCCGGCGGGCGGGGGCTGCCGGCGTCGCCGCGATGGGGCTGGCGATGCGCGCTCCGCCGGCGGTGGCTGGTCTGCTGGCGGCCCTGTCCGCAGCCTCCCCGGAGGGCTGAATCCGCCGGATAGTCCTGGACTTTTCAGGGCATTGGATGCATCTGGTATGTGAGATACGAGAAGCCGACGCACCCCAGATCGGCGTGCCGCGACGCGACCGGTCGCGGCGGGACCTGAAGGACACCGAGGACCATGACCGTTCCATCGCTCAACGTGCAGCCGCTCGACACCGGAACGACCTTCCGCAGTCAGGTCTATCACGCGCTGAAGCAGGCGATCACGGAGATGGACATCTACGACCACAACGAGGAGATCCGCCTCGACGAGCGGCAGCTCAGCGACAAGCTCGGCGTCAGCCGGACGCCGATCCGCGAGGCGCTGACCCTGCTGGAGCAGGAGGGCTTCATCCGCCTACAGCCGCGCCGCGGCATCTTCGTCATCCGCAAGACCAAGACCGAGATCATCGAGATGATCCAGGTCTGGGCGGCGCTGGAGAGCATGGCGGCCCGCATGGCGGCGGAGCACGCCCCGGCCGCCGAGATCCACAAGCTGTGGGATCTGTTCGGCAATTTCGAGAAGCGCAGCCCGAAGGACCATGTCAGCGAGTATTCCGACGCCAACATCGCCTTCCACAAGAGCATCATCCAGCTCAGCGGCTCGAAGCTGATCCAGGACGTCACCGACAACCTGTTCATCCACATGCGGGCGATCCGCAAGCTGACCATCGGCCAGGAGAACCGGGCCGAGCGCTCGATCCACGACCACAAGGCGATCATCACCGCCCTGGAGGAGCGCAACGCCGACCTCGCCGAGCGCCTGGTCCGCGAGCACACCATCGGGCTGGCCGCCCATGTCGAGAAGCACTGCGACTTCCTGAACTGAGCTTTCCAAGGATCGTCATGCCCGGACTTGGTCCCATAGGCGCTACCTTAAGCCCTTCTCCCCTTGCGGGAGAAGGGTTGGGATGAGGGGTGCGGCCCGGCCGAAGGCCGGGAAGGTCGCTTTCCCCCCTCACCCCAACCCCTCTCCCTCAGGGAGAGGGGCTTTAAGTCAGCGCCTATGGGACAAGTCCGGCCATGACGAAGAGGAAACTGCCAAGCTCTTGGCAGCCTCCTGGCAGCCCCTCACACCGTCTCCACCTGCTTCGCCGCCGCCCCGGCCGCGGCCGGCGCATCGTCCTTCGCGTCGATGGTGACGACGCGCAGGCTGTTGGTCATGCCCGGCGTGCCGAAGGGGACGCCGGCGGTGACGACCAGCGGCTGGCCGGTCTCGCCGATCCCGGCGGCGGTCGCGGCGTTGGCGGCGCGGCCGACCATCTCCGAGAAATTCTGCACGTCGTCGGTCCACACCGCGTGGACGCCCCAGGCCAGCGACAGCCGCCGCGCCGTCTCGCGCCGGGCGCTGAGGCCGAGGATCGGCACGGTCGGCCGCTCGCGCGAGGCGCGCAGCGTGGTGGAGCCGGTGGTGGTGAAGGTCACGATTCCGGCGGCGGAGATCGTCTCGGCGATCTGGCGGGCGGCGGCGGTCAGCGCGTCGGGCGCCGTCGCCTCCGGCTTGGGGTGGTCGGCGTCCATGATGCGGCGGTAGAGCGGATCCTTCTCCACCCGGCGGATGATGCGGTTCATCATCGCCACCGCCTCCACCGGGTAGCGGCCCGACGCCGACTCGGCCGACAGCATCACCGCGTCGGCCCCGTCATAGACGGCGTTGGCGACGTCCGACGCCTCGGCGCGGGTCGGGGTCGGCTCGCCGATCATCGATTCCAGCATCTGGGTGGCGACGATCACCGGCTTGCCCATGGCGCGGCTCATCCGGATCATCTTCTTCTGAAGGCCGGGCACGTCCTCCGGCGGCAGCTCGACGCCGAGGTCGCCGCGCGCCACCATCACCGCGTCGGACAGTTCGATGATGCGGTCGAGCGTCGGCAATGCCGCCGGCTTCTCGATCTTGGTCATCACCTGGGCGCGGTCGCCGATCAGCGCGCGCGCCTCCTCGATGTCCTCCGGACGCTGGACGAAGCTCAGCCCGATCCAGTCCACCCCCAATTCCAGCCCGAAGGCGAGGTCGCTGCGGTCCTTCTCCGACAGGGCGGTCAGGGCCAGCGCCGTGCCGGGGACGTTGACGCCCTTGCGGTCGGACAGGGCGCCGCCGGCCAGCACCTCGGTCTCGGCGAAGTCGGCGCCGCAGGCCAGCACGCGCAGGCGGATGCGCCCGTCGTTCAGCAGCAGGTCGTGGCCGGGCTCCAGGCTGGCGAAGACCTCCGGGTGGGGCAGGGCGACGCGGCTCCGGTCGCCCGGCCGGCGGTCGAGGTCGAGGCGGAAGCGGTCGCCGATGACGAGATCGACCGGCCCGTAGCCGAAGGTCCCGACCCGCAGCTTCGGCCCCTGGAGGTCGAGCAGCACGCCGATCGGGCGGCCCAGCCGCTCCTCAGCGGCGCGGATGCGGGCGTAGCGCTCGGCATGCTCGGGCTGGGTGCCGTGGCTGGCGTTGAGGCGGAACACGTTCACCCCCGCCTCGGCGAGGGCGACGATCTGCGCCTCGGTCGAGCTGGCCGGGCCGAGGGTGGCGACGATCTTGGTGCTGCGGTGGAACGGCATGGCGGTTGAGCCTTCCTTGGCCACCCCGGCCTCCGGCTCTCGTGTCGCTGGAGCGGGCGGGGGCGACGAATGCGGTGTCGGCGGGATGCTGGGTTCGCCGGGCCGGGCGGGTCAATCGCAGCGCGGGGCTTTTCCGCATGGTGGCAGGACGGCGGGCATCCGGACGTTACCGTATGGACAGGGCCGTTCCCCACGGTCCACACTGCCAGGCATGACCGTTCCTCCCGCCGAACCCGCCACGCCCCGCCCGGCCGCGGCCCTGATCCCGCTGCGCGACGGCGCCGACGGGCTGGAATGCTTCATGATCGAGCGGCACGGCGCGCTGCGTTTCGCCCCCGGCGCCACCGTCTTTCCCGGTGGCGGGCTGGAGCCGGGGGACCACGCGCCGTCCTGGCGCGCCCTGTGGCCGGGAGCCGCTCCCGACGACCTGCCGTGGCGTGTCGCCGCGCTCCGCGAGGCGTTCGAGGAGTGCGGGATGCTGCTGGCCGAGGCTCCGCCCGATCCCGGCCGGCTGGCGGCCCTGCGCGCCGCCCTGGCGGCGGGAACACCCTTTTCCGGGGCGCTGGCCGGGTCCGGGCTGCTCCCGGCGCCGCATCTTGCGGTGCCCTTCACCCGCTGGGTGACGCCCGACACCCAGGCTCGGCGCTACGACACGCTGTTCCTTCTCGCCCCCGCCCCGCCAGGGCAGGAGCCGGTGGTGGACGGCGGCGAGGCGGTCGCCGGCCTGTGGACCACGCCGCGCCGCGCGCTGGACGAGGCCGCGGCCGGATGCCGCCGTCTGGTCTTCGTCACCCGCATGATCCTGACGCGGCTGGCGGACTGCCCCGGCGTGGCGGCGGCCCTCGGCGAGGCGGAGCGCGCCGACTTGCGCCCGATCGAGCCCCGGCTGGTGGAGACGCCGGCCGGAGCGGTGTTCCGCATTCCGGTTGGATGCGGGTTCGATCCGGTCGACACCCCGGTTGAAAAGGTCACACTTGGGTAAGAATGCGAAAGTTTGACACACTTTCCGCATTGTGAAAATTGCCAGAAAGTGCTGTTGTGCAGTGCGGCCGTTGCCGACAGGCTTCGGTGTGGCAATCCGGACGATCCGGGTGGCAGTGAGAGGGATGCGATCATGGACACGGGCTTGGATGTGAGGGTCATCAGCGCTTCGGCTTGCTCCGTCGCGGCCTCCGTCGTTGCGTTCGGGTCCACGCTCCTCAAACCGGACGCTCCGGATGCCGCCACCTGGATCGCCGAGTTCGGCGCGGGGGCCGCGGGCGGGCCCGCCGATCCCGAGCGGCTGGGCGGCAAGGGCGCCGGGCTGATGGCCATGGCGCGGCTGGGGATTCCGGTGCCGCCGGGCTTCACCATCACCACCGACGCCGGGCAGCGCGTGCGCGCCGCCGGCGACCGCCCGCCGGCGGCGCTGGAGCGGCGCATCGACGCGGCGCTGGCCGCGCTGGAGTCGCGGGCCGGGGCGCGGTTCGGCGGGCGCGAGACGCCGCTGCTGCTGGCCGTGCGCTCGGGCGCCAGGGCGTCGATGCCCGGCATGATGGACACCGTGCTCAACATCGGCCTGAACGACGCGACGGTGGAGGGGCTGGCGGACCGCCACGGCGACGCGCGCTTCGCCTACGACTGCTACCGCCGGCTGATCCAGACCTACGCGCCGGTGGTGCTGGGCGTGCCGGCCCACCGCTTCGACGAGCTGCTCGACGCCCACAAGGCGGCGTGCGGCCTGACCCGTGACGCCGACTTGACGGCGGAGGACTGGCGCACCCTGCTGCCGCTCTACCGGCAGGCGGTCGAGGAGTCCTGCGGCACGCCCTTCCCCCAGGATCCGGCCGAGCAGCTGCGCGCCGCCATCGGCGCCGTGTTCCGCTCCTGGATGAACCCGCGCGCCGTCGCCTTCCGCGCGCTGCACGGGCTGTCCGACGAGGGCGGCACGGCGGTGACGGTGCAGGCGATGGTGTTCGGCAACCGCGACGACCGCTCGGGCTCCGGCGTGCTGTTCACCCGCGACCCCTCGACCGGCGAGCCGGGCCTGTGCGGCGAGTTCCTCGCCAACGCGCAGGGCGAGGACGTGGTGGCGGGGGGCCGCAACCCCGACCCGCTGGCGGCCGGTCAGGAGACGGCGCGCGCGGCGGCGGCGGCCGACCGCTCGATGGAGCGCCGCATGCCCGCCGTCTTCGCCGAGCTGCGCGCCGTCGCCGACCGTCTGGAGCGCGCCTTCGGCGACATGCAGGACATCGAGTTCACGGTCGAATCCGGCCGGCTGTTCATTCTTCAGACCCGGTCGGGCAAGCGGTCCTCGGCCGCCTCGGTGCGCATCGCCGTCGATCTGGCCGAGGCCGGGATCATCACCCGCGCCGAGGCGGTGCGGCGGGTCGATCCCCGCGCGCTCGACGAGCTGCTGCGCCCGGCGGTGGCGGAAGACGCGGCGGCGGACGCGCTGGCGGTCGGGCTGGCGGCCTCGCCGGGGGCGGTGACCGGCCATGCCGCCTTCACCAGCGAGGACGCGGAGCGTTTGGCGGGCACCGGCGTGCCGGTGCTGCTGTGCCGGCCGGAAACCGCGCCGGACGACATCCGCGGCATGCAGGCGGCCGTGGGCATCCTCACCGCGCGCGGCGGCTTCACCAGCCACGCGGCCACCGTGGCGCGCGGCATGGGGCGGCCCTGCGTCGCCGGCGCCCGTGCCTTGCGCATCGACCCGGAGCAAGGCGTCATGACCGTTGGCGGCGTGACGGTGCGCGCCGGCGACCTGCTCACCATCGACGGGTCGAGCGGGATCGTGCTGCTCGGCGCCGCTCCGCTGGTGCGGACCGCGCCGGACGGCGCGGTCGCCCGCCTGCTGGAGTGGACAGCCGCCTGACAGCCCGTTTGCCGGCTATTCCCTGATCTTCTCCAAACATCGTCATGCCCGGCCTTGTGCCGGGCATCCGCACGCGGCCTTGAAGCGCGCCCGTGGATGGCCCGTGGAAGGCCGGGACAAGCCCGGCCATGACGGAAAAGGAGGGGGAACGGAATCAGGCGCGCGTCAATGCCCGGAGATGGGCGGCGCAGCCCTCCGCCAGACCGGCCTCGTCGTAACCGCCCTCGAGGACGGAGACAACGCGGTTGCCGCATTGGCGCTCGGCGACCTCGACCAGCTTGCGCGTCACCCATTCGAAATCGGCGCCGGTCAGGCCGAGCTGGGCCAGCGGGTCGCGGGCGTGGGCGTCGAAGCCGGCGGAGATCAGCAGAAGTTCCGGCGCGAAGGCCTCCAGCGCCGGCAGGATGACGCGCTCGAACGCCTGGCGGAACTCGGCCGAACCGCTGTAGGGCTCCAGCGGCAGGTTGAGGATGTTGTCGGCGACCCCGCGCTCCCACGACGCCCCGGTGCCGGGGTAGAGCGGCGACTGGTGGGTCGAGGCGAAGAACAGGCCGGCGTCCTGGGCGAACATCGCCTGGGTGCCGTTGCCGTGATGCACGTCGAAGTCGACCACGGCGACGCGCGACAGCCCGTGGCGCTCGCGGGCGTGCAGCGCGCCGACGGCGACGTTGTTGAAGACGCAGAATCCCATGGCGCGGGCCGGCTCAGCGTGGTGGCCGCAGGGGCGGACGGCGCAGAAGGCGTTGGTGGCCTCGCCGGCCATCACCGCGTCGACCGCCGCGCAGACCGACCCGGCGGCGCGCAGGATGGCTCCGCGCGATCCCGGCGACAGCAGCGTGTCGCCGTCCAGCCGGTGGTAGCCCTGGACGGGCATGGCGGCGAGCACCGCGTCGACATAGGCGCGGTCGTGCACGCGGGCGAGTTGGCCGACCTCGGCCTCGGGGGCCGGGCGGCGCTCCAGCCCCTTGAACTCGTCGCGGCCGAGAACCTCCCAGACCACGGCCAGCCGGTGCGGCCCCTCGGGATGGCCGGGGCCGGTGTCGTGGGCGAGGCAGTCGGGGTGGGTGAAGATCAGGGTCGTCACGGAGCGCAATCTCCCATGGGAACGCGCCGCCGCCTGCGGTCGGGCATGGCGGCGGCGCGGGATCGGTCGGCGGAACGAAACAGCCGGCGGACCCAATCAGTGGATCGGATGCGCCGTGGCGGGGGCGTTGGCCGGCCGTGGATCCGCGACGGCGCTCAGTTCCTCCAGTTGGAGGCGGGTGAAGTCGCGGGCGCTGACGACGCCGACCAGATGGCCGTCGTCGAGCACCGGCAGGTGGCGGATGTGGTGACGGTCCATCAGGTGCAGCGCGTGGTGCAGGCTGTCCTGCGGCGCGCAGGTGACCGGCGTCCGGGTCATCAGATGGGAGACCGGCATGGTGAGCAGGCCCGACCCGCGCTCCAGCAGCGCGTGGACGATGTCGCGTTCGGACAGCACGCCGGCCAGCGTGTTGCCCTCGGTCCGGCAGACCTCCTTGACCACCAGGGCGCTGATGTTCTCCGCCTTCATCAGGCCGATCGCTTCGGCGACGGTCGCGCCGGTGCGGACGGCGACGACACGGGACTCCTTGGTGCGCAGGATGTGTTCGACCTTCATGGCGTGCCCTCCCTGGAGGTTGGCCCTTGGATGCCGGCGCGCCTTGGCGCCGATGGCGGGGACGGTCGCGCGGGGCGGGCGGTGGCCGCGCCATCAGGACCCGTTGACCGAGAATAATGGTATACCAAATACAGTGTACCAATCAAACAATTTTGCAGCCGGCGTATCGGGTTGCGGGCATCGTCGGGCAAACAGGGATTTTAAAGATATTCCGCGATACGGTATGTTTGTGGTGCATACCTAACGGCGTTGCGGAATGCGCAAGCTGCATATCGGGCATCTGGTGCTTGGTATGCCAAAGCCCTTGTCCCATATGGTGCGGTGCGTCATAAGGAAGACGGCACAAGAAGAAAACATTCCGACCACCGAGGCACTGGAGCGACGAACATGTTGGAAATGCTGGCTCTCTCGCTTGTCCTGTCCGTCTTCGCCGGAACCGTCCACCACATCCTGGCCGCACGGGTCGGCGCCGCCGAGGCCGCCGCCAGCGACTTCACCGCCAGCCGCCTGCGCCGGGCCAACCCGGCGGAAGGCGAGGACGAGGTCCCCGGCCCGACCTGGGCCAGCTTCCCCCGCGCCTTCTGATCCGGTTCCGTTGCCCATAGGAAAAGGCGGCCCCTCGCGGGGCCGCCTTTTCTGTTCGGCCGGCTCGCCTGCCGCGCCGCTCAGTTCAGCGGCAGCACGAGCTGGAAGGCTTTGATGGTCATCCGCTTGCGGTGGTAGAAGCGGTGCGCCTCGCCGCGCTGGACGCCCGAGACGATCTCCAGTTGGGCGCAGCCACGCGCGCGCGCCTCGGCGGCCAACCAGTCGAACAGCTTGTCGCCCAGCCCGTAGGACCGCTTCTGCGAGGCGGTCACCAGATCCTCGACATACATGTAGCGCCCGCGCGACAGCGTCTCGTGAACGCGGAAGCCGCCGCAGCCGGCGACCTCGCCGTCGATGCGCACCAGGGCCAGCGTGTAGCCATCGTCCATCTGCCGGCGCACCTGGGCGCGGTAGACGTCGGCGTCGGCCAGATGGGTCCGCAATTCCTTCATGACCGGAAAGCTGGCCGCGATGTCGGCGTCGTCCCGTGCCAGGACGATCTCGACGGTTTGCTGCTCCATGGCGCTCGTCTCCTTCTTTTGAGGCGTGTCGGTGGGGATGGAAAGGAACCGCCCGGGGGCCCGTGATCCACAGCGGGGAAACGGGTGGCCGTGGTCGCGGGGCCAGGGGTTCGGAGCGTGGCGCGGGTCTGGGTACCGCTCTCGGCCGCACTCTGGCATACCATATGCCAGAGTGCGGCCGAGTCATCAAGGTGGAAAAGGGGCTTCCGACTGATGGGGGTTAAAACAGTTGGGGACGCCACTAATCGGTTTACAAGGGGTCGGCATCTGGTATACCATATTGATAATTCCAGATATGAAGTTCAGAAATTCACGTCTGGCCGGGTTTCAAAACACCCCAAGAAGGGGCTGTGGAGGCCGCGGCGCCGCATTCCGCCGCGCTTCCTCCGCCTTCGAACAAAAGTGCCAAAGCAGGAACATCGAACAAAAACAACGCCCGACCTGGAAGAGAGCACGCTTCAAAGGAGAAACAGAAGAATGAGCCAGTCCCAAACCGGGGCCCAGAACGGGCCTCTCGGTGGCCGCTGGATGCAGCTGGTCATCGGCGTCATCTGCATGTCGATGATCGCCAATCTTCAGTATGGCTGGACCCTGTTCGTCACCCCGATCGAAGAAAAGCACCAGTGGGGCCGCGCGGCGATTCAGGTCGCCTTCACCATCTTCGTCGTCACCGAAACCTGGCTGGTGCCGGTCGAGGGCTGGTTCGTCGACAAGTTCGGGCCGCGCATCGTCGTGGTCGTCGGCGGCGCCCTCTGCGCGCTGGCCTGGGCCATCAATTCCGTCGCGGATTCGCTGGCGATGCTCTATCTGGGCGCCGCGATCGGCGGCATCGGGGCGGGCGGCGTCTACGGCACCTGCGTCGGCAACGCGCTGAAGTGGTTCCCGGACCGTCGCGGTTTGGCAGCGGGCATCACTGCGGCCGGCTTCGGCGCCGGCTCGGCGCTCACCGTCGTGCCGATCGCCAACATGATCGCCTCATCCGGCTATGAAGCCACCTTCATGACCTTCGGTCTCGGCCAGGGCGGCATCGTCTTCCTGCTCGCCTGGTTCCTGGCCGAGCCGCGCGCCGACCAGCTGCCCAAGGTCGACAAGTCGGGCCTCGTGCAGACCCGCCGCAACTACACCCCGCAGGAGATGCTGAAGACCCCGACCTTCTGGGTCATGTATCTGATGTTCGCCATGGTGGCGGCGGGCGGCCTGATGGCGACCGCGCAGCTCGGTCCCATCGCCAAGGACTTCCATCTCGACGGCGTTCCGGTCAGCATCATGGGCCTGACCCTGCCGGCCCTGACCTTCGCGCTGTCGATCGACCGCGTGCTGAACGGCCTGACCCGTCCCTTCTTCGGTTGGGTGTCGGACAACATCGGGCGCGAGAACACCATGTTCATCGCCTTCGCCATCGAATGCGTCGGCATCCTGGCGCTGAACCAATGGGGCCACAACCCGGTCGCCTTCGTCATCCTGACCGGTCTGGTGTTCTTCGCCTGGGGCGAGATCTACAGCCTGTTCCCGGCCTGCTGCGGCGACAGCTTCGGCTCCAAGTTCGCGACGACCAACGCCGGCCTGCTCTACACCGCCAAGGGCACGGCGTCGCTGGTCGTGCCCTTCGCCAACGTCGCCGTGGCCTCCACGGGAAGCTGGCAGGCGGTGTTCTTCTTCGCCGCCGCGGTCAACGCCATCGCCGCCTTCCTCGCCCTGTTCGTCCTGAAGCCGATGCGCGCCCGGCAGATCGCCGAATCCGCTCCGGTCCACGGCAAGCTGGCCACCGAGGGCGCCGACTGAAGGAATCGGGCCCGGTCGCGTCGGGGAGACTGACCGGGCAAGGTCCCCAGAAGGGTCTGCCAACAAACGCACCGACGTTGTGGCCGTTGCCCCGGCCATGGCGTCGGTCGTTTGGCGTTCTGGACGTCCCCCGGTGGACCGTTCGAGTTTCGAGAGCCGCTTCGTCTTCTTGATATTCTGTATACAGAATACGGTTCGGGCGGTCAACGCCCAAATTCGGCGCCCGGAAGCGCCCGGAATTTGGCGACGCAACATTTCACGGGAGGGAATGGATGCTCGGCATGGGTCTTCTCATGATGGCGGGCTTCGCGTCGGGGGCCTTGAACGCGGTCGCCGGAGGCGGCGCCTTCATCACCTTTCCGGCGCTGCTGTTCGCTGGGGTGCCGCCGGTCAGCGCCAACGCGTCGAGCACGGTGGCGCTGTTCCCCGGACAAGCCGCCAGCAGCTGGGCCTACCGGCGCGACATCGGCGCGGTCAGCGAGGTGAACCTGCCGCAGTTCGCGGCGCTCAGCCTGATCGGCGGACTGATCGGCGCCCTGCTGCTGCTGGTGACGCCCAACGCGTTGTTTGCCGATTTCGTTCCCTGGCTGCTGCTGTTCGCCACTTCGGTCTTCGCCGTCGGCCATTACGCGCCGGGCGTGGTGGCGCGGCTGCGGCTCGGCGGGCGCGGCGTGCTGGCGGTGCAGTTCCTCATCTCCATCTATGGCGGCTATTTCGGCGGCGGCATCGGCTTCCTGATGCTGGCGGCGCTGACCCTGTTCGGGCTGCGCGACATCCACGCGATGAACGGGCTGCGCATCCTGCTGGCGATGCTGATGAACGGGGCGGCGGTGGCCGCCTTCGCCGTCTCCGGGGCGGTCTCCTGGCCGGAGACGCTGGCGATGGCGGTGGCGGCGGTGGCCGGCGGCTACGTCGGGGCGCTCGGTGCCAAGCGGGTCGATCCCAAGCGGCTGAAGACCGGCGTCGTGGCGATCGGCGCCGCGCTGACCGCTTATTTCTTCGCAAAGGGGACGTGATCCGCCGAATCCCGCCCCTTTGGCGAGCGTCCCCGCCACGCATTCTCGCGGGTGCCCCCACTTTCTGCGTTGACATACGGTATGTGGTATACCAAACTCCACGCTCAGTTTGAGCAACAGACTGTTGGCCGCCGCTGCAAAGGCTGCCTGGCCAAAAGGGCCGATAACGGGGGAGAGGGATCGGGCATGAAAATCTGCATTTACGGATCCGGCGCCATCGGCGGCTATCTCGGCGTGCGGCTGCACCAGGCCGGGGCGGAGGTCAGCCTGGTGGCGCGCGGCGCCCATCTCGCGGCGATGCGCGAGAACGGCGCGACCTTGATCGTGGGGGAGGAGAAGACGACCGTCCATCCCCGCTGCACCGACAACCCGGCGGAGCTGGGACCGCAGGACTACGTGATCATCGGGCTGAAGGCCCATTCGGTCCCCGGCGTGGTCCCGGCGATCCAGCCCCTGCTGGGCCCGGACACCGCCGTCGTCACCGCCGTCAACGGCATTCCCTATTGGTATTTCCACGGCACCGGCGGCGATTTCGACGGGCGCATCCTGGATTCGGTCGATCCGGGCGGGGCGCAGTGGAACGGCTTCGGGCCGCAGCGCGCCATCGGCTGCGTCGTCTATCCGGCGACCGAGGTGGTGGCTCCCGGCGTCATCCAGCACATCTACGGCGACAAGTTCTCGCTCGGCGAACCGGACGGCTCGATGTCCGACCGGGTGATGGCGCTGTCGAAGGCGATGGAGGCCGGTGGCCTGCGCGCGCCCGTGCTCGACCGCATCCGCGACGAGATCTGGCTGAAGCTGTGGGGCAACCTGTGCTTCAACCCGATCAGCGCGCTGACCCACGCGACGCTGGAGGTGATCTGCGGCGATCCGGAGACCCGCGCCGTCGCCAAGGCGATGATGCTGGAGGCCAAGCGGATCGGCGACCGGCTGGGCGTGCATTTCCGCGTCGACGTCGAGCGCCGCATCAACGGCGCCGGGGCCGTCGGCGCCCACAAGACCTCGATGCTCCAGGACCTGGAGCGCGGCCGCCCGATGGAGATCGACGCCCTGCTGTCGGTCGTCCAGGAGATGGGCCGCATGGTCGAGGTGCCGACCCCGACCATCGACGTGGTGCTGGCCCTGGTGCGGCAGCGCGGCGAGGTCGCCGGCCTCTACACCCGGCCGCAGCCGGCTGACGCGAAGGAACTCGTGCCGTCCGTGGCCGCGCAATAAGGCGGAGGCCGCACACACATCGGAAGATCAGCGGGAAGGGGAGGGGTGTCATGAGAGTCGAGGACATTCTCCGCAAGAAAGGCACGCGCATCGGCATGGTGCGCGTCAACGAGACGGTGGACACGGCCCTGCGTCTGATGAAGACGGAGAACACCGGCGCCCTGGTGGTCAAGGACGTCTGCCGGACCGAGGGCAACACGGTGGTCGGCGTGATCTCCGAACGCGACGTCGTGCGCGGTCTGGTCGACCGCGGGCCGGACGTCCTGAAACAGCCGGTGACGGCGCTGATGACGCGTGACCCCTTCTGCTGCCACCCGTCGGACACGGTGCGCCATGTGCTGAGCCTGATGGACGAGCACGGCATCCGCCATGTGCCGGTGCTGGAGGGCACCACCCTGGTCGGCGTCGTCAGCGTCCGCGACCTGATCCGCCGCCAATTGGAGGACGCGACGCTGCCGCCGAGCGAGGCCTGGAACTACCCGGTCGCCGCCAACCAGTGAGGGGGGCCAGGATCCCCGTGCCCCCACCCTAACCCTCCCCCCGCTCTCGCAGGGGAGGGGACTGCCGCCGCACTTTGACGAAGCTCCCGCACAAGCCCCCCTCCCTTGGCGCAAGCGGGGGAGGGCCGGGGTGGGGCAATTGCGGCCACGCCGCCCGGTGGCGGCCTTCGAAAGCCAAACCGACATGAAGATCGCCATACCCAGGGAGCGCCGCGCGGGCGAACTCCGCGTCGCCGCGTCTCCCGACACCGTCAAGAAATTCAAAGGGCTCGGCCTGGACGTCGTGGTGGAGAGCGGGGCCGGTCTCGGCTCCAGCATCCCCGACGCCGCCTTCGCGGCGGCCGGCGCCGACATCGCGCCGGACCCGGCGGCGACGCTCGCCGACGCCGACATCGTGCTGAAGGTCCAGCGCCCGCTGATCGACGGAGAGGGCGGACCCGACGAACTCGCCCTGATCCGCAAGGGCGCGCTGCTGTTCGCGATCCTGAACCCGCACAACAGCCGCGAGCATGTGAAGGCCTACGCCGAAGCCGGCGTGAACGCCTTCGCCATGGAGTTCATGCCGCGCATCACCCGCGCCCAGGTCATGGACGTGCTGTCGTCCCAGGCCAACCTCGCCGGCTACAAGGCGGTGGTGGACGCGGCCAGCGAGTACGGCCGCGCCTTCCCGATGATGATGACCGCCGCCGGCACCGTGCCGCCGGCCCGCGCCTTCATCATGGGCGTCGGCGTCGCCGGCCTCCAGGCCATCGCGACGGCCAAGCGGCTCGGCGCCATCGTCTCGGCCACCGACGTGCGCCCGGCGGTCAAGGAGCAGGTGCAGTCGCTCGGCGGCAGCTTCGTCGCGGTGGAGAACGACGAGTTCAAGCAGGCGGAGACCGCCGGCGGCTACGCCAAGGAGATGAGCGACGACTACAAGCGCCAGCAGGCGGCGCTGGTGGCCGAGCACATCAAGAAGCAGGACATCGTCATCACCACGGCGCTGATCCCCGGCCGCAAGGCGCCGATCCTGGTGACGGCCGAGCATGTCGCCTCGATGAAGCCCGGTTCGGTGCTGATCGATCTGGCGGTCGAGCAGGGCGGCAACGTCGAGGGCTCCAGGCTGAGCGAGGTGGTCGTCACCGCCAACGGCGTCAGGATCGTCGGCCACGCCAACTACCCGAGCCGCATCGCCGAGAGCGCCTCGCTGCTCTACGCCAAGAACCTGCTGGCCCTGCTCACCGCGCTGCACGACAAGGACAAGGGCGTCACGGTCAATTGGGACGACGAGATCGTCAAGGCCATCGCGCTGACCCGCGACGGCGCCGTCGTCCACCCCGCCTTCGCGGACGCGGTCCGCGAAGCGCAACCCGCTTGAGGAGGCGGATCCCATGGAACACCCGGATCCCGCAGGCAACCTCGCCGCCTTCCGCGACACGCTCGCCTCGCTGACCCAGCAGACCGACGCCCTGTCGGTGCAGGTGGCGCAACTCTCGACATCCCTGCCGGCTCCGGTGGTGGATGTGGCCGGCGGCCATGGCAGCTTCTTCGTGACCGGCCTGACGGTTCTCGTGCTGGCCTGCTTCGTCGGCTACTACGTGGTCTGGCGCGTCACGCCGGCCCTGCACTCGCCGCTGATGGCCGTCACCAACGCCGTCTCCTCGGTCATCATCGTCGGCGCGCTGGTCGCCGCCGGGCCGGGCGGCGTCGACTTCTCGAAAATCCTGGGCTTCCTCGCCGTCATCCTCGCCTCCGTCAACATCTTCGGCGGCTTCCTGGTGACCCAGCGCATGCTCTCCATGTTCAAGAAGAAGGGCAAGTAAACCATGGAAACCTTGTCCGCCCTTCTCTACCTCGTCGCCTCGGTCTGCTTCGTCATGGCGCTGCGCGGGCTGTCCAGCCCGGAAACCTCGCGCCAGGGCAACATCTACGGCATGGTCGGCATGACCATCGCCATCCTCACCACGCTGGCCTCGCCCATCGTCCAGTCCTACTGGATGATCGTGCTCGGCATCGCCATCGGCGGCGGCATCGGCTACGTCGTCGCCAAGAAGATCGAGATGACGGCCCTGCCGCAGCTCGTCGCCGCCTTCCACTCGCTGGTCGGTCTGGCCGCCGTCTTCGTGGCGCTCGCCGCCTTCTACTCGCCCGCGGCCTACGGCATCGGCCTGCCCGGCGCCATCGCCAAGGGCTCGCTGGTCGAGATGGCGCTCGGCACCGCCATCGGCGCCATCACCTTCACCGGCTCCATCGTCGCCTTCGCCAAGCTCCAGGGGCTGGTCACCGGCAAGCCGCTGGTCTTCCCGATGCAGCACCCGCTCAACGCGGCACTCGGCGTGCTGACGCTGCTGCTGATCGTCTGGCTGGTGCAGTCCAACTCCACCACCGCGATGTGGCTGATCGTCATCGTCGCGCTGGCGCTCGGCTTCCTGCTGATCCTGCCGATCGGCGGCGCCGACATGCCGGTGGTCATCTCGATGCTGAACAGCTACTCGGGCTGGGCGGCCTGCGGCATCGGCTTCACGCTCCAGAACAACCTGCTGATCATCACGGGTGCCTTGGTCGGCTCCTCGGGCGCGATCCTGTCCTACATCATGTGCAAGGGCATGAACCGCTCGATCTTCAACGTCATCCTCGGCGGCTTCGGCGGCGAGGCGGCGGCGGCCGGCGGCGCGGCCAAGGGGCCGCAGGGCTCGGTGAAGGCCGGCTCGGCCGAGGACGCCGCCTACATCATGAAGAACGCCCAGTCGGTGATCATCGTGCCGGGCTACGGCATGGCGGTGGCGCAGGCGCAGCACGCGCTGCGCGAGATGGCCGACACGCTCAAGCACGAGGGCGTCGACGTGAAGTACGCCATCCACCCGGTGGCGGGGCGCATGCCGGGCCACATGAACGTGCTGCTGGCCGAGGCCAACGTGCCCTACGACGAGGTGTTCGAGCTGGAGGACATCAACCGCGACTTCGGCACGGCGGACGTCGCCTTCGTGATCGGCGCCAACGACGTGACCAACCCGGCGGCCAAGACCGACCCGGCCAGCCCGATCTACGGCATGCCGATCCTCGACGTGGAGAAGGCCAAGACGGTGTTCTTCATCAAGCGCGGCATGGCCGCCGGCTACGCCGGCGTCGAGAACGAGCTGTTCTTCCGCCCCAACACCATGATGCTGTTCGGCGACGCCAAGAAGGTCACCGAAGAGGTCGTGAAGGCGATGGAGTAAGGGCCGTCGCCTGACTTGAGCGCGCCGCCTTTCCTCTGGGGCGGCGCGCCTTTTTTCGTTTGAGGGTTGGGTGCGCCTTCCGGCTATCCTGTTGGCAGCCACAACGGATTGAAGCCGACGATGTCCCGCAAGTTCGTCTATCTCCTGGCCCTGGCGCGCGAGCGGCATTTCGGGCGCGCGGCGGAGAGCTGCCACGTCTCGCAGCCGACCCTGTCCAACGCCATCCGCCAGCTGGAGGAGGAGCTTCAGGTTCCCATCGTCGAGCGCGGCCAGAAGTTCGGCGGCTTCACCCCGGAAGGGCTGAAGGTGCTGGAGTACGCCCGCCGCATCGTCGCCGAGCGGGACAACCTGAACCACGAGCTGCGCGCCCTGGCCCAGGGCGTGACCGGCCATCTGCGGCTCGGCGCCATCCCCACCGCCCTGCCGGTGATGCCCCATGTGCTGGCACCCTTCGCCGCGCGTTTCCCGCACATCCGCGCCACCGTAACCTCGCTGAGTTCGCGCGAGATCCAGCGCGGACTCGACGAGTTCGAGCTGGACGCCGCCGTCACCTACCTCGACAACGAGCCGCTGAACAACGTCCGCACCCTGCCGCTCTACTCGGAGCGCTATTATCTGCTGGCGCGGCGCGACGACCTGCCGCCCGACGCCATCGCGCAGGGCGCCATCGCCTGGGAGACGGCGGCGGCCCTGCGGCTCTGCCTGCTGACTCCGGACATGCAGAACCGCCGCATCGCCGAGATCGCCTTCCGCATGACCGGCCGGGCGGTCGAGCCGGCGATGGAGACCAACTCCATCGTCACGCTCTACACCATCGTGCGCTTCGGCACCTGCGCCAGCATCGTGCCGGGCCAGCTGCTGACCTTCGTGCCGCCGCTGCCCGAGGTGGTGGCGCTGCCGCTGGTCGATCCCGACCTCAGCTACGTCGTCGGGCTGGCCTACGCCGACCGCGAACCGCCCTCGCAGCTCGCCAAGGCCCTGGCCGGCGCCGCGGCGGAGGACGACATCGCCCACACCGTCGCCGTCTTCACCGCCGAGGCGATGACCCCCTGGCGGCTGGCGATCCGCTGATGGCCTGATGGCGACGCCGTGATAGCGAAAAGCTATCAGCCCATCAGAAAATGAAATTTGCTGGTATACCATATACTCCTGCACTCTCCCCTTACCGGGCGCCCGAAAGAGGGACCGGCGAGGACGACAAGGCAACCCAGGCCAGACGACCAAGGCCAGCCGAGAGCAAGGAGGGATCCCCCGTGAACGCTTGCCAACCGTGGAGCGTCGAGCGCGCCCGAACGATTGTCGCCGACAATCTCCATCTGCGCGGCGCCCTGCTGCCGATCCTGCACGCGCTGCAGGAGGAGTTCGGTTACATCGACGAGCAGGCCATCCCGCTGCTGGCCGGTGAACTGAACCTGTCGCGCGCCGACGTTCACGGCGTGGTGTCCTTCTATCACGAGTTCCGCCGCGAGAAGCCGGGCCGCCACGTCATCAAGGTCTGCCGCGCCGAGGCCTGCCAGGCGATGGGCGCCAACGCGCTGGTCGACCACATCAAGTCGAAGCTCCAGGTCGATTTCCACCACACCACGGCCGACGGCGCCTTCACGCTGGAACAGGTCTTCTGCCTGGGCAACTGCGCCCTGTCGCCCGCCGTCATGGTGGACGAACAGCTCTACGGCCGCGTCACCCCGGCCCGCTTCGACGCCATCGCCGCCGAGACG
Source organism: Azospirillum agricola (assembly GCF_020005195.1). Lineage (NCBI taxonomy): Bacteria > Pseudomonadati > Pseudomonadota > Alphaproteobacteria > Rhodospirillales > Azospirillaceae > Azospirillum > Azospirillum agricola. The sequence goes on from NZ_JAIFZR010000004.1 coordinate 1,234,851, forward strand.
GCGCACCCGACTGTTCGGCCGGCTGGCCATAAGGAGCGCGCGCAATGAGCGGCCACCTGATCACCGTCTACGTCCCGCGCGACGCCGCCGCCCTGTCGCTGGGCGCCGATTCCGTGGCCGCCGCCATCCGCGCCGAGGCCGCCCGCCGAGAACTGCCGGTCCGCATCGTCCGCAACGGCTCGCGCGGCATGCTGTGGATGGAACCGCTGGTCGAGGTCGAGACCCCGGCCGGCCGTGTCGCCTACGGCTCGGTGACGCCCGAGGACGTGCCGTCGCTGTTCGAGGCCGGCTTCCTCAGCGGCGGCGAGCACCCGCTGGGCCAGGGGCTGACCGAGGAGATCCCCTATTTCAAGAAGCAGGAGCGGCTGACCTTCGCCCGCTGCGGCATCATCGACCCGCTGTCGGTCGAGGATTACCGCGCCCATGGCGGCTTCCGCGGGCTTGAGAACGCGCTGGCGATGACCCAGGCGGAGATCGTCAAGACGGTGACCGACTCCGGCCTGCGCGGCCGCGGCGGCGCCGGCTTCCCCACCGGCATCAAGTGGAACACGGTGATGCAGGCCCCGGCGGACGAGAAGTTCGTCTGCTGCAACGCCGACGAGGGCGACAGCGGCACCTTCGCCGACCGCATGATCATCGAGGGCGATCCCTTCTGCCTGATCGAGGGCATGACCATCGCCGCCATTGCGGTGGGTGCCACCTCGGGCTATGTCTACATGCGCTCGGAATACCCGCACGCGACGGCGACCCTGCGCCAGGCGATCAAGCTCGCCTATGACGAGGGCTGGCTCGGCGACAACATCCACGGCACCAGCCGCACCTTCCACCTCGACGTCCGCGTCGGGGCCGGCGCCTACATTTGCGGCGAGGAGACCGCGATGCTGGAGAGCCTGGAGGGCAAGCGCGGCATGGTGCGCGCCAAGCCGCCGCTGCCGGCGCTGGAGGGGTTGTTCGGCAAGCCGACCGTGGTCAACAACGTGCTGTCGCTCTGCTCGGTGCCGATCATCCTCGACAAGGGCGGCGACTATTACCGCGACTTCGGCGTCGGCCGCTCGCGCGGGACTCTGCCCTTCCAGCTCGCCGGCAATCTCAAGCATGGCGGCATCGTCGAGAAGGCCTTCGGCATCACGCTGCACGAGCTGCTCTACGAGTTCGGCGGCGGCACCATCAGCGGCCGGCCGATCCGCGCGGTGCAGGTCGGCGGCCCGCTCGGCGCCTACCTGCCGCCGGCCCAGTTCGACCTGCCCAAGGATTACGAGGCCTTCGCCGCGCAGGAGGCGATGGTCGGCCATGGCGGCATCGTCGTCTTCGACGACACGGTGGACATGGCGCAGCAGGCCCGTTTCGCCATGGAGTTCTGCGTCGCCGAATCCTGCGGGAAATGCACTCCCTGCCGCATCGGCTCGACGCGCGGCATGGAGACGCTCGACAAGATCATCGCCGGCAAGAACGTCGACGCCAACCTGACCCTGCTGGCGGATCTCTGCGAGGTGATGGTGGACGGCTCGCTCTGCGCCATGGGCGGCATGACGCCCTACCCGGTGCGCAGCGCCGTGAAGCATTTCCCCGAGGATTTCCGCCGCGGCGTCCCCGCCGTGCGCGTCACCCACATCGCCGCCGAATGAGCGCGACCAGGAGCACCGACATGACCCTCACCCATGAGATCGATTACGGCACCCCGGCGCGCCTGTCCCCCAACCTGGTGACGCTGGAGATCGACGGCCGCAGCGTCACGGTTCCCGAAGGCACCTCGGTCATGCGGGCGGCGATGGACGCCGGCATCAGCGTGCCGAAGCTCTGCGCCACCGACAGCCTGGAGGCCTTCGGCTCCTGCCGCCTCTGCATGGTGGAGATCGAGGGGCGGCGCGGCACCCCGGCCTCCTGCACCACCCCGGTGGCGCCCGGCATGAAGGTGGCGACCCAGACCGACCGGCTGGCCAAGCTGCGGCGCGGCGTGATGGAGCTGTACATCTCCGACCACCCGCTCGATTGCCTGACCTGCCCGGCAAACGGCGACTGCGAGTTGCAGGACATGGCCGGCGCGGTGGGCTTGCGCAACGTGCGGTACGGTTTCGACGGCGAAAGTCATCTGAAGGCCGGCAAGGACGAAAGCAACCCGTACTTCACCTTCGACGCCTCGAAATGCATCGTCTGCTCGCGTTGTGTGCGCGCCTGCCAGGAGACGCAGGGCACCTTCGCGCTGACCATCGACGGGCGCGGCTTCGCGTCGAGCGTGTCGCCGGGCGCCAAGGAAAGCTTCATGGACAGCGAGTGCGTGTCCTGCGGTGCCTGCGTCCAGGCCTGCCCGACCGCGACGCTGACCGAGAAGTCGATCATCGAGAACGGTCAGCCCGAGCACAGCGTCATCACCACCTGCGCCTATTGCGGGGTAGGGTGCTCCTTCAAGGCGGAGATGCAGGGCACCACGGTGGTGCGCATGACGCCCTGGAAGAACGGCGGCGCCAACGAGGGGCACAGCTGCGTCAAGGGCCGCTTCGCCTGGGGCTACGCCAGCCACAAGGACCGCATCATGAAACCGATGGTGCGCGAGACGATCACCGACCCGTGGCGCGAGGTGTCGTGGGAGGAGGCGATCGCCTACGCCGCCGAGCGGCTGAAGGCGGTTCAGGCCAAATACGGCCGGGGCGCCATCGGCGGCATCACCTCGTCGCGCTGCACGAATGAGGAGGTGTACGTCGTCCAGAAGATGATCCGGGCGGCCTTCGGCACCAACAACATCGACACCTGCGCCCGCGTCTGCCACTCGCCGACCGGCTACGGCCTGTCGCAGACCTTCGGCACCTCGGCCGGCACCCAGGATTTCCGCAGTGTCGACAAGTCCGACGTGCTGCTGGTGATCGGCGCCAACCCGACCGATGGGCATCCGGTGTTCGGTTCGCGCATGAAGAAGCGGCTGCGCGCCGGGGCCAAGCTGATCGTCATCGACCCGCGCCGCATCGATCTGGTGCGCAGCCCGCACGTCCAGGCCGACCACCATCTCCAGCTCCAGCCCGGCACCAACGTCGCCGTGGTCAACGCCATCGCCCACACCATCGTCACCGAGGGGCTGGTCGACCGTCCCTTCGTCGAGGAGCGCTGCGATCCTGCGGCGTTCGCCAAGTGGGAGGCGTTCATCGCCGAGCCCCGCAACTCGCCGGAGTATCTGGAATCGCGCACCGGCGTTCCGGCCGATCAGGTCCGCGCCGCCGCCCGCCTCTACGCCACCGGCGGCAACGCCGCGATCTACTATGGCCTCGGCGTCACCGAGCACAGCCAGGGCTCCAGCACGGTGATGGCGATCGCCAACCTCGCGATGGCGACCGGCAACATCGGGCGCGAGGGCGTCGGCGTGAACCCGCTGCGCGGCCAGAACAACGTGCAGGGCTCCTGCGACATGGGCTCCTTCCCGCACGAGCTGCCGGGCTACCGCCACGTCTCCGACGACCATGTCCGCCACGAGTTCGAGACCGCCTGGGGCGTCACGCTGGATCCGGAGCCCGGCCTGCGCATCCCCAACATGTTCGACAGCGCGCATGACGGCAGCTTCCGCGGCCTGTTCGTGCAGGGCGAGGACATCGTCCAGTCCGACCCCAACACCCACCACGTCACCTCGGCGCTCGAATCGCTCGACATCGTCATCGTCCAGGACCTGTTCCTGAACGAGACGGCGGCCTTCGCCCACGTCTTCTTCCCCGGCACCTCCTTCCTGGAGAAGGACGGCACCTTCACCAACGCCGAGCGCCGCATCAACCGCGTCCGCAAGGCGATGCCGTCCAAGGTCGGCCGCGACGAGCATTGGGTCGCCTGCGCGCTGGCGACGGCGATGGGCTACCCGATGCACTACGACAACACGGCGCAGATCATGGACGAGATCGCCCGGCTGACCCCGACCTTCCGGGGCGTCAGCTTCGAGAAGCTCGACCGCGTCGGCAGCGTCCAGTGGCCCTGCACCGGATACGAGGACGACGACACCGGCATGGCGATCATGCACGGCGAGACCTTCGCGCGCGGCCTCGGCCGCTTCGTGATCACCGAGTATGTGCCGACCGACGAGCGGACGACCCGGATGTACCCGCTGGTGCTGACCACCGGCCGCATCCTCGCCCACTACAACGTCGGCGCCCAGACCCGCCGCACCGCCAACGTTGCCTGGCACCCGGAGGACGTTCTGGAGATCAACGCGGTGGACGCCGAGGTCCGTGGCGTCAAGGACGGCGATATGGTGTCGCTCGCCAGCCGCATGGGCGCCACCACGCTGCGCGCCGTCATCTCCGACCGCATGCCGGCCGGCGTCGTCTACACCACCTTCCACCACCCGGTGACCGGCGCCAACGTCATCACCACGGAAAATTCGGACTGGGCGACCAACTGCCCCGAATATAAGGTGACGGCGGTGCAGGTGAACCGCAGCAACCAGCCCTCCGACTGGCAGGTCGACTACGCGAAGAACGACGTCGAGCGCAAGCGCATCGCCGCCGCCAACGTGCTGGCCGCCGAGTAGGGGGGAGTATCAGGGCATGACCGCGATGAGTTTGGGTCCCGTCCGTTCCGGTGCGCCGGACATGTGCTCCATCGCCGTGACCGGCACCGGCTTTCCGGCGCCGCGCGGCGGAGGGGATGCGTCCGGGGCGGGTGTGACGTGGCAGATCCCCGAGGAGACCGCGGTCGCCTTCGAGTACAACGGACGCTCGCACGCGGTGATGATGGCGACCCCCGCCGATCTGGAGGATTTCGCGCTGGGCTTCAGCCTGGCCGAGGAGATCGTCGGGACCGCCGCCGACGTCGAGAGCGTGACGGTGCGCGGGACGCCGCTGGGCATGGTCGTCAACATGACGGTCGATCCCCTGCGGCTCATGCGCGGCAGTCTGCGCAGCCGGTCCATGGAGGGGCGGAGCGGCTGCGGCCTGTGCGGCGTGGACAGTCTTGTCCACGCCGTTCGGGAGCCCCGGCGGGTGACCTCGGATCTGTCGGTGGAGCCGGCGGCGGTGGCCGCCGCCTTCCGCGCCCTGCCGGACCACCAGCCGATGAACCGGGCCAACCGTTCGGTCCATGGGGCGGCGTGGTGCGCACCGGACGGGACGATCCGCCTCGCTCGCGAGGATGTCGGGCGTCACAACGCGCTCGACAAGCTGATCGGCGCGGTGGCGGCGTCGGGCGCCGATCCGGCGGCGGGCTTCGTCGTCATGACCAGCCGTTGCAGCTTCGAGCTGGTGCAGAAGTCGGCGGCGGTCGGCATTCCGCTGCTGGCGACCATCTCGGCACCGACGGCGCTGGCGCTGGAACTGGCGCGCAACGCGGGTCTGACGCTGGGCTCGCTGTCGCGGACGGGCGGCGTCGTCCTGTTCCGCTGATCCCATATTGAACGCTGGATGTCAGGGAGACGATCAATGAATCACACCAAGGAGCTGGTCCGGATGGCGAACCAGATCGCCACCCACTTCGCCACCTACCCGCGCGAGGAGGCGGTGGCCGAGACGGCCGGCCACATCCGAAAATTCTGGGATCCGCGCATGCGCGCCGGCCTGCTCGCCCACGCCGAGGCCGGTGGGGCCGACCTGCACGAGGTTGCGCGCAGCGCCGTCGGGGTGTTGCAGCAGGCGCGGTGAGAGCGCCATTTCCAGCGGCCCGCCGGTCGTCGATGATTGATGTTTCCTCCTCGTCATGCCCGGCCTCGTGCCGGGCATCCACGGCCGCAAAACGTCGCCCATGGGTTGCGCGTGGATGACCGGGACAAGCCCGGTCATGCCGGTGCCTGGAGAATCCAGGCAATGCCGGTCAAGCAGGGGCAAGGCGAAGCAAAACCGCTTGAGCGTGCCCGTGCTCAGTCCACCCCCGACGCTTCCGCCGTCCGCTGGCGCAACGTGCGCAGCACGGCGTCGGCGGTCCGCCGGCTGTGCTCGGCGAGCAGGGCGCCCGCCGTCGCGGCGTCCCGGCTGCGCAACGCCGCCATGAAGCCGTCATGCTCATCCACCGATTCCTGCCAGCGGTCCGCGTCGTAATTCGCCAATGAGCGCGCGCGCAGGATCTGGGCGGCGAAGCCGCTGTAGGTCGCCTCCAGCGCCGGGTTGCGCGCCATGGCGACGATCCAGGCGTGGATGCGCCGGTTGGTCATCGAATAGGCCGCGCGTTCCCCCGCCTTGTGCTGTGCCATGAGCTGGCCGTGCAGCCGGTCGAGTTCAATGAATTCGGCCTCCGTGCCGTTGCGGCAGGCCAGCGCGGCGGCCAACGCCTCAAGCGCCTCCATCACCTGGAAGATCGCGGCGATGTCCGTCGGGTCCACCGGCGTCACCACCGCTCCGCGGTGCGGCCGCAGCTCCACCAGCCCTTCCGCCGCCAGCACGCGCAGCGCCTCGCGCAGCGGCGTCCGCGAAACGCCGAGCTGCTCGCAGAGCTGCACCTCCGGCACGCGGCTTCCCGGCGGCAATTCTCCCTCCAGGATCATGGCGCGCAGCTCCGCCACGGCGGAATGCTGAAGGGTTGCCCGGCGGATCGGCCCGGTGGCGGCCTTGGCGGTCTTCGGCGTGTCCATGATCGGTTCGGCAACGCTCAATTCTGCTTCATTGTTAGGCATTCGTGTGCGAACGATGCCAAGAGCTTAAAAATAGGGCAAAGATGGCCTGTTGCGCAACGACTAAACAATTTTCATTTATCACTTTGATATATATAAGTTAATCAGGAATAGAGATTTTGTATACAATTTGGCATGAGGCTTGCGACGGGATCGGCAACGCAACCGCATCTGGAGCCCGCGCCCCATGTCGTTCCGATCCCTCACGCTGAACGCCGCCGCCGCCATCCTCGCCTTGTCGGCCGTCGCCGGAGCCGCCGCGACCGCCCAGGCCGCCGACGCGGAAAAGCTGAAGCTGGGCTTCGCCAAGTGCGCCCACTGCCTGCCGATGGCGTTGACCCCCGGCCTCGCCAAGGGCGTCGAGATCGAGGCGATCAACTTCAACTCCGGCAACGACGTGCTGACCGCGCTGGTGTCCAAGAGCATCGACGTGGCCCAGGTCACCTACCTCCACTACATCACCGCGCTGGACAAGGGCTTCGACGTCGTCGCGGTGTCTGGGCAGGTCAATGGCGGGTCGGAGGTGATGACCGCCAAGGGCATCGACCTGAAGGCCGACGACTGGGACGGGCTGAAGGCGCTGATCGCCGCCCGCAAGGAGAAGGGCGAGCCGCTGCGCGTCGCCGCCTCGCGCGGGAACGCGCAGGACATCCACATGCGCGGCGCCTTCCAGAAGCACGGCATCAACGTCAACAAGGACGTCCAGTTCGTCAACATCCCGAACCCGTCCGACCACGCCGCCGCCCTCCAGCGCGGCGAGATCGACCTGATCTGCACGGTCGAGCCCTTCGCCTCGCAGATCCGCAACAGCGGCGCCGGCACCCGCTTCGCGCTGCCCTATGACCAGGCCGCCGGCAACCTCACCAACCTGATCGTCACCCGCTCCGACGTCATCAAGGAGCACCCGAAGGCGGTCGAGGCGACGGTCGGCTCGGTGGTGGCGCTGGTCGAGACGCTGAAGACCGACCGCAAGGTCTGGGTCGACACCATCAACAAATACACCGGCATGGACAGGGCGGTCGCCGCCCAGTCGCTGGAGAACGCGGCGCCCGACTACGCCATCCACAAGGACAGCACGCTCGCCATCGCCGCGATGATGCGGGACCTGAAATACATCACCCGCGACGTCACCGCCGACGCCGAGAAGAACATCGACTACCGCTTCCTCGAAGCGGTGACCAACAAGCCCAAGAGCGAACTCGGCTTCTAAGCGCGTCCGCGCCTTGTTTCGACGGTAGAGCTTCGACGGTAAAGGGAGCCGGTCCATGACGGCCTTGTCGAAATCCTGGGAACGCGCCGTCGTTCCCCTCTTCATCCTCGTGGCCTGGGAGATCGTCTCCCGGTCCGGCCTCTTTCCGGTGGCGCTGCTGCCGCCGCCGTCCGCCGTGCTGCACAGCTGGGGCGACTGGGTGTTCGGCTATGACGAGACCACGCAGGCCAACAGCGGGCGCTGGCTGGCAGACGCACTGTCGAGCGCCACGCGGGTGGCCGCCGGCTACACCATCGCGGCGGCGGGCGGCGTGCTGCTCGGCATCGCCATCGGCTGGTGGCGCTGGGTCGAGCGCACCATCGAGCCGACCATCCAGATGCTGCGGCCGGTGCCGCCGGTCTCCTGGATCCCGCTGGCGATCATCTGGTTCGGCATCGCCAACAAGCCGGCGATCTTCCTGGTCTTCCTCGGCGCCTTCTTCCCGATCCTGATGAACACCATCCATGGCGTGAAGACGGCCGACCGCAACCTGATCCGCGCCGCCTCGATGATGGGCGCCACCGAGCAGCAGCTGCTGCGCCACGTCGTCTTCCCCGCTGCCTTGCCCAGCATCTTCGCCGGCCTGCGCATCGGCATCGGCGCCGCCTGGATGCTGACGGTGACGGCCGAGATGGTCGCGGTGAAGAGTGGGCTCGGGTACGTGCTGTGGGACAGCTACTATTTCCTGCGCTACGACCTCGTGCTCGCCGCCATGGCCAGCATCGGCCTGCTGGGATTCGCCACCGACGGCCTCATCAAGCTGCTGATGTCCGCCGCCCTGCACTGGCAGCGCGCCTCCACCCTGCAAAGCCGGGAGGGCTGACCCGATGGCCGCCATCGAACTGAAGAACATCACCAAGGTTTATCGCGACGCCAAGCGCAAGCGCGACCTGCTGGCCATCGACGACGTCAGCCTGTCGGTCGGCAACAACGAGTTCCTCTGCCTGCTGGGCTCGTCGGGCTGCGGCAAGTCCACCCTGCTGAACATGATCGCCGGCTTCGAGACGCCGACCAAGGGCAGTGTCACGGTCGGCGGCAAGCCGGTCGACGGCCCCGGCGCGGACCGCGGCATGGTGTTCCAGCAGGCCAACCTGATGCCCTGGCTGCCGGTGTGGGAGAACGTCGCCTTCCACCTGCGCCTGAAGGGCTGGCGCAAGGCCGACCGCCGCGCCGCCGCCCAGGAATACATCGACATGGTCGGGCTCCAGGGCTTCGAGAACCATTTCCCGGCGGAGCTGTCGGGCGGCATGAGCCAGCGCGTCGGCATCGCCCGCGCTCTGCTGCTGAACCCGCAGGTCATCCTGATGGACGAGCCCTTCGCGGCGCTCGACGCCCAGACCAAGATGGACATGCAGGAGGAGCTGGTCGCCATCTGGCAGAAGCAGCGCTGCACCATCGTCTTCGTCACCCACAGCGTCGACGAGGCGCTGGTGCTGGGCACCCAGGTCGCCGTGCTGACCAGCCGCCCCGGCCGGGTCCGCGAACTGATCGGCCTCGACCTGCCGCGCCCGCGCGACATCACCAGCCCGCGCTTCAACGACCACAAGCGCCACATCCTCAACCTGATCCGCGAGGAGGGCCTGCAACAGCGGCAGCAGGTCGCCGCCGCATGACCGGGACGCTCGACCTTCTGCTGACCGGCGCCATCGCCCTGACCGGCGAGGCGGCCAACAGCCTGATCGACGACGCCGCCATCGGCATCCGCGACGGGCGCATCGTCCACCTCGCCCCGGCCTCCGAGCCTTGTCCGGAGGCCCGGCGAACCCGGCATCTCCCCGGCCGGCTGGTGACGCCCGGCTTCGTCAACGCCCATCTGCACGCCGTGCTGGTGATGGTGCGCGGCGTTGCCGCTGATCTCGGCTTCGCCCCCTCCTACACGCCGGGCGTGCCGAAGGGCACCGACGCCACGCCGGAGGAGGCCCGCGCGCTGGCCCGGCTGGGCGCGGTCGAGGCTTTGCTGTCCGGCTCGACGCTGGTCTGCGACCATTTCGTCCACGCCGAGGCGACGCTCGACGCCATCGCCGAGCTTGGTCTGCGCGTCCACGCCGGCTGGCGGGTTCATGACGTGGATTTCTCGCGCGTCGCCCAGGGTGAATGGCGCTTCGACGCCGCCATCGGCGAGGATCTGCTGCGCCGGACGCTCGACCTGCACGACCGCTGGCACGGCGCCAAGGACGGCCGCATCCAGGTGCAGATGGCGGCGCACGCGCCCGACACCTGCTCCCCCGGCTTCCTGCGCACCATCGCCGGCGAGGCGGCGGCGCGCGGCATGCGCGTCAACACCCATCTGGCGCAAAGCCGGATCGAGGTCGAGCGGGTGAAGGCCGCGACCGGCCTCAGCCCGGCGGCGCTGCTGGAGGAGACCGGGCTGCTCAACGACCGGCTGCTCGCCACCCACTGCCTCTATGTCGACGAGGCCGACATCGCCCGCCTCGCCCGCGCCGGCGCCCACGCCGTGCATGTGCCCAAATGCAACGCCGCTTCCGGCCGGCTGGCACCGACCCCGGCGCTGAAGGCGGCCGGCGTCAATCTGGCGCTCTGCACCGACACCCAGCACGGCGACATGGTGGAGGCGATGCGCTGGGCGCTGGCCACCGCACGGATCCGGCAGGGCGGCGTCACCGCCGACTGGCAGCCGGCCGACGTCTTCCGCATGGCGACGCTGGGCGGCGCCCGCGCGGTCGGCATGGCCGACGCGATCGGCACGCTCGCCGTCGGCAAGAAGGCCGATCTGGTCGTCTTCGACACCCGCCGCCCGCATCTGCGCCCACTGGTCAACCCGCTCGGCACGCTGGTCCACACCGGCCAGGGCCGTGACGTCGAGATGGTGCTGGTCGACGGCGAAACCCTGGTCGAGGACGGCCGCCCCGTCCGCGCCGACCTGGATGAGATCTGCACCGAAGCCGACAAGGCCGCCCGCGCCCTGTGGGCGCGCGCCTGACCCAATCTTCCGAGAGAGAGAACCAACCAACATGACCAAGCGCGTTCTGCTGGGGATGCTGACCCCCTCCTCCAACACGGTGCTGGAGCCGGTGACCTCGGCGATGCTGAGCGGCCTGCCGGAGGTGACCGCCCATTTCGGCCGCTTCACCGTCAAGGAGATCTCGCTGCGCGCCGCCGCGCTCGACCAGTTCACCGACGCGCCCTTCCTCGACGCCGCCCGCCTGCTGGCCGACGCGCAGCTGAACGTGATCGGCTGGAACGGCACCTCGGCCGGCTGGCTCGGCTTCGACGCCGACGTGAAGCTGTGCAAGGCCATCAAGGCGGAAACCGGCATCGCCGCCTGCACCTCCATGCTGGCGCTGAACGAGATCCTGGAGACGACGGGGCGCAAGCGCCTCGCCATCGTCAGCCCCTATCTGGACGAGATCCAGGAGACGATGGTCGCCAACTACAACGCCGCCGGCTTCGAGGTGGTGGCCGAGCGGCATTTGAACGACCGCGGCAACTTCTCCTTCTCCGAGGTCAGCGAGGAGCGGATTGAGCGCATGTGCGCCGAGGTGGCGGACTCCAAGCCCGACGCCATCGCCATCATCTGCACCAACATGCGCGGCGCCCCGGTGGCCGAGCGGGTGGAGAAGGCGCTGGGCATCCCCGTCTACGACACGGTGTCGACCGTGGTGTGGAAGGCGCTGCGCATGACCGGCGTCGACACCCGCCGGGTCCAGGGCTGGGGCAGCCTGTTCCAGGAACTCCACGGCTGACGGCAAACAGGGGAGGGAACCCATGGATTTCGATCTGGTCATCCGCAATGGCACGGTCGCCACCGCGTCGGACGTGTTCAAGGCCGACGTCGGCGTCCGCGACGGCAAAATCGCGGCGCTCGGCGACGGGCTCGCCGCCGGCCGCGAGGAGATCGACGCCGGCGGGCTGCTGATCCTGCCCGGCGGGGTGGACGGCCATGTCCATTTCGACCAGCCGACCGGCGACGCCTCGGTGATGGCCGACGATTTCCTGAGCGGCACCCGCTCCGCCGCCTTCGGCGGCACCACCACGGTGCTGCCCTTCGCCTGCCAGCAGAAGGGCCAGTCGCTGCGCGCGGCGGTCGACGACTACCACCGCCGCGCGGCCGGCAAGCCGGTGATCGACTACGCCTTCCATTTGATCGTCACCGACCCGACCGAGCAGGTCCTGGGGGAGGAGCTGCCGGCGCTGATCCGCGAGGGCTACACCTCCTTCAAGATCTACATGACCTACGACGCGTTGAAGCTGAACGACCGCCAGATCCTGGAGGTTCTCGACATCGCCCGCAGCGAGGGCGCCATGGTGATGATGCACGCGGAGAACGCCGACTGCATCGCCTGGCTGACCGAGAAGCTGGAGCGCGCCGGCCAGACCGCGCCCTTCTATCACGGCGTGTCGCGCCCGCGCGTGGCCGAGCGCGAGGCCACCCACCGCGCCATCTCGCTGGCCGAGCTGGTCGACGTGCCGATCCTGATCGTCCACGTCTCCGGCGCCGACGCGGTGGAGCAGATCCGCTGGGCGCAGGGGCGTGGCCTGCGCATCTACGCCGAGACCTGCCCGCAATATCTGTTCCTGACCGCCGACGATCTGGGCGGGCCCGATGGGGACAAAGGCGGCTTCGAGGGGGCAAAGTGCATCTGCTCGCCGCCGCCGCGCGACGCGGCCAACCAGCGCGTCATCTGGGACGGGCTGGTCGGCGGCACCTTCCAGGTCTTTTCCTCCGACCACGCGCCCTTCCGCTTCGACGGCCCGCAGGGCAAGAAGGTGCATGGCGACGATGCCCCCTTCGCCTGCGTGCCCAACGGCATCCCCGGCGTCGAAACCCGCCTGCCGCTCCTCTTCTCCGAGGGCGTGATGAAAGGCCGGATGGAGCTGACCAGGTTCGTCGAGCTGACCGCCACCAACCCGGCGCGCATGTATGGGCTGCACCCGCGCAAGGGCACCATCGCCGTTGGGGCCGACGCCGACATCGCGCTGTGGGATCCCGCGCGAACGGTGACGATCACCAACGGGATGCTCCACCACAACGTGGACTACACCCCCTACGAGGGCATCGAGGTGACCGGCTGGCCGGTGGCGACGCTGTCGCGTGGGGAGGTGGTGTGCCGGGACGGCGCGCTGCTGGCGTCTCCGGGGCGCGGCGACTTCTTGCGTTGCGGTCTGCCGGCTCCGGCCCGGCCCAAGGGCGCGCCGGCCCCGGTGCTGTCCTTCTGACCGTCGCACGGGACGCAGAGATTTCGACAGAGCCCTTCTCCCCTTGCGGGAGAAGGGTTGGGATGAGGGGTATCCGCCGGAGGCGGAAAGGATTTGCGCCCTCACCCCAACCCCTCTCCCGCAAGGGGAGAGGGGCTCTCAACGTTCATGATCGTCGTAAGAAATTCGCCGCTTCAGACCTCTACCATCACCCCGCCCGCACCGCCCTCGGCGAGGCGCAGGCCGCCGCCACGACCTCGCCGGTGCGGCCGACATGCTGGACGAACAGCCGTTGCGCCGTGTCGCCGTCGCGCGACTCCAGCGCGGTCAGGATCTCGCGGTGCTCCAGCACCGACTCCCTCCAGCGCCCCTGCGCGCCCAGCGCGAAGTAGCGCGCCCGCGCCAGCCGGCCGAGCAGCCGGTCGTGCGCCTCGGCCAGCGCTGGATTCTTGGCGCTGGAGACGATCAGCCGGTGGATCTTCTGGTTGATGTCGAAATACTCCTCCAGCGCGCCGGCCCCCTGCAACGCCTCGATCCTGCCCTGGAAGCCGCGCAGGCGGCGCAGGTCGGCGGCGGTCATCCGCTCGGCGGCGAGGCGGGCGGCGAAGCTCTCGATGCAGCCCTCCGCCTCGAACAGATGCGTCAACTCGGCCGCGTCGAGGGGAGCGACGATGGCGTTTCGGTTGGGGCGCAGCATCACCAGCCCCTCCGCCGCCAGCAGCTTCAGCGCCTCGCGCAGCGGCGTGCGGGAAATGCCGAGCCGTTCGCTCAGTTCCGGCTCGATCAGCCGGGCCGAGGGCGCCAGATCGCCGTAGATGATCATGCCGCGCAGCCGGTCCACCGCCATCTCCGCCAGCGACGGCGGCGGCGTACGGCGGCGGCGGGGGATGGGACCGGCGTCCAGGGCTTCGTCGTCCACACTCATAAACCCGCTCCCGGCCAGAATTCGGCGAAGGCCCGTTCCGCGACGGCGGCGAAGCGCAGGACCCGGCGGTCGAACCCGCGCGGGCCGACGATCTGCAACCCCACCGGCAGCCGATCGCGGCCCCGGCCGCAGGGCAGGCTGAGGGCGGGGGCCTTGGCGTGGTTGACGAGCGGGGTGAAGACCGCGTGCGCCCGCGGCGGCACCGGCTGTCCGCCGATGACCGCCGGCCCCAGCCGGTCAAGCGGCCACGCCACGCAAGGGGTGGTCGGGCCAATGAGCAGATCGGCGTCGGCGAGGAAGGCGGCCAGCGCGCGGGCGACCTCGGCGCTCAGGATCTGGGTGGCGGCGACCTCCGCCCCCGACAGCGACAGGCCGCGCTCGATCTGGGCGGCGATGTCGGGGTCGAACAGGGCCGGGTCGCGGCGGAAGGCGTCGCCGTACAGCGCCGCCAGCCCGGCGTGCTGCAACGGCATCAGCGCGGTCTCGGTGACGCCGGCCGGCCAGACGGGATCGCGGCGGAGGATGCGGATTCCGGCGCGCTCCAGCCCCTCGACGCTCCGTTCGACCGCCTCGCGCACATCCTCATCCACCGACGCGTCGAGCCCGAGGCGCGGGCTGTAGGCGACGGTCAGCGTGTCGATCGGGCGATCCTCGTCCGGGGCGACGGCCACGGAGTCCGGGTCGCGCGGGTCGGGTCCGGCCAGCGCCTCGAACATCAGGGCGGTGTCGGCGACGTCGGCGGCGATCGGCGCCATCACCGCCAGCCCGACGAAGGGTTCGGCGAAGCCGGGGCCGTAGGGGATGGCGCCGAAGGAGGGCTTGAAGCCGACCGCGCCGACATGGGCGGGCGGGCGGCGGCTCGACCCGCCGGCGTCGGTGCCGAGCGCCAGCGGCACCAGCCCGCCGGCCACCGCCGCCGCCGGTCCGCCGCTGGAGCCGCCGGGCGTCAGGCTCGGGTCCATCGGGTGGCGGGTCGGGCCGAACAGCGGGTTGGTGGTGACGCCCTTGCAGGCGAACTCCGAGCTGTTCGCCATGCCGACGATGACGGCGCCGGCCGCGCGCAGCCGCTCGACCGCGATGGCGTCGGCCGGGGCGTGGAAATCGGCGAACAGGCGGGAGCCCTGGGTCACCCGCCGCCTGGACACCCAGATGGTGTCCTTGACGGCCACCGGAACGCCGGCCAGCGGCAACATCTCCCCCGCGCCAATCCGTCGGTCGACCGCCTCGGCCTGCGCCAGCGCGTCCTGATGATGGACGGCGACGAAGGCGTTCAGCGCCGGGTTGCCGGCGTCGATGCGGGCGAGAGTCGCCTCGGTCGCGCCGCTGGCGCTGGCGGCGCCGCTTCGCACGGCGGCGGCGAGGACGGTGGCACGGGGGAAGGAGGACATCAGCGGGTTTCTCCGAGAAGGCTGAGGCCGGCGAGCGCCGCCAGCGCGGCGATCAGCAGATAGCCGGTCGCGAGGCCGCCGAAGGCCGAGGCGGCGATCAGCAGCATCGGTCCACCGATCAGCCCGGCGTAGCTGCCGACCAGCACGGCGCCGGTCGCCTCGCCGATGCGGTCGCGCGGCGACAGCCGGGCGATTTCGGCGAGGAAGACGCCGTTCCAGCCGCTGGCGGTCAGGCCGAGCAGGAAGGTGGCGACCAGCAGAAGGGGGAAGGGCAGGCTGGCGCCGGCCAGCCCGATGAAGGCGGCGGCGGCGGCCATGCCGAGCCCGAGCAGACCGACCAGCCGGCGCGGCGCCACCCAGCGCGTGGCGACGACCCCCCAGCCGAGCCGTCCGGCCAAGCCACCGGCTTGGCCGACCGCCAGCGCCAGCCCGGCGGCGACATGGCCGATGCCAAGTTCGGCCACCGCGAAGACGACGAAGAAGCCGTTCAGCGCGATCTGCGTCGCCGCGTAGGGGGCCGACGCCAGCGCCATCCGACGCAGCGCCCTGTCGTCGCGCACCAGCCGCCACGCGGCGTTCAACCCGAAGGCCGTGCCGGCCGAGCGGGTCAGCGGGTCGTAGACCGGCCGCAGCCGCTCGAACAGCAGGATTCCGCCGAGCGCCACCAGCGCGATGACGGCGTAGCCGGCGCGCGGATCGAAGGCCATGGCGATCGCCGGCAGCGTCACCGATCCGGCCATGGCGCCGAGCTGGTTGCCGGTCTGGCGCAGCGAGAAGACGAAGGGCCGGTCGGCTTCGCGCGCCAGCCGCCCGAGGATGGCGGAACTGGCCGGCGTCTCCGGCCCGCAGGCCAGCCCGATGGCGACCCCGGCGGCGAGCAGCGCGGCGGCGTTGCCGCCCAGCATGGCGAGCAGCATCGCCGCCGCCACCGCCAGCGCGCAGAGCGAGGCGACGCGGAAGGCGCCCAGCCGCCCGGCCATCACGCCGCCGCCGAGCGACGCGGCCATGCCGACCAGGAAGCCGGCGGTGGTGAACAGCCCGAGCCCGGCCGGGTCGATGCCCATGCGCGGCGCCAGCACGCCGGGCGCGAACAGCCCGAGCGCCACCACCGCCTGGAGCGCCGTCATCGCCACCAGCGCCGGGCGCAACGCCGGCAGGGCTGGCGGGGTGGGCAGCGTCTCGGCTACCATCGCGTCCACTCGGGAACGGAGGAACGGGCATGGCGGGCGGCATCTCGATACACGGCGTCGACGTGGCGCGCGGCGTCGCGGCGGAGGGGCTGTATGTGGAGCTTCACGCGCTGGCCCCCGAGCGGCGCCGGCTGGCGGCGGGGCGGCTCGGCGCCAACGGCCAGCTCGACCACCCGACGGTGCGCGGCGAGGGCATCGCCCCCGGCCCGCACGAGGCGCTGTTCCACATCGGCGACTGGCTGCGCGCCGCCGGGTATCCGGAGGAGCAGAGGGGATTTCTCGACATCCTTCCCTTCCGCTTCGTGGTGACCGACCCCGACCGTCATCTGCATCTGCCCTTGAAGTTCACGCCCTATGGCGTGTCGCTGTTTCTGGGTGTGTGAGGCGGTCGCGGTCAACCATCTGCGGTTGGCCTGCTCCAATGAGCCGTCGGGTGTGGCGCGGCGGGGTCAGGCCAACGGGATAGGCCAAGGAGGATCAGGTCAGGCGCTTGGACAGGCCGGCGACCCGCTCCATCACCAGCATCAGGGCGATGGTGACGACGATCAGCACGCCCGACAGGGCGGCGACGGTGACGTCCAGCTTGCCCTCCAGATCCTGCCACATGCGGATCGGCAGCATGTCGGTGGCGGCGTCGCGCAGGAACAGCGACACCGGCACGTTGTCGAAGGACGCCATGAAGGCGATGAAGCCGCCGGCCAGGATGCCCGGCCGGATCAGCGGCAGTGTGATGCGGCGGAAGCTGTGCCAGCGCGAGGCGCCCAGGCTGGCCGAGGCCTCCAGCAGCGCCGGGTTCATCTGGGCGAGCGACGCCACCGTGTTGCGCACCACGAAGGGCACCGACACCACGGTGTGGCCGATGATCAGCGTCAGCGGCGACACCGGCACGCCGACCAGCGAGAAGAACATCAGCGACGACAGCCCGAAGGCCAGCGCCGGCAGCACCAGCGGCGACAGGAACAGGCTGTCGAGCACGCGGGCGGTCAGCGACGCCGAGCGCGCGATGCCCAGCGAGGCCGCCACCCCCAGCAGGATCGACAGGGCGGTCGCCCAGAAGGCCACCTTCAGGCTGTTCATCATGGCGAACTGGAGCTGCCAGGCGTTCCACAGCTCGACGTACCAGCGCAGCGAATATCCCGGCGGCGGAAACTTCAGCGAATAGCCGCTGGTGAAGGACACCCAGATGACCACGATGGTCGGGGCGGCGAGCAGCGCCAGCGCCAGCAGCGCGACGCCGGTCATGACGATGCGGAAGCTGAGCGCGTCGAGGTCGATGCGGCGGTTGTTCATGGCTTTCCGCCCTCCTCAGGCGTTGGTGTAGCCGCGCGACAGGCGGCCCAGCGCGTTGAAGATCGACACCACCACCAGCACCGCGACCAGGAAGACGATGGAGATCGCGGCGGCGAAGGGCCAGTTCTGCAAGGTGGACGCCTGCTGGTAGATGTACATCGGCATGAACAGCATCTGCCCGCCGCCGATCAGGCTCTGGGTGATGAAGGCGGTGATGGCGGCGGCGTAGGTCAGCAGGCAGCCGGCGACGATGCCCGGCAGCGACAATGGCAGGATCACCTTGCGGAAGGTCCGCCAGTGCCCGGAGCCCAGCACCGACGAGGCGTCGGCGAGGTTGGGATCGATGCGGCTCAGCGCCGTGATCAGCGGCAGCACCATCAGCGGCATCTGCACCTGCGCCAGCGCGATGACCACGCCGCTCTCGGTGTAGAGCAGCTTCAGCGGCGTGTCGATCAGCCCCAGACCGGCCAGCGAGGCGTTGACGATGCCCTGCCGGCCGAGGATGACGACCCAGGCGAAGGTGCGCACCACCACGCTGGTCAGCAGCGGCAGCAGCACCAGCAGCATGATGGTCCCCTTGGCCCAGGAGGGCGCGCGCTGGTGCAGCCACGCCACTGGATAGCCCAGCAGCAGCGTCAGCAGCGTGACCTTCACCCCCAGCCACAGGGTCGAGCCCAGCACGCCCAGGCTGAAGCGGTCGCCGAGGAAATTGACGTATTGGGTCAGGCCGTAACGGCTGCCCTGCGGGTCGGCCTGGAAGCTGAGCGCCAGCAGGATGACCAGCGGCGTGATGAAGAAGACGACGAACCCCAGCGCCAGCGGGGCCGCGAGCTTCAGGTCGTAGGTGGTGACGTTGCGCAACGCCGCGGCCATGGGGGAACTCCTCTTTAAAGCCCTCTCCCGCCTCGGGAGAGGGCATGGAGCCGACGGCCGCAGGCCGGACGAGCGCCAAAGGCGATCGTAGGCGGAATGCGGTCGCGAGACTTGCGAGCGACCTTGGACCCGCCGAAGGCGGGGAGGGGGAGGGGCTATCGGGCGTGGTGCGAAATCCATGCCCCGATCACCCCTCACCCTTCCCATGCTCCGCATGGGCCCCTTCCCTCTCCCGGGGCGGGAGAGGGAGGTTTCAGCCTCACACGCGGATTTCGCGGTTGAAGCGTTCGATCCAGGCGGCGCGCTGCTCGTTGATCTTGGCCCAGTCCTGGAACACGAACTTCTTCTCCAGCTCGGCGTGGTCCTTGGCCAGCGCCTTGGCGATCTCGCCCTTCATGGCGACCTTGGTGTTGGTCGGCACGATCAGGTACGGCTCCTCCATCAGCGTTGCCTGCACCTCCGGCGACAGCGCGGCCTCGATCAGCTTGAAGGCCAGCTCGCGGTTGGGGGAGTTCTTGACGATGTGGATGGTCGTCTTGAAGGCGATGGCGCCCTCCTTCGGCGCCACCCACTCCACCGGCACGCCGCGCGCCTTGAGGATCTGGATGGCGTTGAAGTTGCCCGGCGAGATGTCGATCTGGCCCTGCTGGAACAGGGTGGCGAGCTGGCCGGGGTTGGCGGCGACGGCGGCGAGGCTGGGGCGCAGCGCCTCGATCGCCTTGAAGGCCGGGTCGATGTTGCTCTCCGACCCGCCATGCATCTTGGCCAGCTCCACCATAAAGCCGGTGCCGAGCGTCGAGTTCAGGTTGGTGATGCCGACGCGGCCCTTGAACTCCGGCTTCCACAGGTCGGCCCAGCTGGTTGGCGGGGTCTTCACCGTCTCCGGGTTGTAGGTCAGCCCGACCACCTGGAAGAAGGGCGCCGGCCCGCTCGGCTCCTGCGCGGCCGGGATCAGGTCCTTGTAATAGGCGCTCTTTTCGACCGGGTAGGGCTCGACCAGCCCCTGCGCCACCGCCTGGAGCGCCGGCCCCGGATCGTGCAGCATGACGTCGATCGGCGGGTTGTTCTTCGCCGCGTTGACCTTGGCGATCTGATCGACCGACAGCATCGGGTCGAGCACCATGTCGGCATTGCCGGCCGCCTTGCGGAAAGCGGGGACGAGCACGGCCTTGTGCGCCTCCTCCCAGCTTCCGGTGAAGGTCGCGAAGACCAGTGGGCGCGCCTGCGCCCAGGTCAGGCCGGGGAAGGCGTGCATGGCGCCCAGCGTCAGCGCCGTCTGCATCAGGTTGCGGCGGGTCAGCAGCATCGGTCGACTCCTGAAGGGATGGGAGGAGAAGGGCAGAAAAAAGAAGAACTCAGGCTGCGGCGAAGACCGAGGCGAGGCGGGGGGCGACCGGGGCGAGGCGCACCGGCGTGCCGGGGGCGAGCAGCAGCCCGCGCTCCAGCCGCGGCTCCGCCACCTTGACGGCGGAGCCGTCGCCGACGCGGATCTCGTGGACGACGGTGGCGCCCAGCGGCAGCCCCATCTCGACCACGCCGTTCAGCGTCTCGACGCCCTCGGCGCCGGGATCGACGCGCAGATGCTCGGGGCGCAGGCAGACGGTGACGCGGGCGCCGGGCCGCAGGTCGCCCTTGGGTGCGCGCGTCTCGATGACGCCGCCGGCGTCGAGCCGCACCGTGCCGCCGCTGCGGTCGGCACCGACCAGCACGCCGCCCAGCAGGTTGGCCGAGCCGACAAAGGTGTTGACGAACAGGCTGTCGGGCGAGTCGTAGATCTGGGTCGGCGGCGAGAACTGCTCCAGCCGGCCCTGGCTCAGCACCGCGACGCGGTCGGCCATCGACAGTGCCTCCTCCTGGTCGTGGGTGACGAGGATGGTGGTGATGCCGGACAGGCGCTGGATGCGCTTGACCTCGATCTGCATGTCGAGCCGCAGATTCTTGTCGAGCGCCGCGAAGGGCTCGTCGAGCAGCAGGATCGACGGGTTGACCGCCAGCGCGCGGGCCAGCGCGACGCGCTGCTGCTGCCCGCCGGAGAGCTGGCGGGGGTAACGGTCGCCGAGATGGCCGAGCTTCACCAGATCCAGCATGCGCTGGGCCTCGGCGCGCTGGGTGGCGCGGTCGGCGCCGCGCGCGTCCAGCCCGTAGGCGACGTTCTCCGCCACCGTCATGTGCGGGAACAGCGCGTAGTTCTGGAAGACGATGCCGACCGAGCGGCGGTTGGGCGGCAGCCCGTCCACCGTCTCGCCGCCGACGATCACATGGCCCTTCGTCTGGGCCAGGAATCCGGCGATGATGCGCAGCAGGGTGGTCTTGCCGCAGCCCGACGGCCCGAGCAGGGCGACCAGTTCGCCGCCACGGATGTCGAGCGTGACGTCGTTGACGGCGACGGACTGGCCGTAGCGCTGGGTGATCCCGTCGAGGAGAAGCGTCTGCCCGCGCGGGGCCGCCTGGGAGGCTGCCCGAGAGGATGCTTGACTGCTGGGCGAGGCACTGACCATGGCTGCACCGTCCGTTTCGCGTTACCTTCGTACGCATCCTATTTAGCAAACAGCATGCCGTTTTCCGTATTTCCATTCTTTATCAATATGATAAATCAATTTATTGGAATTCGGGGCCTCACCGGTCAAGCCGAGATGGCGACGGCTTGTGCGGTGCCTGGAGGCAATTGCCGCTTTTCGCGCCATGAAAGGGGAATGATGCATGGGTGAGCAGATCGACGCCGCAGGCAAGGCGCTGTGGCGGGAGGGAGCGGCCCGCTTGGCCGGCCGGCTGGCGCGGCGGGAGCTGACGGCCCGCGCGGCGGTGGAGGCGCATCTGGCGCGTATCGAGGCGGCCGAGCCGGCGCTGTCCGCCTTCGTCACCGTCGCCGCCGACGCGGCGCTGGCCCGCGCCGACGCGCTGGACGCTTCCCCACGGCCTGTCGGGCCGCTGCATGGCGTGCCGGTGGCGGTGAAGGATCTGACCGACACCGCCGGCCTGCGCACCACCTACGGCTCGGCGCTCTATGCCGACCATGTGCCGGCGGCGAACGACGTCGCCGTGGCGCGGATCGAGGCGGCCGGCGGCATCGTCATCGGCAAGACCAACACGCCGGAGTTCGGCTTCGGTGCCGTCTGTCAAAACCGGCTGGCCGGGCCGACGCGCAACCCCTTCGACCCGGTGCTGACCTCGGGCGGGTCGAGCGGCGGCTCGGCGGTGGCGGTGGCGACCGGCATGGCGCCGTTGGCCCACGGCACCGATTTCGGCGGCTCGGTGCGGGTGCCGGCCAGCTTCTGCGGCGTCGCCTCGATCCGGCCGACGCCGGGGCTGATTCCGGCGCCGGGGCGTGGGCTGGGTTGGGACACGCTGGCGACGCACGGCGTGCTGGCGCGCGACACGGCGGACTGCGCGCTGCTGCTGGGCGCCATGGCCGGCGCCGACCTCGACGACCCGACCTCGCTGTTCGGCGACCGCGACGACGGGTCGGAGTCGCGGTTGGGCGCCACGGCGGATTTCGGCGCGGCCACCGTGTCGGAGGCGGTGCGCGCGCGTTTCGACGCGGCGGTGGAGCGGCTGGAGCGGGCGGCCGGGCCGGTGGCGCGGCGCCATCCCGACTGTAGCGACGCCATGGCGACCTTCCGCACACTGCGCGCCGCCCAGACCCGCCACGCCTTCGGCCCGCTGCTGGCCCGGCATGGCGAGCGGCTGACCGACACCGTGCGCTGGAACATCGAGGCCGGGGCCGGCATCACCGCCGACGCCTATCTGGAGGCGCAGGCGGCGCGCACGGCGCTCTACCGGCGCTTCGTCGCGCTGTTCCGCGACATCGACGTGCTGGCGGCGCCGGCCTGCGGCGTGCTGCCCTGGCCGAACGCCGATGGTGAGGTGACGGCGATCGACGGGCGGCCGGTCGAGACCATCCTCGACTATCTGGGCGTCACCGCCATCGTGACGCTGATCGGATTCCCGGTGCTGACCCTGCCGGTGGCCCCGTCGTTGGGGGAGGCGGACGGGCTACCCTTCGGCATTCAGCTCATCGCGCGTCCGGGCGAGGAGCGCCGGCTGGTCCGGCTCGGCCTGCGGCTGGAGCGCGAGGCCGGCTTCGTCCACCGCTGGCCGGCCTAGGGAACGGCCGGCTTGCTCCCTCCCCCCTCCCACGACTCCGTCGGACGCCCTTGACGCCCTCCGGGATTCAGCCCCGCGCGGGGAGGGGGCTTCCGGTCATTCGGCGTCGGGCTGGCGGCCGGGCTCCGCCGCCTGGAAGGCGGGAAGCGCGCGGGCGGCGGCGGCGATGCGGCGGATCGTCGGGTAAGCGTCGAGCGGGCAGTTCAGCCGCTCGGCGTTGAACAGCTGCGGGACGAGGCAGACGTCGGCGAGCGTCGGCGTCTCGCCGAAGCAGAAGGTTCCGGTGCGCGGGTCGCGGGCCAGCATCGCCTCGACCCCGGCGAAGCCCTCGGCCACCCAGTGGGCGTACCAGGCGTTGCGGGACTCCTCGTCCTGGCCGAGCCGGTCGCGCAGGTGGTTGAGGACGCGCAGATTGTTGATCGGGTGGATGTCGCAGGCGATGGCGAGCGCGATCGAGCGGACCCAGGCGCGGTCGAGCGGGTCGCGCGGCAGCAGCGCCGGTTCGGGGCGGGTCTCGTCGAGATACTCGATGATGGCGAGCGACTGGGTGAGAATCTGCCCGTTCTCCTCCAGCGCCGGCACCAGCCCCATCGGGTTGACGGCGAGATAGTCGGGGGCGCTCTGCTCCTTCTTGCGGAGATGGACGAAGACCTGCTCCTCGGCGGCCAGCCCCTTGAGGTTGAGCGCGATCCGCAGCCGATACGCCGCCGATGACCGGAAATAGCCGTAGACCTTCATGCTGTTGCCCTCCTCCGGATGGTTTCTCGCCGGCGGTCCTTGCCCTGCGCCCGTTGGCTTTCCGGCACACCGCCGATCTTGCGCGTGAAAACTGTCACGGGCGGCAATCGTTCGCCATCAATGTTTTTTGCCCGGCAGACAATTGACGAAGCCCCGTTGGGCGCCCCGTGGGGGCCGGGCCCCTCGTCAAGGCAGCCATGCGCCCGCAACCGCACCTGGATTGTGCGCTGCACCCTTCCCAGACGCGGCGTGGCGCGTTACATCGCTGGGGATCGCTGTATTCCGGAGTTCCATACGATGATCCGCGTGCCCCGCCCGAACCTCGATGGTTTCACGCTGGCCCTGCTGGCGACGGTCGGGCTCGCGAGTCTCCTGCCGCTCCAGGGTGCCGCCGCCGACGGGGTTCACTGGGTTGCCGAGGCGGCCATCGCGCTGCTGTTCTTCCTGCACGGCGCCCGGCTTCCGCGCGAGGAGGTGACGGCTGGCCTCTCGCACTGGCGGCTGCATCTGCTGATCGTCTCCCTGACCTTCCTGGCCTTCCCGCTGATCGGCTGGCTGGTGGTGGAGACGATGCCGGAACGGCTGCTGCCGCCGGCGCTCGCCATCGGGGTGCAGTTCCTCTGCCTGCTGCCCTCGACGGTGCAATCCTCCATCGCCTTCACCTCGATGGCGCGGGGCAACGTCGCGGCGGCGGTGTGCAGCGCCACGCTGTCCAACATTGCCGGCATCCTGATGACGCCGCTGCTGGTCGCGCTGTTCCTCAAGGCGCAGGGCGGCGGTTTCTCGCTGGACGCGATCCAGACCATCGTCGTCCAGCTTCTGCTGCCCTTCGTTGCCGGGCAGCTTCTGCGCCGCTGGGTCGGCGCCTGGGCGGCGCGGCACAAGGGCCTGCTGAAGGTGACCGACCGCGGCTCGATCCTGCTGGTCGTCTACATCGCCTTCAGCGAGGCGGTGGCCGGCGGCCTCTGGACCCAGGTGCCGCCGGAGGCGCTGGCGATGGTCGTGCTGGTCGATTGCGCCATCCTGGCGCTGTTCCTGGTCGGCACGACGCTGCTCAGCCGCCGCCTGGGCTTCTCGACCGCCGACGAGACGGCCATCGTCTTCTGCGGCTCGAAGAAGTCGCTGGTCAGCGGCGTGCCGATGGCCGGCGTGCTGTTCGCGCCGGCCACCGCCGGCCTCGTGCTGCTGCCGGTGATGATCTTCCACCAGATCCAGCTCATGGTCTGCGCCGTGCTGGCCCGCCGCTACGCCGACCGTGAGGCGGCGGAGCGCGACGCCCTGCCGGCGGCCTCCTGAGCCGGCTTTCGCGCGTTTCCGGACATAATCCGCTTCACCCGTGATGAAACTGAATTTATAAGATTCGATCAGGGTATCGTCCGAAGAAAGTTTGACGCCGACCATGGACCGCAGTCTCGATGCCACCGACCTGAAGATCCTGCGCGAGTTGCAGGAGGACGGGCGCCTCAGCAACGTCGAGCTGGCCCGCCGCATCAACCTCAGCCCGGCCGCCTGCCTGGAGCGGGTGAAGCGCCTGCAGAACGACGGGGTGATCCAGCGCTACGTCGCGCTGCTCGACCCGCACCGGCTCGATTCCGGCATGCTGGTCTTCGTCGAGGTCGTGCTGGACCGCACCACCCCGGACAATTTCGACGATTTCAAGGGCACGGTCCTGCGCATGCCGCAGATCATGGAGTGCCACATGGTGGCCGGCGGCTTCGACTATCTGGTCAAGGCCCGCGTCCGCGACATGAACGAGTACCGGCTGTTCCTGGGCGAACTGCTGTCCACCGCGCGCGGCGTGCGCGAAACCCACACCTACGCGGTGATGGAGGAGGTGAAGAGCGTCACCGCCATCCCGCTCGACGGGCTGCTGCGCCAGCAGCAAAATTGACAAGGACCTGAAGGCTTCTCATTTTGCGAGGAACTGCCGTTCCCGGACGCAAAGTGAGAGGAGCGGCCCTGTCGCGCATGTCTCCTTTTTCCGTCAAGGCCTTGCGGTGCTTTTCCTTTCAGGCGCCGGCCGCGCGGTACGCCGTTTGCACCGGGCCGGGCGACCGGCGGGCCGCCGCCGGCCGTGGGGAAATGGCTGGAGCGGAATGGTGCCATGCGTGTGAACACACCGATCACCGACAAAGAAGTGCTGATGGCGGACGGCGTGCCGCTGGTGTCCCGCACCGATCCGGGCGGGCGCATCACCTTCGTCAACAAGGCGTTCGCCGAGATCAGCGGTTTTCCCGAGCATGAGCTGATCGGCGCTCCCCACAACCTCGTCCGCCACCCCGACATGCCGCAGGAGGCCTTCGCCGACCTGTGGGAGACCATCAAGGGCGGGAAACCCTGGGAAGGGCTGGTGAAGAACCGCACCAGGTCCGGCGATTTCTACTGGGTGCGGGCCAACGTCACGCCGGTGGTCGAGGGCGGGGTGGTGACGGGCTACATCTCGATCCGCTCCAAGCCGTCGCGCGAGGAAGTCGCGGTGGCCGGATCCCTCTACGCGCGGATGCGCGCCGGCACCGCCGGGGTGGCGCTGGCCGGGGGCGAACTGGTCCATCGCAAGGCGCCGGTGCGGGCGCTGCTGGCGGTGTGCGACAGCATCGCCGTGCGGCTGGCGGCGGTGTTCGGCCTGCTGATCCTGGCGGTGCTGCTGGCCGGCTGGCTGGGGCTGGCCGGCATGTCCGATTCCAACGCCTCGCTGCGCACGGTGTACGAGGACCGCACGGTTCCCGCCTACCAGATCGGCGAGATCCTGAACCACGCCCGCGCCAACCAGCAGATCCTGACCGACCTCGTCATCGAGGTGCGCGACGGCGTGTCCGCCGCCGACGTGGCCAGGCAGGCGCGGGCGATCGACGACAACCTCGGCGTCATGCAGCGGCTGCTGACCGGCTATCTGGCGGCCCGCCTGACCGCGGAGGAGACGGCGCTTGCCGACCGCTACCGGACGCTGAGCGCCGCCTACGGCCGCGACGCCATCCAGCCGGCGGTGACGCTGGCGCGGGAGGGCAACTCGCTGGCGCTGGAAACCCACATGCGCGGCCAGGTGAAGCCGCTGTTCGCCCAGTTGCAGGAAACCGCCGGCGCGCTGCTGGAGCTTCAGGTCCGCGTGGCGAAGGAGGCGTATGAATCCGCCGCCTCCGAATACCGGACCCGCGTGGCGGAGATGATCGCCGCCGCCCTGCTGAGCTGCGTGCTGGCGGCGCTGTCCGGCTGGTTGATCCTGCGCATGGTGCGCCGCCCGCTGGCGACCCTGGAGACGACCTACGCCGGCATCGCCGCCGGCAACCTCACCGCGCCGATGGACCCGGTCCGCGTCGCCGAGTTCCGGCGGGTGGCGTCCGAACTGCGCGCCATGAAGGCCAAGCTCGCCTACGGCCTGTACGAGAAGCAGGAACTGGAGGCCCGCCAGAAGGAGCTGACCCGCCAGACCCTGCTGGAAACCTGCAAGGCCATCGAGGACGACCTCGACGCCACCTGGATCGGTGTCGAACAGGCCGGCCGGCGCGCCGGCGACGGCCTCCGGCATCTCACCGACTCCCTCGGCGTGGTGCGTGAGAACACGGTGGTGGTGTCCGCCGCCGCCGAGCAGGCGAGCGCCAACGCCTCCTCCGTCGCCGCCGCGACCGAGGAGCTGAATTCGGTCGGCCACGAGATCGCCCGCCAGGCGGCGCGCTCCAGCGAGGTGGCGCGGCGCGCGGTCGACAGCGCGCGCTTCTCCGCCTCGGCGATCGGCCGGATGGAGGTGGCGACCGAGGAGATCGCCAAGGTCGCCAACCTGATCAACGCCATCGCCGGCCAGACCAACCTGCTGGCATTGAACGCCACCATCGAGGCGGCCCGCGCCGGGGAGGCTGGCAAGGGCTTCGCGGTCGTCGCCGGCGAGGTGAAGAATCTGGCGGGGCAGACCGCGCGGGCGACCGGCGACATCGCCCGCCAGATCGACGAGCTGAAGGAGGCGGTGGAAGGCAGCGTGTCGGCCATCCAGACGGTGATCGGGGTGATCGAGGAGATCGACCAGGCCGCCGCCGCGGCCGCCGCCGCGGTGGAGGAGCAGTCCGCCGCCAACGGCGAGATCGGGCGCAGCGCCACCAACTCGGCCGACGGGGCCTCGCAGGTGTCGGGCAGCGTGCTGCGCATCCGCGACCAGACCGACGAGATCACCGCCGTCGCCGGCGACGTCAGCCGCCGCATGGCCGACACCCAGATGGCGGTGTCCAACCTGAAGCAGCGGCTGGTCATCGCGCTGCGCCAGTCGGTGGCCGGCGACCGCCGTACCTCCGACCGCATCCCCTGCGAGGAGGCGGTGACGCTGGTCGGCGCCGCGGGCCGCTTCCCGGCGACCATGCTCGACCTGTCGCTCGACGGGCTGATGCTGGACGCCAGGGGGCTGCCGGCGCTGGCCGAGCAGACGCGGGTGACGATCGCGCTGCGCGACGTCGGCGACCTGCCGGCCATCGTCGCCGGCACCAGCGACCTCGGGCTGCATCTGGCGCTGGACATCCTGCCCGCCGCCCAGGCCGTGGCGCTGGAGGCGGTCTACCGCCGGCTGATCGAGGGCGACAAGCCCTTCATCGAGACCGCCCAGCGGACGGCCGCGGCGCTGGCGGACGCGCTGGAGGCGAGCCTCGCCAAGGGCGCCATCAGCGAGGAGGCGCTGTTCTCGCCCGACCTGACGCCGATCCCCGGCAGCCTGCCGGAGCAGCACATGGCCCCCTTCACCGAGCTGACCGACCGGCTGTTCCCGGCGATCCAGGAGCCGGTGCTGTCCTCCAGCCCGCGCATCGAGTTCTGCGCGGCGGTCAACAGCGCCGGCTACCTGCCGACCCACAACGCCCGCTATTCCGAGGCGCAGCGGCCGGGCGAGGCCGACTGGAACGCCGGCCACGCGCGCAACCGCCGGATCTTCAGCGACCGGACCGGCCTCGCCGCCGCGCGCAACAACCGGCCTTTCCTGTTGCAGGCCTACCGCCGCGACCTGGGCGGCGGGCAGACGCTGCGGCTGAAGGAGGTCGACGCCCCGATCATGGTGCGCGGCCGCGCCTGGGGCAGCCTGCGGCTGGCCTACCGGGCGTGAGGAAAGCCCTTCTCCCCTTGTGGGAGAAGGGTTGGGATGAGGGGGATTTCGCCGAAGGCGGAAAGGAAGGTTTCACCCCCTCACCCCAACCCCTCTCCTGCGAGGGGAGAGGGGCTCTTCCGTAATTCGGGGTGCCTCTCACCCGGCCGGGCCGCCCGGCACCGGCACCGGCACCAGCACCGCGCCGCAGATCGCCTGCACCGCCTCGGCCCGCTCCGCCGCCGATTGGCGGGCCAGCAGCCCCTGGCCGAAGGCGAAGGCGTAGAACAGGTAGGCGCGGGCGAAGGCCTGGTCGGGCGGCAGGCCCAGCGCCGCGAACAGGTCGCCGACGCAGCGCAGCCGCTCGCGGTCGACCTCGGCGACGACGCCCTCCGCCTCCGGGGCGCGGCGGGCCCAGTCGCGCACCGCCAGCTCGATCGCCATGCCGCGCGGGTTGTTGCCGCCGTAGAGCGCCAGCAGGTCATGGAGCTGGCGGGTCGGCTCGCGGCCGTCCAGCCGGGTCTGTTCCTTGATCGCGGCGATGCGACCCTGCTTCCAGCTGTCCAGCAGGGCGTTCATCAGGTCGGTGCGGTCGCGGAAATGCCAGTAGAAGCTGCCCTTGGTGACCTTCAGCGCCTTCGCCAGCAGCTCGACCCGCACCTTCTCGACCCCGCCCTCGGCCAGCGCCGAGAAGGCGGCGGCCAGCCAGGAGTCGCGGTTCTTCGTTCTTGCTTCCATCGTGCCGCTCACCCGCCGATTCCTCGTCCCGCCACGTGCCTACTCCCCTTCCTGCATCAGGATGGCGTCGGAAGCCCGCCCGCGATAGTGGATGTTGCCGTCGCCGTCAAGAAAGGCCCAGTCGCCGGTCAGGTAATAGCGCCGGCCGTGGCGGAAGCGCCGGGCGGTGCGCTCCGGGTCGTTGGCGTAATCCTCGAACCAGAAGAGCGGCGACCGGTCGACGTCGATGGCGATCTCTCCGGCGCCGCCGACCGGCGCCTCGGCGCCGTCCTTGTCGAGCACGACGACGCGGTAGCCCGGCATCGGCCGTCCGAGCGACCCGTCGCCGGGCCGGCTGGAATCGTCGGGGTCGTAGCGGTTGACGATGAAGATGCCGGTCTCGCGCTGGCCGTACTGGTCGAGCAGCGGCACCTTCACCGTGCGGTTGGCCCAGGCGATCAGGTCGGCTGGCAGCGGCTCGCCCACCACCGACAGGATGCGCAGGGCGAACTGCTGGGTCACGCCGGGGTCGGCGCCGTGCCACGCGCGGATCTGCGACGGCGCGGCGGTCAGGTTGGTGACGCCGAACTTGGTCAGCATCCGGTAGCCCTGGCGCACGTCGTAGGGGCCGTCGCAGAAGATCGTCGTCCGCCCGAGCAGCAGCGGCCCGACCAGCCCGTAGTAGACGCCGTAGGCCCAGCCGGGATCGGCCATGTTCCAGTAGATGTCGTCGTCGCGCAGATCCAGGCCGATGCGCATGTACTGCTCGATCCCCGACAGCGCCTTGACCGGCAGCGGCACGCCGAGCGGCGTCGGCTCCGATTCGGAGGTGTAGATCAGGGCGAAGGCGTCGCCCTCGCGGTAGCCGGCGACCCCGGTCCGCGGCTCGGCGGCGTGCAGGGACGACCAGAAGGGGGTGATTTCGGGGCCGAACGCCTCGTCGCCCTCGACCGCCGCGACGGGCCGTGCGTTGTCGCGCGGCACCTTGCGGCGGAGGAAGCCGTTGGTGACGATGGCGCGGGCGTCGCTGTCGGCCAGCCGGTAGGCGACCGCCGAGGCGGTGTAGGTGGCGAACAGCGGCATGTAGACGCCGCCGAGCCGCCAGATCGCCAGCGCCGCGATCAGCAGCTCCGGCCCCTTGGGCAGCAGCACGGCGACGCGGTCGCCGGGGCCGACCCCCATGCCGGCCAGCACCGTGGCGAAGCGCGCGGAATCGCGGGCGAGGCGGGCGAAGCTGAGTTCGGTGGTCTGGCCGGCGACGCTCTCGTGCAGCAGGGCGGCCCGCGCCCCGTCGGCGGCGCGGACATGGCGGTCGCACAGCAGGGTTGCCAGCGGGATCGAGTCGCCCCGGTATTCCGCCCGCAGGAAGGCCGAGGCGCGCACCGTGATCTCCGGCGGGGCCTCCGGTGGCTGCTGCGGAGCCGGAGGCGTTTCGGCGGCAGGAACGGGCGGGGGCGGCGGGCGGTGCCGCGCGGCGGCCAGATCGCCCAGCTCCACCAGATCGGGACCGAGATGGTAGCGGCGGCTGCGGGAATCCTGCTCGACCAGGCCTTCGCGGGCCAGCGCGATCAGCAGACGGTGCGCCGTACCCTTTGACAGCCCCGCCCCCGTCATCAGATCGGCCAGCCGCGCGCCGTCCTCGCCGGACGCGGCGACGCCGCGCAGGAGGGCGATGGCGCGTTCGATGCTCTGGGTGCCGCCGGATGCGGCGGGGGTCGGGCTTTCGGTGTCGGTCATCATGAAGGTCCATAATATGGACTGGCAGGCACCTTGTCCCCTAAAAAACATGCGTCGGCGGAATGTCAGTGTTGATAACAGAACGGATCACGGTATATAGTGCCCGTGTTGCCCCAAGAGAGGTCCACAATATGGACCCAACCGGCCGAACAAGAGCCGGCGCAGGCGTTCGAGAACAGCCGAACCAACAGCAACGGAGGAGGAAATGTCCGGCGCGCCCGTCGCAACGCACCGTGGCTCTGCCCAGCCGGCCCCCGGGAACATGGAAAGCTCCGCTCAGGCGGAGACCATTTTCGAGGCCAGGGGCGTCAATCTGCGCTTCGGTGGCGTGCAGGCCCTGACCGACGTCAGCTTCGGCATCCGCAAGGGTGAGTTGTTTTCCATCATCGGACCGAACGGTGCGGGCAAGACCTCGATGGTCAACTGCATCTCCGGCCGCTACAAGCCGACCGACGGCAAGGTCTATTTCAAGGGCCGCGACGTGACGGGGATGACCCCGAACCACCGCGCCTCGCTGGGCATCGGCCGCACCTTCCAGAATCTGGCGCTGTTCGGGCACATGACCGTGCTCGACAACATCATGGTCGGCCGCCACCACCTGCTGAAGAACAACTTCCTCACCGGCTCGCTCTACTGGCTGACCGGCGCCCGCAAGGAGGAACTGGCCCACCGCCGCGAGGTGGAGGAGATCATCGATTTCCTCGAAATCCAGCATGTCCGCAAGGCCACCGCCGGGACGCTGTCCTACGGGCTGCGCAAGCGGGTCGAGCTGGCCCGCGCCATCGCGCTGAAGCCCGACCTGATCCTGCTGGACGAGCCGATGGCCGGCATGAACCTGGAAGAGAAGGAGGACATGGCCCGCTACATCGTCGACCTCAACGAGGAGTTCGGCATGACCGTGGTCATGATCGAGCACGACATGGGCGTGGTCATGGACATCTCGCACCGGGTCATGGTGCTGGAGTTCGGCAAGAAGATCGCCGAGGGCAAGCCCGAGGAAGTGCTGGCCAACCCGCGCGTCCGCCGCGCCTATCTGGGCGAGGACGACGAGGAGGACGCGGCCCCGGCCGCGAACAGTGTTCGCAAGGAGGTCGCGTGATGGCCGGGAACGCTCCCATGTCGCTGCCCGACCTGACGATTCACGACACGCTGCCCAAGCTGGTGACGCTGCACGCCCGCGACCATGGCGGCGAGATCGCCATGCGCGAGAAGGATTTCGGCATCTGGCGCACCTTCACCTGGGGTGACGTCCACGCCCGCGTGCGTGCCTTCGCGCTCGGCCTGACCAAGCTCGGCGTCGTGCCGGGCGAGGTGGTCGGCCTGCTCGGCGACAACCGGCCCGACTGGGTGATGGGCGAGGTGGCGACCCACGCGCTGCGCGGCTACAGCCTGGGCATCTACCGCGACGCGCTCGACGAGGAGGTCGCCTACCTCATCACCTACGCCGACGTGAAGGTCGTCTTCGCCGAGGACGAGGAGCAGGTCGACAAGCTGCTGAACCTCGCCGACCGGCTGCCGACGCTCAAGCACATCGTCTATTCCGACCCGCGCGGCATGCGCAAATACACCGACCCGCGCCTGCTGCCGGCGACCGAGCTGGTGGCGATGGGCGAGGCGCTGCACGCCCAGCAGCCGAACCTCTACGAGACGATGGTCGCCGCCACCCGCGGCGACGAGGTGGCGATCCTCTGCACCACGTCGGGCACCACGTCGAACCCGAAGATGGCGATGCTGCCGGCGGGCAACCTGATCCGCCACGTCGCCAGCTACCTGTCGGTCGATCCCAAGGGGCCGGAGGACGAGTATGTCTCGGTCCTGCCGATGTCCTGGATCATGGAGCAGGTCTACGCGGTCGGCATGGGCATGGTGTCGCGCATGCGCGTGAACTTCGTCGAGGAAGCCGAGACGATGATGCACGACTTCCGCGAGATCGGGCCGAGCTTCGTGCTGTTCGCGCCCCGCCTGTGGGAGGCCATCGCCGCCGACGTCCGCGCCCGCATGATGGACGCCTCGCCCTTCAAGCAGAAGATGTTCGAGCTGGGCATGAAGCTGGGGCTGGAGGCTCTGGCGAAGGGGGAGCGTTCGGCCGTCGCCGACCGCATCCTGTTCAAGGCGCTGCGCGACCGTCTGGGCTTCACCAACCTGAAGTCGGCCGCCACCGGCGGCGCCGCGCTGGGACCGGACACCTTCAAGTTCTTCCAGGCGCTCGGCGTGCCGCTGCGCCAGATCTACGGCCAGACCGAGACGATGGGCGCCTACACCGTCCACCGCGCCGGCGACGTGGATTTCGACACGGTCGGCGTGCCCTTCGACGACGGCGTGCAGGTGAAGGTGATCGACCCCGACCACAACGGCGTCGGCGAGATCGTCACCACCCACCCCAATATGTTCGCCGGCTATTACAAGAACGAGACGGCGACCGTCGCCGACATGCGCGACGGCTGGATGCACACCGGCGACGCCGGCTACTTCGACAAGAAGGGCCATCTGGTCATCATCGACCGCATCAAGGACATCGCGACCACCGCGCGCGGCGACCGCTTCAGCCCGCAATACATCGAGAACAAGCTGAAGTTCAGCCCCTACGTGGCCGAGGCGGTGATCCTGGGCGACAAGCGCGACCATCTGTCGGCGATGATCTGCATCCGGCTGTCGATCCTGTCCAAATGGGCGGAAAAGAACCGGATCGCCTTCACCACCTACGCCGACCTGTCCTCGCGCCCCGAGGTCTACGAGCTTCTGCGCACCGAGGTGGAGCGGGTGAACGCCACGCTTCCCGAGGCCCAGCGCATCGCCAAGTTCCTGCTGCTCTACAAGGAGCTGGACGCCGACGACGGCGAGCTGACCCGCACCCGCAAGGTGCGCCGCAGCGTCATCGGCGAGAAGTACGGGACGATCATCGAGGCGATGTACGCGGGCCAGCCCAAGATCGACGTCGACACGATGATCTCCTTCCAGGACGGCACCAAGCAGCGCATCCGCACCACGCTGACCGTCATCGACCTCGTGCCGGGCAAGGCGAAGACGCCGCAGCCGGTCGCGGCGTAAGGGGGAAGCCGATGCCAACCGCAGACTATGCCCTCTCCCGCCCCGGGAGAGGGAGGGGACCCATGCGGAGCATGGGGAGGGTGAGGGGCTATCCGAACATGGATCAAGCACCACGCCCGACAGCCCCTCACCCGACCGCTTCGCGGTCCCCCTCTCCCGGGGCGGGAGAGGGAAAGAACGAGGCCACGCCATGACCCTTCTGTTCCAGCTTCTCGTCAACGGCCTGATCGTCGGCGCGCTGTACGGCGTGGTCGCCATGTCGTTCGTGCTGATCTACAAGGCCAGCCGCATCGTCAACTTCGCCCAGGGCGAATTCCTGCTGATCGGCGCCTGGACCTGCTGGTGGCTGCTGACCTCCTGGCAGCTTCCCTTCTGGATCGGTTTCCCGATCACGCTCGTCTTCATGCTGGTCTTCGGCATCGTCCTTCAGGTCGTCGTGCTGCGGCCGATGATCGGCGAGCCGATCATCTCGGTCATCATGGTCACCATCGGCCTGTCCATCGTCTTCCAGGCGGCGATGAAGTGGATGTTCGGCGTCTTCGCCAAGCCCTTCCCGCCGATCTTCGCCCACGCCACTATGGACATCTTCGGCCTACAGGTGCAGACGGTCTACGTCGTCTCGCTCGGCATCTCGATCCTGATCATGGCCGGCTTCGGCTGGTTCTTCAAATACTCGCGGCTGGGGCTGGCGATGCGGGCGACCGCCTTCGACCAGCAGGTGGCGCAGTCGCTCGGCATCTCGGTGCGCCAGATGTTCGCGATGAGCTGGGCCATCTCCGCCATGGTCTCGGCGGTGGCGGGCGTCACGGTCGGCGTCGTCAACGGCGTGTCCTCGGCGCTCTCCTTCTTCGGCATCAAGGTCTTCCCGGCGGTGATCCTCGGCGGGCTCGACAGCGTCATCGGCGCCGTCGTCGGCGGCCTGATCGTCGGCGTGCTGGAGAACGTCGCCCACTATCTGGACAGCCAGTGGCTGAACTGGGGCAACATGTACGAGATCGCCCCCTTCTACGTCCTGATCGCCATCCTGATGATCAAGCCGTACGGCCTGTTCGGCACCAAAGACATCGAGCGCGTGTGAGGCCAAAATGGCGAACGTCAGCATCATCCCGAGCGGCGATTTCAAGACGTCCTACGGGACCGACACCACCATCTTCCCGACCAGGACCAGCCGCAACTTCGCGATCCTCGGCGTCGTCCTGCTGCTGGCCTGCCCGGCCTTCATGGACCGCTACTGGCTGAGCCTGCTGATCCAGATCGGCTATCTCGGCATCGCGGCGCTCGGGCTGAACATCCTGGTCGGCTTCACCGGCCAGATCTCGATCGGCCATTCCGCCTTCTTCGGCTTCGGCGCCTTCGCCTCGGCCTGGCTCAACAACCGCTGGGGCATCCCGGTGGCGCTGGCCATCCCGCTGGCCGGCGTGCTGACCACCGGCGTCGGGCTGATCTTCGGCGTCCCGGCCGCAAGGCTGAAGGGGCTGTACCTCGCCATCGCGACGCTGGCGGCGCAGTACATCCTGCAGGACTTCTTCGGGCGGGCCGACTGGTTCACCGGCGGCAGCGCCGGCACCATCGCCGAGCCGCTGACCGTCTTCGGCTTCGCCTTCGACACCGACGAGCGCTACTTCTACGTCGTGCTGGTGGCGATGGTGGTGATGTACATCCTCGGCACCAACCTGATGCGGACCCGCGACGGCCGCGCCCTGGTGGCGGTGCGCGACCATTATCTCTCCGCCGAGATCATGGGCATCAACCTCACCAAGTACCGCACGATGTCCTTCGGCATCTCGGCCTTCTACGCCGGCATCGGCGGCGCGCTCTACGCCCACTATTTGCAATTCGTCTCGGTCGAGAACTTCACCATCCTGTTCTCGATCCAGTTCCTCGGCATGATCATCATCGGCGGCCTGGGCTCGATCATGGGCACGCTGATGGGCACCGCCTTCATGGTGCTGCTGCCCGAGCTGATGCAGGCGCTCAGCAAGATGGTCAGCGGCACCGCCATCGACGTCGCGCTGAACCTGCGCGAGAACATCGCCTTCCTGCGCGAGATGTCGGTCGGAATCGTCATCATCCTCTTCCTGGTGTTCGAGCCCGACGGCCTCGCCCACCGCTGGAAGCAGATCAAGGCCTACTGGAAGCTCTACCCCTTCTCGCACTGATCCCGCTTTCGCACACCGTTCCGCACCGCATCCCCAACGAACAGAACCGAATAGGGAGTAAACGCAAGATGATGCGCAAGACCGGCTCGCTGAAGACCGCGCTGTTCGCCACCTCCGCCCTGCTGCTGGGCGCCGCCTCCCCGGCCCTGGCCGACATCCCGATCGGCCACCTCGCCGACCAGTCGGGCGGCACCTCGGATGTCGGCGTGCCCTACGCCCAGGGCGTGTCGGACGCGCTCGCCTACATCAATTCCAAGGGCGGCATCAACGGCACCAAGATGGCCGTCGACTCCGTCGATTACGGCTACCAGGCGCCGCGCGCCATCAGCCAGTACAAGAAATGGTCGTCGGGCAGCGACAAGATCGTCGCCCTCCAGGGCTGGGGCACCGCCGACACCGAGGCGCTGACCGCCTTCGTCGGCAAGGACGAGATCCCGGCCTATTCCGGCTCCTATTCCGGCCACCTGACCGACCCGACCGGCAAGGGCTCGCACGGCTCCAAGCCGGCCCCCTACAACTTCTTCTACGGCCCGTCCTACTCCGACAGCCTGCGCGGCATGCTGACCTGGGCGGCCGAGGACTGGAAGAAGAAGGGCGGTTCGGGCAAGCCGAAATACGTCCACATGGGCGCCAACCACCCCTACCCGAACGCGCCCAAGGACGCCGGCGAGCAGCTCGCCAAGGAGCTCGGCTTCGACGTGCTGCCGGCGGTCCAGTTCGCGCTGACGCCCGGCGACTACACCGCCCAGTGCCTGACGCTGAAGGAGGCCGGCGCCAACTACGCCTATCTCGGCAACACGGCCGGCTCCAACATCTCGGTGCTGAAGGCCTGCCAGACGGTCGGCGCCAAGGTGCAGTTCATGGGCAACGTCTGGGGCATGGACGAGAACGCCGCCAAGGCGGCCGGCGCCGCCGCCGACGGCGTGGTGTTCCCGATGCGCACGGCGGTGACCTGGACCGGCGACGCGCCGGGCATGGCGCTGATGAAGGAGATCTCCAAGATGTCCGACGCGGCGGGCACCGCCTACCGCCCGGTGCACTACATGGCCGGCGTCTGCACCGCCTTCTACATGAAGGAGGCGCTGGACTGGGCGGCCAAGAACGGCGGCCTGAGCGGCCCGAACATCCGCAAGGCGATGTACCAGAAGAAGGACTGGGTGCCGGCCGGGCTGGAGGGCGTCTGCATCCCCTCGACCTGGACCGACACCGACCACCGCGGCATGACGGCGGTCAACATCTACCGCGCGTCCGTCAAGTCCGACACCGGCGCCAGCGTCGACGAGCTGGTGAAGAACGGCTCGATCAAGCTGGAGAAGATCACCACCGTCGACGTCCCGCGCAAGCCGGAATGGCTCGGCTGGTAAGCCGCTTGAGAAAGGCGCCCCCTTCGCCGGTTCCGGCGGAGGGGGCGGTCCCCGCCTCTTCCCCGTCAGGTGCCGCATGCTGAACCCCGCCACCGCCGCCGCTCCGGTCGCGCCGCCCGTCACGGCCGCCAAGAAGCTGATGCTGTCCGTCAACAACATCGAGGTCGTCTACAACGACGTGATCCTCGTGCTCCGCGGCCTCAGCCTGGAGGTGCCGGAGGGCGAGATCGTGGCCCTGCTGGGGGCCAACGGCGCCGGCAAGTCGACGACGCTGAAGGCGATCTCCGGCCTGCTGAAGACCGAGGACGGCGAGGTCACGCGCGGCGACATCACGTTTGCCGGCGAGCGCATCAACGGCATCGACCCCGACAAGATCGTCCGCAAGGGCATTTTCCAGGTGATGGAGGGCCGGCGCATCATCGCCGACATGACCTGCCTGGAGAATCTGCGCCTGGGCGCCTTCACCCGCCGCGACAACGGCGTGAAGGACGATCTCGACATGGTCTACCAGTATTTCCCCCGCCTGAAGGAACGCACCGGGCTGGCCGGATACCTCTCGGGCGGCGAGCAGCAGATGCTCGCTATCGGCCGCGCGATGATGGCCCGCCCGAAGCTGATCCTGATGGACGAGCCGAGCATGGGCCTGTCGCCGCTGATGGTGAAGGAGGTCTTCGGCATCATCCAGCAGATCAACAAGGATCTGGGGGTGACCATCCTGCTGGTCGAGCAGAACGCCCGCATGGCGCTCCAGGCCGCGACGCGCGGCTACATCATGGAGAACGGCAAGGTCGTGCTGGACGGCACCGCCGAGGAGCTGCGCAACAACGAGGACGTGAAGGAATTCTACCTCGGCGGCGGCAACGAGGAGCGCAAGAGCTTCAAGAACCTCAAGAGCTTCAAGCGGCGCAAGCGCTGGATTTGAGTGTCGAAGCGCCGCCCCCTTAACGGACGCCCCACCGGACGAACGACCATGACCGACTTCTACGACGCGCTCGAAACCCGTTCTTCCGACCAGCGCGAGGCCGAGCTGTTCGCGGCGCTGCCCGCCCACATCGCTCACGCCAAGGCGGCCGCCCCGCATTTCCGCCATCTGTTCGCCGACATCGACGCCGACGCCATCCGCGACCGCGCGGCGCTGGCGACCCTCCCGGTGACGCGCAAGGCGGATCTGATCGCGCTGCAACAGGCGGCCCCGCCCTTCGGCGGGCTGGCGGCGGTGGAGATCGGCCGGCTCGCCCGCGTTTTCGCCTCGCCCGGTCCGATCCACGATCCGGAGCCGCACGGCAAGGATCCCTGGCGCAGCGCCCGCGCGCTCTACGCCGCCGGGTTCCGGGCGGGCGATCTGGCGCACAACTGCTTCGCCTACCATCTGACCCCCGCCGGCTCGATGTTCGAGACGGGCGCGCACGCCATCGGCTGCGCCGTCATCCCGGCCGGCACCGGCAACACCGAGACGCAGGCCCAGGTCGTCGCCCATCTGAAGCCGCGCGGCTACATCGGCACGCCCGACTTCCTCAAGATCATCCTGGAGAAGGGCGACGCGC
The DNA here is from genome assembly GCF_020005195.1 of Azospirillum agricola. Taxonomy (NCBI): domain Bacteria; kingdom Pseudomonadati; phylum Pseudomonadota; class Alphaproteobacteria; order Rhodospirillales; family Azospirillaceae; genus Azospirillum; species Azospirillum agricola. The sequence goes on from NZ_JAIFZR010000004.1 coordinate 1,273,952, forward strand.
TGGGGCTCGACACCTCCTCGATCACGATCGCCAGCGTGTCGGGCGGCCCCTACCTGCCCGACGCCCGCGCCTTCTACGAGGCACGCGGGGTCGATGTCTATCAGTGCTACGGCACGGCCGACCTCGGCATCGTCGCCTACGAGACCCCGGCCCGCGCCGGTCTGGTAGTCGACGAGAACGCCATCATCGAGATCGTCCGCCCCGGCACCGGCGACCCGGTCCCCGACGGCGAGGTCGGCGAGGTCGTCGTCACCATCTTCAACCCGGCCTACCCGCTGATCCGCTTCGCCACCGGCGACCTCTCGGCGGTGCTGCCGGGCGTCAGCCCCTGCGGGCGCACCAACATGCGCCTCAAGGGCTGGATGGGCCGCGCCGACCAGACCACCAAGGTCAAGGGCATGTTCGTCCACCCGAGCCAGGTGGCCGAGGTGCTGCGCCGCCACCCGCAGGTGGCGCGCGCCCGGCTGGTGGTCGGCCGCCAGGACGCCAGCGACACCATGCTGCTGCGCTGCGAGGCGGAGGAGAGCGGGGAGGGGTTGGCCGCCGCCATCCGCGACAGCCTCGCCACCGTCACCAAGCTGAAGGGGCTGGTCGAGTTCGTCGGCCCCGGCGCCCTGCCGAACGACGGCAAGGTGATCGACGACACACGCGCCTGAACCAAGCGCGAGGGACAGGAATGCGGCGGGCGCAACCCCGCCGCCTCTTGCCATAGGTTTTGCCATACGGTAACGTATGGTCAACAAGCGGATGATTGCCGAGGGGAGCGAAACGCCCATGCTGTCCAACCAGTATCCCAGCCTGAATTTCGACCTCGGCGAGTCCGCCGACATGCTGCGCGATTCGGTGCGCAACTTCGCCGCCGCCGAGATCGCCCCGCTGGCCGCCGAGATCGACCGGACCAACGAGTTCCCCAACCATCTCTGGCGCAAGATGGGCGACCTCGGCATCCTCGGCGTGACCGTGGAGGAGGAATACGGCGGCGCCGCCATGGGCTATCTGGAGCATGTCGTCGCGATGGAGGAGGTCTCCCGCGCGTCCGCCTCGGTGGGGCTCAGCTACGGCGCGCACTCCAACCTCTGCGTGAACCAGATCCGCAAGAACGGCACCGAGGAGCAGAAGCGCCGCTACCTGCCCAAGCTGATCTCCGGCGAGCACATCGGTGCCTTGGCGATGTCGGAGCCGAACGCCGGCTCGGACGTCGTGTCGATGAGGCTGCGCGCCGAGAAGAAGGGCGACCGCTATGTGCTGAACGGCACCAAGATGTGGATCACCAACGGGCCGGACGCCGACACGCTGGTGATCTACGCCAAGACCGATCTCGCCGCCGGCCCGCGTGGCATCACCGCCTTCCTGGTGGAGAAGGGCTTCAAGGGCTTCTCGGTGGCGCAGAAGCTCGACAAGCTCGGCATGCGCGGCTCCAACACTGGCGAGCTGGTGTTCGAGGATTGCGAGGTGCCGGAGGAGAACATCCTGGGCGGCGTCGGACGCGGCGTGAACGTGCTGATGTCGGGCCTGGACTATGAGCGCGCGGTGCTGTCGGGCGGGCCGCTCGGCATCATGCAGGCCTGCATGGACATCGTGATTCCCTACCTGCACGACCGCAAGCAGTTCGGCCAGCCGATCGGCGAGTTCCAGCTGATGCAGGGCAAGCTGGCCGACATGTACACGATCATGAACGCCGCCAAGGCCTACGTGTACACCGTCGCCAAGGCCTGCGACCGCGGCGAGACCACCCGCAAGGACGCCGCCGCCGCCATCCTCTATTCGGCCGAAAAGGCGACCTGGATGGCGCTGGAGGCCATTCAAACCCTGGGCGGCAACGGCTACATCAACGAGTACCCGACGGGCCGTCTGCTGCGCGACGCCAAGCTCTACGAGATCGGCGCCGGCACCAGCGAGATCCGGCGCATGCTGATCGGGCGCGAGCTGTTCAAGGAAACCGCGTGAGCGCCACGCGCCGTCCGGGCTGAAGAACCCATCCGAGGGAAGAGGAACCGAGCATCATGAGCACCGACAGCATCGTCATCGCCGCCGTCGCCCGCACGCCTATGGGCGGCTTCCAGGGGGACCTGCAAGGTCTGACCGGCCCGCAGCTGGGTGCCGCCGCCATCAAGGCGGCGCTGGAGCGCTCCGGCCTGCCGGCCGACGCGGTGGACGAGGTGTTCATGGGCTGCGTGCTGTCGGCCGGCGTCGGTCAGGCACCGGCGCGGCAGGCGTCGCTCGGCGCCGGGATCCCGAAGGCGGCCGGCTGCACGACCATCTCCAAGGTCTGCGGCTCGGGCATGCGGGCGGTGATGTTCGCCCATGACGTCATCAAGGCCGGCTCGGCCAGGGTGGTGGTGGCCGGCGGCATGGAGAGCATGTCGAACGCCCCCTATCTGCTCGACCGCGCGCGCGGCGGCTACCGCATGGGGCACGGCAAGGTGCTCGACCACATGTTCTTCGACGGGCTGGAGGACGCCTACGACAAGGGCCGCCTGATGGGCACCTTCGCCGAGGAGTGCGCCGGCTCCTACAGCTTCACCCGCGAGGCGCAGGACGCCTTCGCCATCGAAAGCCTGAACCGCGCCCGCAAGGCGACGGAGAACGGCTCCTTCGCGTCCGAGATCGTCCCGGTGACGGTCAAGGGCCGCAAGGGCGACACCATCGTCGACAAGGACGAGCAGCCGCTGAAGGCCGACCCGGCCAAGATCCCGACGCTGAAGCCGGCCTTCGCCAAGGATGGCACGGTGACGGCGGCCAACGCCTCGTCGATCTCCGACGGCGGCGCCGCGCTGATCGTCACGACGCGCGGCGAGGCCGACAAGCGCGGCCTGCGGGTGATCGCCGAGATCAAGGGCCACGCCAACCACGCCCAGGCCCCGGCGCTGTTCACCACCGCCCCGGTCGGCGCCATGCACACCCTGTTCGAGAAGACCGGCTGGGCCGCCCGTGACGTCGATCTGTTCGAGATCAACGAGGCGTTTGCCGTTGTCACCATGGCGGCGATGCGGGATCTGGACCTGCCGCACGACAAGGTCAACGTGCATGGCGGCGCCTGCGCGCTCGGTCACCCGATCGGCGCCTCGGGTGCCCGCATCATCGTCACGCTGCTGGCGGCGCTGGAAAAGTACGACCTGAAGCGTGGCGTCGCGAGCCTGTGCATCGGCGGCGGCGAAGCCACGGCCATTGCAGTCGAGCGGGTGGCGTAAGAATTCCCTCTCCCGTCCCGGGAGAGGGAAGGGGCCCATGCGAAGCATGGGAAGGGTGAGGGGCTGTCGGGCGTGCGACTTCAATCCATGTCCGCCTAGCCCCTCACCCTCCCCACCGCTTTGCGGCGGGTCCCCTCCCTCTCCCGGGGCGGGAGAGGGATCATAAAAACCGGGAGGAAACCCCATGCATCTGACCGAAGAACAGACCATGGTCCGCGACATGGCCCGCGCCTTCGCGCAGGACCGTCTCGCGCCCACCGCCGCCGAGCGCGACCGCAGCGGCGCCTTCCCCAAGGCGGAACTCGCCGCGATGGGTGAACTCGGCCTGATGGGCATGCTGGTGCCGGAAGAGTTCGACGGCGCCGCCTCCGACCATGTCGCCTACGCGCTGGCCATCGAGGAGATCGCCGCCGGCGATGGTGCGGTTTCCACCATCATGAGCGTGCACAATTCGGTCGGCTGCATGCCCATCCTGAAGTTCGGCGACGCCGAGCAGAAGGAGCGCTTCCTCAAGCCGATGGCGCGCGGCGAGCAGCTCGGCGCCTTCTGCCTGACCGAGCCGCAGGCGGGCTCCGACGCGTCGGCCATCAAGACCCGCGCCCGGCGCGACGGCAACCACTGGGTCCTCAACGGCACCAAGCAGTTCATCACCTCGGGTGCCAACGCGAACGTCGCCATCGTCTTCGCCGTCACCGACCCGGCGGCCGGCAAGAAGGGGCTGACCGCCTTCATCGTGCCGACCGACACCCCCGGCTATCAGGTGGCCCGCACCGAGGAAAAGCTGGGGCAGCATTGCTCCGACACCTGCCAGATCGTCTTCGAGGACTGCCGCATCCCCGCCGACCTGATGCTGGGCGCCGAGGGCGGCGGCTACAAGGTGGCGCTCGCCAACCTGGAGGGCGGGCGCATCGGCATCGCCTCGCAGTCGGTCGGCATGGCGCGGGCGGCGCTCGACCACGCGGTGCGCTACGCCCAGGAGCGCCAGAGCATGGGCGTGCCGATCATCCAGCATCAGGCGGTCGCCTTCCGGCTCGCCGACATGGCGACCCGCGTCGAGGCGGCCCGCCAGCTCGTGCTGCACGCGGCGTCCTTGCGCGACGCCGGGGTGCCCTGCATGAAGGAGGCGGCGATGGCCAAGCTGTTCGCGTCGGAGATGGCGGAGAAGGTCTGCTCCGACGCCATCCAGATCCATGGCGGTTACGGCTACTTGAACGACTTCCCGGTGGAGCGCATCTACCGCGACGTCCGCGTCTGCCAGATCTACGAGGGCACCAGCGACATCCAGCGGTTGGTCATCAGCCGCGCTCTGGTCCAGTAACCCGGTTTCAAGAAAGACCATCAAGGGGGAGGGTGACGGCATGACCGTCCTGAAGAGCGCCATCAACGCGCGCTCCGCCGAGTTCCAGACCAACGCCGACGCCATGGCGGCGCTCGTCGCCGACTTGCGCCGGAAGGTGGCGGCCATCCAGGAGGGCGGCGGCGCCAAGGCCCGCGACAAGCACCTCGCGCGCGGCAAGCTGCTGCCGCGCGAGCGAGTCCGCCAGCTTCTCGACCCCGGCTCGCCCTTCCTCGAACTGTCGCAGATGGCCGCGCACGAGGTCTATGACGACAACGTCCCGGCGGCCGGCATCATCACCGGCATCGGCAGCGTCGCCGGCCGCGAATGCATGATCGTCGTCAACGACGCCACCGTGAAGGGCGGCACCTACTACCCGCTGACGGTCAAGAAGCATCTCCGCGCCCAGGAGATCGCCCAGCAGAACAATTTGCCCTGCATCTATCTGGTGGATTCGGGCGGCGCCAACCTGCCCAACCAGGACGAGGTCTTTCCCGACCGCGACCATTTCGGCCGCATCTTCTTCAACCAGGCCAACATGTCGGCCGAGGGCATCCCGCAGATCGCCGTCGTCATGGGAAGCTGCACCGCCGGCGGCGCCTATGTCCCGGCGATGTCGGACGAGGCGATCATCGTCCGCAACCAGGGCACCATCTTCCTCGGCGGCCCGCCGCTGGTGAAGGCGGCGACCGGCGAGGTCGTCTCGGCCGAGGATCTCGGCGGCGCCGACGTCCATTCCCGCACCTCGGGCGTCACCGATCATTACGCGATGAACGACGGCCACGCGCTGGCGATGGCGCGCAAGGTGGTGTCGAACCTGAACCGCACCAAGCGCATCGACCTGGATCTGCGCGAGCCGGAGGAACCGGCCTTCGACCCGCGCGAGCTTTATGGCGTCATTCCCAGCGACGCGCGCAAGCCCTTCGACGTGCGCGAGGTCATCGCGCGGGTGGTCGACGGCTCGCGCTTCGACGAGTTCAAGCCGCTCTACGGCACGACGCTGGTGACCGGCTTCGCCCACATCCACGGCTACCCGGTCGGCATCGTCGCCAACAACGGCATCCTGTTCAGCGAATCCGCGCTGAAGGGCGCGCATTTCATCGAGCTGTGCTGCCAGCGCCGCATCCCGCTGGTGTTCCTCCAGAACATCACCGGCTTCATGGTCGGCCGCAAATACGAGGCCGGCGGCATCGCCAAGGACGGCGCCAAGCTGGTGACGGCGGTCGCCTGCGCCAAGGTCCCGAAATTCACCGTGGTCATCGGCGGCAGCTACGGCGCCGGCAACTACGGCATGTGCGGCCGCGCCTACAGCCCGCGCTTCCTGTGGATGTGGCCGAACGCGCGGATCTCGGTGATGGGCGGCGAGCAGGCGGCCGGCGTGCTGGCCCAGGTCAAGCGCGACGCGCTGGAATCCCAGGGCAAGAGCTGGCCGGCGGAGGAGGAGGAGGCCTTCAAGGCGCCGATCCGCCAGCAGTACGAGCACCAGGGTCATCCCTATTACGCCAGCGCCCGGCTGTGGGACGACGGCATCATCGACCCGGCCGACACCCGCATGGTGCTGGGCCTCGGCCTGTCCGCCTCCCTCAACGCGCCCGTGCCGAAGACCCCCTTCGGCGTCTTCCGGATGTGATGGTGACTTCCATGAGCGACATTTTGCCAAACGATATTCTGGTCGACATCGCCGGCAACGGCGTCGCCACCGTCACCATGAACCGGGGCGAGGTCCACAACGCCTTCAACGAGCAGGTCATCGCCGGCCTGACCGACGCCTTCCGCCAGGTCGGCGAAAATCCGGACGTCCGCGTCGTGCTGCTGCGCGGCGTCGGCAAGAGCTTCTCCGCAGGGGCCGACCTCGGCTGGATGAAGAAGATGGCCGGCTACTCCTACGAGGAGAACGTGACCGACGCCATGGGGCTGGCCACCATGCTGCGCACGCTGGACGAATGTCCCAAGCCGACCATCGCCGTGGTCCAGGGGCCGGCCTTCGGCGGCGGCGTCGGGCTGGTCTCGGCCTGCGACATCGCCGTCGGCGTCGAGACCGCGACCTTCGCCCTGTCCGAGGTGCGGCTCGGCATCATCCCCGCCGCCATCAGCCCCTACGTCATCGGCGCCATCGGCGAGCGCGCCTGCCGCCGCTACTTCCTGACCGGCGAGCGCTTCTCTGCCGCCGAGGCGCAGCGCATCGGCCTGCTGCACGAGGTCGTGGCATCCGACGCGCTGGAGGAGGCGGTCGCACGCGTCGTCAAGGGCCTGACCGACAGCGCCCCCACCGCCGTCACCGCCGCCAAGGAGCTGATCCGCGCCGTCGCCCGCCGCCCGCTGACCGACGCCGTGGTCCGCGACACCGCCGAGCGCATCGCCCGCCAGCGGGCCAGCGCCGAGGGCAAGGAGGGCGTCGGTGCCTTCCTCGACAAACGCAACCCGTCCTGGCGGAGCTGAGATCATCATGCCCAGCGCAATGTTTGATAAGATCCTCATCGCCAACCGTGGCGAGATCGCCTGCCGGGTCATCCGCACCGCCCGCCGCCTGGGCATCAGGACCGTCGCCGTCCATTCCGAGGCCGACGCCAAGGCCATGCATGTCCAGATGGCCGACGAGGCCGTCTGCATCGGCCCGGCCCCGGTCGGCGAGAGCTACCTGCGCGGCGAAATCATCCTCGACGTCGCCAAGCGCACGGGCGCGCAGGCCATCCACCCCGGCTACGGCTTCCTGTCGGAGAACGCCGGATTCGCGGCGGCCTGCGCCGAGGCGGGCGTCGTCTTCATCGGCCCGCCGATCGAGGCGATCCGCGTCATGGGCTCCAAGGCCGAGTCCAAGCGGCTGATGGCCGGCGCCGACGTGCCGCTGGTCCCCGGCTACCACGGCCAGGACCAGGATTTCGCCACCCTCTCGGCCGAGGCGGAGCGCATCGGCTTCCCGGTGCTGGTCAAGGCGTCGGCCGGCGGCGGCGGCAAGGGCATGCGCGTCGTGCGTTCCGCCGATGAACTGGCCGACGCGGTGGCCGGCGCCCAGCGCGAGGCCAAGGCCGCCTTCGGCGACGACAGCCTGCTGCTGGAGAAGTATCTCTCCCGCCCGCGCCACGTCGAGATCCAGGTCTTCTGCGACACCCACGGCAACGGCGTCTATCTGTTCGAGCGCGACTGCTCGGTGCAGCGCCGCCACCAGAAGGTGATCGAGGAAGCCCCGGCCCCCAACCTGCCCGACGAGCTGCGCCGCCGCATGGGCGAGGCCGCCGTCGCCGCCGCCAAGGCGGTGAATTACGTCGGCGCCGGCACGGTGGAGTTCCTCTACGAGGATGGCGGCTTCTACTTCATCGAGATGAACACCCGCCTCCAGGTCGAGCACCCGGTGACCGAGAAGATCACCGGCCTCGATCTGGTCGAGTGGCAGCTGCGCGTCGCTGCCGGCGCCGAGCTGCCGCTGCGCCAGGAACAGCTGACCCGCAAGGGTCACGCCTTCGAGGCGCGGCTCTACGCCGAGGATCCGCAGCGCGACTTCCTGCCGGCCATCGGCACGCTGGTGCGCCTGCGCCCGCCGGCCGAGAACGAGCATGTCCGGGTGGACACCGGCGTTCGCGAGGGCGACGCGGTGACCATGTTCTACGACCCGATGATCGCCAAGCTGATCGTTTGGGACGAAGACCGCGATTCGGCGCTCCGCCGCCTGCGTGTCGCGCTGGCCGCCTACGAGGTGGTCGGCGTTACCACCAACATCGGCTTCCTCGGCGCCATCGCCGGGCATCCGGCCTTCCGCGCGGTGGAGATCAACACCGGCTTCATCGAGCGCCACCGCGCCGACCTGCTGCCGCCGCCGGCCCCGGTCGCCGACGCGGCGCTGGCCGCCGCCGCCCTGTCGGTGCTGCTGCGCCGCCGGGCCGAGGCGCGGTCCTCGCTGCGCGCGGCGTCGGACCCGCATTCGCCCTGGCTGTTCGCCAACGGCTGGCGGCTGAACGAGGAAAGCCATTATGACCTGAGCCTGATCGACGGCGATGCCGCCCGTGCGGTGACCCTGCATTTCCGCCCTGACGGCTATGAGGTTGTGGTGGACGGCGGCGCGCCGATCCCGGCGACCGGCGTGAGCTTCGAGGGCGGCGTGCTGACCGCCGGGCTGGCCGGCCGCCGGGTGCGGGCGACGGTGGTGGCGCAGGGGCTCGATTTGACGGTGCTGATCGACGGCGTGGTGTCGCGGCTGAAGCTCGACGATCCCAGCGCCCGCGCGGCGGAGCAGGAGGGCGGTTCCGGCCGTCTGACGGCGCCGATGCCGGGCACGGTGGTCCGCGTGCTGGTCGAGGCCGGGCAGCTTGTCGAGGCGGGCGCGCCTTTGATGTTGCTGGAGGCCATGAAGATGGAGCACACCATCAAAGCCCCGGCGGCCGGGACCGTCTCCGCCGTGAATTTCGCGGCGGGCGACCAGGTGTCCGAGGGCGTCGATCTGCTCGTTCTCGACATCGCGGAGACCTGACCGATGATCCTGCCCAAATTCGTCCGCATGGTGGAGGTCGGCCCGCGCGACGGCCTCCAGAACGAGAAGACCCTCGTGCCGACCGCCGTGAAGATCGCGCTGGTCGAGAAGCTGGCCGACGCCGGTCTCGGCGTCGTCGAGGCGGCCAGCTTCGTCTCGCCCAAATGGGTGCCGCAGATGGGCGACAGCGCCGAGGTGCTGGCCGGGATCGCGCGCAAGCCCGGCGTGCGCTACGCCGCCCTGACCCCGAACGCGAAGGGGCTGGAGGGCGCCCTGACGGCCAAGGCCGACGAGGTGGCGGTGTTCGGCGCCGCTTCGGAAAGCTTCAGCCGGAAGAACATCAACTGCTCGATCGCCGAGAGCCTCGACCGCTTCGCCCCGGTCATGGAGCAGGCCAAGGCGGCCGGCGTGCCGGTGCGCGGCTATGTGAGCTGCGTGCTCGGCTGCCCCTACGAAGGGGAGATCGCGCCGGCGGCGGTGGCGGAGGTCGCGGCGCGTCTGTTCGCCATGGGCTGCTACGAGATCTCGCTCGGCGACACCATCGGCACCGGCACGCCGACCAAGGCGCAGGCGATGATCGCGGCGGTCGCCGAGCATGTGCCGGTCGACAAGCTCGCCGTCCATTTCCACGACACCTACGGGCAGGCGCTGGCCAACATCCTGGCGGCGTTGCAGATGGGTGTGGCGGTGGTCGACAGCTCGGTCGCGGGCCTGGGCGGCTGCCCCTATGCCAAGGGGGCGTCCGGCAACGTGGCGAGCGAGGACGTGCTCTACATGCTGAACGGCCTCGGCATCGAGACCGGGGTCGACCTGGATCGTCTGATTGGGGCCGGGGCGTTCATCAGCGACGCCATCGGCCGGCCGACGGCGTCGAAGGTGGCCCGCGCTCGTGGTTGTGCGTGAGGGTGGCTTCGCGACGACGAAGGGCCGCATCCCGAAAGGGTGCGGTCCTTTGACTTTGGGAACGGGGATGGGGTGCGGCTGGAAAACCTTGATGCACGAGCTGCGGCGCGAGGGGCCCGCGTTGTGACGCCCGAAGCCGCCGGCTTCATCGACAAGGCGGGGCGCTGTCTCCGTTACGCCCGCGTCAACCTGGGCGTTCAGCCCGCGTCCGCCTGACGCGAGGTTCCGCCGAAGCTCCCCACCGCCTGCCACGCCACGCAGGCCGCCTGCAACGCCACCACCGCCAGCATCGCCATCCGGTGGGCCTCGGCGGCGTAGCCGGCTCCCGCCGGAAACAGGCCGAGGAAGGCGCCGATGGCCGGTTGCAGGGTGAAGGCGACGACGAACATCAGCAGGTTCACCGCCGTGCTGACCCGTCCCGCCAGCTCCGCCGGGAAGCGCTGGGTCAGCAGCGAATAGCCCATCACCGAGGCGCTGGCGAAATAGGAGTACAGCACCCATTCCATCGCCGGCGACAACCCGCCGACACCCAGCGCCATGGCGCCCTGCACCGCGACGGCGAGGCTCACCCCGACGGTCTGCACCGTCAGCGGCGTCAGCCCGAACCGCCGCGCCGCGTCGGCGATCAACCCGAAGGAGGCGTAACCGGCCACCATCGCCACCGCCGCGTGTTGCAGGTGGGTCGCCACCGCCAGCCGGTCCATCGCCTCGACGTCGCGCAGCCAGGGCCCCGCCCACAGGCTGATGTAGGCGAGGAAGCCACCCTGCACCGTGGCGCAGGCCGGCGCCAGCCGCCAGAAGACCGGGCTGCGGAACACCGCCGCCGTGCCGCGCAGCATGTCTCCCAGCGTGGCCTGTCCGGAGCCCTCCGGCCGGCGCTCCGGCACGGTGACGAACAGCGCCACGGCGACCGCCACCGTCGCCGCCGCGATTCCCAGGAACAGCCCCCGCCAGTCGGTGAGGTCGAGCAGCAGCCGCACCGGCGTGGTGGCGAACACCGCGCCCAGGCCGCCGCAGGCGAGGAACAGCCCGTTGACCAGCGGCAGCCGTTCGCGCGGCCACCACATGACGTTGGCGGTCAGCGCCGCCATCAGGCAGGCCGACACCCCCAGCCCGATCAGCGCCCGCCCCACGGCCAGCGTCGCCAGATCCCCGCCCAGCGCGAACAGCGCCGCTCCGGCCGCCGCGACCACCAGCAGGGCGCTTTCCACCCGGCGCGGCCCGTAACGGTCGAGCAGCAGGCCGAGCGGCGGCTGGAACAGCCCGAAGGCGATGAAATAGGCGCTGGTCAGGAAACCCAGCCCGGCCGCCGTGACGCCCAGCGCCGCCGTCAACTCGTCGGCGATCACCGCGTTGACGGTGCGGTACAGGTAGGACAGGAAATAAGCCAGTGCGAAGGGCAGGAAAACGGTCAGGATGCGGCGGGCGACGCTGTGCGTCTCCGGCGCGTCCATGCGGACGGCGGTCGTGTTCGTCACCGGTTCGGCTCCCCACGCGGCGTTTTCCGCCGCTGCTTCTGTCGCTGTTTCCATTGGTCGCGCGGCGCCGCCGCGCGTCTTCTCCCAAGCGTCAGCTAACCCCAGCCGGGGTGCCCCGTCCAGCGAAACCCCGCCCAAATTGTTCGCGGTACGAACTTGACGCAGGGCGTGAACCGGCGCACCCTTGGATCCGTGATGGATGGTGCCCGACACGCATTGATCCCACAACGCCGACCGGTCTGACCGACCGGCCGGATTGAAGGCTGGAGTTCGAGCGGCAACGCCCCGGTGGCCGTCCCAGTACGGACCACGCTCACAGACCACGTTGCCCGTCCGGCTGACCGGCGGCGGAGCCATACCCGGGTGGCTCCGCCGCCGATTGTTTTTTGGGCCGCTTTTCTGGGCTCCTTTCCGTTCCCGGATCTTCCCTGGAACCGTCATTCCCTTGTCACGCACCCTTTTCACGCACATCGCGCGCGGCGAACACACGCGCCGCGATCCGCTGGTGCGATCGGCCGTTTTCACGGTTGATCGGATGAGGCCGTCCTGTTTTTCCCCGGACGTTTGCCTCTGATATCGAACGAAATTCAAACGAAAATTCAGAAAAGATTGATCGGCTTTTGCAAAATGGGGGTAGCGCCTGTGGCTTTAACGAGCCATTAACCAGGATAGTCTGAATTTAGGCTCATCAGACGCGGCCAGTTCAGCCGATCCGGTGATGGCGATTTAGCGGCATCATGGCGGCGGACGCACCGTACGGCAACCCTTCTCCCGTTTTCCGCTTCCGAAAGGCCCGACCCCATGACCGTGACGGGTGTCCTCCGCAAGGCGGCCGATGCCGGAGCCGACAGGCTCGGCCAAGCCCGTCACGCGGGCCTTCTGCTGGCGGTCCTGCTGCTGGCCGGCTGCCCCGGCACCACCGGCGCGCCCGGCGCCGGCTTTCCCGATGCCTCGTCGGCGAACCGGGCGATGCTGACCCCGGTGCCGAAGGTGAAGCCGACGCCGCGCCCGGTCGTTCCGGCCGCCGCGCCGGCGGCCCCCGCCGATCCCCTGGTCGCGGCGCTGCCGCCGCCGGTTCCGGGCGACATCCCGGTCGTCGCGGTTCCCCCACCCGCTCCCGCAACCCCCAACGCCGACCCCGACAGCCTCGTCGGGCTGGACGAAGTCCAGACCCTTCATCTCCTGGGTTCCCCCGTTGCGCGGGAAGAGGCGCCGCCGGCCAAGGTCTGGCGGTACGCCAAGGGCGATTGCACGCTCAAGGTCTTCTTTTTCATGGATATGACCGCCTCCCAGGACTTCCGCGCCCTCTCCTACGACATGAAGAGCAGCCCCAATGTCCCTGATGCAGACCATCGATGCTTCGCCCAGCTCCTCGCCCAAGCCGGTTCTGCCGGACGTTAAGGGGGGGATGGCCGCCATGACCGAGACGACGATCGCCCGCGTGGCACTGGTCGACGACGACGACCTGTTCCGCGAATCGCTCAGCCTCAACCTCGGCGACGAGGGCTACGAGGTCATCACCTTCGACCGTGGCGAGCCGGCGCTGGACTTCTTCGCCGCCGGCGGCTCGGTGGACGTCGTGCTGCTCGACTGGCGCATGCCGAAGATGGACGGCATCGACGTGCTGCGCCAGATGCGGGCGCGCGGCATCGACGCTCCGGTGATCTTCCTGACCGTGCTGTCGGACCAGATCTACGAGGAGGCGGCGCTGGCCGGCGGCGCGCTCGACTTCGTCGAGAAGTCGCGCAGCCTGTCGATCCTGCTCAAGCGCATGCGCCTGATCCTCGACGGCATCAAGGGCGGCGCCGAGGAGGCCGAGGGCGCCGGTCCGCAGACCGTCCACACGCTGGGCGAGCTGGAGCTGCGGCTGGACAACAGCCGTGCCTTCTGGATGGGCAAGCGCATCGACCTGACGCTGACCGAGTTCAACATCGTCAAGCTGATGTCGACCCGGCCGGAGGAGGACGTCTCCTACCGCGAGATCTACGATCTGGTGCACGGCAAGGGCTTCATGGCCGGCTACGGCCCGTCGGGCTACCGCGCCAACGTCCGCGCCTTCATCAAGCGCATCCGCCAGAAGTTCCGCGCTGTGGATGCCGGCTTCGGCTGCATCGAGAATTATCCGGGCTTCGGCTACCGCTGGGGCAAGGGCGAGGGCGGTGCCGCCCAGATGCGTGACGACTCCCGCGACGACGACGCCGCCACCGCCGAGGATGCCCTGATCGATGGCGCTGCTGCCGATTGATGCCGGAATGCGGGCGACCGGCGATGCCGGCCGTCCGCTCCGTGACCGCCCGCTCCGTGGCCGGACCCCCGGCCGCCTGCGCTGGCTGTGGCGCTCGCTCGCCAGCCGGCTGGTCCTGCTGACCCTCGTGTTCCTGGCGGTCCCGGTCCTGCTCTACGACCAGTTCCAACGGGCCGACGAGGCCTCCCAGCTTCTGCTGCTGCACAGCGCGCAGCGCCAGGGGGAGCTGATCGCCCGTGCGCTGGAGCCGGAGCTGGCGGTGATCGACCGCAGCGCCCTGCCGGCGCTGAGCGGCACGCTCGCCCGCTTCGCCGACGAGCGCACGCGGCTGAAGCTGCTGGTCCGGCCGCGCGCCGGCTCGGGCGCGGAAGCCTTCTATTATGTCGCCGCCGCGCCCGGCCTGCCGACCGCCGACCTCGACGTCGAGCGCCGGCAACTGCTCGGCCAGGGCGTGCTCGACCGGCTGGGCACGAGCTGCGCCGGGAATTCGACCCTCGCCATGCGGGTGCCCCACGCCTCGGGCGGCGAGGAGGTGCTGTCCTCCATCACCCCGATCAAGACGAATTTCGGCTGCTGGGCGCTGGTGACCAGCCACGCGACCGAGGGTTACGTCGCCTCGTCGCTCGGACGGCCCTACTGGCGGACCCCGGCGGTCCAGGCGGCGGCGGCGGTCTATCTGGCGATGGCCCTGCTGGTGCTCGCCGTGCTGGCCGGGGTGTGGCGCAACCTGCATCGCTTCGGCGATCTCGCCCGCGACCTCGTCGGTGGCGAGGGGGCCGGGGACGACGGCAAGGCCTCCTTCGCCGAGCGCAACACGGTGCCCGAGCTGTCCGGGGTCGCCGAGGATTTCGACCGGCTGGTCGACACGCTGCGCGACAGCTCCCGTTCGCTGCGCCGCGCCGCCGAGGACAACGCCCACGCCTTCAAGACGCCGATCGCGGTGATCCGCCAGTCGGTGGAGCCGCTGCGCCGCGCCCTGCCGACCGACAACGCCCGCAGCCAGCGCGCCCTGACGATGATCGAGAAGTCGGTGGACAAGCTCGACGGGCTGGTGTCCTTCGCCCGCCGGATGGACGAGGCGGCGGCCGACCTGCTGGCCCCGACCCGCCGCCGGGTCGACCTGTCGGCGCTGGTCGAGCGGATGGCCGGCGGCTACACCGGGCTGCTCGCCGAACGGCAGCTCCACATGCGCTCGCGGATCGACGCGGGGCTGGTGGTGCGGGCCAGCGAGGAGACGCTGGAGACCATCGTCGAGAATCTGGTGGAGAACGCCGTCAGCTTCTCCCCCGCCGACGGGGCGGTCAGCGTGCGGCTGACCCGCGTCGGCGCCTGGGCCGAGCTGGTGGTCGAGGACGAGGGGCCGGGCGTCGATCCGGCCAACCTGGATCGCATCTTCGAGCGCTACTTCTCCCAGCGCGAGCCGGGGCGCGGCATGCCGGAGGACGAGGCGGCGGCCCAACAGGCCGGGTCCACCCATTTCGGGATCGGCCTGTGGATCGTCCGTCGCAACATCGAGGCGTTCGGCGGCCGGGTCCGCGCCGAGAACCGCCCGTCGGGCGGTCTCCGGATGACGGTCGCGCTGCCGGTCGCCGGGTGAGGGGGCAGACGCCCCCGCGCCCTCAGCAGTCGGCGTCCTGCGTCGGCATCAGTTCATACTGCGGCTTGAAGCCCGGCAGGGCGCGCATGCGGGCGGCCCAGGCCTGGATGTTGGGGTATTTGGCGGCGTCGACCGCCGATTCCTCCAGCAGGTCGATCCAGGGGAAGGCGAAGATGTCGGCGATGGTGACGCGCCCGCCTTCGATGAAGTCATGGCCGGCGAGATGCTGGTCGAACAGCGCCAGCCCCGAGGCGGCCGAGGCGTCGATCCAGGGCAGTGCGTTGGCGTCGCCGTTGAACTTGCGCACCGCGCGGGCGCGCTGCACCGGCAGCAGCACGTCGGCCAGCCAGCTCAGCCATTCGGCCAGGCGCAGCTTCTCGACCGCGTCGCGGCCGCCGAACTTGCCGGTCTGCTCGGCCAGATAGGGCAGGATGACGTTGGATTCCGACAAAGCGAGGTCGCCATGCACCAGCGTCGGCACCCGGCCGAAGCGGTTGATCGCCAGATAGCCGGGCGTCTTCTGCTGGCCGCTGCGCAGATCGACATGGCGGTAGGTGAAGGGGATGCCGGCGAGGCGGAGGAACAGGGCGATGCGAAAGGCCGGCTGCGAGTTGCTGTTGCCGTGGAGGGTGAAGGCGGCGGTCACGGTCTCTGGTCTCCCTTTCCGGTTCCGCGGCGCCGTGCCGCGGTTGGGAGAATCATGGCCGGAAACCGCGGGGCCGCGCCAGTGGAAACGCCGGGGAGCGTGTCGCGGCTTCCGCTGGGCGGGCCGGCTTGACCGGTCCCGCTTCTTTCACTAGAGACTCCGTCGTGACGGGTGATGGTCCCGGACAACGCCACCGGACCGGAACCGATGCCGGTTTTCCAACGGCGAAGGCACGGCGGCACGGCGGCATGGACATGGACAGGGACGGAGCGGGCGGGGACGGAGCGGCGCCGTCGATCCTGGTGGTGGAGGACAACGCGCTGATGCGCAAGCTCTTTGTTCGCTGCCTGGAGGAGGGCGGCTACGAGGTCGCCGAGGCGACCGACGCGCGGACCGTGCTGGAGCGGATGCGGGATTTGCGGCCCGATCTGGTCGTGATGGACATCGTCATGCCCAACCTGTCGGGGGTCGAGGTGATCCGCCAGATCCGCGCCGCCGCCGATCTGGCGGCGACGCCGGTGGTGGCGGTGACCAATCTGGCCTCGGACGCCGACAGGCGCCGGCTCTCCGACGCCGGGTTCGACGCGCATATGCCCAAGCCGGTCAAGCCGAAGGAGCTTCAGTCGGTTGTCGCCGGTTTCCTCAAGGCGCCGACCGCCTGACGCCGGCCCTGTCGGCAGCAGTAAGGGAGTTCGGGATGCGGCGGCTGTGGTTCGTGCCGGGCGGTGTGGGGCTGGCGCTTCTGGCCGGCGGCTTCGCGGCTGGGGGCGTCGCGGCCGGCGACGTGCCGCCGACCGACTGGCCGACCAGCCAGAGGCACGAGGAATACCGCGTGCATCCGCCCCGCCAGTTCGTGCCGCCCCGCATGCGCTACACCCACAGCCGCAAGGTCTATGTGTTCCCCAACGGGCTCGATGGTCTGGCGACGCTCGACCGCACCCTGTCGCACCTGTGCCAGCGCGGCGCCTTCATCCAGAGCAGCGACGGCTTCTATTGGGCGGTGACGCCCGGCCGGCGCTACGGGGTGGCCTTCTCCGGCGGCGCCAACCTGGAAGATGCCCAGCAGAAGCGGCAGCCGGGAAAGGTCTATTTCTTTCACAACCAGGACAGCCGCTGCACCGTCCATGTCGGCGATCAGGCCAAGCTGATGCCGCATTACGTCGGTTCGTAGCGTCACCGCCGAGGGCCGGTCGAGTCAATCCCGCCAAGCCGGTGGGGGGTTATCGGACCAAGGGGGTGGGAAGTGGGCGGCCGACGGCGAAGCGGATGTTCTCGCTGTTCACGCTGTCGCCCGGCCCGAACTGGAAGCTGCCGACGCTGCCGTCCGGGTTGGTGCCGAACAGGATGAAGCCGGGGCCGACCCCGTTGGTGACGGTGCGGGTCTTGCCGTCGACCAGCTCGCTCTGCTCGCGCACCGTCGGGTAATTGGCGTAGAGCGTCTGGAGTTCCGGATGCGCCGCCCGCACCGCCGGCGGCAGGGTGGCGAAGCCGTAATGGGTGACCGACGAGGCGTCGAGCACCATCAGGAAGGCGCTGCCGGGGACGTTGGGGATCGGCTTGCTCATCACCACCATGACGTGGCCGGTGTCGTCGGCCGGCTTGCCGCTGTAGGGTGCGCCGCAATGGCCGGGCAGGCACCAGGACAGGATGTCGCCGGGCTGCACCGCCGCCAGCGTCTTCACCGCCTGGAAGGGCGCGCCGGCCGGCAGGTTGGCGAAATACTGGCGGTAGACGGTGGCGCGCGGGTAGGGCCGTCCGGCCTCGCCCGCAACCTGCGGCTGATAGGCGCGCACCGCCTCGTAATGCAGCGGCAGCCGTTCCAGATTGTGCGAAACCCAGCCCGAGCAGTCCGCGTCGATGTCCAGCCGGCCCTCGCCGTAGGGGCGGATGACGGCGCCGAGCATGCTCGTCTCGTGGACGTATTGCGTCTTCGCCAGCTTCTGCGCCAGGGCGGCGGCGTTGCCGATCAGCGTCGCGGCGGGGGCCGTGGCGTCGTCGGCCAGCGCCGGCCGGGCAAGCGTCAGGCCGGCGGCGACACACAGGGCGGTGAGCATGGCAAAACGCATCATGATGATCGGCTTTCCGTTGAGCGGTGTGTGGGTGGCACGATCTTAAGGGGATTTTCTGTTCGATCAACGCCCATCGCGTGTGGGGTCTGCCTCTGGGATCGCCGGGAGGACATCCCCATATAGGGGCGATTCGTCCTCTGGCCCGAGCGTCCGCCCTTGCGCATTCCCCCTCTGAACAGCGTTCTCGACGGCGTCGTGGATGCCGGCGCCCGTCTGCTGGAGCCGAACGTCCGCCTCGGCGTCACCGGCCTGCGGCGGGCCGGCAAGACGGTGTTCGTCTCGACCCTGGTCGACAATCTGCTGAAGGCCGGGCGCCTACCCTTTCTCGACGTGGTGTCGTCGGGCCGCTTCCAGGCGTCGCGCCTGCGCCCGCAGCCCGATCCCGACGTGCCGCGTTTCGACGTCGAGGGGCATCTGGCGGCGCTGACCGGTCCCGATCCCCATTGGCCGGAGCCGACGCGCGGCATCGGCCAGCTGCGGCTTGCCCTGCGCTACCGGCCGGGGTCGTCGCTGAAGCGGGCGGTGCAGCCGGTGGCGACCCTCAACCTCGACATCGTCGACTATCCCGGTGAATGGCTGCTCGACCTGCCGCTGCTGCGCCAGAGCTTCGCGGAGTGGAGCGCGCTGACGCTCGACCTCGCCGCCCGGCCGCCGCGCGACGAACTGTCCCAATCCTGGCGCGGCTGGCTCGCCACCATCGACCCGGCCGCCCCGGCGGAGGAGGATTCGGCGCGGCGCGGGGCGGCGCTCTACACCGACTATCTGCACGCCTGCCGCCGGGCCGACACGCTGCTCAGCCTGATCCAGCCGGGCCGCTTCGTCGAGCCGGGCGACATGAAGGACGCGCCGCTGCTGACCTTCTGCCCGCTGCCGGGCGCCACGCGCGGGCGCGGCAGCCTGTGGGCGCTGATGGAGGAGCGCTACGAGGCCTACAAGACCAACGTCGTCCGCCGTTTCTTCAGCGAGCATTTCGCGCGGCTCGACCGCCAGATCGTGCTGATCGACGTGCTGGGCGCGCTGAACGCCGGGCCGTCCGGCATGGCCGACATGAAGCGCGCCCTGGAACTCAGCCTGGAGCCCTTCCGCCACGGCGGGGCCGGCTGGTTCGACTGGCTGTTCGGCGGCAAGATCGACCGCGTGCTGTTCGCCGCGACCAAGGCCGACCACATCGCCGCCCACCAGCACGCGCAGCTGCGCACGCTGCTCGACCGGCTGGTCGCCGACGCGCGCTCCTCGATCCGCTTCGAGGGGGCGGCGGTCGAGACGATGGCCATCGCCGCGCTGAAATGCACGGACAGCGTGACGACCGAGCATGAGGGCCGGCAGCTCCGCTGCGTGCGCGGCGTGCCGGTCGGGCGCGACCGGCCGACCGTGCTGTTCCCCGGCGAGATCCCGGAGGACGCCGACGCCTTCCCGCCGGGGCGCGAGCGCCCCTACAATTTCCTGTCCTTCCGGCCGCCGGCCGATCTCGGCCGCGACCCGCGCGGGCTGCCGCACATCCGGGTCGATCAGGCGCTGCAATTCCTGCTGGGGGATTATCTGGAATGAACGAGCGGACCTCCCATTGGGTTCCGCCGATGGAACTCGACCCCGCCCGCGCCGCGCCTGTGCCGGTGGCGGAGGAGGAGGCCATCATCGCCGGCCGGGCGGCGGAGCTGCTTCCGGTCGCGGACGGGCCGGCGCCGCCGCGCCGCCGGGTCGGCCGCTGGCTGGTCGGGGCGGTGGCGGCGCTGGTGCTGGTGGCGCTGGGCTTCGACACCGCCGACCTGCTGGGCCGGGCCTTCGCGACCAGCCTCGCGCTCGGCATCCTGGTGGCGTTGCTGGTCGCCATGGCCGGCGTCGCCGCCGTCGCCCTGCTGGTCGGCGAACTGCTGTCGCTGCGCCGCCTGCGCCGCATCGAGGCGCTGCGGGTCGAGGCCGAGCGCCTGACCATCGACGCCCGCCAGGGAGAGGCCGAACGCTTCGCCGGGTCGCTGGTGGCGCTCTACGCCGCCCGGCCGGAGCTGGAGATGGCGCTGGCCGGCGTGCGCGACCACGTCACCGACGCCCATGACGACGGCGAGATCGTCCGGCTGCTCGACCGCGAGGTGCTGGCGCCGCTCGACCGCGCCGCCTACCAGCGGGTGCTGCGGGCCGCGCGCGACACGGCGGTGGCGACGGCGCTGAGTCCGGCGGCGGTGCTCGACCTGCTGGTCGTGCTGTGGCGGAACCTGAAGCTGGTGCGCGAGATCGCCGCCCTCTACGGCGCCCGGCCGGGCTATGTCGGGTCGCTGCGGCTGCTGCGCCGGATGCTCGCCAACATCGCCGTCGCCGGGGTGGCGGAGAGCGCCCACCACGTCGCGGTGGAGGCGCTGGGCGGCTCGCTCGCCGCCGCCGTCTCGACGCGGATGGGGCAGGGCGTCATCAATGGGCTGCTGACCGCGCGGGTCGGCATCACCGCCATGCATCTGTGCCGTCCCATCGCCTTCGGCCCCGACAACCGCCCCAGCCTGAACCGCATCCGCAAGGAGTTGCTGTCGCTGCCCAAGCAGGTGCTGTAGCCGGCTCTGCTTCCACGGCGCAACGCCCCGGCCGGAGGAACCGGCCGGGGCGTTGGGAGGGCTGGAGAAAGGCTCAGCGCTGCTGGAGGAGGGCGCGCTGCCCGGCGAAATTGCCGATGCCGGCCGAGAGGTTCTGGACGTTGCCGAGGTTGCCGCCGGGGATCGGGCCGCGGCTGCCGAACTGCTGGACCAGCGCGCTCTGCGAGGCGCGGTTGCCGATGCCGGCCGCCGTGTTGCCGACGAAGGCGGTGTTGGAGCCGCCGCCGAGCACCGGGGCGCCGAGGATGCGGCCGGGGCCGCCCTGCATCACGGTGACGCCCTGGCGGGCGACGTTGCCGACGCCGGCGGCCATGTTGCTGACGTCGGCCGTGTTGGCGGTGCCGAGGATGCTGCCGCCGGTCGCCTGCCGGGTCATCGCCGACTGAAGCGCCACGTTGCCGACGCCGGCCGCGGTGTTGGAGATCGTGCTGCTGTTCTGGGCGAAGGCCGGGGCCGACAGCAGGGCGACGGTGGCGAAGCCGGAGAGCAGGGCGGTGCGGATCATGGCGCGTCTTCCTTCATGGTAGGGAGGAGGGGCGGGGAAAGGAGCGGGGAGGAGGGAGGCGAGGCCGGCGGTGGCTGGCCGTCCTGGCCATCTGCCCTGTCACCGTCTCGATGACTGGACACTACCCCCGCCCCGGATCCGCCGCTGTGAGCCGCGCCACAAACCGGCGCTCTTTCCCAACCGTCAGTCCGTCCGCCGGCATCCGGGCTTGACGCCCGCCCTCGTCCGGGCCGAACGTTCCGGCCCTTTTCCACGACCTGCCGATGGTGCCGACGATGACCGACCTCCCCCCGACCGGCGACAGCCTGATCCGCCACGACGCGCTGGTGGACCTGATGGCGCGCATCTTCGAACGCCACGGCTGTTCGGAGACGGTGGCGCGGATCCTCGCCGCGAACTGCGCCGGCTGCGAGCGCGACGGTTCCTTCAGCCACGGCGTGTTCCGCATCCCCGGCTATGTCGGCTCGTTGAAGAGCGGCTGGGTGGACGGCCGGGCCGTGCCGGTGCTGGAGGAGGCCGGCCCCGCCTTCCTGCGGGTCGACGCCGCCAACGGCTTCGCCCAGCCGGCGCTGGAGGCGGCGCGGCCGCGGCTGATGGAGATGGCTCGGGCCGGCGGCATGGCTCTGCTGGCGATCCGCAACTCCCACCATTTCAGCGCGCTGTGGCCGGATGTCGAGCCCTTCGCGCGGGAAGGGCTGGTGGCGCTGTCGGTGGTCAACAGCTTCGCCTGCGTGGTGCCGCATGGCGGCCATTCGGCGGTCTACGGCACCAACCCGATGGCCTTCGCCACCCCCTGCGCCGGCGGCGAGCCCATCGTCTTCGACCAGGCGGCCAGCTCCATGGCCAATGGCGACGTGCGCATCGCCGCCCGCGAGGGGCACGATCTGCCGCCGGGCTACGGCGTGGACCGCGACGGCACCCCGACCACCGACCCCAGGGCGGTTCTCGACGGCGGAGCGCTTCTGCCCTTCGGCGGGCACAAGGGGGCGTCCATCGCCTTCCTGATCGAGGTGCTGTCGGCGGCGCTGACCGGTGGCCGGTTCTCCTTCGAGGTCGACTGGTCGGCGCATCCGGGCGCCGAAACCCCGCACACCGGCCAGCTCCTCATCCTCATCGACCCGGCGCGCGGCGGCAACGCCGGTTTCGCCGAGCGAGTGCTGACCCTGACGGACCGCGTGCGCGCGGCCGGTCAGACGCGCATGCCCGGCGACCGCCGCCATGTCCACCGCGCCCGCACCGATGCGGAGGGAATCCCGCTCGGCAACGCCAAGCTGGCCGAGCTGCGCGCCCTCGCCTGACCGCCGGCATCCCCAAAATCGGCATCCCCAAAATCGGCCTTGCGGTCACGGGTCGGGCGGCACGGCCTCCATCGTCTCCCAGGGGACGGGCGCCGGCCGCTCGCCGGAGGGCAGCAGATCGTTGCTGCCCCAGCGCAGCAGCAGGAGCAGGACCCATTCCGCCTTGTTGGAGAAGCCGTACTGCGGGCCGCTCGACGCGACGAGGGCGCCGGTCTTGCGGTCGTAGGCGGTCGCCGCGACCTTGGCGACACCCTGGGTCAGCTCCTTCTTGAACAGGGAGATTTCCGGCGTCGTGGCGTTCTGGGTCATCGGCAGCGGCACGTTGATGCTCGGGATGCCGACCAGCGAGCTTTCGCTGTCCACCGACAGGGCGCCGACCCGCAGTTCGACGATCGTGTCGGCGCCGTCACGCGACGAC
This sequence comes from Azospirillum agricola, assembly GCF_020005195.1. Classification (NCBI taxonomy): domain Bacteria; kingdom Pseudomonadati; phylum Pseudomonadota; class Alphaproteobacteria; order Rhodospirillales; family Azospirillaceae; genus Azospirillum; species Azospirillum agricola. Next base: position 1,296,679 of record NZ_JAIFZR010000004.1, read on the forward strand.
AGAATGCGCGCGCCGCGCCGCAGCAGGGCGTCGCGGATCGCCGAGACGGCGTATTTGTTGTCGTAGCCCTCGACGCTGGCGGCATCGACATAGACGCTGCCCTGGATCGATAGGGTCTGGGCCAGCCGCTCCGCCGCCTTGTCGGCCGCCGTCGAGATCAGGAGCTGCTCCGTCGCCGTCCGCGCCGGCCGCGTGACCTGCGAGGAGGAGCAGGCGGCCAGCAGCAGCGCCGCGGCCAGGGTGGCGGCGCCCGCCCTGGCGCGGCTTGCGGTCTCGGTCGGGAAGAAACCCATGGAAACGCTCTCGCTTGCTTTTGGGGACGCCCACCATCCCCGGCTGGATGGCGGCGGAGGCCCCCGGCGCCGGCGTCTAGAAGCGCGCGGACACCGACAGCGACCCGTAGGTGTCGGCCTTGTCCTGGCCGTCGAACTCCTTGGTGCGGAAGATGTGGGTGTAGGCGACGCGGACGTCGCTGACCGTCACGGCGAACCCGAGTTGCAGGTCGCCGACCAGCGGCTTCTTGTCGACGCTGGGGCTGGAGCGGAACGTGTTGCCGTCGAGGAAGATGTCGCGGGCCACGGCGCGGCCCTGGACGCTGGCGAACAGATACCAGCCGAAGCTGCGGTCCGGCTCGAAATAGCTGGTGCCCTGGAAGGGCGGGGCGATGCGTGGCGGGCCGTAATCCTGCGGCAGGTCGGCGCCGATCCGCAGGGTCAGCCCGGCCGAGGCGAGGGTGTAGACGTTGCCGAGGCTGACGCCGAGGTCCGGCGTGGCATCGAAGGCCAGCCCGAAGGGGGAGGCCGCGTAGACGCCGCGCCAGGCGCGGTTGTAGCTGAGCACCACCCCCGGCTCGTTGCGGAGCTGGTGGCCCCAGCCGCGCGGCTTGCGGGAGTCGGTCAGCCGGTGCACGAATTTCTGCGTTTCGTCGGCGAGCGACGCCGGCCCGACCACCCCGAGCGTCAGGTTCAGGCGGTCCAGCGTGGTTTCCGTCTCGGAGGCGAGGCCGGCGTTGACGTAGAGGAAGCCGGCGTAGGGCCGGTCGCCGGGATCGGGCACCGGCGGTTCGATCTCGCGCGGGGTGAACATCTTCTGGCCGAGCGCGTAGGTGATCCGCCGCTTGGTGCCCTGGTTGAACAGCGGCAGGGCGTCGGCCAGCCCGTCGACCCAGCCCGGCAGGCCGGGCTGCGCCGGGGTGTAGGAGAACTGGATGCCGTTCGTGTAGTGCCGGTCGTCGTTGGCGAACAGGTCGTTCTCGACGATGACGGAGAAGATGCCGTCGGGATCGCGGTCGGTTTTCTGCGCCAGCGCCGGGTTGCCGGGCAGGCTCAGCAGTCCGGCCAGCAGAAAGGCGGTTGCGGGGAAAAAGGCGAGGGATCGGACGGGCCGCCGGATGGAGCGGGGGGCGCGCATGCTGGTCCTCTTCTTGGCGGCGGGCATTTCGATGCGGATGCTGATTGTTCGTGAATTCAGCCGTATGCGATCGTTTTTGCGATTCCAGAACTGGAGTTTTCTTTCCAAAGCGCAAGCCCTGCCCGCAGGGATTAACCCGCGCTTCTCGGGCGGGGAAGCCCGACGGGCAACCGTCCAAAGCCTCTCCCCGTGAAGGAAAGAGGCTTTTCCGTCATGCGATTGTCCGGAGAACCCCTGCCCGTCAGTTGACGCGGGGCAGGCTTTCCCGCTCGATCCGCGGCCAGAGATGCGCGACCGAGCGGCGGTATTCGGCGCGCAGCACGCCGAGCCCGTGGAAGCGCTCGGGGATCGGCAGTTCCAGCGCGTCGGTCATGTCGAGCCCGGCCTCCACCGCCGCGCGCAATGTGGCGTCGAGCCAGGTCAGCCAGTCGCGGGTCTGGGCGACGCAGGCCTTGTCGGGACGGATGTGGCCGTGGTTGGGCACCAGCAGGCGGACGCCGTCCAGCGCCTCGACCGCGTCCAGCGCCTTCAGCCAGGCGGCGACGTCGGCGTGCGGGGTGGTCGGGGTGCGGCCGCAGAAGACCACCCCGCCGGCGAACAGCACGCCGGTGGTCTCGTCGAGCAGGGCGAGGTCGGCGGCGGTGTGGCCGTGCAGCGGGATCAGACGCAGCCGGTGGTCGCCGAAGACGACGGTGGAACCGAAGACCGGCTCGTCCGGGATCACCACCTCGGTGCCGCGCATCCAGTCGCCGATCATCCGGTACATGTTCTCGGCGATGCCGGACCCTTCCTCGCGGATGCCGGCGATGGTGCCGGGCAGGGCCGCGACGGGCGCCTCGGCGAAGGCTTGGGCGCCCAGGAAATAGTCGGGGTGCAGGTTGCTGATGTAGGTCTTGCGGACCGGCTTGTCGGTGACGCGGCGGATCGCGGCGCGCATCTCCTCGCCGTAGCGGCGCGACGGGCCGGTCTGGATGACGATCACCCCATCGGCGGTGACGATGAAGGCGGCGTTCAGGATGTTGCCGCCGTTGTCGCGGGTGAAATGCTCGGTCGAGCCCTCGAAGACGTAGGTGTCGGGGGCGATCGGCTTGGGCGTCAGCCCGTAGGTCCGTGGCCCCTGGGCGCCGGCGGTTCCGGACAGGAGGCTCCCCGCCAGGACGCCGGCGGCCAGAAGCAGGCTTTTCAGGAGGCGGCTGTGCGGCGTCATTGGCCGAGGCTCCGGTCGGAGGCGGCGGGAGAGGGCGCCGGCAGCGGGATGGTCGCGGCGATGACGCCGCCCTGGTTGTCGCGCCCGCTCAAGGTCAGCGCCGTGCTGCCCGGCGGCGGGCGGAGGTCGAGCGAGAAGACCGGATCCTCCGACACCGGCTCCAGGCTGTCGATGCGGGCCAGCTCGGGGCCGGGACCGGCGGCGCCGTGGGCGCGGACGCTCAGCGTCTCGATGAAATAGGCGGGGATGCCGGGCACGAGGCCGGTGTCGTTGGGGTGGCGGACGCGCAGGCGCAGCCGTGCCGTGCCGTCGGCGCGCGCCGGCCAGGCGCGGGCCTGCACCTCGCCGACATGGTCGGCCCAGTCCTTCTGCGCGTAGGTGGCGGGCGGCGCGCTGCATCCCCCGCCGGCCGCGTCCACCAGCACGCCGGAGACGTGCCAGACCCCGTCGGCGGTGCGGGCGGCGCCGTGCACGGCGGTCGCCTGCTGGATCTTGATGCGGGTGGCGATGGTCGCCGCCGCCCCGTGGGGGTGGTAGCGCAGGACCAGGGGAAACGGGTTGAGATCGGCGATGGCGACGATCTCGACCACGTCGGGCAGCGCGCTGGCGTCGATGGCGATGGGGACGGCGCGGGTGTCCTCGGCGTCGGCCGGTGCGCTCACCTTGACGCGGTCGTCGAAGCGGAGCGGCGCGTCGCCGAAATACTGGTCGCGCAGCGCCTCCCACATGACCGACCCCAGCGGATCGGGCGGGCCGGCGGCCGCGGCGGCGGAAGGACCGGCGATGGAGACCAGCATCAGCGCGGCAAGCCCCCGCAGTGCGCCGCCCGCGATCATGAACGCCCCGCCCATCGCTTTCCCCCCTGCTTCCGGTCCGGCTCCGGCGCGCCCAGGATAAACTTCGTCCGCTTGTTGAATAATTGGACTTTCGTACAAGATCGGGCGGGGCGGGGCGGGGCGGTGAGGGGAGGCCGGCGTCAGCCCTGGTTCTGCGCGTCCATGGACAGGAAATGCCGGCGCATCCGCGCGGCGTCGGGCTCGGTGCCGGTGAAAAGACGGAAGGCGTCGGCCGCCTGATAGACCGCCATGCCGCCGCCGTCCAGCGTGCGGCAGCCGCGCGCCCGCGCCTCGCGCAGCAGCGCGGTCTCCAACGGGAAATAGACGATCTCGGCGACCCACAGCCCGCCGTGGAGCTGCTCGGCCGGGAGCGGCAGGCCGGGGAACTTCGCCATGCCGGTCGGGGTGGCGTGGATCAGTCCGTCGGCCGCCGCCATCGCCGCCGCGAGGTCGCTGGCCGCCGCCGCCCGGCCGGCGCCGAAGCGGGCGTCGAGCTGTCCGGCCAGGGCCTCGGCCCGGCGCGGGTCGGCGTCGACGACGGTGACGCGCCCGGCGCCGAGCTGGAGGGCGGCGTGGCCGACCGCCGCACCGGCCCCGCCAGCCCCCAGCAGCACCACCCGGTCGCGCGGCACGGCGGGCAGCCCGTCGCGGAAGCCGGCGGCGAAGCCGGAGCAGTCGGTGTTGTGGCCGATGCGCCTGCCGTTCCGGAAGACCACCGTGTTGACGGCGCCGATGGCGCGGGCGTCGTCCGACAGGTCGTCGAGCAACGGGATGACCGCCTGCTTGCAGGGAAAGGTGATGTTCAGCCCGGTGAAGCCCATGCGCTCGGCCGAGGTCAGCAGTTCCGGCAGGGCGTCGGCGCCCAGCCCGAGCCGGTCGAGGTCGATCAGCCGGTAGATGCAGCGCAATCCCTGGGCGTCGGCCTCCCGCTCGTGCATCGCCGGGGTGCGCGACGCCTGGATGCCGGCGCCGATCAGCCCGACGATGACGGAGTCGGGCGGGGTGGAGGGGTGCGCCTTGGCGGGCGGGGTGGCGGGCGCGGCGGTCATGAGGCCTCACTGGGGAAAAGCATGGGTCCGGTCGGGGGGGGCGGCGCCGGCCGGGAGGGGGCTGCGGGTTCGGCCGCCCGCCTCCCCTAGTCGAGATAATCCTGCGGGCGGGCGCCCTCGCGGAGCTGGGCCTGGATGGCCATGCGGACCGGGGCGTTGACCGCGCCGAACTGGCGGTAGCCGCCGCGCCGCTCGACCACCTCGAAGAAGAAGCGGTCGGCGAAGCTGTCGGTGTAGGCGTGGCGGAACTCGCCGCCCCCGCCCCCGCTTCCGTGATCGTCGCGGTCGTAGAGCAGCTCGCGCCGCTTCAGCAGCGCCAGCTCGTCGTCGTCGAGCGGGTGCTTGACCGCGAGGTCGTCGTAGTAGTTGGCCGGGATCGGCAGGAAGGGGGCGCCGGCCGCCGACAGCGCCTCGACCAGTGACGCCGCGTCCGGCGTGCCGAAGGCGACATGGTGGACGCCGGCCCCGGAGGTCGCGCTGACGAAGCGGCCGGTCGCGGTGCGCCGGCTCTCCGAGATGTTCAGCGGCAGCCGCACGCCGCGCCCGGTCCCGGCGTCGGGGCTGACCAGCGCCCGGCTGCGGATCAGGCCGTAGGGGTCGGGCAGCTCCCACAGGGTTTCCGGGACGAAGCCGAAGACCGCGCGGTAGAACAGCACGAAGCTGTCCATCCGCCCGAAGGGCAGGGCCTGGGCGACATGGTCGATGCCGGTCAGGGTCGTCGCCGGGTCGTCCTCAACCGCCGCGCCCGGCAGCAGATGGAAGTCATCCTCCCAGATGCTGCGGCCGGCGGGGTCGCCCTCCACCAGATGTATCAGCGTGCCGTCGGGCGCGCGCAGCGCCGGGATGTGGCGCTCGCCGTCGCCGACCCGCTCGCGCCACAGCACGCAGCGCAGAGCCTCGGCCCGCGCGATGGCGCGGCCGGCGTCGTCGACCCGGAAGGCCATGGCGCAGACCGAGGGGCCGTGCATCTGGAAATGCTCCGACGCCGCCGAATCCTCCTCGCTGTTCAGCACGAGGTTGACGCCGCCGTTGCGGTAGAGGTCGACGTCCTTGGAGCGGTGGCGTCCGGCGCGGCGGAAGCCCAGCGTGCCGAGCAGCGCCGCCAGCTTTTCGCGTGCGGCGGCGTCGACGGCGAATTCCAGGAACTCGACGCCCCGGCAGTCCGGTGGCTCGGGCAGTCCCTGGCCGTGGCCGGCCTCCGCCTCGACATGGATGAGGGAGCGCAACCCGTCGAGCGCGGTCAGCCGGGCGGGGGCGGCGCGGAACTCGTCGTTGAAGATCTCCAGCGACAGCGGGCCGCGGTAGCCGGCGTCCAGCACCGCCTTGAGGAAGCCGGTGACCGGAAGCTGGCCCTGGCCGGGGAAGTTGCGGAAATGGCGGCTCCAGGACAGCACGTCCATCGACAGCTTCGGCGCGTCGGCGAGCTGCACGAAGAAGATCTTCTCGCCCGGCACCCCGGCGATCCCGGCGTAGTCGTCGCCGAGCGACAGGGTGTGGAAGCTGTCGACGATCAGCCCCAGCGCCGGGTGGTCGGCGCGTTGGACGATGTCCCAGGCCTGGGACCAGCGGTTGACGTGGCGGCCCCAGGCCAGCGCCTCGTAGCCGACGCGCAGGCCCCGCCGGTGCGCCCGCTCGGCCATCTCGGCGAGGTCGGCGGCGGCGCGCGCCGGGTCGTCGATGGCGGCGGCTTGCGTGTTCGAGCAGACCAGCACGAGGTCGGTGCCGAGCGCCTGCATGACGTCGAACTTGCGCTCGGCGCGATCGAGGTTGCGGGCGCGGATCGGGTCGGGCATCGCCTCGAAGTCGCGGAAGGGCTGGAAGATGGTGATCTCCAGCCCCAGCCCCTCGGCGATGCGCCGCACGTCGGCCGGCGAGCCGTCGAAGGTCAGCAGGTCGTTCTCGAAGATCTCGACCCCGTCGAATCCGATGGCCGCCGCCGCCTCCAGCTTCTCCGGCAGGGTGCCGCTGAGCGAGACCGTGGCGATCGACTTGGCGAAGGTGAAGGGGGCGGCGGGCATGCGGTGGGCTCCCATGCGGTGGGCTCCTGGATGCGGGGCAAAGAACCCCTGCCTCGGTCTGCCGGCGCCGTCGCGACGGCGGCGGGGCTGCAGGTTACGGTCCGGATGGAGGAACGATCCGTTGGCCAGACCCGTCATGGCCCAGGCAGGGGAAGGGCGAAGGGACGGAAGGGCGTCAGGCGCAGGCCGGCTCGACCCGGCGGCCGGTGGCGGCGGCCTGCTTGACGGCGGCGACGACCTTCAGCGTGTTCAGCCCCTCCCGGCCGGACACGACGGGGGCCTCGACGCCGCGGATGACGTTGCACAGGTTGCGGATTTGCAGACCGAGCGGATCCTCGACGCCGGTCGGCAGCCGTTCGCGGGCGATCGGTTCCCACCAGCTCGGCCGGGTCGGGTGGTGCCACAGGTCGAGCTGGGGCACCGTCAACGAACCCCGCGTGCCGCCGATGGTGTAGCAGGTCTCCTGCGTGTGGCTGTAGGCCGGGTTCTCGCCGCTGGTGAACTCCCAGCTCCAGGGGGCGGCGATGGCGTCGGAAACGTTGACGGTGCCGAGCGTGCCGCTGGCGAAGCGCAGCAGGATGACCGAGGTCTCCTCCACCGCGTTGCCGCGCAGCGCGTTGGATTCCAGGGCCTGGACCTCCACCACCTCGCCGCACAGGTGGCGCAGCAGATCGACGTCGTGGATCAGGTTCAGGAAGACCGGCCCGGCCCCCTTCTCGCGCCGCCAGGGCGCCTCGAAATACTCGTCGGGCTTGCAGAACCAGCAGGTCCCCTGCACCGAGACGATCGGGCCGAGCCGCCCGGACTCGATGACCCGCTTGGCCTCGCGGATCAGCGGGTTGTGGCGGCGGTGGTGGCCGACCAGCAGCGGCACGCCGGCGGCCTCCGCCGCCTCGACCAGCCGGGTGGCGCCGCCGACGTCGTCGGCCAGCGGCTTCTCCACCAGCGCCGGGATGCCGGCGGCGACGCTCTCCAGCCCGTTCCCGACATGCATCTGGTTGGGCGTGGCGATGATGACGCCGTCCGGCCGCCCGGCGCGCAGCATCGCCGCGAAGCTCGGATACCAGGCGGCGTCCATTCCGGCGGCCAGCGCCTCGGCGGCCGGGGAAGGGTCGACGATCGCCGCCAGTTCCGATTCCGGCCGGGCCAGCACCTGCTCGATGTGGCGCTTGCCGATCAGCCCCGCCCCGAGGACGGCCAGCCGGACCGGCGGTTCCGCCACCCGGCCGGCCTCAACCATCCTGGCGTGCCTTCTCGTCGATCAGCCAGCCGACGCGGCGCAGCGCCAAGCTGTAGCCCTGGGTGCCGCAGCCGGCCATGACGCCGTCGGCCCGCAGCGAGACGAAGGAGTGGTGGCGGAATTCCTCGCGCTTGTGGACGTTGGAGATGTGGACCTCGATGACCGGCCCGTCGAAGGTGTTGAGCGCGTCGAGGATCGCCACCGAGGTGTGGGTGAAGGCGGCCGGGTTGATGACGATGCCGCCGGCGGTCTCGCGCGCCTCGTGGATCCAGTCGATCAGCTCGTATTCGCGGTTGCTCTGGTGGAAGCGGATCTCCAGCCCGAGTTCGCCGGCCAGCGCGCGGCATTCGGCCTCGACGTCGGCCAGCGTCGTGTGGCCGTAGATGTGCGGCTGGCGCTTGCCGAGCAGGTTCAGGTTGGGGCCGTTCAGGACATAGACGAGGCGGCTCATGAAGTCATCCTTCTAGGTGGGACGTGATGGGACTGGTGGTTCTTCCCCTGCGTCATGCCCGGCTTTATGCCGCGCATCCACGGCCGCAAATCATCATGGATAAGGTTGCAGGTGGATGCCCGGACCAAGTCCGGGCATGACGTTGCCCTGGGGCGATTGCCGGTTTCTCAATGGTGGGCCAGGATCTCGCCGAGGAAGGCGCGGGCGCGCGGGTGCCGCGGGGTGCGGAAGAAGGTCTCCGGCTCGGCCTCCTCCAGGATCTCGCCGTCGGCCATGAAGATCACGCGGTCGGCGACCTGCCGGGCGAAGCCCATCTCGTGGGTGACGCAGACCATCGTCATGCCGTCGCGGGCCAGCCCGACCATGGTGTCGAGCACCTCCTTGACCATCTCGGGGTCGAGCGCCGAGGTCGGCTCGTCGAACAGCATGACCTTGGGCTCCATGCACAGCGCGCGGGCGATGGCGACGCGCTGCTGCTGGCCGCCGGAAAGCTGGGCGGGATACTTGTGGGCGTGCTCGGCGATGCGGACCCGCTCCAGGAAGCGGCGGGCGGTGGCCTCCGCCTGGGCGGCGGTGACGCCGCGCACCCGCATCGGCGCCAGCGTGCAGTTCTGGAGCACGGTCATGTGCGGGAACAGGTTGAAGTTCTGGAACACCATGCCGACCTCGCTGCGCACCGCGTCGACGCTGCGGGTGCTGTCGTCCAGCCGCGTGCCGTCCACCGTGATGCGGCCGTCCTTGATGGTCTCGAGCTGGTTGATGCAGCGGATCAGCGTGCTCTTGCCCGAGCCGGACGGGCCGCACAGCACGATCTTCTCGCCGCGCCGGACGGCGAGGTTGACGTTCCGCAGCGCGTGGTAGGCGCCGTACCATTTGTTGACGTCCTCCATCAGGATCAGCGGATCGCCGGCGGCCGGAAGGGAGGCAGGGGACGGACCGGGAACGGTTGGGCGCGTGGCGTTGATGTCCTGCACGGGGGAAGTCCCTGCGATGTCGGGGAGGAAGGGCGCCCAAGAGAGCGGGCGCCCGCAAGGGCCGCGTCAGCCGACGGTGAAGGGAATGCCTTCCAGCGTTTCCGGGAATTCCGGCGGCGCGAAGCCCATCCACGTCTGGTAGACCTTGGCCAGTTCGCCGTTGGCCTTGATCTTGTCGATGAAGGCGTTGATCGTCGCGTTCCATTCCTTCTGGCCCAGCCGGGTGCCGGCGCCGTTGTACTGGCGGACGAAGTCGAGCTTGCGCTCGTAGGTGTCGGGCTGCGCCTTGTTGAGGCGGAGCGGGTAGAACTGGTTGGCGCCGACCGCCTGCACCTGCCCCGACAGCATCGCCTGGATGGTCGCCGCGTCGTCGTCGAAGCGGCGGATGGTGGTGCCCTCCGGCGCCGCCTTGGTCACGGCGGTGTCCTGGGCGCTCGACCGCGCCACGCCGATGATGACGTTCTTCATGTCGGCGTTGGTCTTGATGACCGTGCTCTTGGGCGCCACCAGCACGATGTCGTTGGCGGCGTAGGGCTTGGAGAACTGGATCGCCTTGGCGCGGTCGGGGTACATGCCCATGGTGGCGAACAGCACGTCGACGCGTCCGGTCACCAGCGCCGGGATGCGGTTGGCGACCGCCGTCGGCACGAACTCCACCGGCAGCCCCAGCTCCTTGCCGAACAGTTTGGCGATGTCGGCGTCGTAGCCCTCCTGCACGCCCTGCGAGTTGAGGAAGCCCCAGGGCGGGTTGTCGCCCTGGATGCCGACGACGAGCTTGCCCTTGCTCTTGATGTCGGCCAGCGACTGGGCGGCGGCCATGCGGCTGCTCATCGTCAGGACGGCCGGGGCGGCCAGCACGGCCAGCCCGGTGGCGAGCAGGCTGCGGCGCGACAAACGGGAGCAGGACGGGCGGAAGGAGGGCGGGCGGAAGACGGGCGTGTCGGTCATGCTGGGTTTCCTCCGTTTTTGATGGCGTGTCTTTGGAGCCCCGCCGGCGGTTGCTGCCGGCGGTTGTTTCTTCGGGAGCCGGTCAGCGGGCGGTGGCCCGCGCCATCCGGTTTTCGATGCGCGAGCCGTAGAGCGACAGCGGCCAGCAGAGCGCGAAGTAGACCAGCCCGACGACGCCGAAGACCAGCAGCGGCGCGAAGGTCTGGTTGGAGACGATCTGCCCGGCCCGCGCCAGCTCGATGAAGCCGACGATGGCGGCCAGCGAGGTGCCTTTGATGAGCTGGACCAGGAAGCCGACGGTCGCCGGCAGCGCGATGCGGAAGGCCTGCGGCAGGATCACGTCGCGCATCCGCGGCAGGTAGTGCATGCCGAGCGCCTTGGCCGCCTCGGTCTGCCCCTTGGGCAGCGCCTCGATGGCGCCGCGCCAGATCTCGCCGAGGAAGGCGCTGGCGTGCAGCGTGAAGCCGATGGCGACCGCCAGCCAGGCCGGCAGGTTGAGGCCGAGCAGCCCGAGCCCGTAATAGACGACGAAGAGCTGCATCAGCAGCGGCGTGCCCTGGAAGACCGCGATGTAGCCGGCGGTGATCCGGCGCGCCACCAGCGAGGTCGAGGTGCGCGCCAGCGCCACCCCCAGCCCGCCGATCCCGCCGCCGACGAAGGCGATGGCGGCGAGCAGGACCGTCCAGCTCAGCCCGTGCATCAGGAAGGTGAACTCGCCGAACCCGAAACTGTTGCCCATCACCGGCGCTCCTATCGGGTCGGGTAGTGGAAGTAGCGGCGCGAGAAAACCGAGAAGCCGGTCATCATCAGCCACGAGATGCCGAGGTACATCAGCGTGATGGTGAAATAGACCTCGAAGCTGCGGAAGCTGTCGGACTCGATCCGCTGGGCGACCGAGGTCAGTTCGTAGGCGGCGATGGCGGAGCAGATGCTCGACGTCAGCGTCAGCATGATGAACTGGCCGGTCAGCGACGGGTAGATGGCGCGCAGCGCCGGCTTCAGCACGATCATGCGGAAGACCTGTCCCTTGTGCAGGCCGAGCGCGAGGCCGGCCTCGATCTGGCCCTTGTCGATGCTCTGCACGCCGCCGCGGATGATCTCGATGGCGTAGGCGCCGCCGTTCAGACCCAGCGCGATGATCGCGGTGACGGTCGGGTTCAGCGTCAGCCCGATGTTGGGAAGGGCGAAGAACAGGAAGAAGATCTGCACCAGGAAGGGCGTGTTGCGGATCACCTCGACGAAAACGATGACCGGCAGCCGCAGCCAGCGGCGGTTCGAGCCGCGCGCCACCACCCCGCCGATGCCGATGACCAGCGCCAGCGTCATCCCGGCGAGCGCAAGCCCGATGGTGGCGAGGCACCCCTGGAGCAGTTCCGGCAGCGCGTCGGCCACGACGCTGAAGTCGAGTGTGTAGTCCAAGGCGCCTCCTCCGCTCCCTTGTGTCCACCGTTTCCCTGTGGCGGGCCGTTCGTTGGGCCCGTCCTGTTCGCCGTGGCCGCCCGGAGGGCGGCCTGTGGGGAACGTGGCGGGGCCGGCGCCGCGGCGGTGTTCCGTTCTGTGGTCCGATTGATAAACCAACCGGACGGTCAGTGTCAACGCAGTTTGTGCGTCCAGCGAACCAATCCATCGGATTGCCGCGAACATACGCACGAAAATGTCGATTAATCAGGCGATTGGCCGAATTTGTGAGGAGCTGCTCGATTTTGGCGGCGTTCAACAAACAAATAAATCCGCATGAAGGGATAATCGGCGAATGGAGGAGCAAACAAATAAACAGCCGGGGCCGGTCCGCGATGGAAGGGTCAGGCCGCCTGGGAGCCGGCGCCGTCGGCCCGGACGAAGCGGAGGGTCGATTCGATGATCATCCGGCGGTGCTGCTCGCGGATCCTGGCGTCGGCCAGATCGATCTTGAAGATGAAGGAGAAGGTGTAGCGGTTCGAGGAGCGGAAGAAGCAGAAGGACGAGATCAGCATGTGCAGGTCGACAGGTTCGATGCCGGGACGGAACACCCCGTCGCGCTCGCCCCGTTCCAGGATGGTGCGGATGGTGTCGATGATGCTGAGGTTGATGGTGCCGATCGAGGCCGACTTCTTCATATGCCGGGCCTGATGGATGTTCTCGACGCTGACCAGCCGGCTGCGCTCCTGGTGGCTGTCGTGATAGTCGAAGGTCACGCCGACGAGACGGCGCAGCGCCTCCATCGGCGGCAGATCCTCCAGGCTCAGGCTCTGCTCGAACTGGCGGTTGTGGGCGTAGCTGGCCTCCAGCGCGGCGATGTAGAGGCCCTCCTTGCCGCCGAAATAATAGTAGATCATGCTCTTGGTCGTGCGCGTGCGCGCGGCGATCGCCGCCACCTTGGCGCCGCTGTAGCCCTTCTCGGTGAATTCCGAGATCGCCGCCTCCAGCACCTCGCGCCGCGTGCCCTCCGGATCGTTCTTGCGCGGCGGCGCCTTTCCGGGGGCTTTTCCGCGCGGCGGCTTCGCGGCCACGGGCGGGGTCGCCACGCCCTCCGCCATGCCTTCCGCCGTGCTCTCCACTGACCGCGCGCTCTGGTGCGCCTGCCAGATCTCCAGCAGGCGGTTGGGATTGCCCCCGCCCACCTCGTTACGCAGGGCAAACTTGTTCACCGGCCGGCCGGCGGCGACCAGCCGCTGCCCGGCGGCGATGATGTCCTGATCGGAGAAGGTGGGGCGACGGGCCATCGTTGCGCGCCTGGAAGGTTGGATGAAGCCGGCAAACAAATTTATCTTGCGCGGGTCCGAACAAATTTGGCAAGAGCCGTGCGGGAAGCAGCGCTTGCCGGGCGACGGCGAAGCTTCGCACGAAAAACCTACCGTTTGGTATTTTATTCCGATGCGGGAGGGATTCCGCCCGCAGCTCCGCTGCGGCATCGACGCGTCGCGCGCGGGCGTCCGTTGCGAATTGCCCCTCGTCCCGACCCGCGGCGCTTGCGGATGCCTTGCGCTTGACGGCGCTCGTCCGTCGGACGGCATGAGCGCGGTCAAGCGACCCTCCCGGATTCATCGCCTGGACCGAACCCGGCCCCCGATGAAAGGACGGGCGGGGAGGCCAGGCGTCGCGGCCGTCGCCTCAGGCGGCGCGGACCTGGGTGATGAAGCTCTGGATCTGGTCGCGGAGCTGGTCGGAATCGCGCGACAGGCTGTCGGCGGCGTCGAGCACCTCGGCGGCGGCCCGGCGGACGTCCTCGGCCGCGGCGCTGACCCCGGCGATGTTGCCGGAGACATGCTGCGTGCCTTGCGCCGCCTGCTGGATGTTGCGGCCGATCTCGTGGGTGGCCGCCGTCTGCTCCTCGACCGCGGCGGCGATGGCGCCGGCGATGGCGTCCACGTCGGTGATGGTCCGGCCGATGGTGTGGATCGCCGTCACCGTGCCGTCCGTCACCGTCTGGATCTCGGCGATCTGGCTGGCGATCTCCTCGGTGGCCTGGGCCGTCTGGTTGGCGAGCGCCTTCACCTCGCTGGCGACCACGGCAAATCCTTTTCCGGCCTCGCCGGCGCGGGCCGCCTCGATGGTGGCGTTCAGCGCCAGCAGGTTGGTCTGGCTGGCGATGTTCTGGATCAGGCTGACCACGTCGCCGATCCGCTGCGCCGCCTGGACCAGCCGCGTCACCAGCGCGTTGGTGCGCTCGCCCTCGGCCACCGCGTTGCGGGCGATGGTGGCGGCGCCGTTCACCTGACGGCCGATCTCGCCGATCGAGCCGCCGAGCTGTTCGGAGGCGGCGGCGACCGTCGCCACGTTGGCGGAGGCCTGTTCCGTCGCCGCCGCGACCGAGCTGGCCTGCTCCGTCGTCCGCTCGGCGACCCCGGTCATGCCGCGGGCGTTGGTCTGGAGCTGGCGCGCGGCGTGGGCCACGGCCTGGACGATGCCCTGGACGTCGGCGTCGAAGCGGTCGGCCAGCGCGCGCATGGCGGCCTGCCGGTCGGCCTCGGCCTGCCGCTTCTGCGCCTCGCGCTCCTCCTGGAGACGCTGGATGTCGAGGCTGTTGTTCTTGAAGACCTGGAGGGCGCGGGCCAGCAGCCCGACCTCGTCCTTGCGCTCCGTCCCCTGGATGGCGACGCCGAGGTCGCCGCCGGCGATGCTGGTCATCTCGGCGGTCAGGCGGTTCAGCGGGCGCACCACGAACAGCACGACGATCGAGCCGAGCAGGCCGAAGGCGACCAGCAGCCCGATGCCGGCGACGAGCGACAGGCGCATCATCACGCTGGCCGACAGGGCGACGGCGCGCTCCTCGGCCTCGCGGGTCTCCGCGAGACTCTGCTCGACCCGCTCGCCGAGCGCCGCGGTCAGCTTCTGGCGCACCGGGCGGCCGACGTCGATCGACACCCGCATGGCGCTGTCGGTGTCGAAGCCGCGCGCGAGGTCGATGGCCTTCTGCGAGACCCGCTCATACTCGCCGATGATGGTCTTGACGGCGAGGATGCTCTCGCGGTCGGCGGCGCGCCCATATTTGGCGGCGAGCTGGTCGATGGCGCCCAGCGCGTCGGCGATCTTGGCCTTGTAGAGGGCCTGGGCGGCGTCGATGGCCGGGCGCGAGCCGGCGACGATGGCGTTGGCTTCGGCGTCCATGGCGTCGCCCATGGCCGACTGGATGCTGATGGTCGCGGCCAGCCGGTCGGCGACCACCTCGGTGACGCGGCTGGTCGAGGCGGTCAGGTCGAGGATCGCCGAGCGCGCCGTCCACACCACGCTACCCATGACGGCGAGCAGAATCAGGGCCGGGATGAGGAGCTTGTGGACCAGCTTCCGGTCGGAGAACCAGCGGTGGAGGGGCATGGGGGGCCTTCGTCGATGGTGTGCGGCAGGATGGAGCGGAACGGGTGACCATTTCCGATGGCGCCCCGTCCCGGCCCGCCCCTTCCAAAAAGGGGCGGGCGAGGGAGGGCATAGCGGCACGCGAACGTAAACAGATGGTTTACACTGTAAACTTTTGGTTCCGTCACTCCGGTATGCCTCCCCTGCGGGACGCTGGGGCGGATGTCCGGGAAGGGGGCTTCATGACGGCCGTCGCCACGCTGCGGCGCCCCGGCGCCTGGACTTGCGGGCGGCACACCGGTAGAAGCGGGGGGAACAGGCACGAAGACGGGCGCTTTCCCATGACGTTTCAACAGCGTTTGATCCTGCTGGTCACCGGTCTGGTGGTTCTGGCCGTGGTTGCGATCACCGCCGCGCTCGCCTGGACCACGCAGGGCGCCCTGTCCGCGCGCATCGAGACCGACGCCCGCATGGCCGCCGGTCTGCTGGCCCGTGCCGCGTCGCAGGCGCGTGACATCCCGCAGGACGTCGAGGCGATGCTGGGCGAGCGGCTGCTGTCGGAGGCGGCGCTGGCCGCCCATCTGGTGGCGCTCGCCGAGACCACCGCCAAGCAGCCGGCCAAGGCCATCGCCGACCGGCTGAAACAGGTCGCCGAACAGGGCGGCCCGGACGAGATCTGGATCACCGACAACCGTGGCCGCGCCTATCTGCACAACGTGCCCGGCCCCGACCCGCTGTTCGGCCAGGACGCCAAGGGCGGACCGCGCCACAGCGCCTACACCGGGCTGCTGAACCGCTCGCCGGCGACGTTGGTGTCCGACGCGGCGGTGGAGGGCGGCAAGCTGATGAAGTTCGCCGGCGTCGCCGGGGTGGACAAGCCGCGCATCGTCCAGGTCGGCGCCGACGTCCGTCGGCTGGCCGACATCGCGAAGAAGGCCGGCGCCGACGGGCTGATCGACGCGCTGCTGGCGACCCGCGCGGTGGAGGCGGCGTGGCTGCTCGACCGCGACGGCCGGGTGGTGGCGCGCGGCGCCGTGATCGGCGAGTCCGGCGGCGGCCCGCTGTCCGATTTCGGCACCGAGACCGCCAGGACGGTGGCGCTGGCCGGGGGCGACGCCGTTCAGGTTGCGGCCGATGGCGGCAGCCTGCTGGCGCTGGCCCCGGTCAAGCTGGCGGGGGCCGGCGCCACGACGGCCGGGGCGCCGGCCGTCGCGGTCGTCCGCCTGCCGGGCGACGAGCCGGGGGTCATGCTGCGCCGCCAGTTGAAGATCGGCGGACTGCTCGGCGTCTTCGTGCTCGGGCTCGGGGGTTTCCTGTCGGTCCGCTTCGCCCGTGACCAGATGGCCCCGGTCGAGCGGCTGAGCGAGGCGGTCAAGGCGGTCGAGGCCGGGCGCTTCAACCCCTTCACCCTCAACGAGGCGACCGAGCGCGACGACGAGTTCGGCCGCCTGTCGCGCGTCTTCCGCCGGATGGCGATGGAGGCGACCGCCCGCGAGGAGACGCTCGACGCCCAGCTCCTGATGCGCGGCGCCGAGCTGGAGACCAAGACCGAGAAGCTGGCGATCGCCGAGCACATCCTGGAGGAGGAGCAGCGCGCCGCCCGCGACGTGCAGGCCAACCTGCTGCCGCGCCAGCTTCCCGTGGGCCGCGACAGCCAGTATTACGGCGCGCTGGTGCCGGCCCACGCGGTCAGCGGCGATTTCTACGACGTGATCGAGCTGGACGAGAACCGTGCGCTGCTTGTCGCCGCCGGGGTGTCGGGCGGCGGCGTGCCGGCGGCCTTCCTGATGCTGATGGTGCGCGGCGCCATCCGCGAGCTGGCGCGCCCGGACGCCACCCCCGCCGCCATCCTGACCGGCGCCAACGACCGGCTGTGCGGCGAGAGTCCCTTCGACGGGTTCGCCACCGCCTTCGTCGCGATCTACGACCGGACGACCGGCGTGGTGCAGCACGCCGCCGCCGGCCATCGCGGCGCCTGCCGCATCCTGGCCGACGGCACCGTCGAGCCGCTGACCGAGGCCGGCGGCCCGGCGCTGGGCGTGCGCAAGGGCTCCCCCTACGGCGAGGCGACGAGCGTGCTGGGCCAGGACGACGCGCTGTTCCTCTGCACCGAGGGGCTGCTGCGCTCGGTCGACGCGCGGCGCGAGCCGTTCGGCGAGGAGCGGCTGGTCGCCCTGTTGCAGCAGAGCCGGGGCCTGTCCGCCCGCGACCGCGCCGAGTTGGTGCTGCGCTCCGTCCAGGCCCACGCCGGGCCGGAGGGCGTGGCCGGTGATCTGGTCTGCCTCGTGCTGCGGCGCCTGCTGCCGGTGGCGGAAGCGGCGGAGACGGTCTGAGGGGCTTCGTTCCTCAGCCCGCCTTCGTCCTGCGCCGCCGCGCGCCCTCGCGGGCGCGGGACTCGGTCTCCCGCGTCAGCCGTTCGCGCAGGAAGGCCAGCACGGCGGCCTCCTCGCCGTCCAGGCCGTCGAGCTGGTCGCGCAGCTCGTGCTCGACCTCGCGCTTCAGCGCCGCCAGCAGGCTGCCGTCGAGATAGGCGCCGAGCACCTCCGGGTGGACGTAGCTCTTGCGGCAGACCGCCGGGGTGTTGCCGAGCCGGGCCGCCACCTGCTCGATGGCGCGGGTGACGTTGCGCTTGGCGGCGGCGGCGCTGTCGAAGCTCTCGAACTCGGTCAGCGCCATCGCCGCCAGCACGGTGCCGGCCCAGGTGCGGAAATCCTTGGCGGTGAAGTCCTCGCCGGTCGCCGCCCGCAGATAGGCGTTCACGTCGCCCGACGTCACCGCGTGGCGGGCGCCGTCGCCGTCGACATACTGGAACAGCTCGTCGCCCGGCACGTCGCGGCAGGCGCGCACGACGCGGGCCAGCCGGCGGTCGCGCAGCGACACCTTCCACGCCTTTCCCGACTTGCCCTTGAAGGAGAAGCGCAGCTCCGCGCCCTCGATGGCGGCGTGGCGGTCGCGCAGCGTGGTCAGCCCGTAGCTGCGGTTGTCGCGGGCGTAGCTCTCGTTGCCGACGCGGATCAGCGTGGCCTCCAGCAGCCGCACCACGGCGGCCAGCACCTTCTGGCGCGGCAGGCCGCGCCGCCCGAGGTCGGCGTCGACCCGCGCCCGCAGGCCGGGCAGGGCGCGGCAGAACTCCAGCATCCGGCCGAACTTGGTGCCCTCGCGCAGTTCGGTCCAGCGCTGGTGGTAGCGGTATTGCTTGCGCCCGCGCGTGTCGCGCCCGGTGGCCTGGAGATGGCCGTCCGGGTCGGCGCAGATCCAGACGTCGCGGTAGGCCGGCGGAATCGCCAGCCGGGCGATGCGGGCCAGCGTCTCCTCCTCGCGCACCGGGGCCCCGTCGGGCCAGCGGTAGGCGAAGCCCTTGCCGGCGCGGCGGCGGCGGATGCCGGGCTCGTCGTCCGAGACGTACAGCAGCCCGGCGCAGGCGGCGTCCTCCTGCGGGGTGGAGGAGGGGGGCGAGGTGGCAGGGGGCGGGTCCTGGAATGCGGCGCTGTCCATCATGGAGCGGAAACGCTCCGGAAGGCGGTTGGTTTCCGCAAGGGGCCGCGGAACGCGCGGCCCCTGCCGGATCACAGGTTCGATTCCAGGACGTGCTGGGCGTAGACCCGGTCGATCGGCTCGTCGATCGACTTGCCGATCAGCTCGAAGCCCTTTTTCCAGTCGTTGACGTGACGCTTCATCCACAAGAGCGCGTCGGCCTTGTCGCGCCTGTGCAGGGCGGCGACGATGGCGCCGTGCGCGTCGACGTTGCGCCGGGCCGCCTGCGGGTTCTTCTGGAACAGCATCTCGGTGGTCGGGAAGAACAGCTTGTTCTCCGGTTCGCGCGCCAGTTGCAGAACGCGGTTGCCGGCCGCCTTGCACAGGATGGTGTGGAATTCGATGTCGAGAATCGCCAGCTCGGACGGCTTGTCGGTCGCGGCGCGCGACTTGCGCAGGTTGAGGTCCAGCTCGCCCAGCCCCTCCTCCGAAATGCGGTCCGCCGCCAGCTCGACGACCGCCGATTCGATGGCCATCGTCGCCTCCCACAATTCGCGGAAGGTGACCTCGTGCAGGACGAAGGCGCGGCTGATGCGGGTGGCGAGGCGGTCGTAGCGCGGGACGCTGGCGTACAGCCGCCGGCTGGAGTCGCGGCGGATCAGGCCGCCCTGTTCGAGCAGGCGGATGCCCTCGCGCACCGTCGAGCGGTTGACGCCGAACTGCTTGACCAGATCCGCCTCGGTCCCGATGGCCTCGCCCGGACGGACGCGGCCGGAAACGATCTGCCGCTCGATGGCGTCGGCGACCAGCTTGTAGGCCGGCGACGCGGCGATCGGCCCGAAGCGGTTCCCGCTTCCGGCGTCAGCCCCGTTGTCCTGGTCCTCGGCTTCGTTGTCCATGCTCTGCATCCGGCATCCTCAGGCGGCTCCGTGGCGCGCAACCGGCGCCGCGGCCCTGGAAAAGGGAATGATCCTGCCACATCATCCGCTTGTCCGACAATGAACATGATTCAGGCGGTGCGGGCCGGCGCCGCAGCGTCCCGGACGCGCAGCGCGGTCTTCAGCAGCTTGCCGTTGGGGTTGCGCGGCAAGCCGCCCTCGACGAAGGTGACGCGGTCGGGGACCTTGTAGTCGGACAGCCGTTCGGCGCAGAAGCGCCGAAGCTCCTCCTCCGTGGTGTCCGGGCGGGCGACCACGAAGGCCTGGACCCGTTCGCCGAGCACCGGGTCGGGGTAGCCGACGACCGCCACCTCGGCGACGCCGGGGTGGTAGGCCAGGACGTCCTCGACCTCGGCCGAGTAGATCTTGTAGCCGGCCCGGTTGATCATGTCCTTCTTGCGGTCGAGGATGTGGACGAAGCCGGCGGCGTCGATCGACCCGATGTCGCCGGATTTCCAGTAGCCGCCGACAAAGGCGGACGCGTCGGCCTCCGGGTTGTTCCAGTAGCCGGGCGCTACGGTGGAACCGGCGATCCACAGCTCGCCCGGCTCGCCGGGCGGGACCTCGCGTCCCGCCTCGTCCATGATCCGCACGTCCACGGTGGGCAGCACCATGCCGACCGAGTTCAGGCGCTCCGGCCCGGCCTCCTTGGGCAGGATGGTGACCGGCGAGCTGGTCTCGGTCGATCCGTAGACGTTGAACAGGGTCAGGCCGGGGCTCTTGTCCTTCATCCGCCGGGCGGTCGCCTCCGGCATCGGCGCGCCGCCGAAGGCGCCGACCCGCCAGGAAGAGAGGTCGAAGCGGTCGAACTCGGGGTCGAGCAGGCAGAGGTTGTACATGGCCGGCACCATCAGCGTCGCCGTGACCGCCTCGCGCTCCACCAGCTCCAGGAAGGCCCGCGCCTTGAACTGGGGCATGACGATCAGGCAACCGCCGGCCCCCAGGATGGCGTGGACGACGCCGACCAGCCCGGTGACATGGGCCGCCGGGACGGCCAGCACCATGCGGTCGGCCGGCCCCAGACCCAGCGCGTCGCGGTAGTTCAGGCAGGACTGCACGACGCCGAGGTTCGACAGCACCGCCCCCTTGGGACGGCCGGTGGTGCCGGAGGTGTAGAGGATGCAGACGGGATCCTCCTCCCCGGCCGGCGACGCCGCGGTTCCGCCCGCAGCATCCCCCATCAGCCCCTCGTAGGGTTCCGACCCGTCGGCCGCGCCGTCGACGGCGAAGCGCAGCCGCAGGCCGGGAACCGCCGCCGGGTCGGGCAGCTCGGCGGCGAAGGCCGCCTCGTGGACGAGCGCCGAGGCGCCGCTCTGGGTCAGGGCGTATTCGATCTCGGGCCGGCGCTGCCGGGTGTTCAGCGGCACATGGATGAGGCCGAGGCGGGCGCAGGCCAGCGACAGCTCGACGAAGGCCGTGCGGTTGCCGATCAGCGTGGCGAGGCGGTCGCCCTTGCGCAGGCCCCGTGCCGCCAGCCCGTCGGCCAGCCGCCCGACCCACCAGTCGAGGTCGCCGTAGGTCAGGCGCCGGGCGCCGTCGATGACGGCCAGGGCCGCCGGGTCGGCGGCGGCGGCGGCGCGGAACAGGGCGTCGACGGACGGCGGGCGCTCGGCGAGGCAAGGCACCACGCGGCCGAAATGGGATTCCCGGCGGATCATCATGCTGTTTCCCTCCTGTCATCCACCGTTGCCGGGCGGCCGGCCGGTGGTTCGTATCGTTGGCTTGAGACCCTCTCTCCCCGAGGGAGAGGGGCCTTCCCTCTCATCAGGCGGCCCCCCAGCCGCCCACGCCCCAGGCCCGCCCATGGTCGATCACGACCCGCTCACCGACCAGCGCCCGGAAGCGGGTGCGGTCGCCGTCGCGCCAGATCTCGGTGCGGACGGACTCGCCGGGCAGGACCGGGGCCGTGAAATGGGCCTCCATCCCGCGCAGCCGTTCCGGTTGCCCGTCATAGGCCAGCCGGACCAGAGCGTGGCCGACCAGCCCGTAGGTCGCCAGCCCGTGCAGGATCGGGCGCTCGAAGCCGGCCGCGCGCGCCGCGGCGGGATCGGCGTGCAGCGGGTTGATGTCACCGCTGAGGCGGAAGATCAGGGCCGCCTGGGGTTGGGTCGGCAGGGTCAGCGCCGCGTCGGGCGGCCGGCCCGGCGGTGCGGGACGCGGCGGCGAGGTGGCCGGCCCATCGGGATCGAAGCCGCCGTCGCCCCGGCACAGCGCCGTCTGGGTGACGGTCGCCAGCCGGCGGCCGGTCGCCGTGTCGGTGATCCGCCGCTCGCTGACCACCAGGGCGCCGCGCGCCGCCCCCTTGTCGATGACGGCGGTGACGCCGCCTTCCGAGCGCAGCCTGCCGGAGGTCGGCAGCGGGCCGTCGAGCTCGATCCGCTCCGCCGCGTGCACCACCCGCGCGGCGTCGAGCCCGGTGTCGAGATCCCGGTACCAGAAGCCGGGATAGCCGAGCAGGCTGGCCATGGTCGGGGTGGCCCGCAGCCCGCGCCCGTCCTGTTCGTGGACGAAGGGGAGCTGCTCCCCATCCACCGGGTCGTTGCCGTAGCCGACCCCCAGCGCGTAGAGGATGCAGTCCTTCTCGGTGAGGGTCTGCTCGACGGCCGGAAAGCGCAGCGCGCGCAGCCGGTCGGGATCGAACGCCATGGTCGGAGCCCCCCTCACGGCACCAGGACGACCTTGCCGACGGTGCGGCGTGCGCCCAGCGCCTCCAGCGCCTTGGGTGCGTCGGCCAAGGGGAAGACGTCGCGGATCAGCGGCTTGATGATGCCGGCGCGGCGCAGCTCGAACAGCTCGGCGAACAGCGGCGCGATCAGTTCCGGGTGGTGGCGCCGGTACTCGCCCCAGAAGACGCCGAGCGCCGCCGCGTTCTTCAGCAGCAGCCGGTTGGCCGGCAGGTCGGCGATGGCGCCGCCGGCGAAGCCGACGATCACCAGCCGGCCGCCCCAGGCAAGGCAACGCAGGCTGTCGGTCGCCACCTTGCCCCCCACCGGATCGACCACCACGTCCACCCCGGCCCCGCCGGTCGCCGCCCGCACGGCCTCGACCAGCGGCTCGGCCGTGTAGTCGATCACCAGATCGGCGCCCAGTTCCCGGCATAGCGCCGTCTTGTCCGGCCCGCCGGCGGTGGCGATCACCCGCGCGCCCCAATGCTTGGCGAGCTGGATAGCGGCCGATCCGACGCCGCCGGCCCCGGCATGGACCAGCACGGTCTCCCCCGCTTGCAGGTTGGCGCGGTGGCGCAGCGCCAGATGGGCGGTCGGGTAGATGATCGGCAGGGCGACGGCCTCGCGCATCGGGAAGTCGTCGGGGATGCGCTCCGACCCGACGCGCGGCACCCGCGCGTATTCGGCGAAGCCGCCATGGTCGAGCAGGGCGCACAGCCGGTCGCCTTCGCGGTAAGGGCTGCCGGGGCCGGCCTCCACCACCGTGCCGGCCACCTCGATCCCCGGCGTGAAGGGGAGCGGCGGCTTCACCTGGTACTGGCCGCGGATCATCAGCGTGTCGAGGAAGTTGACCCCCGCCGCCTCGACACGGATCACGCATTGGCCGCCGCCGGCCGCCGGGCGCGGCTGTTCAGTGAACGCCATCGCGCCGTCCTCGGCGATGCGCTCCACGGTCCAGGCCTTCATGGCGTTCCTCCTTTTTCCGGGCTGTCCTTCACGCCAGATGCTCGCGCGGCGTGACCAGATAGGCCAGCGATTCCCCGCGCCGCCCCTTGGCCTTCTTCAGCTCGTCGCGGGCGATGGTGCGCAGATGGACCTCGTCGGGCCCGTCGATGAAGCGCAGCGCCCGGCCCCAGGTCCACAGGAAGGACAGCGGCGTGTCCGGCGTCAGCCCCATCGCCCCGAACACCTGCATGGCCCGGTCGACCACGCGGGTTTGGAGACGCGCGGCGCCGACCTTGATCGCCGACACCTCGACGCGCGCCGCGTGGTTGCCGGCGCGGTCCATCAGCCACGCCGCCCGCAGCACCTGGAGCCGCAACTGGTCGATCTCGATGCGGGATTCGGCGATCCAGTCCTGGATGTTGGCGTAATCGGCCAAGTGGCGGCCGAAGGTGCGGCGCTCCAGCGCGCGCTCCATCATCAGTTCCAGCGCCAGCTCGCACTGGCCGATGGTGCGCATGCAATGGTGCACCCGTCCGGGGCCGAGCCGCGCCTGGGCGATGGCGAAGCCCTTGCCCTCCTCGCCCAGCAGGTTCGCCGCCGGCACGCGCACGTCGCGGAACAACACCTCGCAATGCCCCTCCGGGGCGTGGTGGTGCATGATCGGCACGTCGCGGACGACGCGGACGCCGGGCGTGTCGAAGGGCACGATGACCATCGAGTGGCGTGCGTGCGGGTCGGCGTCGGGGCGCGGGTCGGACAGGCCCATGACGATGACGAAACGGGCGTTGGGGTGCCTGGCCCCGGTGGTGAACCATTTCCGCCCGTTGATGACGAAGGAGTCGCCGTCGCGCAGGATCGTCGTCTGGAGGTTGGTCGGGTCCGACGAGGCGGTGTCCGGTTCGGTGATGCCGACGCAGGAGCGGATCGTGCCGTCGAGCAGCGGCGCCAGCCAGCGCGCCTTCTGGTCCGGCGTGCCGAACATGTGGAGGATTTCCATGTTGCCGGTGTCGGGGGCGTTGCAGTTGAACAGCTCCGACGCCCAGGGCAGCCGGCCCATGATCTCGGCCAGCGGCGCGTATTCCAGGTTGGTCAGCCGGGTGCCCGGCTCGTCGTCGCGCAGGGCCGGCAGGAAGAGGTTCCACAGACCCTCGGCGTAGGCCTTCGCCTTCAGCCGGTCGACCAGCTCCAGCGGGTAGCGGCCGTCCTCGACGGCGCGGTGCCACTCGGTGTTGGCGGGCAGGACATGGGTCCGCATGAAGTCGTCCAGGCGCGCGCGCAGCCCCTCGACCTTGTCCGAATAGGCGAAATCCATCCCGTCTTCCTTTCTGTTCTGGTCCGGCGCGTTCCGCCCGGTTCTGCGTTTTCGAGTTTGGCCGTCAGAGCGGCCGGGCGCCGCCTTCGGCCAGTTCCGCCGCGCGCCGGGCGAAGTTCGCCGACAGCCGGCCGACCTCGGCCGCCTCGGCCGAGGCGGCGTTGCCGTTTCTCGCCCGGTCGGCGATGCCCTCGAAGATGACCGCGAAGCGGAACAGCGCGAACACCGTGTGGAAGCGGGTGAAGCGCTCCGCCCGCCCGCCGGCGGCACCATACCAGGACAGGAAGTCGGCCTGGGACGGCAGCCCCTGGGCGGCGAGATCCTCGCCGAGCAGCCCGCCATACTCGTCGGGCCGCGTCTCCCAGGTCAGGGCGAAATGGGCGACGTCGGCCATCGCGTCGCCGATCGTCGACAGCTCCCAGTCCAGCACGGCGACGACGCGCGGCTCCGTGGGGTGGAACATCAGGTTGCCGATGCGGAAATCGCCGTGCGCGATGGTGGCCGGCCCGGCGGCCGGGAAATGCTGGGGCAGCCACTCGATCAGACGCTCGATCTCCGGAAGGTCGCGGGTGCGCGACTGGGTCCATTGCCGGGTCCAGCGCGCGACCTGCCGCTCGAAATAGCCGTCGGGCCGGCCGTAGCCGTCGAGCCCGGCGGCGCGCCAGTCCACCGCGTGCAGGCGCGCCAGCATCTCCGCCGCCGAGCGGTACATGGCGGCCCGCTCCTCCCGTGGCGCTTCGGCCAGCCGGCAGTCGGCGAAGACCCGGCCGTCGAGCCGTTCCATCACGTAGAAGGGCGTGCCGATCACCGAGGCGTCGCCGCAGAAATGCACCATGTGGGGAACCGGGACGTCGCTGCCGCGCAGCGCGTCCTGGATGCGATGCTCGCGGTCCACCGCGTGGGCCGAGGGCAGCACCGTTCCGCCCGGCTGCTTGCGCAGGACCAGCCGGTGGGTGGGCGAGGTGACGAAGAAGGTCGGGTTCGACTGCCCGCCCGAGATCCGCTCCAGGGTGATCGGGCCCTGGAAGGACGGCACCGCGCCGGCGAGGTGCCGTTCCAGCTCGGCCGTGCCGAAGCCGTTGGCGGGCAAGGCTCCGCCGTCTTCCTGCGCGGTCATGGCCACGGTCATGGCTGTTCTATCCTCTTGAGGTCAGTTGGCCGCGGTCACTTCCTGACCATCGGGCACTCGCTGCGCGACAGCGGCATGAAGGCCTCGGCCGCCGGGATGGTGCGCAGGATCTTGAAATAGTCCCACGGCCCCTTGGATTCCTGCGGGGTCTTGACCTGCGCCAGATACATGTCGTGGATCATCCGGCCGTCGGCACGGATCGCCCCGTTGCGGGCGAAGAAATCGTCGATCGGCAGCTCGCGCATCTTCGCGGCGACGGCGTCGCCGGCCGTGGAATCGGCGGCCTTGGCGGCGCGCAGGTAATGCAGGACCGCCGAATAGACGCCGGCGTGCAGCATGGTCGGCTTGCGCCCCTCCATGCGCTTGGACCAGCGCTCCGACCAGGCGCGGTTGCGCTCGTCCATGTCCCAGTAGAAGCCGGTGGTCAGCAGCAGCCCCTTGGAGGCCTCCAGTCCCAGCGCGTGGATGTCGGTGATGAAGGTGATCATCGCGGCCAGCCGCTGCCCCTCGCCGCCGATGCCGAACTCGCGCGCCTGCTTGATCGAATTGATGAAGTCGCCGCCGGCGTTGGCCAGCCCGATCACCTTGGCGCCGGACGCCTGGGCCTGGAGCAGGAAGGAGGAGAAGTCGGAGCTGTTGAGCGGGTGGCGGGCGCTGCCCAGCACCTTGCCGCCGGCGGCGTTGACGACCTCGCTGGCATCCTTCTCCAGCGAATGGCCGAAGCCGTAGTCGGCGGTCAGGAAGTACCAGCTCGTCCCGCCCTCGGCGATCACCGACTTCGCGGTGCCGTAGGCCATGGCGTAGGAATCGTAGACCCACTGGAAGGCGGTCGGCGAGCAGGCCTTGTTGGTGAAGATGGTCGAGCCGGCGCCCGTGTTCAGCAGAACCTTGTTGGTGTTGCGGGTGATCTCCTGCACCGCCAGCGCGATCGAGGTGTTGGGGGTGTCGGCGATGGCATCGACCTTGTCCTCGTCGATCCATTTGCGGGCGATGGCGGCGCCGACGTCGGCCTTGTTCTGGCCGTCGGCCGCCAGGATGCGGATCGGCTTGCCGTTGATGGTTCCGCCGAAATCCTCCACCGCCATCCTGGCGGCCTCGACCGATCCCTTGCCGGTCAGGTCGGTGTAGACCCCGCTGAGATCGGTCAGCACGCCGATCGTGATCCCGCGCTCGGGAATCTCGGCAATCGCCGCCCCCGTTGGCGCGGAGGCGAGCATCGCCAGACCGAGAAGCTGGGCGCCGTATCGCTTCATAGCCGTTTACTCCCCAGATTTTTGTTTGGTGCTTTCGCAGCAAGCGTTCCGCTTGGCCGGATATCGGTTTATCCGTTTGTCCGACAAAGTAACCATCCGGTCTTCGGGCGAGGCTGTCAAGCCCTTTCATGGACCGCTTCCGGCAAGCGCCAGGGAGGGCCGGGGCGGCGGGCGGTCCGCAGGCCGGAACCGGGTGCGACCTTGTGCCTCTAGTGCCTTTGAGGATCTTTTCATCGGTCCGTGATCGGCGGACACTTCCGCCTCGAACGGCTCGGGTGCGCTGGCGCCGGGGATGCCGCGCTCCGGGAGCCGGGTGACATCCAGCGATGGAGGACACCATGCCGACGCAGACGCCGCCCAGCAGGCCGCAGGCCGCGCCGTGGACGATGGGGAGGACCAGACCGATCGGAACGCTGGTGGCGGTTCCCTTGAACCGCTGGGCCGGCATGCCGGCCATGTCGGGCTTCTTCCGCAGCGGCGATCCGTTTCTCGATCTGCGCGACCGCTTCGACCACGTGTTCGACAGCGCCTTCTATGACGCCGTTTGTGGCGGTCTGACGAGGGATGACAGGTTCCACCCGCCTTCCCGGCGGTCCGACGGGATCGGGGGCGGCCGCCTCCCCGCCGGTCGTGATTTCGCGTGAGCGGGCGGGTTCATCGAAACGACAGCGGGGGGCCGGCGCGGCCCCCTGTCCTTGCCGGTGCCGGAGGTCAGGCGCCGGTGGGCTGCGCCTCGTCCTGCGGGCCGCGCACGGTGCCGATCAGGTGCAGGGAGCTTTGCAGGGTCAGATTGTCGAGCGCCTCGACCCGCAGGCTGGAGAAGATCTTGATGCGGCTTTCCAGTTCGACGTAGGCGCGGCGGAAGGCCTTCATCGTCTTGTCCTCGCCGCCCCCGGCGGCAGCGGGATCCTCGACCCCCCAATGGGCGGTCAGCGGGGCGCCCGGCCAGACCGGGCAGAGCTCGCCGGCCGTCTGGTCGCAGACGGTGAAGACGAAATCCATCACCGGGGTGCCGGCTTGGGCGAACTCGTCCCAGCTCTTGGAACGCAGGCCGTCGGTCTTGTGATTGAACGCCTTCAGCGTGGCGATCGTGTGCGGGTTGACGGTGCCCGACGGGAAGCTGCCGGCGGAGAAGGCGTTGAAGCGCCCGGCGCCCCAGCGGCGCAGCAGGCATTCCGCCATGACGCTGCGCGCGGAATTGTGGGTGCAGAGGAACAGCACGTTGTAGGTCTTGTCGGTCATGGCCCACCTCGAAGGTTCGGCCCGTCACAACGGCGGAGCGGGCGACGGCATCCTGCCGCGCCCGCCCGTCGCTTCTCAAATCAACCTTTTGTGTCAGGGGAAGGCGGTTCCCTTGCCTTCAATCGTCCCCATGCCCGTGGGCCAGAGCCCCGTTGAACGGCTCCGCCGCCGCCGGCTTCCCGGCCCCCGCCATCTTGCGCAGCAGGACATAGAAGACCGGTGTCAGCACCAGACCGAACAGGGTGACGCCGATCATCCCGGCGAACACCGCGACACCCATCGCGTGGCGCATCTCGGAGCCGGCCCCGGTCGAGGTCACCAGCGGCACCACGCCCATGATGAAGGCGATCGAGGTCATCAGGATGGGCCGCAGCCGCAGCCGGCTGGCCTCGATGGCGGCCTGCACGACGCTGCGCCCCTGATGCTCCAGCTCGCGGGCGAACTCGACGATCAGGATGGCGTTCTTCGCCGACAGGCCGACCAGCACCATGAAGCCGATCTGGGTGAAGATGTTGTTGTCGCCCCCCGTCAGCCACACCCCGGCCAGCGCCGACCCCAGGCTCATCGGCACGATCAGCAGGATGGCGAGCGGCAGGGTCAGGCTCTCGTACTGCGCCGCCAGCACCAGGAAGACCAGCAGGATGCTGATGGGGAAGACCCACAGCGCCGCGTTGCCGGCCAGGATCTCCTGGTAGGTCAGGTCGGTCCATTCGAACCGCACGCCGCGCGGCAGGGTTTCCGCCGCGATGCGCTCGGCCGCCGCCTGCGCCTGTCCCGAGGAGTAGCCGGGCGCGGCGCCGCCGTTGATGTCGGCGGCGGTGTAGCCGTTGTAGCGCACCACCATCTCCGGCCCGTAGCTCTGCTTCACGGTGACCAGCGAGGAGAGCGGCACCATGTCGCCCTGGGCGTTGCGGGTCTTCAACAGGCCGATGTCGGCGGATTCGGCGCGGAAGGGCGCGTCGGCCTGGACACGGACCTGGTAGACCCGGCCGAAGCTGTTGAAGTCGTTCACGTAGAGGGAACCCAGATAGATCTGCATGGTGTCGAACACCTCGCCGATGGCGACGCCCTGCTGCTTGGCCTTCACGCGGTCGAGATCGACGTCGAGCTGCGGCACGTTGATCTGGTAGCTGGAAAAGCTCGGCCCCAGCTCCGGCGTCTGCATCGCCTTGGCGACGAAGGCATTGACCGCCGCGTTCAGCGCCTCGTAGCCGAGCGCGCCACGGTCCTCCAACTGCATCTTGAAGCCGCCCAGCGTGCCGAGACCCATCACCGGCGGCGGCGGAAAGATGGCGACGAAGGCCTCCTTCAGGCCGGCGTAGCGCTTCTGCAGGTCGCCGGCGATGGCGGCGGCCGACAGCGACGGGTCGTGGCGCTCGGCGAAGGGCTTCAGCGTGACGAAGACGATGCCGGCGCTGGAGCTGTTGGTGAAGCCGTTGACCGACAGGCCGGGGAAGGCGACGGCGCTCTGCACGCCGGGGCGGGCCAGCGCGATGTCGGTCATCTGGCGGATCACCGCCTCGGTGCGGTCGAGCGAGGCGCCGTTGGGAAGCTGGGCGAAGCTGATGAGGTATTCCTTGTCCTGGGCCGGGACGAAGCCCATCGGCACGGCGCGGCCGAGCAGCACCGTCACCGCCAGCAGCCCGACATAGACGACCATCATCAGGCCCTTGTGGCGCACCACCCCGCCGACGCCGCGACCGTAGCCGTCGGACGCCCGGTGGAACACCCGGTTGAACAGCCGGAAGAAGCCGCCGAAGACCTTGTTCATCGCGCGGGTCAGCCAGTCCTGCGGCTGGTCGTGGCCGCGCAGCAGCACGGCGGCAAGCGCCGGCGACAGGGTCAGCGAGTTGAAGGCGGAGATCACGGTGGAGATCGCGATGGTCATTGCGAACTGCTTGTAGAATTCGCCGGTCAGGCCGGACATGGCGGCGAGCGGCACGAAGACGGCGACCAGCGTCAGCGCGATGGCGATGATCGGGCCGCTGACCTCCTGCATGGCGCGGTAGGTGGCCTCCTTGGCCGACAGGCCGTTCTCGATGTTGCGCTCGACGTTCTCGACGACGACGATGGCGTCGTCCACCACGATGCCGATCGCCAGCACCATGCCGAACAGCGACAGCGCGTTGATCGAGTAGCCCAGCCCCAGCATCAGCGAGAAGGTGCCGACGATGGAGATCGGGACCGCCAGCAGCGGGATGATTGAGGCGCGCCAGGTCTGGAGGAAGACGATGACGACCAGCACGACCAGCGCCACGGCCTCCAGCAGCGTGTGGATCACCGCGTCGATGCTCGACCGCACGAACTGCGTCGGGTCGTAGACGATGGAGAAATCGACGCCGTCCGGCATGTCGGCCTTGAGGTCGGCCATCGTCGCGCGGATCGCGTCGGAGATCGCCAGCGCGTTGGCGCCGGGCGACTGGTTGATGCCCAGCGCCACCGCCGGCTTGTTGTCGAGCAGCGAGCGCAGGCCGTACTGCGCCGCCGCCAGCTCGACGCGGGCGACGTCGCGCAGGTAGGTGACGCCGCCTTGCGCATTGCTCCCTTGGCCCCCGGTCTTGAGGACGATCGAGCCGAATTCTTCCGGCGTCTTCAGGCGCCCTTGCGCGTTGATCGAGAGCTGGAGCGGCGTGTCGGGCAGCGACGGCGAGGCGCCGATGACGCCGGCCGCGACCTGGACGTTCTGCTCGCGGATCGCCGCCACCACGTCGGACGCGGTCAGGCCGCGCTGGGCGACCTTGTTGGGGTCGAGCCAGACGCGCATCGAATAGTCGCCGGCCCCCCACACCTGCACCTCGCCGACGCCCGAGATCCGGCTCAGCCGGTCCTTGACGTTGAGGATGGCGTAGTTGCGCAGGTAGGTCATGTCGTAGCGGTCGTTGGGCGACAGCAGATGCACGACCATGGTGAGCGTGGGCGAGCTTTTCACCGTCGTCACGCCCAGTCGCTGCACGTCGGACGGCAGGCGCGGCAGCGCCTGCGACACGCGGTTCTGCACGAGCTGCTGCGCCTTGTCCGGGTCGGTGCCCAGCCTGAAGGTCACGGTCAGCGCCATGTTGCCGTCGCTGTTGGCTTGCGACTGCATGTACAGCATGTTCTCGACGCCGTTGATCTGCTCCTCCAGCGGGGAGGCGACCGTCTCGGCGATGACCTTGGGGTTGGCGCCCGGAAACTGGGCGCGGACGACGACCGACGGCGGGACGACCTCCGGGTATTCGGAGATCGGCAACTGGAACAGCGAGATCGCTCCCGCCAGGAACAGCGCCACCGACAGCACGCCCGCGAAGATCGGGCGGTCGATGAAGAATTTCGAGATGTTCATGATGGCTCTCCCGGCGGGACCCGGATCATGGCTTGGAGGCGGTCTGGACGGCGGCGTCGGGGTTGCCCATGGCGACCAGCTTGGGGCTGATGCGGGCGCCGGGACGGGCGTGCTGGGTGCCGTTCACGACGATGCGCTCGCCGGCCGAAAGCCCGCTCTGCACCACCCGCAGCCCGTTCTGCGCCGAACCGGGGACGATGGCGCGGTACTGCACGGTGTCGTCGCCGCCGACGACGAGGACGAATTTCTTGTCCTGGTCGGTGTTGATGGCGCGGTCCTCGACCATCAGCGCGTCGTGCGGGGTGCTGCCGCCGACCTTGATGCGGGCGTAGAGGCCGGGCACCAGCATCCCGTCCGGGTTGTCGAACTTGGCGCGCACGCGGATGGTGCCCGACACGGCGTCGAGCCGGTTGTCGACATGCTCGACGACGCCGTCGCGCGAATAGCCGCTTTCGTTGGCGAGGCCGAGATGGACCGGCACGTCGGCCTTGTCCTTCACGTTGGCGATGTGGCGCAGGTAGGTCTGCTCGTCGACGTCGAAGGAGGCGTAGATCGGCGAGACCGAGACCAGCGTCGTCAGCGGCGCCGCCGAGGCGCCCGACGCCACGACGTTGCCGACCGTGAACTCGGCGCGCGAGACGCGGCCGGAGATCGGCGCCGTCACCTGGGTGTGCTCCAGGTCGATGCGGGCGAGGTCGAGGGCGGCCTGCGCCGCCTTCAGGTTGGCGGCGGCCTCGCGGGCGGTGTTGTCCTTCTCGTCCAGCGTCTGGCGCGAGACGGTGTTGTTCTGCACCAGCCGCTGGGCGCGGTCGAGGTCGGCGGCGGTGAAGCGCACCGCCGACTGCGCGGCGGCGAGCTGGGCCTCGGCCCGCGCCACCTCGGCGACGTGCGGGCGCGGGTCGATGGTGAAGAGGACGTCGCCCTTCTTCACCAGGGCGCCGTTGCGGAAATGCACGGCGGTGATGGCGCCGGACACCTGCGGGCGGACCTCCACCCGGTCGACCGCCTCCAGCCGGCCGGAGTAGGACTGCCAGTCGGTGATCTTGCGGGCGACGACCGGCGCCACGTCCACCTCGGGCGGCGGCGGGGCGGCGGTGGCCGCCGCGGGGGCGTCGGCGTGGCCCTGGGTGGTGGCGAAACCGGTGACGGCGGCGGTGGCGGCACCGGCGGCGAGAAGAAGGGCGAGCTTCGAACGGGACAGCGTCATTGGAACATCTCCTGGGGGAGTCAAGCGGTGGCGGCGGCGCTGTCCACGGGGGACAGGCGGCGGCGGAAGAAGTCGGCGACCGCCAGCAGCGCCGGGCGGTGGCCGGGCAGGGCGGCGTGCGAGATGGCGGGGAAGCGGGTGACCTCGGTGGAGACGCCGGCTTCGATCAGGTTGGCGGCGTAATGCTCGGCCTCGATGCGCAGCACGTCGTTCTGCGCGGTGACGATCAGCGCGGGTGGCAGCCCGGCCAGCCGGCGGGAATCGAGCGGGGCGGCGTAGGGGTGCAGGCGCTGCGCCGCCTCCGGCAGATAGGCGCGGTAGCAGCGGGCGTAGGTGGCGGCCGGGACGTCGGACTGCACCGCCCGCGCGTCGCCGGCCCGCGTCAGGCTGGGGTCGAGCATCGGACCGAGCAGGGCCTGGGCGCGGATGTCCACGTCGCCCTGGTCGCGGGCCAGGAAGGTCAGCGAGGCGGCGACATGGCCGCCGGCGTCGTGGCCGGCGACGCCGATGCCGCCCTTGGCGATGTTCAGTTCGCGGGCGGCGCCGGCGGTCCACAGGGCGGCGCGGTGAGCGTCGTGGGCGGCGGTGGGGAAGCAATGGGCCGGGGCCAGCGAGTAGCCGACCGAGACGACCAGCGCCGGTACGCTCTCGGCGATGGCGGCGGCGGCGCTCTCCGCTTCCTCCAGCGAGCCGGAGGTGAAGCCGCCGCCGTGCAGGTAGAGCAGGGCCGGGACGGTCAACCCGATCAGCGGCCGGTAGAGCCGCAGCCGGATGTCCTGGGCGTGGCCGGCGATGGTCCGCTCATCGACCGCGAGCGGGCAGGGTGCCGTTTCGGTTTTGCGTGCTTTCGACTGGTCCGATGACCGACCCATGATCCGCTGGTGCCTCGGCACCCCTCCCGCATTGCAACAGGATGGAGTGTGGTCGCCAGCGGGATCGGAATAAATACGCCGTCAACGCCAACACAATTCGGATGGCATGAACAATCGGGGGCGGTTTGAACGCCCTCTCCCGTCCCGGGAGAGGGAGGGGACCCGAGAAGCGGGGAGGGTGAGGGGCTATCGGAACATGGATTGCGCACCACGCCCGGTAGCCCCTCACCCGGCCCTTCGGGCCACCCTCTCCCGGGGCGGGAGAGGGGAAATCGGGATCACACCACGCAGAGGCAGGCGGTTTCCGAATCCATCGCGACGGTGCCCACCGCTACCGGGGCCTTCTGCGCCTCCTTCTGCATCCCCCGCTCCGGGCAGTCGTAGCCCTCGATCTCCTCGCCCTGCATCAGCGGACAGCCCTCGAACAGCTCGGCGACCCAATCGACGAAGGCGCGGACCTTCGGCGACAGGTGGCGGTTGTGCGGGTAGAGCGCCGAGATCGGCATCAGCTCCGGCCGCCACTCCTTCAGGATCTCGACCAGGGCGCCGCTGCGCAGATGCGGCAGCGCCATGAAGCGCGCCACCTGCCCGATTCCCAGCCCCTCCAGCGCGCAGGTGACGTAGGCGTCGGCGTCGTTGACCGAGACCGGGCCGTTCAGCTTCACCTCGTGGGTGACGCCGTCGCGCTCGAAGCTCATCTCGTGCATCTTGCCGGTGCGGGTGAAGTAGTTGACGGCGACGTGCCCCTCCAGCTCCTCGATGGTCGTCGGCGTGCCGTAGCGGGAAAGGTAGGACGGGCTGGCGACGGTGACGGGGCGGAAGGCGCCGACCCGGCGGGCGATCAGGCTCGAATCCGCCAGATCGCCGACCCGCAGCACACAATCCACCCCCTCCTGGATCAGGTCGATGGGGCGGTCGCTCATCCCGATCATGATCTCGATGTCGGGGTAGCGGGCGTGGAACTCGTGGATGGTCGGGATGATGATCAGCCGTCCGACGGAGCCCGGCATGTCCACCCGCAGCCGCCCGCGCGGAGTCTTGCGGGCGCTGGTGAAGGAGGTTTCGATCTCCTCCAGGTCGGACAGGATGCGGGTGGCGCCCTCCAGATAGGCGGCGCCGTCGAGCGTCAGGCTCAGCTTGCGCGTCGTCCGTTGCAGCAGGCGCACGCCGAGCGCCGCCTCCAGGTTCTGGATGGTCGTCGTCACCGAGGCGCGCGGCAGGCCCAGCGTGTCGGCGGCCTTGGTGAAGCTGTTGACCTCGACGACGCGGACGAAGACGCGCATCGCGTGCAGTTTGTCCATGGGCGGTCCATCGACGCAGTGGGGCGGCGCGTCGCCGAAAAATGGGACGGGCCGGGTGCGCCTATCTAAGCACGACCCGGCCCGAAGTCGATGGGGCTTTGGTGAATGGTGGCGTCAGGTGGCCGGCACCGGCTTGGCGGCTTCCGGCCGGCGGCCCAGCGTCGGAACCAGCAGCGCGGCGACGAGACAGAGCAGGCCGGCGACGAAGAAGGCCGGCAGGTAGCTGTCCAGCGTGCTGCGGGCGTAGCCGGCCCCGAAGGCGGCGCAGGCGGCGCCGATCTGGTGCCCGGCGAAGATCCAGCCGAAGACGAGGTTGGCGCGCTCCCGCCCGAAGCGTTCGGCGGTGAGCCGGACGGTCGGCGGCACGGTGGCGATCCAGTCCAGCCCGTAGAACACCGCGAACAGCGACAGGCCGTACAGCGTGAAGTCGGAATAGGGCAGGAACAGCAGCGACACCCCGCGCAGGCCGTAGTACCAGAACAAGAGCCAGCGGTTGTCGTAGCGGTCGGATAGCCAGCCCGACGCGACGGTGCCGACGAAGTCGAAGATTCCCATCAGCGCCAGCAGCCCGGCGGCCCGCACCTCCGGCACGCCGAAATCGACGCAGAGCGGGATCAGGTGGGTCTGGATCAGCCCGTTGGTGCTTGCCCCGCAGATGAAGAAGGTGGCGAACAGCACCCAGAAGACCCGCGTCCTCGACGCGTCGCGCAGGGCGCCCAGCGCGGCGGCCACCACCGCTCCGGCCGGGGCCGGCGGGGCAACCGCTCCGCCCTCCTCGCCATAGGCCGCCAGCCCGAGGTCGGACGGGCGGTCGCGCATCAGGGCGAGCACGGCCAGCGCCGCCACCCACAGCAGCGCGCAGAGCAGCGCCAGCGCCACCCGCCAGCCCAGCCGTTCGGTCAGCATCGACAGCAGCGGCATGAAGACGAGCTGCCCGGTGGCCGAGCTGGCGGTCAGCAGCCCGACGACCAGCCCGCGCCGCCGGCTGAACCAGCGCGTCGCCACGGTGGCGCCCAGCACCATGGCGGTCAGCCCGGTGCCGAAGCCGACGACGACGCCCCACAGCAGGATCAGCTGCCAGACCTCGCGCATGGCGAGCGACGCCAGCAGCCCGGCGCTGACCAGCGTCAGCGACGACAGCACCATCCGCTTGACGCCGTGGCGGTTGATCAGCGCGGCGGCGAACGGCCCCATCAGGCCGAACAGCAGCAGGCGGATGGCGAGCGCCACCGAGATGTCGGCGGTGGACCAGCCGAACTCGCGCTGGAGCGGCAGCAGCAGCACGCCGGGGGCGCCGACCGCACCCGCCGACACCAGCATGGTCAGGAAGGTGACGCCGACGACGGCCCAGCCGTAATGGATGTTGCGCCGCGCCAGCGCGGCGGCGACGGGGGAGGACAGCATGGATGAGGATCCGGTCTGGCGGGAAAGGTCAGAGGGGCCGTTCGACCGCGATGGCGGTGGCCTCGCCGCCGCCGATGCACAAGGATGCGACGCCGCGCCGCAAGCCCCGCGCGGCCAGCGCGTGCAGCAGCGTCACGATCAGCCGCGCGCCGGTGGCGCCGATGGGATGGCCCAGCGCGCAGGCGCCGCCGTTGACGTTCAGCGCGTCGCGCGGAATGCCGAGGTCGCGCTGCGCCGCCATGGCGACGACGGCGAAAGCCTCGTTGATCTCGAACAGATCGACGTCGCCGACGCTCCAGCCGACGCGGTCGAGCAGCTTGCGGATCGCCGGGATCGGCGCCGTGGTGAACCAGGCCGGGTCCTGGCTGTGGGTGGCGTGGCCGAGGATGGTCGCCAGCACCGGCAGCCCTTCGCGGTCGGCCAGCGAGCGGCGGGTTAGCACCAGCGCCGCCGCCCCGTCGGCGTTGGCTGACGAACTGGCCGCCGTGATGGTGCCGTCGGGACGGAAGGCCGGCTTCAGGCCGGGGATCTTCTCCGGCGAGACCTTCAGCGGATTCTCGTCGTCCGCCACCAGCCGGTCGCCGCCCTTGGCGGCGAGCGTGACGGGGGCGATCTCGGCGGCGAAGGCGCCGCTTTCGATGGCGGCTCTGGCGCGCGTCAGCGTCCCGATGGCGTAGGAATCCTGCTCGGCGCGGGTGAAGCCGTACAGCTCGGCGGTCGCCTCGCCGAAATCGCCCATCGGCCGGCCGCCCTCATAGGCGTCCTCCAGCCCGTCGAGCATCATGTGGTCGAGGATGCGGTCGTGCCCGACGCGGTAGCCGCCGCGCGCCTTGGCCAGCAGGTAGGGGGCGTTGGACATGGATTCCATGCCGCCGGAAACCACGATGTCGGCCGAGCCGGCGCGGATCAGGTCGTGGGCGAGCATCGTCGCCTTCATGCCGGATCCGCAGACCTTGTTGATGGTGGTGGCGCCGGTGGCGTCGGGCAGGCTGGCGGCGCGCGCCGCCTGCCGGGCGGGGGCCTGTCCCTGGCCGGCGGGCAGCACGCAGCCGAGCAGAACCTCGTCGACGCGCTCCGGCGCCAAGCCGGCACGGGAGAGAGCGGCGCGGACGGCGTGGGCGCCCAGCGCGTGGGCGGGCAGGGCCGACAGCTCGCCCTGGAAACGGCCGAGCGGCGTGCGCGCGGCGGCGACGATGACGACGGGATCGTTGACGTCCATGATCATGAACTCCCTGAGCGTGTGGGGGTCACTGCACCGTCAGGCCGCCGTCGACGTTGATCGACTGGCCGGTGATGAAGGAGGCGGCGTCGGAGCACAGCCAGACCACGGTGTCGGCGACCTCGCGCGGCTGGCCGACCCGGCCGACCGGGTGCAGCGGCCCGAGCGCCGCGTTCACCGCCTCCTCGCCGCCGAAGGAGCCGGCGCTCATCGGCGTCTGGATGATCGCCGGGCAGACGGCGTTGATCCGCACGCCCGACTTGGCGACCTCGATGGCGGCGCTGCGGGTCATGCCCTCGACCGCCGCCTTGCTGGCCGAATAGACGCTGTTGCCGGCCAGCCCGATCTGGCCCAGCACCGAGCCGGTCGAGACGATGGCGCCCTTGCCCTGCCGCAGCATGATCGGCAGCTCGTGCTTCAGGCACAGCCAGACGCCCTTGACGTTGACGGCGACCATGCGGTCGAACTCGTCCTCGGTCGTCTCGGCCAGCGCGCGGTTGAAATGGATGCCGGCGTTGTTGAAGGCGTAGTCGAGCCGGCCATGGTCGCGCTCGATGCGGGCGAACAGTTCGGCGACCGATGCGGCGTCGGCGACGTCGGCCGCCACGAAGACGGCGCGCCCGCCGGCCCGCGCCGCCAGTTCCACGGTTTCCAGCCCCTCGGCCTCGCGCCGGCCGGTGACGATCGCCGTGGCGCCCGCCTTGGCGAAGGCCAGCGCGGTCGCCCGCCCGATGCCCGAGGTGCCGCCGGTGACCAGGGCGACGCCGCCGCTCATGTCCGTCATTGTCCGCTCCATGCCCGATGAGTTATGATGATGGTCATCATGAATGCGGTTATTAATGATGTCCATCATGAATAACCGCCGGCGCCCCCTCCGCGGAGGCGCGGCAGCCATGCGCGAGGTGAGGACGTGAAGGTTTCGAAGGAGAAGGCGGCGGAGAACCGCGCCGCCATCGTCAAGGCGGCGGGGCGCCTGTTCCGCGAGCGCGGCTTCGACAAGGTCGGGGTGGCGGAGATCACCAAGGCCGCCGGCCTGACCCATGGCGGCTTCTACGGTCATTTCGCCTCGAAGGACGCGCTGGCCGCCGAGGCGTGCGAGGCCGCCTTCGCGGAGAGCCTGACCCGCTTGCCGGCCGACGAGGTGTCGCCGGACGGGGCGCTCGATGCCTTCCTGACGCGCTACCTGAGCGAGTTGCACCGCGACCGCCCCGACGGTGGCTGCCCGATGTCGATCTTCGCCATGGAGGTGGGCCGGCTGGACCCGGCGGTGCAGGAGCGTTTCGGCGTCGGCGTCGAGCGCTTCTTCGATGTGGTGGCGCAACGCCTGCCGGACGGAGAGGCGGATGAGGCCGGCCGCCGCGCCCGCGCCATCGCCATCGTGTCGGCTCTGGTCGGCGGCATGGCGCTGGCCCGCGCCACCGCGCGGGCCGAGCCGGGGCTGTCGGCGGAGATCCTGGCGGCGCTCCGCGTCCAGCTCCGCGCGCTGGGACGCGGAGCGGGCTGAGCGGTCGCGGGGAACCCACCGGCGCGCCGTCCTGTTGGTGGGGGAGAACCCACCGCATTTCGCTGCAAGGGAGACGGCCATGCCACGCGGCGACAAGTCGGCCTACACGGACAAGCAGATCCGCAAGGCCGAGCACATCGAGGAAAGCTACGAGAAGCGCGGCGTTCCGGCGGAGGAGGCCGAGCGCCGGGCCTGGGCCACCGTCAACAAGGACGACGGCGGCGGCAAGAAGAGCGGGTCCGGACGCGGCGCCCACACCGGCCATCCCGCCGCCCACAAGGGCGGGGAGAAGGGTGGCGAGGCGTCGGCCTCGCGTCCGGCGGCCGAGCGGTCGGCCTCGGCCAAAAAGGCGGCGGCGACCCGCAAGCGCAACGCCGAGCATCACGCCCACGGCGGCTGAGCGGTTCCGAATCACGGCTCCAGCGGCAGAGAAGGAGAGCGATTCCATGCATCGTCAGGATTGGGAGCGGGAGGGGCCGGCGGCCAACTTCCGCGGTGTCGGGCCGCGCGGCTACCGCCGCTCCGACGAACGCATCCGCGAGGACATCATCGACCGGCTGACCGACGACCCCCGCATCGACGCGACGGACATCGACGTCTCGGTCGCGCAGGGCGAGGTGACTCTGGCCGGCACGGTCGAGGACCGCGCCGCCAGGCACCGGGCCGAGGACATCGCCGAGGCCGTGTCCGGCGTCACCCATGTGCAGAACGATCTGCGCGCCGGCCGCGAGGCTTGGCAGGGCAGCGTCACCGGGCCGGGCGCCCCCGCCCGCGCCGGCATGATCGAGGCACTGGAATCGACCTCGATGGTGCTCGGCAAGACCCCGCTGCCGGCGGATGGCCGCGACTGACGGGATTCGTGCGCCGGCCGCGTTTTCGTGCTTGACCCAGCGGAGCCGGGCGCGTACATAAGCGCTCCGTTGTGGACACGCGAAGCGAGTTGGTTCGGAAGGCGGTGTCGGTCTTGTGCCTCGGTGACTTGGTGGTCATGGCGAGGTGCCAAACACCCGATCCCATCCCGAACTCGGCCGTGAAAAGCCTCTGCGCCGATGGTACTGCGTCTTAAGGCGTGGGAGAGTAGGTCGCCGCCAGGTCGCTCAGGCACAGGAGACACCCGTCGAACCGACAGGCGTCGCGTGTTCCGAACGAAACAAAAGCCCACCCGCGCAGCCGCGCCGGTGGGCTTTTTCGTGGGCGGAACGCTTCCGTCAACTCTCCGGCCACAGGACGGTCCGGTCAATGGCGGCCAGGGTCGGGCGGCCGGTGAGAGCCATGGCGACCTCCAGCTCGGTGCGCAGGATCGTCAGCACATGCGCGACGCCGACGGCGCCGCCGACCGCGAGCCCGTGCAGGTATGGGCGCCCGATCAGCACCGCCGACGCCCCCAACGCCAGCGCCTTGACGATGTCGGTGCCGCGCCGCACCCCGCCGTCGAGCAGCAGCGGCACCCGCCCGGCGACCCGGTCGGCGATGGCGGGCAGGACGTCGATGGTCGCCGGCACGGTGTCGAGCACCCGCCCGCCATGATTCGACACGATGATGCCGTCGGCCCCGTGGGCGATGGCGCGCTCGGCATCCTCCGGGTTGGTGATGCCCTTCACCAGAATCGGCAGCATGGTGAAGCCGCGCAGCCAGGCGATGTCCGGCCAGCCGGCGGCGGTGGCGAGCAGGTGGCGCAGGGCGGCGCGCCCGTCCGCGGGCGCCGGGGGGGCGGGCTGGTTGCGCACATTCACCGCCTCGATCCCCGGCGGCAGGGTAAAGCCGACGCGCTGTTCGCGGTTGCGCAGGCTGACCGGCGCATCGACCGTCACCACCAGCGCCTGATAGCCCGCCGCCTCGGCCCGCCGCACCAGCGCGCCGCTGAGGCCATGGTCGGCTTGCAGGTAGAGCTGGAACCACAGGGGCGCCCGGCTTTGCGAGGCCCGCGCCTCGGCGGCGACATCCTCCAGCGAGACGCTGGCCTGGGTGCTGACGACCATGGCGGCCTCCAGCGCGGCGGCGGCGAGCACGGTCGCCCGTTCGCCGTCCGGGTGGGCCAGCTTGTGGTAGGCGGTGGGGGCGAGCAGGATCGGGTGGGCCAGCGTTTGTTCGAACGGCGTCCGGCCAAACAGCGTCACCCGTGTGTCGACGTCGCGCACATCGGGCAGGGCGCGGGCCTGGAGCTTCAGGCGCGAGAACGCCTCCCGGTTCCAGCGGACGGTGATCTCGTCGGCCGAGCCGCCGGCGATGTAGGCCCACGCCTGCTCCGTCATGCGGGCTTGGGCGTGCGCCTCGTAATCGGTGACGGCGGCGATGTCGGACGGGATCATGGGGTGCTCGTGGAAAATGCGAATAGTTCGCGTTCGCGAGAACCCAGATGTACGCGCTTTCCACGGCTCCGGCCAGCGTTTGCGCGTGGGGTGCGGCGATTGCGGTGGGAGAGTGGTTGATCCGTACCCCCTTTCCCCCGGTCCTCCCCCGCCCCCGGTCCTCCCCCGCTGGGCGGGGGAGGGGGAAGGACTCAGGCCAGATCGAACACCAGCACCTCGGCGAGATCGGCCTTGTCCAGCGTCACCACGGGCTCGTTGCTGAAGGCGGCGCCGTCGCCCTCCTTCAGCAGGATCCCGTTCACATGGACCTGACCGCGCGCCACCTGCACCCAGGCGTGGCGGCCGGGGCGGATCTCCAGGCTGGCGCTCTCATCGCCGTCGAGCAGGGCGGCGTGGAGGTCGACGTCCTGGTGGATCGTCACGCTGCCGTCACGGCCGTCCCGCGAGCCGACCAGACGCAGCGTTCCGCGCTTTTCGGCCTCCGGATAAGCCTTCTGCTCGTAGCTGGGCGCGAGGCCCTGGGCTTCCGGCAGGATCCAGATTTGCAGGAAATGGACGGATTTCTCCTGCGAGGCGTTGTACTCGCTGTGGCGGATGCCGCGGCCGGCGCTCATGCGCTGGACCTCGCCGGGCCGGATGATCGAGCCGGTGCCGATCGAGTCCTTGTGCTCCAGCGCCCCATCCAGCACGTAGGAGATGATCTCCATGTTGGCGTGGCCGTGGGTGGGGAAGCCGGCGCCGGGGATCACGCGGTCCTCGTTGATGACGCGCAGCGACCGGAACCCCATCTGGCGCGGGTCGTGGTAGTGGCCGAACGAGAAGCTGTGGCTGCTGTTCAGCCAGCCCATGTTCGCCACACCGCGCTCGTCCCGATGACGGATCGTGATCATGATGACAGTCCTCCTCGCCCCTCGGACCGTGGCCCGGTGTTCATCAGGCCGTGCCCGATGGGCCGCTTCGTTGACGCATCATGTGGCAACGGCCCGGTCAGGGACAATCATGCCTGTACGAACATGATTGTCCCTGAATAAAGGACAATAGAGGGATGGTCAGGCTTACGGTGCGGGAACGCCGGCCTGCCACTGGCTCCAGTTGGCGACGATGTGGTCGGTCATCCGGGCGCCGACCGTGGCGACGTTCTCGACCGTCTCGGCGAAGCCGCCGGCGGTTTCGCCGGGCTTGGGGTCGAGATGCTGGAGGGTGGTCTCGTTCGGGTTGCCCTGGTCGAAATTGACGGCGCCGCGCAGGCTCATCACCCGATCGGAGCCCTGGAGCCGCTTGATCACCAGGGTGATCGCCGCGGCCTCCATCTCGGTGATGACGTAGTCGTCGGCGCCGTAGAGCTTGGCGATGTATTGCGCCTGCTCCGACATGCCGGGGCCGTGGAAGAAGGTGTCGCCGGTCATGTGGGTGCCGGTGCCGACGAAGGGCGCGCGGCGCGCGGCCTCCTGCGGGTAGCGCTGGCGGTAGGTGCGCGCGGACTCGGAATCCTTCAGCGGCGTGTCGGCGGTCAGCTTCATCGCCCAGTTGACCAGGGCCGGGTTCATCTGGAACAGACGGACCGATTCATAGCCCTTGCGCGGCATGAAGGTCGGTTCCCCCGGCTTGTTCTCCTCCGGCGCCCAGCGGTGGCCGAGGTCGTAATCGACCAGCCAGGTCGCCCAGTTGACCTCGCCGATGGTGCCGCGCGACGGCGGCGTGCCGGCGACGCCGGAGATGATGAAGTAGGCCTGCGACAGGTCGAGCTGCGGGTTGAGCAGGATCGCCTGCATCGAGGCCGACGAGCTGACCTTGCCCATGCCCAGCACGGCGCCGCACACCCCGTCGGCGTTGCAGTAGACCGGGTTGAGGGCGCCCTTGACGGTCAGCGGCTCGCTGGCCTGCCAGTAGCGCTCGTACCAGTTCTGGAACTCGCCGGCGCGGTCGCCGGTGTTCTTCCCGATCTCGAACATGGCCCCGACGAAGACCTTGACCTTGACCGGCTCCGCTCCTTGCGCGGTGGTGCCGAGGCCCAGAAGCAGGAGGGAGGACAGGGCGAGGCGCCGGCAACCGTCTGTGAACGACACGATCGAACTCCATGAGCGAAAGGATGGCCGCATCCTGGGGCAGGACGCGGGTGCGGTCAAACGTCGCAAGTTCTTCCCCGCGCGCGGGTCAGCGCGCGTCCACCATGCCGACGAACTGCGCCAGTTCCGGGGTGGAGGGGCGGTCGAACAGCGCGACCGGCGGTCCCTGCTCGATGATGCGCCCGCCATGCATGAAGACGAGCTGGTCGCAGACCTCGCGGGCGAAGCGCATCTCGTGCGTCACCAGGATCAGCGTCATGCCCTCCTCGGCCAGCTTGCGGACGACCGACAGCACCTCGTTGACCAGTTCGGGGTCGAGCGCCGAGGTGATCTCGTCGCACAGCAGCACCTTCGGCTGCATGGCGAGCGAGCGGGCGATGGCGACGCGCTGCTGCTGGCCGCCGGAAAGCTGCGAGGGGTAGGCGTCGAACTTGTGGCCGAGCCCGACCTTGGCCAGCGCCTGCTCGGCGGCGGCGCGGGTGTCGGCCTTGCCCATCTTCTTCACCACCTTCAGCGCCAGCATCACGTTCTCGCCGGCCGACAGGTGGGGGAACAGGTTGAACTGCTGGAACACCATGCCGACCTTGAGGCGCAGCGCCCGCAGGTCGATCTGGCCGGGATCGACGCATTCGCCGTCGACCTCGATGACGCCGGCGTCGATGCGCTCCAGCCCGTTGACGCTGCGCAGCAGCGTGCTCTTGCCGGAGCCGCTGCGCCCGATCATGGCGACGACCTCGCC
This sequence comes from Azospirillum agricola, assembly GCF_020005195.1. Taxonomy (NCBI): domain Bacteria; kingdom Pseudomonadati; phylum Pseudomonadota; class Alphaproteobacteria; order Rhodospirillales; family Azospirillaceae; genus Azospirillum; species Azospirillum agricola. The sequence goes on from NZ_JAIFZR010000004.1 coordinate 1,340,487, forward strand.
CTCGCGGACCGTCATGTCGACGCCCTTCAGCACCTCGACGGAGCCGAAGGACTTGCGGATGCCCGAGAGCTTAACGAGCGACATTGAGCTTCCTTTCCAGCGCCTTGGCCGACAGCGAGAGGGGATAGCAGAGGGCGAAGTAGAGCAGCCCGACGAGGCCGTAGACCAGGAAGGGCTGGAAGGTGGCGTTGGTGATCATGGTGCCGGCCTTGGTGATCTCGACGAAGCCGATGATCGAGGTGACCGCCGTTCCCTTCACCACCTGCACCGAGAAGCCCACCGTCGGCGGCACCGCGATGCGCAGCGCCTGCGGCAGCACGACCCAGCGCATCTGCTCGGAAAAGCCCATGGCGAGGCTGGCCGAGGCCTCCCACTGGCCCTTCGGCACCGCCTCGACGCAGCCGCGCCAGATCTCGGCCAGGTAGGCGCTGGTGAACAGCGTCAGCGCCAGCGCCGCCGCCGTCCAGGGCGAGGTTTCGATGCCCACCAGGGGCAGGGCGAAGAAGACGATGAAGAGCTGCATCAGCAGCGGCGTGCCCTGAAACAGCTCGATGTAGAGCTTGGCGAGCCGTTGCAGCGGCGGCACCGGGGCGACGCGCGCCATCAGCACCAGCAGCCCGGCGAGGCCTCCGGCGGCGAAGGCGATCACCGACAGCAGCACGGTCCAGCGCGCCGCCAGCAGCAGGTTGGACAGGATGTCCCAGAAGGTGAACTCAAGCACGGGCGGCTCCCTTCAGGAACAGGCGGTCGCCCAGCCGGGCCAGGATCCAGCGGGTCAGCACGGCGAGCGCAAGATACAGCGCGGTCGCCGCGAAATAGACCTCGAAGGGGCGGAAGTTGCGCGACTGGATGAAGTTGGCGGCGAAGCTCAGCTCCTCCGCCGCGATCTGCGAGCAGACCGAGGACCCCAGCATGACGATGACGATCTGGCTGCTCAGCGCCGGCCAGATCCTGCCCATCGCCGGGCCGAGGACGATGTGGCGGAAGATCTGCGGGCCGGTCATGCCGAGGCTGGCGCCGGCCTCGACCTGCCCCTTGGGGGTGGCGTCGATGCCGGCGCGGACGATCTCGGTCGAATAGGCGCCGAGGTTGACGACCATCGCCAGCACCGCCGCCGCCCATTCCGGCATGCGGATGCCGAGCGACGGCAGGCCGAAGAAGATGAAGAAGAGCTGCACCAGGAAGGGCGTGTTGCGGATCAGCTCGACATAGGCGCCGACCGCGAGGCGCAGCGGGCGGTTGGCGGAATTGCGCGCCGCCGCCCCGGCGATGCCGATGCCCATCCCCAGCACGGTGCCGGCCACGGTCAGCCCGACCGTGGTGGCGACGCCGTGGACCAGCACGGGCGCGTAGTCCCACAGAGAGGTGAAATCAAACGTGTAGGCCATGGCGTCGTCCGTGCCGGAGGGGAAAAAGCCCTTCTCCCCTTGCGGGAGAAGGGTTGGGATGAGGGGTGTTCCGCCACAGGCGGAAAGTTTGCACCCCCTCACCCCAACCCCTCTCCCACGAGGGGAGAGGGGCTTTTCAGTAGGAAGCGGCCGTCCTCACAGATCCTTGGGCAGCGGCGCGTGCAGCCACTTCTCGGCGATGGCGGCCAGCGAGCCGTCGGCCTTCGCCTTGGTCAGGATGGCGTTGACCTTCTCCAGCAGCGGCCCCTCGTCCTTGCCCAGCCCGATGAAGCAGGGCGAGTTCTTGACCAGGAACTTCAGGTTCGGCAGGCGCGGCGGCTTGCGCTCCATGATCGCGGCGGCGACGACGTTGCCGGTCGCCACCAGCTCGACCTGCCCCGACAGGAAGGCGGAGATGGTGCCGTTGTTGTCCTCGTAGCGGCGGACGCTGACCTTGTCGGAGACGAGCTTCGACAGCTCGATGTCCTCGACCGAGCCGCGGGTGACGCCGACCGTCTTGCCGTCAAGGTCGGCGACCGTCTCGGCCTTGACCGAATCCGGGCCGAAGACGCCGTTGAAGAAGGGCGCGTAGGCGACCGAGAAGTCGATGACCTTCTCGCGCTCGGCGTTCTTGCCCAGGCTGGAGATGATCAGGTCGACCTTGCCGGTGGTCAGGTAGGGGACGCGGTTGGCGCTGGTGACGGGGACCAGCTCGACCTTGGCGCCCATCTCCTTGGCGAGCAGCGCGGCGGTGTCGATGTCGTAGCCGACCGGCTTCATGTCGGTGCCGACCGAGCCGAAGGGCGGGAAATCCTGCGGCACCGCGACGCGCAGCACCTTGTCCTTGGTGATCCGTTCCAGCGCGTCGGCGTGGGCCGTCGCCATCAGACCGCCGTTCAGGCCGCCGGTCAGAAGGGCCGTGGCAAAGCCGACCGCACCGAGTATCGTCGCAAACCGCATGGGACCTGATCTCCAGCCGAAAGGGGGGTGTGCGGTCCTATTTCAAACGGCGTGCCACGTCGGGGGAGGGACGGGCCGGTTGGCCTAAGGCGGCGGAACTGTTACATTTATCCCAGAAATCAGCCAATGCGTTACCCGTGTAACCAAACAACGGCGTGCAACCTTGCCCAATCGATGCGCAGATGACCGACCGGACAAGCAAAAAGCCCAATGAACAGGCATTGACCGTCCGCATCCGCGGCCGCTACGCCGAACTCAGCCGGACGGAACGGCAACTGGCCGACGTGATCCTCGCCTGTCCGGGCGAGCTGTCCGGCTATTCGGCGACGGAGCTGGCGCAGAGCGCCGGGGTGTCCAAGATGACGGTGTCGCGGCTGGTGCGCCGGCTCGGCTTCGCCAGTTTCGAGGAGGCGCGGCTGGCCTCGCGGCGCGGCACCGAATGGGGATCGCCGCTCTATCTGCTGGCCCAGCCCGCCGGAGCGGGGAGGGGGGCCGAGGCTGGGGACGCGGCGGCTCCGTCGGTGGAGGCGCATTTCCAGCGCAGCGCCGAGGCCATCGCCGCGACCGCCCGGCGCATCGATCCGGCGGCGCTGGAGCAGGCGGCCCGCCTGTTGGCGGAAGCCCGGCGCGTCTGGGTCTGCGGCGCGCGCAACAGCGTGTTCCTGGCGGGCTATGCCCGCTGGCAGTTCATACAGGTGCGTCCGGGCGTCCACCAGATGGTCGGCGCCGGGGAGACGCTGGCGGAGACCCTGGCCGATCTCGGGACGGAGGACGCGCTGCTGCTGGTCGGCATCCGGCGCCGTCCGCCGGCCATCGTCCGGCTGCTTCAGGCGGCACGGCAGCGCGGCATTCCGACCGTCCTGATCGCCGACAGCCATTCCCCCCTGGAGGAGCCGGTCCCGCCGCTGACCTTCCGTTGCGAGACCCGCAGCCTGGCGCCGCTCGACACCCATGTCGCGGTGATGGCGGTGATCCACGCGCTGGCCGCCGAGCTGATCCGGCTGACCGGAGCCGCCGGGCGCGGGCGCATCCAGGAGATCGAGGGGCTGCACGAGACGCTGGGGGAGCTGTGACCGGCCGCCCCGGCGGGACGGTCAGCCGCTGAACAGCTCCATGGTCTTCGGCACGTCGCGCGGCGTCTCGCCGGCCAGGATTGTGCGGGCGACCTCGACGGCGCCGAGCAGGGAATGCTCGGAGAAGGGCTTCGGAAGGCAGCCGATGCCGGGAATCGGGATGCCGGCCTGCCGCATCTCGTCGCGGAAGGATGTGATGAACAGGCAGGGCACGCCCTGCCGGGTCAGCACCTGCGCGGCGTCGATGCCGCTGGAGTTGCGGGCGAGATGGACGTCGACCAGCGCCAGGTCGGGCGGATCCTCCGCCGCCATCGCCACCGCCTCGGCGGCGGTCACCGCCGGGCCGAGAACCTCGTGCCCGGCCGATTCCAGGTAGAAGCGCTGCTCCAGCGCGATCAGGACCTCGTCCTCGACCAGCAGGATCCTCATTGCCCGCCCTCCCCGGCGGCGATGGTTTCCAGGGTTGGATCCGGTTCCGGCATCGGCAGCTCGATGCGGAAGGTCGTGCCGCGTTCCGACGGGACGATGGCGACGTGAGCGCGGATCTGGCCGCTCAGGCTGGCGATCAGCCGCATGCCCAGGCTGCGGCCCTTGCGCATGTCGAAGTTCGGCGGCAGGCCGGGACCCTGGTCCGAGACGGTCAGCACCAGCCCGTCGGCGTCGCGGCGGAACGCGACGTCGACACGGGCCGCCCCGCTGCCGCGGTGCTTGATGGCGTTGGTGATCAGCTCGTTGGCGATCAGGCCGAGCGGTGCGGCCTGATCGATCGGCAGATCGACGATGTCCGAGCGGACCATCACGTCGCACAGCTCGCCGCCCGACGCGCGGGCCAGATCCTCGCACAGCTCCCGCAGATAGGTCCCGAACTCGATGGTCTGGAACTGGTCGGCCTGGTAGAGCCGGTTGTGGACGCGGGCGATGGCCTCGATCCGGCTGCGGGCGTCCTGGAAATGGGCGCGCGCCGCCTCGTCCGGCAGGCTCAGCGTTTGCAGGGTCAGCAGGCTGGACACCAGTTGCAGGCTGTTCTTGACCCGGTGGTTGACCTCGCGCAGCAGGGTCGATTTCTGGCCGACCAGCTTGCGCAGCGCCGCCTCCATCGACTTGATCTCGGTGACGTCGATGTGCATCAGCACGGTGCCGCCGAAAGGGCCGGCGGTCATCGGCGCGGCCAGACAGCGGAACCAGTGGTGGCCGGCTCCGGCGCGCCCGGCATACTCCGCCGACAAAGGAAGCCCGCCGTCGGCCAGCAGGGTGCGCAGCCCTTCCAGCACCGCCTCGCCCTGCGGATCCTCCCCATGCGGGAGAGCCTCCGTGCCGTCGTGCACGCACATCTCCAGATAATTGTCGCCGACGATGCAGCCCTGGCCGAGGAACTCGGTTTCCGGCCCGGCCTCCGCCCAGGCGCGGTTGACCGAGACGATGCGCCCGGCCGGGTCGAGCACGGCGATGAAGGCCGGCAGCGCGTCCAGCGTCGCCTTGGTCTGCTCGGCGAGCTGGCGCATGGCCAGGGCGTTGGCGCGCAGCTCCTCCCGCGTGCGCTGGCGCTCGGTGATGTCGCGCAGGATGCCGGTGATGAAGCTGCGGCCCTCCGACATCCAGCGCGCCATCGACAGCTCGAGGTCGATCCGGCTGCCGTCGCGCCGCCGTCCGACCAGTTCGACCGTCTCGCCGGAACGGTCGGGGCCTTGGCCGTCGAGACCGTGTTCGGACAACTGCACCCAGTCGGGGGCGTCCTTGTCCAGCAGGGTGTGGATGCTGCGGCCGATCAGTTCGTCGGGGCGATAGTCGAACTGTTGCGCGGCGGCGCCGTTCATCCACTGCACCGTGCCCCGCGTGTCGGTGGTGATGATGGCGTCGGGGGCGGTGTCGACGATGGCGCGATAGCGCGCGTCGCGCTGTTCGCGCAGCACCCGCTCGCGGTTGACCGAGGCGGTGACGTCGGTCACCTGGATCAGGCAGCGCGCCTCGCTGTCGGGCGGCAGCGGGCGGATCAGCACGTTGTGGACCATCCTGCGCCCGTCGGGCAGGCGCAGCGGGAACAGCATCGGGTTCAGCGTGTTCGACAGCACGCCGGGCGCCCCGGTCGCCAGCACGTCGCGCACGGCGGTGTGCAGCCGCGACTCGCGCAGGTGCGGCAGGGCGTCGAACAGGTCGTGGCCGAGGATGTCGCGGGCCGGCACGTCCGACGCGCGCTCCATCCAGTTGTTCCAGTAGCGGACATGGCCATGCCGGTCGAGCAGGAGAATTCCGGCGTCCAGCGCGTTCAGCACATCCTCGGCCCAGGCCGGACGGTCAGAGGGGATCGGCGCCATGCTGGTTCCTGGAGGCCTCGACGGACGGCGCCGGCGCGGCGATCCCGTCAATGAACCCGTGGATGAGAAGCTTCAGCGATTCCAGCGATGAGACTCCCATCAGCAGGGCGATGTAGCCGCGGATGCTGCGGCTGCGTATCGAGAAATCGATGTAGAGGAAGAGCACCAGCTCGTCGGACGTTCCATTCTTGTCCTGTAGGATGTTGCCGCCGCTGCCGCGCAGCACGGCGGGCAGCGAGATCGACAGCCGGTCCTTCAGCGTGTTGGCGATGACGACGAGGCAGCCGTTCAGGATGATGTTGCCGATCTCGGCCAGCGCGTCCTGCTCCAGATCGACGATTTCGGCCAGGGTCAGCTCGCTGCCCAGCACGGCGCGCGCCAGCTCCAGGCTGTTGGCCTCGGGAAAGATCAGCAGCGCCCGTCCGGCGAAGGAGCCCTGGAACTGCTGTTCCACCGCGACGAGGCCGGAGCGTTCGCGGGTGGTCAGGAACTCCGTCGCGGCGTCGCGGCTGACGATGTCAACCGAGGGCACGGACAAAAGGACCTGGTCGGAAACCATGCGGCTGAGATGGGTCGCGGCCCGGCCGACGCCCATGTTCACCAACTCGGTCAGCGCGTCGCGCTCCAGGTCGGTCAACTCCACCATGCTCGGCGCCTTGCCCCCTTGTCGTCAGGATCGTCAGCGCCGCCCGGTGGGCGCGTCGCGGATTTTGCGACAGATGGGCGGGAAAATGCACCTGCGTCAACGTCCTATAACAAATACGGCGGAGCCATAGGCGGTTCCGCCGCATTGCAGGGATAATATGGATAGGGGGCGGCGACGGGCGGGCGTCAGCCCCCGCCGCCGAAGGGAAACGGGTGTTTTTCGCGCGTCGGCGAGACGCGGCGGTCGTGCGGGCAGGCGTAGCGCCGGCAGGTTCGGCGGTACAGGTCGGTCAGGCGGGCGGTCTCGGCCGCGTCGGCGCGGCGTTTCGCCTCACACAGACAGTCCCACACCATCTGGCGCATGGCGGCATGCCCCCAGGGCTCGCGCAGCATCTCCGCGCCGCGCACGGCGGCCTCGGCGGGGGTCAGATGCTCGTGCCGCGCGATCACGGCGATCTCGTCGGGCGCCAGCTGGCTCGTCTCGGGGGCGCGGTACAGATCCGGAATCGTCTCCAGGACCGACATGGGCGTTCTCCCTTGATTTGAATTTGGCGGTTTGGATTTCCGCATTCGGCGTTCTGCGCGACGCACGGAGCCGTCTTCGCGGCTCTTTCCCGCGCTTGCGGGGCATACGGCCGAGTCTAGCCGCTCTTTCGGGGCAGCGGCAACACACGGAAGGTCGCAGGACCAAAGCATCAACCGCGGCCCGTCGCGCATAGGCGTGTCCGGATAGGCGGCGGATCTTGTTTCCGGGCAGCGGGCGGAACACATAGGCTGCATGGCCGCCGACTCGCGGCGATGACGAGGTGTTCAGGAGACCGCCATGACCCCCGAGGAACGCACGCTTCTTTCCGACCTGTTCCGCCATTTGCGCGAGGTGGAAGGTCAGCCGCGCGACGCGGAGGCCGAATCCTTCATCCGCCAGTCGGTGCAGAGCCAGCCGCTGTCCGCCTATTACATGGCGCAGACCGTTCTGGTCCAGCAGCAGGCCCTGACCGCCGCCCAGAGCCGCATCGAGGAGCTGGAGCGTCAGCTCAGGGAGGCGCAGAGCCGGGCCGCCCAGCCGGCCGCCCCGGCCCCGTCCGGCGGCAGCTTCCTGTCGAACGCGCTGGGGATCGGCCGCAGCCCCTGGGGCGCGCGCACCGAGGAGCCGCGCCCGGCGCCGCAGCCGCAAGGCCAGCCCCAACCCTCCCGCAGCCCGTGGGGGGGCGCGCCGCAGACCGGCTACGCGCCGCCGATGGGCGCCTATGGCGGCGGCCAGCCGGGCTATCCGCAGCAGCCGGGATTCGCCCCGCAGCGCGCCGGTGGCGGATTCCTGGCCAACGCCGCGACGACGGCGGCTGGCGTCGCCGGCGGCATGCTGGCGGCGAGCGCCATCTCCTCGATGCTGAGCCACTCGCCCGGCCCCTTCGGCGACGCCGCCGCGTCGGCCGCCTCGCATGTGCCGGGCGGCGAGACCGTCATCAACAACTTCTACGGCGACAGCGCCGCGCCCGAGGCGCGCAACGTGGATTACCAGCAGGACGCCGACTATCAGACCGACGATGCGTCCTTCGATGACGGCGGCGACAACGGCGGCGGCGACGATTCCTGGGTCTGAGGGACCGCCGGCCTGAAAACACGGGGAACGAGAGAGGCGGCGCGGTCCTCCGGGGACGCGCCGTTCCGCGTCACACGGCGCTGGCGGCGGTGGGCTGGTTCTGCGGATCCTCGCGCAGGGTCACGGCGCCGTTGGTGCGCTCCAGCACCAACCGGCGCTGGTGCAGGGGCGCCAGCCCGGCGTGGTTGCCGATGGTCAGCATCGTGGCGGCGGGCAGCGTCCGCTCGATCAGCGCCATCAGGTCCGCCTCGCCCTGGGAGTCCAGGGAATCGGTGGCGTCCTCCAGGAAGATCCAGTCGGGGCGGCGGATCAGCAGGCGGGCGAAGCTCAGCCGCTGGCATTCCGGCACCGACAGCACCTCGTCCCAGCGGTCGACCGTGTCGAGATGGCCGGACAGGTGCGCCAGCCCGACCGCATCCAGGGCCTCCACCCCCTTGCCGTCGTCCACCGAGGACGGCGCGCCGGGGTAGGCCAGCACGGCGCGCAGGCTGTCGTGCGGCAGATAGGGATGCTCCGGCATGAAGAAGACGTGGGTGTCGGCCGGCAGGGCGATGTGGCCGCGTCCCCAGGGCCAGACCCCGGCCACCGCGCGGAACAGCCGCACCGCCGCCGCCGGGTCGCCGACGATCAGCACGCGGTCGCCGCGCCGGACCTCCAGGTCGAAGCCGTGGACGACCGGCTTGCCGTCCGGGTCGTCGATCGACACCCCGCGGAAGCTCAGGCCGCTGTGCCCCTTCGACCGTTCCACCACGATGTGGTCGGCGCCGTCCCCGCAGACCTCGCGGTCGAGCTGTTGCAGCGCTTCATGCAGGCGCAGCATCCGTTCGACCGAGGCGCGCCACTCGGCGGCGCGGGCGAGGTTGTCGATCGGCCAGGACAGCGCGCCGACCGTCTGCTGGAACGCCTGCGCCGTCTGCATCAGCACGCCCAGCGAGATGGTGCCGGCGATGTAGCGCGGCGCCGCGACCAGGATCGGGAAGGCGGCCGACAGCACCGAATAGGTGGCGCTGAACAGCATCATGTGGCTGAGCGCCCGCGTCTGGCCGTGCCAACCCAGCGTCACCCCCTCGAACAGGCTGGAGAGCCGGCCGCGCTCCGCCGTCTCGCCGTGCAGCAGGGCGATGCCCTGGCCATTCTCACGCACCTGCGCCAAGCCGAAACGGAAATCCGCCTCGTAGCTCTGGCGCCGGTTGACCGCGTTGACCAGCGGCGTGCCGATCAGCAGCGCGATGGTCGTGCCCATCGCGGCGTAGAGCAGGGCGATGAACAGCAGATGGCCGGGCACCGACCATTCCGTGCCGAACAGATCGACCGAGATCCGCCCCGACAGCATCCACAGGATGTTGGTGAAGCTGATCAGCAGCATGGCGCAGTAGGTCAGCGAATGGCCGAGGTCGATCGCCATCTCGGCGGTGATGCGGATGTCCTCGGCGATGCGGCCGTCCGGGTTGTCGTGGTCGCCCGGCAGATAGGCGATCTGGTGGTGCCGGCCGCGCCGCAGCCAGTCCTCCATCAGCTTGGCGGTCAGCCAGCGCCGCCAGCCGAGCTGGAGGCGCCGCTTGACCAGCAGGTGCAGCACGGCGTTGACGATGTTGAAGGCGATGATGACCCCGACCGCCCCGACCATCGTGAAGAAGCGGTCCATCGAGCGCTGTTCCAGCGCGTCGAACAGCCGCTCGCTCCAGATGTTGATCAGCACCGGGACGACGACCTGCCCGACGGTCAGAACGACCAGCGCCGTGGTGAGCAGCCACACCGCCACCCGGTTCTCCCCGGTCCAGTAGCCGCCGGCGAAACGCAGGAAGCGCCGGGTGAAGCTGGGCGGCGGGGGGTGGGGCGGGGCGGAGCCGGAGGGCTCGCGGCCCGCGCCGTCGGTCATGCTGTCCATCGCGGGGCTTTCGGCTTGCGGATCCTCCGTATCACCAACGAATGGGGTGGCGTCGATCGCGCGAACAGGGGGGTAGCACGCAAAACGTCACCGCTTCCCGCTCTTCGCGACGCTGCTCAGGAAGCGGTAGCTATCCTTGGGCGTCCGCGCCAGGGTGTCGTAATCGACGCGGACGATGCCGAACCGCTTCGACAGGCCGAAGCCCCACTCGAAATTGTCCAGCAGGCTCCAGCACAGATAGCCCTTCACGTCGCAGCCTTCCCGCGCCGCCCGCGCCACCGCCTCCAGGTGCTCGCGGAAGAACAGCACGCGCTGGTCGTCGTGGATCTGGCCGTCCTCGGCCACCACGTCGTCGTAGGCGCAGCCGTTCTCGGCGATGAAGACGGCGGGGTTGCCGTAATCCGTGCGCAGCTCGCTCAGCAGCTCGTGCAGGCCCTCGGGCTGCACCGGCCAGGCCATGCCGGTCCAGCGCTCGCAACGCGCCTCGCCCCACCAGACGTCGAACAGGCGGCCCGCCTCGTGCTTCATCGTCATGCGGGAGTAGTAGTTGATGCCGAGCAGGTCGATCGGGTAGCGGATCGCCTCCTCGTCGCCGGGCAGGACGAAGCCGGCCATCCGCTCGGCCAGCAGCGCCGGAATCTCCCCGCGCATCAGCCCGTCGAGCGGCACCCGGTTCCACACCGCGTCCCAGCGGGCCGCCGCCGCGACGTCCTCCGGCCGGTCGCTGTCGGGAACCGCCGGCTGCAAATTCAGCACGGTGCCCAGCGTCAGGCCGGAATGCTCCGCCGCGATGGCGCGCAGCGCCGCCCCCTGGGCGAGATTCTGGTGGTGCAGGGCGCGCAGCACGCCCTCCTCGCCGAACTGGTGGCCGGGGGCGTGCTCGCCCGTGCCGTAGCCGTGGATGGCGACGACGTTGGGCTCGTTCAGCATCATCCATTCCTTCACCCGGTCGGCCAGCCGGGCGGTGACGACGCGGGCGTAGTCGGCGAAGGGGCCGATGACCCCGCGCCCCTGCCAGCCGCCGGCATCCTCCAGCGGCTGCGGCAGGTCCCAATGGTAGAGGCAGGCCATCGGGGTGATGCCGGCCTCCAGCAGCGAATCGACCAGCCGGTCGTAGAAATCCAGGCCGCGGGTCTCGACGGCGCCGCTGCCGGCCGGCAGGATGCGCGGCCAGGCGATGGAGAAGCGGTAGCTGTCGAAGCCCGCCGCCTTCATCAGCGCGATGTCCTCGGGGAAGCGGTGGTAATGGTCGCAGGCGGTGGCGGCGTTGCTGCCGTCCTGGATGCGGCCGGCGGCGGTGTAGGTGTCCCACACGCAAGCGCCGCGCCCGTCGGCGTCGAGCGCGCCTTCGATCTGGTAGGACGAGGTGGAGGCGCCCCAGCGGAAGCCGGGCGGGAAAGTCGGCGACGTCATGCGGTTGTCCTCCCGGACGGGTCTTCGTTTTTTGTTAGCATGCCTCAAATCGGAGGGCCCCGCCATGGCGCGGATGCCTCCGCGACGTGGTGGCGCAGGGGATGACGCCGGGGCTGGGCGGCGACGGGGCGCGGGCGTAGAATCCCGGAAAATCGGCTTCTGCACGGGAGGAAGCGCCATGGCGAACGTCACCAAGATCGTCTTCATCGGGGCGGGCAGCGCCGCCTTCGGCCTCAGCCTTTTCCAGGATCTCTTCTCGTCCGCCGAACTGGCCGGCAGCACCCTGACCCTGGTGGACACCAACCCCGACGCGCTCGCCCGCATGGCGGCGCTGGCGGACGTGCTGAACCGGCGCGGCAACGCCGGGCTGGTCATCGAGACGGCGACCGACCGCAAGGCGGCGCTGGAGGGGGCGGGATTCGTGCTGTGCGCTGTCGCGGTGGACCGCAACCGCCTGTGGAAGCTGGATTTCGAGGTGCCGAGGAAGCACGGCGTCCGCCACACGCTGGGCGAGAACGGCGGCCCCGGCGGGCTGTTCTTCACGCTGCGCACCCTGCCGCTGATCGTCGACATCGTCCGCGACGTCGAGGCGATCTGCCCGGACGCGCTGTTCATCAACCTGTCCAATCCCGAAAGCCGCATCGTGCTGGGGCTGTCGCGCTGCACCGGCGTGCGGGCGCTGGGGTTGTGCCACGGCATCTTCCTGGCCCGCTGGTTCGTCTGCCAGATCCTCGGCATGCCGGAGAAGGAGGTCGATGTCTGGGGCGCCGGTCTGAACCATTTCCAATGGCTGACCGCGATCCGCGAGCGCGCCACCGGCCGCGACCTCTACCCGCTGCTGCGCGAGCGCGAGAAGGCTCACGACCCCGCCTTCACGCCGCTGACCCGCCGGCTGTTCCACGCCTTCGGCCTATGGGTGACGTGCAGCGACGACCATGTCGGCGAGTATCTGCCCTACGGCTGGGAGGGCGGCGAGCACGGCTTCGACTTCGAGAACGACGAGCGCGGCCGGGTCATCCTGAAGGATCTGATGGACGGGGTGATCGACGGCAGCAAGCCGATCCCCGACGACTGGACCGGACCCTCCTGGGGCGAGCGCGCCGTCGCGGTGATCGAGGGCATGCTGCACAACCGCAAGCGCTTCATCGAATCCGGCATCGTCGTCAACCACGGCGTCGTTCCCGGCCTGCCCGACGAGCTGGCGGTCGAGGTGCCGCTGGTCGCCGACGCGGCCGGGGTGCACCCGGTGGCGCTGGGCCGTCTGCCGGACGGCGTGCTCAAGCTGCTGTCGGTCCAGGCCGGGGTGCAGCAGATGGCGGTCGAGGCGGCCCTGCGCGGCTCCAGGGAACTGGCCCTCCAGGCGCTGCTGATCGACCCGGTGATCACCTCCACCGACGCCGCCGTCGCCATCCTGGACGAGCTGTGGGAGGCCAACCGGCCCTACATCCGCCCCTGTCTTTAGAATCGGCCGTTTTCAGAAGGCTCCACACCGAACGGAGAGGCCAAAGGAGCCGAGGAACAAGCGCCAGCCCGGCGGGTTGAAGCCATACCCTCGGGTCACGGTGGAAAAGGCGGATCATGGCGAACATTCTGAAACAGGCGACACGGCTCGGTGAAGGGCGGCCCTTTCCCTTGGGCGCCACCTGGGATGGCATCGGCGTGAACTTCGCCCTGTTTTCGGCAAACGCCACCAGGGTCGAGCTGTGCCTGTTCGACGAGAGCGGTGAGGAGGAACTGGAGCGCATCGAGCTTCCCGAATTCACCAACGAGATCTGGCACGGCTATCTGCCGGACGCCCGTCCCGGCCAGCTCTACGGCTACCGTGTCCACGGCCCCTACGAGCCGGAGAACGGCCACCGCTTCAACCCGCACAAGCTGCTGATCGACCCCTACGCCAAGGAGCTGGCCGGCGAGATCCGCTGGAACCCGGCGCATTTCGGCTATGTGATGGAATCGGGTGACGACACCACCTTCGACGAGCGCGACAGCGCCCCCTTCATGCCGAAATGCCGGGTGATCGATCCGGCCTTCACCTGGGGCCGCGGCGAGGCGTCGCCGGCGGTGCCGTGGGAGCGGACGATCTTCTACGAGGCCCACGTCAAGGGCTTCACCAAGCTGCATCCGGCGGTGCCCGACAATCTGCGCGGCACCTACGGCGGCATGGCGATCAAGGAGGTCATCGACTACGTCAAGAGCCTCGGCGTCACCTCGGTGGAACTGCTGCCGGTCCACGCCTTCGTGCAGGACCAGCATCTGGTCGACAAGGGGCTGGCCAACTACTGGGGCTACAACTCCATCGGCTTCTTCGCGCCGGAGCCGCGCTATTCCGCCAGCGGCAACAGCATCAAGGAGTTCAAGGAGATGGTCGCGCATCTCCACGATTCCGGGCTGGAGGTGATCCTCGACGTCGTCTACAACCACACCGCCGAGGGCAACGAGCGCGGGCCGACCCTGTCCTTCAAGGGCATCGACAACGCCTCCTACTACCGGCTGATGCCGGACGAGAAGCGCTACTACATCAACGAGACCGGCACCGGCAACACGGTCAATCTCAGCCACCCGCGCGTGCTCCAGATGGTCACCGATTCCTTGCGCTACTGGGCGACCGAGATGCACGTCGACGGGTTCCGTTTCGATCTGGCGACGATCCTCGGGCGCGAGCCCTACGGCTTCGACGAGGGCGGCGGCTTCCTCGACAGCTGCCTCCAGGACCCCATCCTCTCCAGCGTCAAGCTGATCGCCGAACCGTGGGACTGCGGCCCCGGCGGCTATCAGGTCGGCAACTTCCCGCCGGGTTGGGCCGAGTGGAACGACAAGTTCCGCGACACCGTGCGCGCCTACTGGAAGGGCGACGAGGGCAAGCTGCCGGAGCTGGCGCCGCGCCTGTGCGGCTCGGGCGACGTCTTCGACAAGCGCGGCCGCAAGCCGTGGTCGAGCGTGAACTTCATCACCGCGCACGACGGCTACACGCTGAACGACCTCGTGTCCTACAACGACAAGCACAACGAGGCGAACGGCGAGGGCAACAGCGACGGCCATTCCCACAACATCTCGTGGAACCACGGCGTCGAGGGGCCCACCGACGACCCGCAGATCCGGGAACTGCGCGAACGCCAGAAGCGCAACCTGCTGGCCACCCTGCTGCTGTCGCAGGGCACGCCGATGCTGCTGGCCGGCGACGAGTTCGGCAACAGCCAGTCCGGCAACAACAACGCCTATTGCCAGGACAACGAGACGGCGTGGCTGAACTGGGACGGCATCGACGAGGACGGCCAGTCGCTCGTCGAGTTCGTCCGCCGGGTGATCGCCGTGCGCCAGTCCTTTCCGATGCTGCGGCGCGGGCGCTTCCTCTCGGGCAACTACAACGCCGAGTTCGACGTCAAGGACGTGACGTGGCTGACCCCGGCCGGCGACGAGATGGCCGAGGGGCACTGGCACGACGGCAACGCCAAGTGCCTGGGCATGCTGCTGGACGGCCGGGCGCAGGCGACCGGCATCAAGCGGCCGGCGATGGACGCCACGCTGCTGCTGGTGGTGAACTCGCATCACGACGTGGTGAGCTTCACCCTGCCGGAGGTCAACGGCGGCAGCGTGTGGCGCTGTCTGGTCGACACCAACATCACCGACCCCGACGAGGCGCCGCGCGTCAACACCGGCGACGCCTACATGGTGACCGGCCGCTCGCTGCTGCTGCTGGCGCTTGAACCGGAAGGCAAATCGTCCTTCGCCCTGCGCCGCGCCGCCCGCGCCCTGCGGTCGGTGGCGGAGAGCCCGGCCCCGGTGCCGGTCGCCGAGGAAGCGGCGGTGGCGGCCGAGCCCGAGGTGGAGAGCGTGGAGGATGCCGAGGTGAAGCCGGTCGAGAAACCGGCCGTCTGAGCGGCGGCGCACGGGCTCCCACCCAACCCTCTCCCGCTTCCGCCGGGGAGGTTCGGGGTGGGGGCCCGTGCGCGGTCCGGCGCGCTCTCCCGCCCCCATCCCCTCTTCTCACCGAAAAGCGCTCGGCCATGAAACTGTTCGAATGCCAGCATTGCCACCAGCCGCTCTATTTCGAGAACACGCTGTGCGAGCGCTGCGGCCACCGGCTCGGCTACATGCCCGATCCGGGCACGATGACGGCGCTGGAGCCGACGGAGACGGAGGGCGTGTGGACCGCGCTCGCCTTTCCGGGCAAGCGCTTCAAGTTCTGCCGGAACGCCGGGCTCGATGCCTGCAACTGGCTGCTGGAGGAGGGGGCGGAGGAATCCCACTGCGACGCCTGCCGCCACAACCGCACCATCCCCAACCTGTCCGACGCCGAGAACCTGACGCGCTGGCGCAAGCTGGAACTCGCCAAGCATCATCTGTTCTACACCCTGACCAACCTGAAGCTGCCGCTGCGCACCCGCGCCGAGGATCCGGAGAAGGGGTTGGCCTTCGACTTCCTGTCCGACACGGTGAACCCCGACGGCAGCGTCACCACGGTGCTGACCGGCCACGCCGACGGGCTGATCACCATCAACGTCGCCGAGGCCGACGACGCCGAGCGCGAGCGGCGGCGCACCGAGATGGGCGAGCCCTACCGCACGCTGCTCGGCCATTTCCGCCACGAGATCGGCCATTACGTCTGGGACCGGCTGGTGTCCGAGGATTCGGCGACGCTGGAGCGTTTCCGCGCCCTGTTCGGCGACGAGCGCGAGGACTATGGCGAGGCGCTGAAGCGCCACTACGCCGCCGGCCCGCCGGCCGACTGGCAGTTCAACTATGTCAGCGGCTACGCCGCCGCCCACCCGTGGGAGGATTTCGCCGAGACCTGGGCTCATTACCTGCACATCGTCGACACGCTGGAAACCGCCCGCGCCTTCGGTCTGCGCATCCGTCCCCGCGTCAGCGAGGGCGCCGAACTGGAGGCCGAGGTCGCCTTCAACCCGCACAAGGCCCGGCGGATCGAGGATCTGATCGAGCCCTGGCTGCCGCTGACCTACGCGGTGAACAGCCTGAACCGCAGCATGGGCCAGCCCGACCTCTACCCCTTCATCCTGTCGCCGGCGGTGATCGAAAAGCTGGGCTTCATGAACGGGCTGGTCCGCGCCCTCTGAGCGGCGGAGGCCGGCCCGTGGCGTCAGCCGGAGGCCGTGTCGCTGTCCGTCAGCTCGGGCGTCCAGCGGACCGCGCGGTTGCGCCCGTCGCGCTTGGCCTTGTAGAGCGCGACGTCGGCATGGCGCATCACGGTCGCCATGTCGGTGGAATCGTCCGGCCAGGAGGCGAGACCGATGGAGCAGCCGACCCGCACCGTCTCGCCGCCGACCGACACCGGTTCGTTGACGGTGGCGATGATGCGGGCGGCCAGCACGCCGGTGTCCGGAGCCGTACGGCCGGTGCGGCGGGGCAGGATCGCGGCGAACTCGTCGCCGCCCAGCCGGGCGACCACGTCGTCGTCGCGGAAGATGGCGGCCAGACGGCGGCCGACCTGCCGCAGCACCACGTCGCCGGCGTCGTGGCCCAGCCGGTCGTTGATCGGCTTGAAGCCGTCGAGG
Organism: Azospirillum agricola; assembly: GCF_020005195.1. NCBI lineage: Bacteria > Pseudomonadati > Pseudomonadota > Alphaproteobacteria > Rhodospirillales > Azospirillaceae > Azospirillum > Azospirillum agricola. Next base: position 1,357,279 of record NZ_JAIFZR010000004.1, read on the forward strand.
TCGAGATACATCATCGTGGCGGACCCGTCGCCGCCGTCGCCGCTGGTCGAGGCGTCGACATACTGTTCGAAATAGCGCCGGTTGGGCAGGCCCGTCAGCCGATCCTCGTAGGCGATGTCCTCCAGCCGCATCAGCGCGGCGTCCTTGTTGGTCAGGCTGTCGATCAGGTCGCGCAGCGAGGCCGACAGCCGGCCGATCTCGGTGGTGCCGCCGACGTTGGGGAACGCCACCCCCTGCTCGCCCCGGCGGATGCGCTCGGCCGCGTCGGCGATGGCGACCAGCGGCCGGGCGATGCGGCCGGCGGCCAGCCAGCCCAGCACGCTGAACAGCACGGCCAGCCCGGCACCGACCACGATGATGGTCAGGCGCAGCCGCCCGGTCTCGCCATACACCGCGTTCGCCGGCTGCCGGGCCACCGCGGTCCAGCCGAGCCCGGCGTAGTCGTAAAGACCGCGGCCGCGGGCGATGCCGGTCAGGTAGCTGCCACCGTCCGGCCAGCGGGCGAGGCTCCAGCCCTCCTTGTTGCGGTCGATGGGCAGGACGGTGCCGACCGCCTCGTCCGGGCCGATCAGCACGGTGCCGTCGGCCGACAGGATGTAGAGGGTCAGCCCCTCGCGGCCGGGCAGCGAGGAAATCAGCTCGCGCAGCGTGGCGCGCGCCCATTCCCAGCTGTAATGGACGGCGAAGGCGCCGACGGCCGTCCCCTCGGCGTCGCGCAGCGCGGCGGACACATCGACGAATTTCGGCGTCTCGCCCGGCAGGTGCGGCACCTTGCCCTTCAGCGCCACCGCCTCGTGCACGTCGCCGACGAAGAGGCCCTTCATGCCCTCGACGTGGACGGGGCGGGTGGCGATGTTCTTGCCGAGCAGCAGGCCGCCGCTGGCGGCCACCACGTTGCCCTGGCGGTCGGTCACCCCCATCCAGGCGATGGTCGGGTCGCGCCGCTTCAACTCGTCGATGGTCGCCTGGGCCACCGCCGGATCCTTCAGGGAGTCGATCTGGGCCAGGGCGGCGATCTGGTTGGCCCGCGCCCACATGGTGGCGTCGAGCTGGCGGGCCAGCGATTGCGACAGCTCGGCCATGGAATCGCCGATCTCGCGGGTCAGCACCTGCTCGGCCTGGGAGCCCACGAACAGGCCCTTCGCCAGCGTGAGCCCGAGCACCAGGATGGCGGTGGTGGCGGCCACGGTGGCGCGCAGGCCCAAGCTGCTCATGGGGAAACCTTCCGGACTCCGTCTCGTCTTTTCTTCTTATGCCTGATCGGAGGGGTTTAAGGAACCGACGTGAATCCCGACCGTCCTATATCACGGGCGCGGACGGGTTGGCCCCAACGTCGGAAATTGGAACGTTGGTCATACTGACGTTCAGCATATTGCGTAAAAAGAAAAAGGCCGCTAGCTATACAGCCGCGGCCCGAGTTTAGGGAGGAAACGCCTGATAAGGCGGTCAAAAAAGCAGATAATGCTGCGTCGCAGAAAATCCAGCCCTGGCGGCTGGATTTTTCGTTTCGAGTGTCGACAATCCGCAAAATGACCGGCCGGGCCGGCGAACCGGGCTTGCCGATCGGCGGCGCGAACGGAGTATGATGGCCGGCCAACCAACATAAAGTCGGGAAGAGACTCCAACCATGAAACGGCGTGCGTTCCTCACCAGCGCGGGCGTCGGCGTTGCCGCCGGCACGCTCGCGGCCCCGGCCATCGCGCAGAGCCAGCCCGAGATCAAGTGGCGCCTCGCGTCGAGCTACCCCAAGAGCCTCGACACCATCTACGGCGCCGCCGAATTCATCACCAGGCGGGTGGCCGCCGCCACCGACAACAAGTTCCAGATCCGCCCGTTCGCGGCGGGCGAGATCGTTCCGGCGCTCCAGGTGCTCGACGCCGTGCAGAACGGCACGGTCGAGTGCGGCCAGTCCGCCGCCTATTTCTACGTCGGCAAGGACCCGACCTTCTGCTTCGACACGGCGATGCCCTTCGGTCTCAACACCCGCCAGCACGTCGCCTGGATGATGCATGGCGGCGGGCTGGAGCTGATGCGCGAGGTGTTCAAGGAGTACAACGTCATCCATGTTCCGGCCGGCAACACCGGCGCCCAGATGGGCGGCTGGTTCCGCAAGGAGATCCGCGGGCTGGACGACCTGAAGGGCCTGAAGATGCGGATCGGCGGCCTCGTCGGCCAGATCCTGACGCCCTTCGGGTTGGTTCCGCAGCAGATCGGCGGCGGCGACATCTACCCGGCGCTGGAGAAGGGCACCATCGACGCCGCCGAGTTCGTCGGCCCCTACGACGACGAGAAGCTCGGCTTCTACAAGGTCGCCAAGAACTACTATTACCCCGGCTGGTGGGAGGGTTCGGCGCAGATCCCTCTGCTCTTCAACATGCAGGCGTGGGAGCAGCTTCCGGCGTCGTACCGGGTGATCCTGGAGCAGGCTTGCTGGGAGGCCAACACGTGGATGCTGGCCAAGTACGACACGCTGAACGCCGCCGCGCTGAAGCGGCTGGTCGGCGGCGGCGCCGCGCTGCGCCTGTTCCCGCGCGAGATGATGCAGGCCTGCGAGAAGGCGGCCTACGAGCTGTACGACCAGCTCGCGGCGACCAACCCGCGCTTCAAGAAGGTCTATGACGCGTGGAAGCCCTTCCTGGAGGAGGAGCGGCTGTGGTTCCGCGTCGCCGAGAACGGCTTCGACGCCTTCGTCTACAGCCAGTCGGCCCAGCGCCGGTAAGGCGGGGGCAGGGGAAGGGGCGGGGGCGGCGATTCGCCCCCGCCGCCCTTCGACACGACCGGATGCGTCCGTATGTCCGTCCGTTCCGCCCATCATTCGCCTTCTCAATCGCCTGCTGAAAGCGCAGACTGCCGGTCGGCCCTTGTGCAAACCGTTCGCACATGCACAATAAACCATCAGACTGTTGAAGCGATCACAACATAAGCAATCTGCTTGTCTATTTTCTTAAACGCATGTTACCGTCGGGGCCATCAAGACGGACGGAAACGCGGCTTGGCCCGTGGATTTCCGCCCCCCTCTGACGGGAGAGGACGATGGACGGTGGGATGATCGCGACGACGCAGTCTCTGGTGCGTTTCGTGGGTGTGCAGAAGACCTACGACGGCGAGCATCTCGTCGTGAAGAGCCTGGATCTCGACATCCGCAAGGGTGAGTTCCTGACGCTCCTCGGCCCTTCCGGATCGGGCAAGACCACCTGCCTCATGATGCTGGCCGGGTTCGAGGTGCCGACCCACGGCGAGATCTTCCTCGGCGACCGCTCGATCAAGAACACGCCGCCGCACAAGCGCGACATCGGCATGGTCTTTCAAAACTACGCGCTGTTCCCGCACCTGACCATCGAGGAGAACGTCGCCTTCCCGCTGTCGGTGCGCGGCGTTCCCAAGGCCGAGGCCAAATCGCGCGTCGCCGACGCGCTGAAGATGATCAAGCTGGAGCATGTCGCCACCCGCCATCCCGGCCAGCTTTCCGGCGGCCAGCAGCAGCGCGTGGCGCTGGCGAGGGCCCTGGTCTTCAACCCGGCGCTGGTGCTGATGGACGAGCCGCTGGGCGCTTTGGACAAGCGGCTGCGCGAGCACATGCAGTTGGAGATCAAGCGGCTGCACGAGACGATGGGCATCACCGTCGTCTACGTCACCCACGACCAGGGTGAGGCGCTGACCATGTCGGACCGCATCGCCGTGTTCAACGACGGCATCGTCCAGCAGATCGACCGGCCGGACGCGCTCTACGAACGCCCGGTCAACAGCTTCGTCGCCAACTTCATCGGCGAGAGCAACGTGCTGAACGGCACTGTCGAAAATATCGAACACGGATACGCCCGCGTCGCGCTGGATGCCGGCGGGTCGGTGCTGGCGCTGGCGGTCAACGTCGCCGGGCCGGGCGCGCGGACCTCACTGTCGGTGCGCCCGGAGCGGGTGGCGATCAGCACCGGCGATGACGGGGACCCCGCCTTCAACCGGCTGCCGGCCACCCTGAAGGACCTGATCTATCTGGGCGACCACACGCTGGCGATGCTGGCGGTCCCCGGCAACGACGAATTCATGGTCAAGCTGCCCGCCGGTGCCCATGCGGGGCTGGCGCAGGGGCAGGCGGTGACCATCGCCTTCCGGCCCGAGGATTGCCGGGCGCTGGATCCGGTCTGAGGAGCTTTCCCACGCCGGTCTCAAAAACGTCGAACAACAACCACAGACAGAGGACGGGGATCATGTCGAAGTTTAGGGTGGCTCTCGGTTTCGTCGCGACCTTCACCGCCGTCGCCGCTCTGGCCTCGGCCGCCAGCGCCCGCGATCTGACCGTCGTGTCGTGGGGCGGCGCCTATCAGGACGTCCAGAAGAAGGTCTATTTCGAGCCGTTCAAGGCGACCGGCACCCCGATGAGCGACGAGTCCTGGGACGGCGGCGTCGGCGTCCTGCGCGCCAAGGTCCAGGGCGGCGCCTCCACCTGGGACGTCGTCCAGGTCGAGAGCGAGGAGCTGGCGCTGGGCTGCGACGAGGGGCTGTTCGAGAAGATCAACTACTCGAAGATCGGCGGCGAGGAGGCCTATCTGCCGGCCACCGTCAACGCCTGCGGCGTCGGCGCCATCGTCTACGACTTCGTGCTCGGCTACGACAAGGACAAGATCAAGGACGCGCCGAAGAGCTGGGCCGACTTCTTCGACACCAAGAAGTTCCCCGGCAAGCGCGGCCTGCGCCAGGGCGCCAAGACCACGCTGGAGATCGCCCTGATGGCCGACGGCGTCGCCCCCGCCGACGTCTACAAGGTGCTCGGCACCGAGGCCGGCATCGACCGCGCCTTCAAGAAGCTCGACAGCATCAAGAACGACATCGTCTGGTGGAAGGCCGGCGCCCAGCCGCCGCAGCTGCTGGCGTCGGGCGAGGTGGCGATGACCTCGGTCTACAACGGTCGCATCGACGCCGCCAACAAGGCCGAGAAGAAGAACTTCGGCATGGTGTGGAACGGCGCGCTGTTCACCATCGACAGCTGGGTCATCCTGAAGGGCAGCCCGAACCAGGACGCCGCCTACAAGTTCCTCGACTTCGTCGGCAAGGCCGAGAACCAGGCCAAGCTGTCGCAGGGCATCGCCTACGGCACGTCGAACAAGGGCGCGCCGGCCAAGCTGCAACCGGCCGTGCTCGCCGACCTGCCGACCTCGCCGGCCAACATGAAGAACGCGGTCGAGATCGACACGAACTTCTGGCTGGAGAACATCGACCGCCTGACCGAGCGCTTCAACAAGTGGGCGGCCAAGTAACGGGCTGATGTTTGTTCCTCCCTCTCCCGTCCCGGGAGAGGGAAGGGGCCCATGCGAAGCATGGGAAGGGTAAGGGGTGATCGGAACGGGGAGTCCGTGCCACGCCCGATAGCCCCTCACCCTCCCCACGGCTTGACAGCCGCGGGTCCCCTCCCTCTCCCGGGGCGGGAGAGGGAAAGACTGCGCAGATTTCGACAGGACACCCCGATGACAGCCGCTTTCGTTGCCGGCGCCGAAATGCCGTTGAAGCGCCGATTGAAGCGGGCCGAACGCGCCCGGCAGCTCCGCGCGCTGGGTCTGGTGGCGCCGCTTCTCCTGTTCCTGCTGTTCACCTTCGTCGTTCCCATCGCCGGGATGATCTGGCGCTCGGTCGACGACTGGGAGGTGCCGCAGGTCATGCCGCACACCGTCGCGGCGCTCTCCACCTGGAACGGGCAGGGGCTTCCCGAGGAGACGGCCTACGCGGCGCTGGCCGGCGACCTCCAGGCGGCGCGCGCCGCCGGGACCATCGGCATCGCGGCCAAGCGGCTGAACTACGTCGTCAACGGCTTCCGCACCATCCTGACCTCCACCGCGCGCAACCTGAAGACGGCGCCGGAACCCGGCACCGCCAAGGACACGCTGATCGCCATCAACCCGGCCTGGGGCGAGCACGCCACCTGGACGGCGATCAAGAGCGCCAGCGGTCCCGTCACCAGCTATTACCTGCTGGCCGCCGTCGACCTGACGCGCGACGCCGACGGCGCCATCGTCGCGTCGCCGGCGGACCAGGCGATCTACCTCGACCTGTTCGGACGCACCTTCGCCATCGGCCTCGGCGTCACCGCGCTGTGCCTGGTCCTCGGCTTCCCGGTCGCCTATCTGCTGGCGAACCTGCCGACGGCGCAGTCGAACCTGCTGATGATCTTCGTGCTGCTGCCCTTCTGGACCTCGCTGCTGGTGCGCACCTGCGCCTGGATCGTGATCTTGCAGAGCGAGGGCATCGTCAACGGCTCGCTGCAATGGCTGGGGCTGATCGACGAGCCGCTGCGGCTGATCTACAACCGGTTCGGCGTCTACATGGCGATGACCCATGTGCTGCTGCCCTTCATGATCCTGCCGCTGTACAGCGTGATGCGCTCGATCTCGCCGGCCTACATGCGGGCGGCGGCCTCGCTTGGCGCCCCGCCGGCCACCGCCTTCTTCCGCATCTACCTGCCGCAGACCATCCCCGGCATCGGCGCCGGCTGCCTGTTGGTCTTCATCCTGGCCATCGGCTACTACATCACGCCGGCCCTGGTGGGCGGCGCGGCGGACCAGATGATCTCGGCCTTCATCGCCTTCTACACCACGGAAACCGTCAACTGGGGCCTGGCCTCGGCGCTGGGGGCGGTGCTGCTGCTGTCCACGCTGGTTCTGGCGGCGGTCTACGGCAAGCTGGCGCTCGGCCGCCAGAACACGGGAGGTCTCAAGAATTGAGCGCGAACCATTCCCCCCGCACGGCCAGCCAGCGCGCCGCCTGGATCGCGACCGTCATCGCCGCCACCCTGGTCTTCGTGTTCCTGATGGCGCCGATCCTGGCGATCGTGCCGCTGTCCTTCAGCTCGGGCGCCTACCTGACCTACCCGCTGCCGGGGCTGTCGCTGCGCTGGTACGAGGATTTCCTGAACTCGCCGCGCTGGATGCTGTCCTTGAAGAACAGCGCCATCATCGGCGTCGCCTCGGCCATCCTGTCGATGATCCTGGGGACGCTGGCGGCCCTGGGCATGGTCCAGTGGAAGAGCAAGTGGAAGCCGGTGATCCTCGCCGTCGTGCTGTCGCCGATGGTCGTGCCGGTGGTCATCACGGCGGTCGGCGTCTACTTCTTCTTCGCGCCGCTCGGGCTGACCGGCAACTTCCTCGGCCTGATCCTGGTCCACACGGCGCTGGCGACGCCCTTCGTGTTCATCACCGTGTCGGCGACCCTGCAGGGTTTCGACATGACTCTGGCGCGCGCCGCCGCCTCGCTGGGGGCGCCGCCGCTGCTGACCTTCCGCAAGGTGATCCTGCCGCTGATCCTGCCGGGTCTGGCCTCGGGCGCGCTGTTCGCCTTCGCCACCAGCTTCGACGAGGTGGTGACGGTGCTGTTCCTCGCCGGGCCGGACCAGCGCACGCTGCCGCGCGAGATGTTCAGCGGCATCCGCGAGAACATCAGCCCGACCATCACGGCCGTGGCGGTGGTGCTGACGGTGATCTCGATCGGCCTGCTGACGATGATCGAACTGCTGCGCCGCCGGAACGAGCGCTTGAAGGGAAATGTGGCGTAGGTGGCTTACAGGTAGGGCGGGGTGCAGGCGCTGATCAGCTCGCACTCCTCCTCGCCGACGTTGCGGAACCGATGCGGGATGCGGCTGTCGAAGAAATAGGCGTCGCCGGGGCCGAGCAGCTCCTTGCGGTCGCCGACCGTCAGCTCGATCTGGCCGCGGACGACGATGCCGCCCTCCTCGGACTCGTGCTGGAGCATGGTGCGGCCGGTGTCGGCGCCCGGGGCGTAGCGTTCGTGGAGGATTTGCAGGTTGCGCCCGCGCAGGTCGCCGACCTGCCGGAAGGAGACCTTGCCGACGGTGCCCTTCAGCTCGCCGGCCAGCTCGACCAGTTCGCTGTTCTTGAAGAAGATTTGCTCGGGAGGGGGAAGGTCGTCGGAAGAGAAGAATTCGGCCAGCGTCATCGGGATGCCTTGCAGCACCTTGCGCAGCGACGACACCGACGGGCTGCTGCGGTTCTGCTCGATCAGCGAGATGGTGCCGTTGGTCACGCCGGCCTTCTGCGCCAACGCCCGCTGCGACAGCCCATGCTGCTCGCGGATCTGCTTCAACCGCGTGCCGACGTCGAAATCCATCACCCGACTCCTGGTTCCTCAACCCTAAGCAATAGCGGATCCGCGCAACCCCGTCATCAAAATATGGACAGCTAAACAGGGGTTGTTTAATTTATTAAACATGGTAGGCTTCGGTTCGTGGATCAAGCAATGCCTCCCAGGTCGATCGCCGAAGGTGATCCTTCAGGCGAAGCCCAGGGGCCTCCACGCACCCTTTCCCCTTCCAGGCTGCATCCAGGGCGGACCAACATGCTGTCGCTGAACGACCAGAGCCTCCTCCAGACCAAGGGCTATGTGAACGGCGCGTGGCGCGCGGCCGATTCCGGCAAGACCTTCGCGGTGACCAACCCGGCGAACGGCAAGGTCATCACCGAAGTGGCCGACATGGGCGCCGCCGAGACGCGCGCCGCCATCGACGCCGCCAATGCAGCATTGCCGGGCTGGAAGGCCAAGACCGGCAAGGAGCGCGCCGCCGTGCTGCGCCGCTGGTACGAGCTGATCATGGCCGCGCAGGAGGATCTGGCCCGGCTGATGACCGCCGAGCAGGGCAAGCCGCTGGCCGAAGCCCGCGGCGAGGTCGCCTACGGCGCCTCCTTCGTCGAGTGGTTCGCGGAAGAGGGCAAGCGCGCCTATGGCGACGTCATCCCGACCTTCGCCGCCAACAAGCGCATCGTCGTGCTGAAGGAGGCCATCGGCGTCGTCGCGGCGATCACGCCGTGGAACTTCCCGATCGCCATGATCACCCGCAAATGCGCCCCGGCGCTGGCCGCCGGCTGCACCGTGGTCATCAAGCCAGCGGAGGACACGCCGCTGTCGGCGCTGGCGCTGGCCGAGCTGGCCGAGCGCGCCGGCTTCCCGGCGGGCGTCATCAACATCGTCATGGGGTCCGAGCCGGCCGCCATCGGCAACGAGCTGACCCACAGCCCGATCGTCCGCAAGGTCAGCTTCACCGGCTCGACCGAGGTCGGCAAGCTGCTGATGCGGCAGGCCGCCAGCACGGTCAAGAAGGTGTCGCTGGAACTCGGCGGCAACGCCCCCTTCATCGTCTTCGACGACGCCGACCTCGACGAGGCGGTCAAGGGCGCCATGGCGTCGAAGTACCGCAACGCCGGCCAGACCTGCGTCTGCGCCAACCGGCTGCTGGTGCAGGCCGGCGTCTACGACGCCTTCGCCGCCAAGCTGGCCGAGGCGGTCAAGCAGCTCAAGGTCGGCGACGGCACCGAGGCCGGCGTCACCCAGGGCCCGCTGATCAACGCCGACGCCGTCGCCAAGGTCGAGGAGCTGATGGGTGACGCGCTGGAGAAGGGCGCCAAGGTCGCGCTGGGCGGCAAGCGCCACGCGCTGGGCGGCACCTTCTTCGAGCCGACGATCCTGACCGGCATCACCACCGAGATGCGGGTCGCCCGCGAGGAGATCTTCGGCCCGGTCGCCCCGCTGTTCAAGTTCGAGACGGAGGAGGAGGCCATCCGCATGGCCAACGACACCGAGTTCGGCCTCGCCGCCTATTTCTACAGCCGCGACATCGGCCGCGTCTGGCGCGTCGCCGAGGGGCTGGAATACGGCATGGTCGGCATCAACGAGGGCATCATCTCGACCGAGGTGGCTCCCTTCGGCGGCGTCAAGGAGTCCGGCATCGGCCGCGAGGGCTCCAAGTACGGCCTCGATGACTTCATGGAAACCAAGTATCTCTGCGTCGGCCTCGGCGCCTGACGCTCACGCACGACTCCCAAGGACATCGATCATGAGCAACCAGTCGTTGGTCGTGCGCCGCGAGGCCGCCGTTTCCCGTGGCATCTCCGCCGGCCTGCCCATCTACATCGACCGCGCCGAGAACGCCGAGATGTGGGACGTCGAGGGCAAGCGCTACATCGATTTCGGCGCCGGCATCGCCGTGCTGAACACCGGCCACCGCCACCCCAAGGTGATGGAGGCGGTCAAGGCCCAGCTCGACCGCTTCACCCACACCTGCATGATGGTGACGCCCTACGACAGCTTCGTCGAGCTGGCCGAGAAGCTGAACGCGCTGGTCCCCGGCGACACGCCGAAGAAGACCGCCTTCTTCACCACGGGCGCCGAGGCGGTCGAGAACGCCGTCAAGGTCGCCCGCGCCGCCACCGGCCGTCCGGCGGTCGTCGCCTTCTCGGGCGGCTTCCACGGCCGCACGCTGCTCGGCATGGCGCTGACCGGCAAGGTCGTTCCCTACAAGGTCGGCTTCGGCCCGTTCCCGGCCGACATCTACCATGTGCCGTTCCCCAACGCGTACCGCGAGATTTCGGTCGCCGAGAGCCTGAAGGCGCTCGACACCCTGTTCAAGTCCGACGTCGACCCGGCCCGCGTCGCCGCGATCATCGTCGAGCCGGTGCAGGGCGAGGGCGGCTTCAACATCGCCTCGCCGGAGTTCCTCCAGGCGATCCGCGCGGTCTGCGACAAGCACGGCATCATCATGATCGTCGACGAGATCCAGACCGGCTTCGCCCGCACCGGCAAGATGTTCGCGGTCGAGCACGCCGGGGTCGAACCCGACCTGATCACCATGGCGAAGAGCCTGGCCGGCGGCTTCCCGCTGTCGGCGCTGACCGGCAAGGCGGCATTGATGGACGCGCCGATCCCCGGCGGCCTCGGCGGCACCTACGCCGGCAGCCCGCTGGCGACCACGGCGGCGCTGGCCGTCCTCGACGCCATCGAGGAGGAGAAGCTGTGCGAGCGCGCGGTCGTGATCGGCGAGCGCATCGCCGACCGCTTCCGCGTCATGGGCCAGCGCAACTCGCTGCCGGTCGTCGGCGACGTCCGCAACCTCGGCGCCATGGTCGCCATGGAGCTGGTGACCGACCGCCAGACCAAGGAGCCGGCCGCCGACCTGACCAAGGCGCTGGTCGCCAAGGCGGCGGAGAAGGGGCTGGTCCTGCTGTCCTGCGGCACCTACGCGAACGTGATCCGCGTGCTGGTCCCGCTGACCGCGTCGGATGCCGTGATCGACGAAGGTCTGGACATCATCGAGCGTTCGTTGGAAGAACTCGTCTCGGCGTGATCGCGGCGGTTACCCAATGTCCCTCTCCCGTCCCGGGAGAGGGAAGGGGCCCATGCGCAGCATGGGAAGGGTGAGGGGCTGTCGGGGCATGGACTTAGGTTCCACGCCCGATAGCCCCTCACCCGGCCGCTTCGCGGCCACCCTCTCCCGGGGCGGGAGAGGGGAAAACGAACGGGAGGAGCAGGAGTTGGCCGGACCCTTGTCGCACATCAAGGTGCTTGAGCTGTCGCGCGTGCTGGCCGGCCCCTGGGCGGCGCAGACGCTGGCCGATCTCGGGGCCGACGTGATCAAGGTGGAACGGCCCGGCGCCGGCGACGACACCCGCGCCTGGGGTCCGCCCTGGGCCGGCGACCAGTCGGCCTATTTCCTCTCCACCAACCGGGGCAAGCGGTCGATCACCATCGACTTCGAGCGCCCGGAGGGCCAGGAGCTGGTCCGCCGGCTGGCGGCCGAGGCCGACGTCGTCGTCGAGAACTTCAAGGTCGGCGGGCTGGTCAAGTACGGCCTCGACTACGCCAGCCTGAAGGCGGTCAACCCGCGGCTGGTCTACTGCTCGATCACCGGCTTCGGCCAGACCGGGCCGTACCGCAACCGCGCCGGCTACGACTTCATGATCCAGGGCATGGGCGGGCTGATGAGCATCACCGGCCAGCCCGACGGCGAGCCGGGCGCCGGCCCGGTCAAGGTCGGGGTGGCGGTGACCGACATCTTCACCGGCCTTTACGCCACCATCGGCATCATGGGCGGGCTGGCCCACCGCGACCGCACCGGCGAGGGGCAGCAGGTTGATCTGGCGCTGCTCGACGTCCAGGTCGCCGTGCTCGCCAACCAGGCGATGAATGCGCTGGTCGGCGGCAAGCCGCCGCAGCGGCTCGGCAACGCCCACCCGAACATCGTGCCCTATCAAGCCTTCGCCACCCGCGACGGCCACATCATCCTGGCGGTCGGCAACGACGGCCAGTTCGCCAAGTTCGCCCAGGTCGCCGGCCGTCCGGAGCTGGCGAAGGACGAGCGCTATGCCACCAACCCGGCCCGCGTCGCCCACCGCAAGGAGCTGGTGCCGCTGCTGGAGGAGATCGTCCGCACCCGCGACAGCGCCGACTGGCTGGCCGCGCTGGAGACGGTCGGCGTGCCCTGCGGCCCGATCAACGATCTGGCGGCGGTCTTCGCCGACCCCCACGTCCAAGCCCGCAACATCCGCCAGGATCTGCCGCACCCGGATCTCGGCACCGTCCCGACGGTGGCGAGCCCGATCCGTTACTCGGCGACCCCGCTGGTCCACGATACCGCCCCGCCGACGCTCGGCCAGCACACCGACGCGGTGCTGGCCGAGGCCCTGGGTTTGAGCGCGGCGGACATCGCGGAATTGCGCGACAAGGGCGTCGTCTGAGCGGGTAGGGTGCGGTCCCGTTCACTCCAAAGCACCAAGCCCCCACCATGACCGCGACCCCCGCCGCCGCCACCGACAGCCGCCTCGGCATCCTCCTGATGCTGGGCGGCATGACGTTCTTCACGCTGAACGACGCGCTCGGCAAGTGGCTGGTGACCGAATACCCGGTCGCCATGCTGCTGGCGATCCGCAGCCTGTTCGGCACGGCGGTGCTGCTGCCGATGATCCTGCGCGAGGGCGTGCGCACCGTCTTCGCGGTCAAGCGGCTGCCGATGCATCTGGTCCGCGTGCTGCTGGTGACGCTGGACATCGCCTGCTTCTACTGGGCGGTGGCCTATCTGCCGTTGGCCGACGTGATGACCATCTACATGTCGGCGCCGCTGATCGTCACCGCCCTGTCGGTGCTGTTCCTCGGCGAGACGGTCGGCTGGCGGCGCTGGGTCGCGGTGGTGGTCGGCTTCGTCGGGGTCGTCGTCGTCCTCAACCCGACCGGTCAGTTCGATCTTCTGCCGTCGCTGGTGGCATTGCTGGGCGCCACCATCTTCGCGTCGGGCCTGATCTTCACCCGGCTGCTGCGCGAGGCCGGCACCCTGCCGCTGGTCACCTATCAGACGCTGGGTGGCTTGGTGCTGGGCGGCGCGGCGCTGCCGTTTTCCTGGACGACGCCGGGCTGGCTGGACTTCTTCCTGCTCGGCCTGCTCGGCATCACGGCGCTGGGCGGGCACGCGATGATCAACCGCTCGTTGCAGCTCAGCCCGGCGGCGGTGGTCGTGCCGTTCCAGTATGTGTCGATCCTGTGGGCGGTGCTGCTCGACCTCGCCGTCTGGGGAACGCAGCCGAGCCTGCGGATGGCGCTGGGCGGCGCGCTGATCATCGGCAGCGGCCTGTTCATCTTCCACCGCGAGCAGAGCCTGAAGCGCGGGGCCGCGGCGGGGGCGGCGTCGGACCATGTGTAGGCGACGGGCGGAAGCAGCCGCGCCGGTTTCCTCGCCCACATTTTCCCACCCACGCCATGACCGGGCTTGTCCCGGTCATCCACGAGTGCAGCTGAGATTTGCGCGTGGATACCCGGCCCAAGGCCGGGCATGACGGAAAGGGGAGTCGGGCTGCCCCGCCCTCAGCGCCCAAAGAATCTTGGCACCAGCCGGACCGCCACCGGCTCCACCGGGCGCCAGCCGAATTCGGCGATGACGGTGTTGGAGTCCGCCGGCTTGCGCCCCGGCGCCAGCGACCAGGTGAGGTGGAGGGTCGAGCCGTCGGGGCGGTCGCTGCTGCCGTCGATGGCGACGATCAGGGCCTGGACGCCCGCCTCGTCGTCGACGCTGCCGACCACCTCGCCGGCGGTCGCCACCGGCAGCGGGTGCCCGGCGCGGACCCCGAATTCCAGCGTCACATGGTCGGCGACCAGCCGTTCGTAGCGCTGGGGGAACAGCGCCAGCAGGCGGGTCCGCTCGTCGTCGGGCAGCTCCCACCCCGTGTATCCCGTCGCCATGCCGCGTCCTTTCGCTCGATGTCTCCCGTTCAACGGCGTCCGCCGCCCAGAATCTCGTCCATGACCTTGTTGGCCTCCGCCGACCCGGCGATCAGCTCGATCATGCGGATGGCGGTGTAGCCGGTCCGCGACGCCGGCCCCGCCGGCCCGCGCCCCAGCGCCGCCCTGGCCTTGTCGGTCAGCGTCGCCGTCGTCTTCTGCGTCACCGCCTTCAGCTCGCCGCGCAGGCCGAGCTGGTCGGCGATGGTGGCACATTTGCGCAGCGCGCGCGCCTGGTTTTCGGCCTGGGCCATCTGCGCCCGGTCGCCGGTTCCGTCCCCCAGCCCGTCGAGCGCGGTGACGATGCCGCCGTCGGCGCCCTGCAAGACCTGGGTCCGCACCATCTCGTGGACCGATCCCCGGACCTCCTTCAGCCGCTGGTCGAAGGACTTGTTGCGGCTCCGCTCCATGGCGTCGCGGGTGGCGTCGAGGCTGGCGACCAGATCGACCGCCAGATCGGCCACCGCCAGCCGGTCGGGGGCCGCGCCGGGCCCCCCCTTCAGCGAGCGGGAACGGCCCTCGATCTGCGCCATCACCGTTCCGGACAGATCCATGAACAGGGCGGCGCGGTCGGCGCGGCCCAGATCCATGTCCCACAGCCCGCCGAGCAGCACCGCCGGTTCGGACAGGCGTGAGGCGGCGACCAGGATGAAGATCTTCAGCGCGTCCGGCCGGCCACGGGCGATGCGGCGGGCGATGTCCTGGATGCCGTCGAGATGGTCCTGGTGCAGCTTGGTCACCGGCTTGGGCGACAGCGCCGCCTTCAGGTCGCGGATGTCCGGCGCGATGGTCAGGATGGTGGCGATGTCGGCGACCGCCCGCACCCGGTCGGGGGTGACGCGCAGGCGGAACGCCTCGGCGACCCGCCCGGCCTGCATCTCGGCGGCGATGTCGGCGACGACGGCGGCGGTTTCCGCCCAGAAGGCCTCGGTGGCGGCCTTCTGCTGCGGTCCCTCCTGGAGGGCGCCGCGGTAGCCCTTCAGCCGGTCCTTGCCGATCTGCGCCTCGACCATCGACCACAGGTTGTTCATCAGCGAGCGTTCGATGACGCTGAGCGGCGCCGGCTCGCTCTTGCCGAAGGTTTCGAACAGATCCTCGAACGGGTCGCAGAACAGGCGCTTCAGCGTCGGCCGGCGGTTGATGCGCAGCTCCGCCATGCGCGGGCGGAGGACGGCGATGGTGCGCTGGATGTCGGGATGGTCGCCCATCTGCTCCAGCAGCTGCACGATCTGCCGGAACTTGGGTTCGTCGATGTGGAGCAGCTGGTCGCCCAGCGCGAGCAGATCCCGGATCTCCATGGCGTCAGGCGGCCTTTCCCTTGATCGTCTCGATTCTCATGACGAGATCGACGTCGAGCTGCCCGCTGCGCCAGTCGACGTAGGCGCGCACGGACCGCCGGTTGTTCTGCATCAGCGCGTCGGCCGCCGACGCCTGATCGCCCTGCCCCTCGTTCTTGGGCAGCAGGGGAATGACGCGGAAGATCTCGTGGACGGTCAAATCCTGCTCGTGCCGGCTCTTGGCGACGGCATCGGCCCACAGGGCGATCAGGTACTCCCAGCCGTCGAGCAGCCAGGACAGCCGCGTCGCCGCCCTGCGCACGACGACCCGCTTGACGTCCCATTGCCGGATCAGGACCTCGAAGGAGGCGACCGCCTGATCGAGCTGCTTCATCACGGTGCGGGCGTGGTTGACCGTGTGCTCCGCGACCTCGGCGCAGAAGCCGCCGATGGGGGCCGCCTCCGACACGTTGTCGGTCGCCCAGTCGGTCATGCTGTCGCGGAAGCCCTGGAGGTCGCGCATCAGGCGGCGCAGCCGCGCCGGCTTGGGCGAGGTCGCCAGCCCGATCGATTCGACGTAGGCGGCCAGCTCGGCGATGCGCGAATACAGCTCGGTCGGCTCCAGCCCCAGGCTGTGCGCCGCCTTCGACATCAGGTCGCGGGTCAGCCGCTGCCCTTCGGCCGAGGCGAGGCCGGCGCGCAGGATCTCCGTCGATTCCAGCCCGACCGCCTTCAGCGCCTCGACGATGAGCTGGTAGTTGATGAGGAGCCGCTGCTCGTCGTCGTCGCGGAGCGCCGCCTCCGCCGCCGCCACCGCGTCGGGGCCGGCGAGGCCGCAGCGCGCCGCCTCCAGCGTCGCCTTGCGGATGTCGTCGGGCGAGCAGCCCTCCCCCTTGGCGATCAGGTCGTGCAGCATGCGGTCGTGGACCGTCATCGGGAAGGCCAGCGGCAGCGACTTCCACGGCACCACATAGACGCCGCGCCCTTCCGACAGGTTGGGGACGAGCACCTCGAGCTGTTCGCGGCTGTCCTTGCGGACACGGGTCTGGGCCAGCACCGGCGTGGTGAAGGCGACGGCGGCGCCGCGATCCTCGAAGGTCGAGGGGGCGAAATTGGTGAGGGAACGCATGGGGGGCCGGTCGTGCCTGCGGAAAAGAGATGAGACATTACAGGGCCGATACCCTGAATTTTGCGTTAAATCCAATCTATCTCGCGCTTGAATTCTATGACGTTCGGGCGGGAGCCGGATCCTTGGGGCTAACCCTACGCTCCATCCCCGTCCGGATCGCCCGATCCTTCGTTAACTTATCGAGGCGGTTGCGGACGGGAGGAGGAGCGGGGCGATGGCGGCGGTGAAATGGATCGGCTACGGACTGCTGGGGCTGGTCGGCCTCGTGGTGGTGGGGATCGGGGCGTTTCTGCTGATCTTCGACTGGAACGACGCGCGCGGATTCGTCGCCAAGCGGGCCAGCGCCGCGCTCGGCCGCGAGGTCGCCATCGACGGCGACCTGAAGGTCCGGCTCGGCAACCCGATCCGCATCCATCTCGAAGGGCTGCGCATCGCCAACGCGCCGTGGAGCGACGAGAAGGACATGCTCGCCATCCGCGCGCTCGATGCCGCGCTGCTGCCCTGGCCGATCCTGAAGGGCAACTGGGAGCTGCCGGAGCTGCGCGTCGACGGTCCCAAGCTGGTGCTGGAGAAGAACGACAGGGGCGAGAACAACTGGACCTTCGCGCCGACCCCGACCAAGGAGGTCGCGAAGGAGGCGGCGACCCCCGACAAGCGCGGCGACATTCCGGTGATCGGCCAGCTCGCCATCGCCGACGGCGCCGTCCGCTACCGCGACCCGACCAGCGACATCGACATCGCCAACACCATCAACACCGCGTCCGGCGACAACGACACCCAGACGGTGAAGCTGGACGGCAAGGGGAGCTTCGCCGGCAAGCCCTTCACCCTGGCGGCGGAGGGCGGCTCGCTGCTCACCCTGCGCGACGACCCGGAACCCTACCCGATCAAGATCGAGGCGGCGGTCGGCAAGACCAGGGGCAGGATCGAGGGATCGGTGGCCGAGCCGGTGAAGATGCAGGGCATCGACCTGTCGGTCGATCTGCGCGGCGACGATCTGGCCGAGATCTTCCCGATCCTCGGGATTCCGACGCCCAAGACGCGGCCCTACAGCATCTCCGGCCATCTCGGCTATGAGGGCACCCGCTGGTCGTTCGAAGGCATGCACGGCAAGGTCGGCGAGAGCGACCTGTCGGGCAGCGTCGCGGTGGAGACCGCCGGCGAGCGGCCGAAGGTGACCGGCGATCTCACCTCCAAGCGGCTGGCGGCGCAGGATCTGGCCGGCCTGGTCGGCGCCTCGCCGCGCGGCAACGGCGATTACCCGACCCGCGCCAAGGACCGGGTGATTCCCGCCACCCCCGTCAACGTCGAGAAGCTGCGCAACACCGACATGGACATCCGCCTGAAGGGCCAGCGGGTCGAGTCGCCCTTCGCGCCGCTCGACGACCTCGACATGCGGATCAGGCTGGACGCCGGCGACCTGCGCTTCGACCCGCTGTCGCTCGGCATCGGCGGCGGGCGGATCGCCGGGACGGTGCAGGTCGACGGCAGCCGCAAGGTGCCGGTGCTGCGCACCAACCTCGACATCCGCAAGATGCAGCTCTCGGCCTTCTTCCGCGAGACCTCCTTCGCCGGGCAGATGGGCGGCACGGTGTCGGGGCGCCTCCAGCTCGCCGGCAGCGGCACCACGGTGGCCGACCTGCTGGCCTCGTCGGACGGCAAGCTGGGTGCTGCGGTGGACGGCGGCAAGATCTCCAGCCTCGCGGTCAAGGGGCTGAAGACCAACATCCTGGAGACGCTGGGCGTCGTGCTGTCGGGGTCGCAGCCGCTGCCCTTCACCTGCCTCGTCGCCAACCTGTCGGTGGAGAAGGGGATCGCCCGCACGGAGGCGCTGGTGCTCGACACGCCGGAGACGCTGGTGACCGGGCAGGGCACCATCAACCTGCGCAACGAGGGGCTGGATCTGCGGGTGGTCGGCAACGCCAAGTCGCCACAGTTCCTCGCCACCCACATTCCGGTGCATGTGCAGGGCAAGCTCGGCGACCCCGAGATCGGCATCGACCCGACGGAATCGGCGGCGCGGGGAGCCGCCGCGGTGGCGCTCGGCGCGCTGCTGACCCCGCTGGCGGGCGTGCTGCCCTTCCTTGACCCGGGCAGCGACGAGCAGCCACACTGCGATCAACTGGTGCGCGACGCCCGCAAACCCGGCACCGGCAGGAACGACAAGGCCTCCGGCGGTTCGGCGGCCGACCGCAAGCCGGCCCCGGCCGGCAGCGGCCGGTGACACGGCCCCGACGCCCCGCCAGGACGCCACAAGCAAGAAGGACGTGAAGCCCTCTCCATGACCCTCGACCAGATGTTCTCGTTCGGCATCATCGGCGCGGTGATCGCGCTGCTGATCTGGGACCGGCTGCGCTACGACCTCGTCGCCATGGTTGCCCTGCTCGCGGCGCTGGCCGTCGGAATCGTCGAGCCGAAGGCGGCGTTCCAGGGCTTCTCCGACGACATCGTCATCATCGTCGGCTCGGCGCTGGTGGTCAGCGCGGCGGTTGGCCGCTCGGGCGTGGTGGAGGCGGCGATGCGGCCGCTGGCGCCGCGCATGAGGACCGTCTGGGCCCAGGTGGTGGTGCTGACCGGGGCGGTGACGCTGCTGTCGGCGGTGGTCAAGAACATCGGCGCACTGGCGATCTTCATGCCGATCGCGTTGCAGATCGCCCGGCGCAACGGCACGCCGGTGTCGCTGCTGCTGATGCCGATGGCCTTCGGCTCGCTGCTCGGCGGGCTGATGACGCTGGTCGGCACCTCGCCCAACATCATCGTCTCGCGGGTGCGGGCCGAGATGACCGGCGAGCCCTTCGCCATGTTCGATTTCACCCCGGTCGGGCTGGTCATCGCGGTGACCGGCGTGGCCTTCCTGGCGGTCGGCTACCGGCTGCTGCCGCAGGGGCGCGCCGCCGCCGCCGGTCCGGTCTTCTCCATCGACGACTACACGGCCGAGGCACGGCTGCCCATCGATTCGCCCTTCGTCGGCAAGACGGTCGCCGATCTGGAGGGGTTCGGCGAGGGTGAGGTGACGGTCGCCGCCGTCATCCGGGAGAAGCACCGCCGCTACGTTCCCTCCGGCCACTGGGTGCTGTACGGGAACGACATCCTGGTGCTGGAGGCCGACACCCAGGCGCTGGCCGATCTGGTCAAGCGCGCCGGGCTGCGCATGATGCACGAGAAGGAGCTGGAGGGCATCGAGAGCGAGGCCGACATGGCGGTGGCCGAAGGGGTGGTCGAGCAGCGCTCCCCCCTGATCGGCCGCAGCATCGAGGAGGTGGCGCTGCGCGAGCGCCACGGCGTCAACCTGCTGGCGCTCAGCCGCCGGGGCCGGCCGATCCGCCAGCGCCTGCGCCGGGTCCGCCTCCAGCCCGGCGACCTCGTGGTGTTGCAGGGCCGTGCGGCCACCCTGCCGGACACGCTGGGCGAGCTGGGCTGCCTGCCGCTGGCGGCGCGCGACCTTGCCATCGGGCGCACGCCGAAGCGGACCATCGCCCTGGCGGTGCTGGCGGTCACGGTGGCGCTGGTCGCCAGCGGGACGGTGCCGGTCGCCATCGCCTTCTTCGGCGCCGCCGTCGCCATGACCGTGCTGGGCGTCGTCACGCCGAAGGAGGCCTACGACGCCATCGAATGGCCGATCCTGGTGCTGCTGGGCGCCCTGATCCCGGTCAGCGAGACGCTGCGCACCACCGGCGGCACCGAGCTGATCGCCAGCGCCCTGTCGGACGCGGCGCAGGGGCTGCCGCCGGTCGGCGCGCTGGCGCTGATCCTGATGACGGCGATGGCGGTCACCCCCTTCCTGAACAACGCGGCGACCGTGCTGGTGATGGCGCCGATCGGCGCCAGCCTCGCCGGGCATCTCGGGCTGCGCCCCGACGCCTTCCTGATGGCGGTGGCGGTCGGGGCCGGCTGCGACTTCCTCACCCCGATCGGGCACCAGTGCAACACGCTGGTGATGGGGCCGGGCGGCTACCGGTTCGGCGACTACTGGCGGCTCGGACTGCCGCTGTCGATCATGGTGGTGGTGCTGGGCACCGCCGCCATCGCGCTGTTCTGGCCGCTGGTGCCGCGCTAGGCCTGGCGCCGGCAAGCGCGGGCTCGGCCGCTTTGGCAGGTTCCGTCTCCCCGCCGACTGGTGTAGGCTTGGGGTCTTGCGGGCCCATGGACCGGCTCGGCCGGGCGGGAGGCTGAACCATGCAGGTGTGGCGCCGGTATCTGGTGAGGGACGTTTCCGGGCGGCTGGTCGATCTGCCGGCGCGGCTCCTCGACCGCGCGGACGACGGAACGGCGCCCCTGCCGGCCTATGCCGGGCGCTGCGTCGAGGTGGTGGCCGCCGTGCTGGTCGGCGACCCGAAGAGTTCGGCCCGGCTGGCCGAGATGGAATTCACCAAGCTCTATTTCGACAAGTCCGGCTTCGTCGACGCCGCCAAGCGGGAGCGGATGATCCGGCTGATGCTGGAAAGCTGCGCCGACCGCCGTCCGCCGTCTGCCGCGCGTCCGGACCGCGATCCGCTGGCGCACCGCGCCGGCACCGCGCGCGACCTGCTGACTAGGGAGTTCGGCTGGGACCCGAAGCCGGCCGAGTTGAACGCCGTGCTGAGCCGGCTCGACCCGGCCCGGCTCGACCGGGAGCCGAAGGTCCCCGGCCACGCCCTGCATTGACGGACTTCCCGCCGGCGGATCCGTGTCGGCGAATTCGTCCAAAGGGGGAGGGGGCTCTTTTCACGTCAGCGTTCCTCCCCATATGGCGGTGACCGGCCCTTTGGAGCGTTCGAACCCGCGATGCCTCGCAGCGACACCGAGACGTCGATTCCCACCTTCGCCCGCATGCGCCAGCTGGCGCTGATCGGCACCGGCTGCACGATCATCGCGCTGGGCATTCTGATCTCGCCGCTGCCGGGGCCGGGCGGGCTGCCGGTCATGCTGCTGGGCGGCGTGCTGGTGCTGCGCAACTCCGCCGACGCGCGGCGCCTGTTCGTGCGGATGAAACGCCGCTATCCGCGCGTGCTCGGACCGGTCGAGCGTTTCCGGGTGAAGCTGCGCGTCCGCCGCCAGAAGAAGCGCATGCAGGGCTGAGCCCCGCGCAGGACCGTGACGCTGGACATCCACCCGCCGCCGCCTCCATCTTGTGCGTCCGCTTGAGGCTTGGAGGCACCGGTGAAGTCGGGCAACGCGATTCTGTCGAGCTATGGCACCACGATCTTCGAGGTCATGTCCCGCCTGTCGGAGGAGCATGGCGCGATCAACCTGGGCCAGGGGTTTCCCGACGACGGCGGCCCGGCCGACGTGCTGGCGGCGGCGTCCGACGCGCTGCTGACCGGCTGGAACCAGTACCCGTCGATGATGGGCACGCCGGATCTGCGGCAGGCCGTCGCCGCTCACGCCAAGCGTTTCTACGGCCTCGACGTCGACTGGAAGACCGAGACGATGGTGACGTCGGGCGCCACCGAGGCGCTGACCGCCTGCCTGCTCGGCCTGATCAACCCCGGTGACGAGGTGGTGCTGTTCCAGCCGATGTATGACAGCTACCTGCCGATCGTGCGTCTGGCCGGCGGCGTGCCGCGCTTCGTCTCGCTGAAGGCCCCGGACTGGAGCTTCACCCGCGCCGACCTGGAGGCCGCCTTCTCGCCGAAGACCAAGCTGGTCCTGGTCAACGACCCGCTCAACCCGGCGGCCAAGGTGTTCAGCCGGCCGGAGCTGGAACTGATCGCCGAGTTCATGCTGCGCTTCGACACGCTGGCGGTCTGCGACGAGGTCTACGAGCATCTGGTCTTCGATGGCCGCGCCCACATCCCGCTGATGACCCTGCCGGGCCTGCGCGACCGCTGCCTGAAGATCGGTTCGGCCGGCAAGACCTTCTCGCTGACCGGCTGGAAGGTCGGCTACGTCACCGGCGCTCCGCATCTGCTCCAGCCGGTCGCCAAGGCCCACCAGTTCCTGACCTTCACGACCCCGCCCAACCTCCAGACCGCCGTCGCCTATGGGCTGGGCAAGGAGGATGCCTATTTCACCGGGCTGGCCGGCGGGCTCCAGGCCAAGCGGGACCGGCTGGCCGAGGGGCTGCGCTCCGTCGGCTTCGACGTGCTGCCGTCGGCCGGCACCTATTTCGTGGTGGCCGACGTGGCGCGTTTCGGCTTCGAGGGCGACGACCAGGAGTTCTGCCGCCGTCTGGTCGCCGAGGCCGGGGTGACCGCCATCCCGGTCAGCGCCTTCTTCGTCGAGAACGCGCCGCGGAGCTGCATCCGCTTCTGCTTCTCCAAACGCGAAGAGGTGCTCGACGCCGCCATCGACAGGCTGCGCCGCCGCTTCCCTTGACAGCCGGGCGGGGAAGCCAAATTTATATTGAAATCGAATTGTCGGATCCTCTGACGGATCCGGCGACGCTCCGCCCGATCGATCCTGGCCCATCGCCCTGCGGGGCGCATGGCCCGTGGATGAGGTCGGGATGGTCGCGGTCCGGTTCCCAGCAATCCGGTCGGGGAGGCATGGAACGGTGGAGCGTACGGCGTGAGGAACCCGGTGCCCTTCCGGCTGGGCGTGCCGTTGGCGGCGGCCATCGCGCTGGCGGTGGTGTGGGTCGGCTATTTCCAGATGGCCGACGCGCTGTTCGAGAGCCAGAAGCGCGACGCCATCGCCGGGGCCGAAACCACCGCCCGCGCCTATGAGAGCAGCACCGGCCGCACCCTGCACGAGATCGACATCACGCTGAAGAACTTCGTCGCGAAATACGCCGAGGGTGGCCTCGCGCAGGCGCGGCGGATCGTCGACGAGGGGCTGTACGACCTCAACCTGATCCATCACTTCAGCGTCTTCGACCGCACCGGCGCCATGGTCTTCCGCAGCGCCGGGCACGGGCGGGGCGAGGTGCTGGACGACGAGGCCATCCTTCCCTTCCACCAGGGGGTGGGCCGCTCGCTGATGCGCGTCGGCCTGCCTTATGCCGGGTCGGAAACCGGGCGGCCGCTGCTGCGCTTCACCCGCCGGATCGACGACGCCGATGGCCGCTTCGCCGGGGTCGTCTCGGCCAACGTCGATCCCGACTATCTGTCCGACTTCTACCGGCAGGCCGACATCGGCCCGCAAGGGGTGGTGTCGCTGGTCGGGCTCGATCATGTCATCCGCGCGCGCGGGGTCAAGCAGGGGGGGAACGACGGAGTCGGCCTGTCCATCAGCCGGTCGGGAATGTGGGCGGCGATGAGCGCGGCGCCGATCGGCGTCTATTGGCAGACCAGCCTCGCCGACGGCCAGCGCCGCGCCTACGCCTACCGGCAGGTCCAGGGCTATCCGCTGGTCATCGCCGTGGGGGCGGCGCTGGTCGACATGGAGACGGCCGTCGCTGGCCTGCGCCGCCACATGCAGGCGATCGCGGCGCTGCTCAGCCTGTCCATCGTGACCGTCGCCGGCTTCCTGCTGGTCCAGCACCGCAACGCCGAGCGGCTGGAGGCGGCGCTGGCGGTCAACCGCGACTTCCTGGCCCGTGTCAGCCACGAGCTGCGGACTCCGCTCAACGCCATCCTCGGCTTCTCCGAGGTCATCAAGGACCAGATGCTGGGGCCGCAGGCGTTGCCGCGCTACGCTGACTACGCCAAGGACATCCACGCCTCCGGCCGGCATCTGCTGACGCTGATCGACGACATTCTCGACCTGTCGCGGTTGCAGGCCGGCCGGATGGAGCTGCATCTGGAGCCGGTCGATCCGGTCGCCGCCGTCGAATGGGCGGTCCGCATCGTGACCCCCCAGGCCGAGCCGAAGCTCATCCGCATGGAGATCAGCCGCCCGCCGGCGATCCCCCCGGTCGTCGCCGACGAGCGCGCGCTGAAGCAGATGCTGTTGAATCTGCTGAGCAACGCCGTGAAGTTCACGCCGGAGGGCGGCCGCATCCACATCGCCATCGGGCGCGGGGTGAGCGGGCGCTGCGTCCTGCGCATCACCGACACCGGCGTCGGCATGACGGCGGAGCAGTTGCGCCAGGCGGTGGTGCCCTTCGGCCAGGCATCGGCCCTGACCACCCGTCCGGGGCAGGGGACCGGGCTCGGCCTGTCGATCGTCAAGTCGCTGATCGAGGCGCATGGCGGCCAGATGCGGATCGACAGCCGCCCCGGCCAGGGCAGCCAGATCACGCTGGAGTTCGCGACCTGAACCCACGGGCCGGGCCGCGCGGTGAACGGCGCCGCCGCTTCCGCCGCTCCGCAAGGCGGTTCCGTGCGGCGGTCAGAACCCGGTTTCACGGATGAGGACGGCGGCGGCGGCGCGCCAGAAGCGTTCGGCGAGGCTGCGGGCCTCGCCCTCGACACGGGCGACGCCGCGGGTGACGCGCGGCGGCCCCTTCGCCGCGTCGCCGCCGCTCTCGACGTCGAAGGCGATGCGGTAAACCGCCTCCACGGGGGTGAGCGCCGCGCGGCTGGAGACGGCTCCCGGTCCCGCCGGACCGGCCTGCCCCTCCACCGCCACCGGCCCGCCATGCAGCGAGGCGAGGGCCGGCACGTCCAGCACCGCCACGCTGACCGGATCGACCGCCCGCACCCGCGCGCCGATCCGCGCCCGCAGCGGGTCGTCGGGATGAAAGCGCGCCGCCGCCCCCGGTTGCAGCCGGTCGAAGTCGCCCTCGCCGACATAGCCGACCAGTTCGCCCGCCCCCGGCGACACCACCGTGGCCAGCGGCAGCTTCGGACTCAGCCAGCGGCCGGGCAACAGGGCGTCCTCCAGGTCGGTCACCGTGCCGGACAATGGCGCCCGCACCTCCAGCCGGGTCCGGCTGTCGAGCAGGCCCTGCCGTTCGGCCAGGGCCGCCGCCAGATCCTCCTCCATCGCCCGCAGCCGGTCGAGCTGCTCGCGGCTCGACGACAGCCGCGCGATCTGGTCCTGCATCCAGTCGATGCGCAGGGTCGCCTGCCGGAGCTTGCCGTCCAGGTCGGGGGCGGACAGGCGGAACAGCAGTTCGCCCTCGGCCACGGTCTGGCCTGGCCTGACCAGCGTCTCCTCCAGCCTGGCGGGGAAGGGGGCGTAGATCGTCGCGAAGCCGGAGGACCGCCACACCACCGGCACCGACACCGTCGTCGTCACCGGCAGCACCGCCAGCCCGACCGCGCCGGACAGCCCGAGCAGCGTCAGCAGCGTGCGGCCGTTGGCGCGGAAACGGTCGCGCAGCCCCCACCACGCCCGGAACTCGGCGAACAGGGGGCGAGCGACGAACCAGCCGATCTCGATGGCGAACAGCAGGATCCCCAAAACCTTGATGGCGACGTGGTAGACCAGCAGGGCGATGCCGAGGAACAGCACCAGCCGGTAGACCCAGGTGACGTAGGCATAGACCAGCAGCGTGGTGCGCAGGCGCGGCGGCATCTGCTCCGGTGCCGGCTCGCCCAGGCCGAACAGCCATTCCCGCAGCCTCCAGCGGGCGAGCGCGAAGGCGCGGTCCTGTAGGTTCGGCACGTCGAGCGCGTCGGACAGCAGGTAATAGCCGTCGAAGCGCATGAAGGGGCTGAGGTTGATCGCCAGCGTGGTGACCCAGCTGACCGTCGCCAGGAAATAGGCGGCGCTGCGCAGCGGCCCGTCGGGCAGGAAGCTCCAGGCCAGCGTGGCGAAGACGGCGATGGTCAGCTCGGTCAGCATGCCGGCGGCCCCCACCGCCAGCCGCTGGCGCCGGGACACCAGCCTCCAGGCGTCGGTGGTGTCGGTGTAGAGCACCGGCCACATCACCAGGAAGGCCACCCCCATGGTCGGCACCCGGCAGCCGAAGCGCTTGGCGGTGTAGGCGTGGCCAAGCTCGTGGAGGATCTTGGTGCTTATCAGCGTGACGCCATAGAGCGCCAGCCCCTCCGGACTGAAGAAATGCTGGAAGGTGTGGAGGAAGGCGTCCCACTGCCGCGCCGCCAGCAGCAGCCCGGCCACCCCGGCCAGCAGGACGATCGTCAGCCACGTCCGGCTGTAGAAGGGCGCCACCCAGCCGACCGTCGCCGACAGGAAACGGTCGGGCCGCAACAGGGGAACGCGGAAGAACAGGTAGTTGTGGATCAGCCACCAGATCCAGCCGGTTTCGCGCGCCGCCGCCTGCCGCGCCAGATAGGCGGTGTCGGCGGTGACGGTGAGGTTGTTGGCGGCGAGGAACTGGTAGAAGCCCATCACGTCGTCGTCGGTCGCCTCGAACAGGCTTTCCGCCGCCACCGCCGCGGCGATGGCGCGCGGCGCGCCGAGATGCCAGTGTGCGATCAGCGCGAAGGCCTGCGGGCCGATGCGGAAGTAGCGGTTGCGCACCGGGTCGTGGATGGTCCAGCCCGGCGCCCCGTCCAGCCCGGCGGGGGCCGGCAGCAGCGCCAGGTCGTCGCGCAGCGCCGGCAGCCGGACTTTGTCCGGCGGGTTGCGGCCGGGCGAAGGAGCAGCGGCGCTGCCGGTGAGGGCGATGGACAAGGCGGCGTCCTTTCGGGCGGTCGCGCGCTCAGATGCCCAGCGTCTGGCGCAGCAGGGCGAGCGGGCGGCGGAACAGGTAGAGGGCCAGCGGCACCCGCTCGCCCAGGATCTTGGCGGTGCCGCGCAGGCCGATGCGGGGCGGCGGCTGGCCGGGGTCGGCCTCCAGCGCCGCCTTGACCCGGTAGGACAGCACCCCCGCCGCCGAGAGGCCGGCCTCGTAGCTGGCGTGGGTCAGCCGGGCGCGCAGCGGGCGCAGCGGATCGACGTTCAGGAACAGCTCGACCCTCGACCCCTCCTCCAGCACCAGCGCGTCGCCGACCGCCACCTGGATGTCGATCTCCGGCGCCTGCGGGTCGGCCAGTGTCAGCACCCGTTCGCCGACCGCCACCGGCTTGCCGAGCCAGTCGTTGGTGTCGGTGAAGACGGCGAGCCCGGCGCGCTCCGCCCGCACCGTCACCCGGTCGAGCAGGTCGCGGGCCAGCCCCAGCTCGGCGCGGCGCAGTTCGACCTGGGCGCGGAGCTGGCCGACGCGCGCCTTGGTCTGCGGGTCGGCGAAGGCGGCCTGGGAGGCGGTCAGCAACTCCGCCTCGGCCTGGCTCAGGCCCTTGGCGGCGACCTCGTGCCGGCTGCGCAGCACGGTGGCGTCGAAGCTGAACAACGGCTGGCCGGCTGCCACCGCCTCGTTGGGCTGGACGTGGAAGCGTTCGATCACCCCGTCCAGCGGGGCGGCGACGATCACCGGGTCGCTGGCGCGGATCTCGGCCGGCGCCAGGGTCGACATCGGCACCGGCAGCGCGAGCACCCCGCAGACCAGCGCCAGCGCCAGCAGCGGCAGCATCGCGCGCCGCCGGCCCGGCTTGGGCGCCCGCTTGCCGGCGAGCGCCCACCAGGCATGGCCGTAACCCTCCGCCAGATGCCCAAGCAGCAGCAGTTCGCCATCGGTCCACGGCTCGTCGCGGCCGAGCCACAGGCCGGCGCGCGGCACGCCGTCCGGCCCCGCCAGCGGGCACCACAGCGCCTGGGCCGGTCCCCACTCGCCCCAGGCGCCGCGCACGGGCGGGGGCAGCGCGGCGGGATCGACGACGTGGATGGTCCCACCCTCCGGCCCGGCGGCGACGGCACGGGCGGCGTCCTCCAGCCAGCGGGCGAAGGGGGCGTTCGGCTCCAGCACCGCGATGTTCGACACCGCCTCCAGCGCCGGCCGGCCGCGTCCGGACGCAGGCAGGGTCGGGGGCAGGGTCAGGAAGGCGGCCTGCCGGTAGGCGATCAGCCGGCGGGTCTGGTTGACGATGTGGTAGCGCAACTCCGCCGCCGCCGTCAGCCGCCACGCCTGCCGTTGCAGCTCCAGCAGAAGCAGCAGGCCGTTGACCGGGTTGGCGGCGGACGGGCCGGCGCCGCTCATGCCCGGCACGCCCATGCCGGCCTCATGGGGACCAAACTCATGGGGGCGAGGCTCACGGGGTGGCGGCCGGCTTGGCAGGCAGGGCGGACAGCGCCTGAAGCGGGAAGACCGCAGTGCCGCTCATCCCGGCCGTCAGACCGGTGGCGGGGCCGCTGTCGCCGAGCAGCCGGGCGGTGACCTTCACCGATTGGCTGGCCGGATCGACCTTGGCGCCGGGCTGCACCACCTCGCCGGGCAGCGACGCCCCGGTCTCGTCCACCCGCAGGTCGAAGCGCTGGCCCGGCTTCAGCCAGACCAGCCAGGACGACGGCACGATCAGCTCCACCTTGAGGTCGCGGTCGGACAGGATTTCCAGCAGCGGCGCCCCGGCCGGAACCGACTCGTGCTCCTGGATGCGCCGCTCGACCGCTCGCCCGTCGAAGGGCGCGCGGATCTCGCAGCGCTTGGCCTGGACTTCGTATTTGCGGACGTCGGCGCGGGCGACCTGCGCCTTGGCCTCGGCAAGCTGGACCTCGGCCTCGCCGATCGAGCGCAGGCTGTTGAGCTTGCGGTTGACCCGCGCCGTCACCTCCGCAGCGTTCAGCTGGGCACGGGCGGCATCCAGCTCGGCCTGATAGCTGGCGCAGTCGAAGGCGATCAGCACCTCGCCGGCCTTGAAGCCCTGCCCGGCCTCGACGCCCAGCCGGGCGATGCGGCCGGGGATTTCGGCCGACAGCACGGCGTGCCGCTTGGCCTCGACCAGCGCGCGGACCTGCCCCTGGGCGGCGTCCTGGGCCAGTGCCGCGCCGCCGGACCAGCCGGGCAGCGTGGCGGCGAGCGCCGCGGCGACGGCGGCCGCGACGGGACGGATCACGAGGCGGCCACGGCCGGGGCGCCTTGCATGGCGGAGACGGTTCGGACGGTGCATCCCTGCTGCTTACCCTTCACATCCTGGCAAAAGCGCTCGGCGTCGGCGTGGTCGGCGAAGCCGCCGACGCGCAACTGGACGATCGGCCGGCCGCCGGCGCTGCGGCTGGTGGTGACGAACAACGCCCCCTTGCCGTCGGCCGCCGAACCCAACCGTTTGGCGAGTGTATCCCAATCGCGCTGCGCCAGCCTGTGGCTTGTGTAGGCCCCGAGTTCCACCTGGATGACGGGGGAGAAGGCGGCGGCGACGGCCGGAGCGGTCCTCGACGGCCCGCTGGCCGGTCCGCTGGCGATCGGGGCGATCATGACCGGCGCGGGTTTCGCTTCGGCGACCGGCGGGGTGGCGGCCGTCTCCGGCTTCGCCGGTTCGGGCTTGGCGGCTTCGGCCTTGGGATCGGCTCCCTTGGCGAGGTCCTTGACGCGCAGCGCGCTGTTGGCGCGTTCCTGCCAGGAGCCGAGCCCCTGGTCGACCGCCCGGGTCAGCGTCGCCAGATCGGCCGAGGGCACCGTTTCGGGCAGTGGATCGACACCGGCCGACACCATCACACGGGCGTAGGCGTTGTGCAGGTCGGCGTAGACCAGATCGCGCCGCAGGTCCGACAGCAGCGCCGTCACCTCGGCCTGGATCACCCCCAGCTCGCCGATCTGCCCGGCGGTGCCGACGTTGGCGTACTGGGTGCGGATGCGCGTGTCGAGATCGGCCTGCTCGGCGGTCAGTCCGAATTCCTGGTTCAGCTCCCTGAATTGCAGCATCGCCACCCGCACCTGGCTCAGCACCGCCATGCTCAGCGCCTGCCGGCGGAAGGTCACCAGCTCCTCCTGCGCGTTGGCGTAGGACAGCGTGCCGGGGGCGGAGACGAGGTTGATCAGGTTCCAGCTCACCCGCGCGCCGTAATCGGCCCAGCGCTGGTTCAGCAGGAAGCTGTTGCTGTCGTAGCGCAGCGCCGCGTTCAGCTCCACCCCCGGCAGCAGCTTCAGCATCGACCGCCACGTCTCGTCGGCCGAGATGCGCTGGTTGTAGCTCTCCTCAAGCAGCTCCGGCCGGTTCAGCAGCGCGTAGGTCTCCAGCGCCTCCACCGGGATCTCCAGCCTGGGCGGCGCCTTGGTGCCGTCCTTGGCCGGCAGTTCGACCTCGAAGGGCTCGCCCGGCGGCAGCCCCATCAGGGCGCCGAGCTGCGACTTGGCCGCGACCAGCTCGCGCCGCAGCGACTGCAACTGGCGCAGCGTCTCGACCAGCGAACGGGTGTAGCCCAGCGCCTGCAACGGTGCCTGGACGCGCAGCGCCTCCAGCGTGCGGGCGTCGCGCCGGGCTCCTTCGATCCGCGCCTCCAGCGGGGCGATGCGCTCCAGCATCCGTTCGGCCGCCACCGCCCGCCAGTAGGCGGTGCGCACGTCCTGGAGGATGCCCTGGACGACGCGGCGGCGGCGCTCGTCGGCGATCAGCACGAGGTTGGCGTTCTGCCGCGCCCGCAGGTAGCTGACGCCGAAATCCAGCACGTTCCAGGTGAAGCCGAGATCGCCGACCCGGCGGTGCTTGTCGACCGCCGTGGTGCTCTCGCCGGTGCGCCGGCCGGTGGCGAGGTTCAGGCTCTCGGAACCGCTATCGTTGTTGCGCCCGACATAGCCGGCCGAAGCCACGACGCGCGGCAGCATGTCGTAGTGCGACAGGTCGAGCTGCTGGCTGGCGACCGCCGTCTCCATGATCTTCACGCGTTCGTCGAGGTTGTACTTGATGGCCCGCGCCATCGCCTCGTGCATGGAGATCGCCCTGGTCACCGGCTCCTGCGGGGCGAACACGACGCTGAGATCCTTGCGCACGCGCGCCAGATTGTCCTCGGCCGTCAGCGGTTCCGGCGACACCGCGCAGCCGGCGGCGAGCAGCGAGGCGGACAGCGCGACGAGCGGAAAGGCCGAAGAAAGCGGGCGGCGGCGGAGGCGGGCGGGCGAAATCT
Organism: Azospirillum agricola; assembly: GCF_020005195.1. NCBI lineage: Bacteria > Pseudomonadati > Pseudomonadota > Alphaproteobacteria > Rhodospirillales > Azospirillaceae > Azospirillum > Azospirillum agricola. The sequence continues at coordinate 1,388,371 of NZ_JAIFZR010000004.1, forward strand.
TCATGGGACGGTTGGATCCGTTTTGCGTTGGAGAGGCTGGGCGGGAGCGTTCGGAAAGGAGGGCCGGAGCCGTGCCGCCGTCAGGCGGCGCGGCTGCCGGGCAGGGTGTGGTTGACGAGGGCGGCGAGCAGGGCCGATGCCCCGGCCGGACCGCCATGGGCGCGGGCGACCTGCTGGGCGAAGCCCGGCGCCACCCGGCCGGCCGGCGCCGCGTCGGCCCGGTCGGCCGGCTTGCCGTCGCTTCCCGTGTCCTGGGGTGCCGCTCCGCCCGGTGCCTCGGCGCCGCCTTCGCCTTGCCCCTCGGGCTGGCCCTGCGGCTGCTGATCCTGCGGCGGCAGGTCCTGGGGCTGGCTTTGCGGCTCCCGGTTCTGGCCGTCGCCGGCCGGGGCGTTGCCAGGATTGGGGACGGTGCGCTGGCTGTTGGCCCCCGGCCCCTGGACGTTGCCGTTCTGCGGTGTGCCGGCCGTGGGCTGGATTCCGGTGCGTGGGCCGATCGATCCGGAGAATGGACTCTGCACCCCGCCGATCACACCTCCCAGACCGCTGCCCAAGCTGCCACCGAACCCGCCACCCAAGCCGCCGGTCAGCGGGCTGCCGCCGCTGGAGCCGGTGCTGCCGCTGCCGCCCGACAGGCCGCTGGAGCTGCTGCTGGAGCCGTCGCTGTTCTGGCCGCCGACGCTGCCCAACGTCACCGAGCGGCCGGCGTCGGTGCTGGCCGACGAGCCGCCGACGCTGCCCAACGTCACCGAGCGGCCGGCGTCGGTGCTGGCCGACGAGCCGCCGACGCTGCCAGCGTCACCGAGCGGCCGGCGTCGGTGCCGGAGGATCCCATCATCGGGCCGCTCCCGCTGGTTGCGCCGTTTCCGCCGGGCAGGCTCGGCAGCGCGGTGGAGCCGCTGCCGGTGGAGCCGGAGCTGGAGGAGGTGTTGGTCGAGGGGCCGTTGCCGGAGATCGTGGTCACCGGTGTCGCCGCCGGAGGCGGTGGGCGGCACCGCGGTGGCGGGAACGTTGACCGACACCGTCGCCGCCCCGCTTTCGTTGCCGGCTGCATCGCGCGCCGACACTGTGATCGACCGGCTCGTCGCCGTGCCGCCGAAGCTGGGGTCGGTGGCGCTCGACCGCAGCCCGATCGCCCGCACCGCCGCTTGGTAGTCCGCCGCCGAGGCGACGCCCGACAGCACGATCCGGTTGCCGTCCCTGCTCGCCGTGATGCCGCCCGGCAGCGCGCCGATCACCAGCTCGTCGCCGGCCTGCGCGTTGGTCAGGCTGATCACCACCCGGTCCAGCGTGTTGGCGTCGGACAGCGAAATTCCGGCGCCGACCGCCGCCGTCCCGCCGGCGGTCAGGCGTGGCGCCGCGCCACCCGCCGCCACGGTCGGGGCCTGCGTGTCGATCATCAGCACCAGCGCCTCGGACCGCTGGGTACCGACGTTGCCGGCCGCGTCGGCGGCGCTGACCTCTATCCGGTGGGCGCCGTCGGTCAGCGGGTTGTTCAGGGTCAGGCTCCAGACCCCGCCCCGTCGGTCCGCGCGGTGCCGACCGCCGTGCCGTCGACATAGACGGTCACCGTGCCGTTGGGCGGGGCGGTGCCGGTCAGCACCGGCCGGGTCGTGCTGGTCAGCCCGTCGCTGGCCGAGGCGCCGCTGTCGCGGAGGCGAGCGTCGGAGCCGAGGGAGCGCCGGGCGCCGTGCTGCGGATCGTGAAGGTCTGGCTGGCCGACCGTCCGGTGTTGCCGGCCGCATCCGTCGCTTCGGTCGCCACGCTGTGGTCGCCGTCGGCCAGCGCGTCGGCGACGGTGAAGCTCCAGCGCCCGTCGGGCCCCGCCGTCGCCGTGCCGACCACCACCCCGTCGAGGATGACGCGGACGCTGCTGTTGGGCTCGGCGCTTCCGGTCAGGGTCGGGCGCGTCACGCCGGTGATGCGGTCGGTCGCCGAAACCCCGCTGTCGGAGCCGGGGGCGAGCGACGGCGTCGAGAGCACCGGCGGCGTGGCGTCGATGACCAGCGCCAGCGCCGGTGAGGCGGGGCTGACGTTGCCGGCCCGATCGGTCGCCGTGGTGGTGATCGAGTGGGCGCCGTCGGTCAGCGGGTCGGTGACGGTGAAGCTCCACGCCCCGCCGGGGCCGGCCGTCGTGGTGCCGCGGGCGACGCCGTCGATCATCACGGTGACGGTGGAGCCCGGCTCGGCGGTGCCGCCGATGGTCGGCCGGTTGACGTTGGTCAGCCCATCGGTGGCCGAGCTGCCGCTGTCCTGCCCGGCGGCGAGGACCGGAACCGACGGGGCGTCCGGCGCCAGCGTGTCGACCAGCACGCCCTGGGTGCCGGGGATGCCGCCCAGGGTCGCGGGCAGCGCCAGCCTGGCGGCGTCGGTGATGCTGGCGCCGTTCAGCGCCAGTTCCTTGACGGTGATGCCGTCGGCGTCGTTGTCGCCGGCCTGCACCACATAGTCGAAGCGCAGCGCCGTTCCACTGCTGCCGGCCGGGTTGTAGACCGCCACGCGCTGGACGCCGCCGATGTCGAGCAGGATGGTCGGCGTGCCGTTGACGATGACCGCCTCGCTGAGCTGCACGGTAACGCTCAGCGTCTTGCCGACGGTGTAGGCCCCGTCGGCCGGGACGCTGACGCCGACGACGCTGGGCGGGGTGGTGTCGATGACGATGGCCTTGCCGCCGGCGAGCGAGGCGCCCCCGCCCGGCAGGCCAGGGTGGCGGGGTTGCCCGTGGTGTCGGTGATGACGCCGCCGTTCAGGGCGAGGCCGCCGGCGTCGAGGTCGGCGGTGGTGTCGCCGGCCTGCACCACGTAGGTGAAGGTCAGCACGCTGCCGCCGGAGCCGCCGCTGTAGGTCGCGACGCGCCGGTGTTGAGCGTCAGCGTCGGCGTGCCCGACACCGTCACCGCTTCCGAGAAGCTGACCTGGATGGTGATGGTGTCGCCGGTGCCGTAGGTGCCGTCGGCGGTCGAGGAGGACACCGCGGCGGAGGACGGGCGGGCGCTCGTCGCCGCGCCGCGGCGGGGGGCGGCGCCGAGCCGTCCGCGCCCGTCAGCGCGCGCCCCCGCCGCGTCGCTCGCCCCCGCACGTCAGCCGGGGCGCGCGGGTCGGAAGGCCGGCCGGAACCGTGCGCGCGCGTCGTAGGCCGGCGGTCGGCCGAGATCCACCACCCCGTTGACCGCCGGTGCGGTGCCCGCGCCGCCAGCGGCCGCCCTGGCGCGCCAGCGTGGGTGGCGGCCATGCTGGTGGTGCCGTCGACGATGCGCCGCGTTCAGCGACAGCGCGGTGGTCGAGGCGTAATCCAGGTCGGCGGAACTGTCGCCGGCCTGGACGGTGTAGGTGAAGCTCAGAGTCGTGCCGCCGAACCGCCGGTGTAGGTCGCCGTCCGCCCGGTGCCGAGGCTCAGGGTCGGCGATCCGGTCACGGTCACCGCCCGGTTGAAGGTGACGGTGATCGTCACCGTGTCGCCCGCCTTGTAGGTGCCGTCGGCGGTCGTCGCCGACACCGACGTCACGGTGGGGTTGACCCACCGCCGTCAGAACCAGATCGTCGGAACCCGTGCCCGCCGCGTAGCTGACCGTGTAGAGGTCGCCGTTGGTGGTCAGGGTGCCGCCTCGGCGAGGCTGGGGAAGGTTGTGCTGATGGGGCTGGAGCCGGTGTTGTTGATCACCGCGTAGGTGGTGTTGGTCGCCGCGTAGCCGTTCACGCGGGTGACGCTGATGAAGTTGTTGCCGGTGGTGCCGCTGCTGCCGCCGTTGATCGTGACGGTGCCGGAGACGCTGACCTTGTCGTAGCTGGATGCGCCGGCCAGCTCGATCGCCAGGATTCCGTTCATCGTCAGGTTGCCGCCGATGAGCAGCGTGCCGATGCCGTTTTGCTTCCCGCGACGCCCGGCGCCAGGGTCGCCCCCCGTCTACGGTCACGCTGCCGCCCGATGGTTCCGGTGCCGCCCAGGGTCGCGCCGGACGCCACCGACACGGCCCCGTTGCCGAGGCTGCCGGTGAGGAGCAGCGTGCCCGCCGACACCGTGGTGCTGCCGGTGTAGGTGTTGGCGCCCGACAGGGTCAGCGTTCCGCTGCCGGTCTTGGTCAGGTTGTTGCCGGAGATCACGCCCGACAGGGTGACGGCGGCGGAGGTTTTGGTGGCGCCGTTGGCATCGATGCCGATGCCATTGTCGATCACCCCGGCTCCGGTCACGGTCAGCGTGCCGCGTTCAGCGTCACGTGCCACCGCCCAGGTTGCCGTCGCCCGCCACGACCAGCGTTCCGCCTTGCACGGTCGTGGCGCCGGTGTAGGTGTTGGCGCCCGACAGGGTCAGCGTTCCGGTGCCCTCCGTGATCAGGCTGCCGCTGCCCGAGATCACGCCGGAGACCTCGTTGCTCGCGTTGTCCACCGTGGTCAGGACCGCGTTGAGCACCACAGCGCCGGCCC